>NZ_JAOTRW010000010.1:0-161290 GCF_030247495.1 Azospira sp. | reverse complement strand
GGCCTCACCGCCTGCGATGCCTTTGGAGACCGTTCCGTGCCCGACCTGCCCGCCATCCAGGCCAAACTGGCCTTCACCTGCACCCACGAGGCCGAGCGCCTGCCGCCCCTGCCGCCGGAGGCCGACATCCTCTTCAACTACGCCCGCTGGCTGCAGCGGGAGAATCTGGTCAAGGAAGACCCGGTGGTGGAGCGGGAGGTGGGGCGCCTGTACCGTATCGCCGCCGCCCAGGGCCACCACAAGGCCCTGTTCAACCTGATCAACGGTATTTCCGGCGGCAAGTTCGACGGCACCGTGGAAGAAATGCTCGATTTCAATGACGCCCTCCTGAAAGCCGGCGTCCCCATGGCCTACTACAACCTGGGGCATTTCCTGGAAAACGGCATGGGAGTCAAGGAAGACCCGGACCTGGCCTTGAAGTATTTCCGCAAGGCGGCGGACCTAGGGAATCCCCATGCCCAGTACTACGTGGCGGAGAAGCTGGCGCCCATTGATGCCGCCCCGGATATTGCCCGCCAGATGCGTCGCTGCGCGGCAGAGCAGGGACATGGCAAGGCGGCTTTAGCCTTAGGCATCAACCTCAAAAATCGAAAGAACTACAAGGAAGCCGTTGAGGCTTTCCAACTCGGCGTCAAGGCAGGAAATGAAAATGCGGCTTCATTTCTTGAAAACGGGTTTAAAGCCCCCCCTCCCACCAAAGACCTTTACTACCTCGACCTGCCCAAGGACGACGAACGCAGCCGCCGCTATAAGGAAATTGGCGATGTGCTGCACGACTACTCCTACCTCAACCCGGTGGTTCCGGAACTGGACGAGATTGTTCCCCTGCCGCCGGCCAAGCTGCCGCCCTGGGATGGCAAGCTGCAATGGCGCACCGAATTCCAGGCCAATGTACCGCCACCCAAGCCCACGGATGACCTGATCGCCCGCCTGGCCCGGGACAAAGGCCTGGACCCGGCCTCCGGTATGCCGATCCGCAAGCGCTGACTCCCCGTGGCACGCAACGTCCTCCTGTTCCTGCTCCTCGCCGGCCTTTCCGCCTGCGACGCCTTTGGAGACCGTTCCGTGCCCGACCTGCCCGCCATCCAGGCCAAACTGGCCTTCACCTGCACCCATGAAGCTGAGCGCCTGCCGCCCCTGCCGCCGGAGGCCGACATCCTCTTCGCCTACGCCAAGGAACACATCACCTTCGCCTGCGGCGGCGCCTACATCAAGATCGCCGGCGGCAATATCGACATCCACTGCCCGGCCACGGCCAGTTTCAAAGCGGGGGACTACAAGATCGAGGGGCCGACGAGCCTGGCACAGGCGATGAATTCATGGCCGGACGGCAAATTCGACGAAGGTTTTGTTCTCCAGCAAGAAAACGGAAAACCCGTGGTCAACCGCAAATTTGAAGTCATTCGAGAAGACGGCACCAAGCTCCGGGGCCAGACCGATGCGCAGGGACAAACCGGCCTTCAGAAGAGCCTGTTCCTGGAAAACGTCACTGTTCGCATCCTGCCGGAGAATTCTCAATGAGCACCGTCAAGACACGCATCGTGCCAACCCTCTATGACGACAAGGGGCGCCCGTACTGCAAATCCATCATGAGCCGGACCGAGAACACGGTCCGGGCCAAATGCATCATTCCCCCCGACCATGTCATTCCGGTGATCTTCGTGCCGGGCATCATGGGGTCCAACCTGAAAAGTACGGCTAAGAAGAGCATTGACGGAAAAGCCTGGATGCCAGATAGCTTTAAATGGGCTAAAAAAATCATGTTTTACGAACCTGCTGAGCGGCAGATCCTGCTCAATCCCGCCCTGGCCAGCGTGGACGACAGCAGCGATGTTCCCAACGCAGAGGCTTCCTGGTTCAGTGATATGGGTGCTGACGTGCAAGCCAACTGGAAAGCCGAATTCAAGCGGCGGGGCTGGGGGACTGTCATGCTTTCCAGCTACGGCCCATTGCTCTATCACCTGGAATACCACCTGAACCGCATGTACCAGAACGGCAAGGTTGCCGAACCCTGGCAGGCATTGATGAAGGATCAGGGCAAAGGCTGGGGAGAACTGAAAGGCTTTGCCGCATTGATGGAAAAGGAACTGCTCGACGCTTCCGACCACTGGTTTCCGGTGCATGCCGTCGGCTACAACTGGCTGGAGAGCAATGACCAGGCAGGGAAGTATCTAGCGGGCAAGATCGAACAATTCATCGCCCATTACCGCAAGCAGGGTTACCCCTGCGACAAGGCCATCCTGGTGACCCACTCCATGGGAGGGCTGGTCGCCCGGGCGGCGTGCCATCCCAAAATCGGCAATGCGGCTAGCAAGGTGCTGGGCGTCGTCCATGGCGTGCAACCGGCCACCGGCGCCGCAACGGCGTATAAGCGGGTCCATGCCGGTTTCGAGGCCGGCCTGGGTAAAGATGCCCTCGTCGCCAAAGTGCTGGGCTGGACAGGGGCGGATGTCACTGCAGTTTTTGCCAACGCGCCCGGCGCCTTGCAATTGCTGCCCAACAAGGTTTACCCCTCTGGCTGGCTGAAGGTCTCCCGCACCGGTACTGGCACCAAGGCGCAGGACATTCTTTCCTCACCCAAAGCCGATCCCTACCAGGAGATTTATCGGGAAAAGGACAAATGGTGGCGGCTGATTCAGCCTGAATGGATTGATCCTTCGGGGAAACTTGTGAACGAAAGCAAAGACCCATGGGAACGATACTTAGATAATCTTGATAAAGCAGAACAATTCCACGACACCCTAGGCGATTATTACCACCCCAGTTCCTGGGTTCATTACGGTGCCGATGAAGATCACCGGGCCTGGGGGCGCGTGCGCTGGTATCCGGTCAGCGAAATTCGCTATATCAAGGATGGGGAAATCGAAAACGCCCGTCTCAAGGCCGACAACAGTCTGGGAAGGCTGGTGCTGGAGTCGCCGGAGATTCGGCGCAACACCTTGACGCCCTGGTGGAACCAGGAAATGGAACCTCCTCACTCCTCAGGCGATGGCACAGTGCCGGAAGAATCCGGCCGGGCACCCCAAGACAAGGTGAAATTCATCGCGAGGATGCGGGGCTTCGATCATCAGGGCAGCTATCAGCATGCCCAGGTGCAGGCGCTGACCCTTTACTGTATCGCCAAGATCGCTGGAGGGAGTGCCTGAATGCCCTGTTTCCCTAAACGCACCTGGGCCGTCGCCGCCCTTCTTGTCGCCGTCTTCGTGTTCTGGATTTATCCAGCCCTTCGTGCCGCATTTCCCAATTACGAGCATGCCATGAACGACTTTACCCGCCATACCCGCCCAGTCTGCATTGGCCGTTTTCTTGTCGACGTCCCTACTCAGTTGGTAACTCAGCAATATTGGCAAAGCATTGGAGGAATGGGTGAGATCACTTTAGTCGCTTCTGAAGGTCAAACCCTCACTAGCATGCGAACACAGGTAACCCGCCGAGAAACAGAGTTACGCGCCACCCCACATACTAAGGAAGGCAGTGTTTTCCGGGAGGTGATTTCCCTCGCAGATACTGTTCGCTTACTTATCTTTCGTGGGAATGGTGTTAGTACACGAAGCTTTGAGTTTGAAACCTATCTCCTGAAAGAGGGGCGCTTGTTCAAGCTCATTTATGGGGCAAGCAATGCACGTCTGGAAGCGGCGAAGAACGATGTCAAAGAAGCGATTTCGAGTATCCACATTCGTAGCAATGACAGCATCCCCTCTGGCAAAGGTCTATGCATAGATAACGGCCTTGTCAGTGATTCTCCAGAATTCCGCCTGGAAAGCACTTCGGTCAAATTCATCCTGCCGGACTATCCGGGATTTGAATTCAGCGTAGACGTCAACAGCACTAACTCGCCAACGGAACGGGGGCTGTTCGAGCGCGTTTCTGGACCGTTACAGATGTTCAGTTCGGTCTACCCTGGTGCAACGCTCTCCACCAAGCGCAAGGCAAAACGAACGCTGGCCGGAATGGAAGGGGAGGAACTCGTCACGGAAATGGTTGCCGAGCGAAAGGGGCTCTCTCCCGAGACCGGCATTACGGGTCGATGGGAGTATCGAGGGCAAGCAAAATCACTGGGCCAACCAGAGGTCATAATTGACTTCGATTATGACTTTGGAACGAACGCAGCCCGTCTGGCCCGCGAAGCGGCAATGAGCGCTGGCAAAGAACTTCCGCCGCCGCCCAAACGCTTGACCCAGGAAGAGGTGATGGCGATCTGGGATTCGGTGCTGGCCTCGTTCCGGCCACGCCCTGGGGCATTCTGATCGGATGAGTAGTCATGGTGTTTGAACATAGGGGGGGCGGTGCCCCACCGTTCGAGCATCGCTCCGCGCGCCTATTGCACAAGCCTGCTCCAGGTCAACGTGGAACACGAACCGGCCTACCGGCACGGCGAAGGGGCCGACAACCTGCGGGCCTGCCGCTTCACCCTGCGGGCCATCGTCAAGATTGCCCAAGCAGCACAACAGACCAGCCTGCGTTACGACCAATGAAACCCTTTCTGCCTCTCTTTCTCCTGCTCGGCGTAACGACCGCCTGCGCTCCCGAGATGCCCCCCATGACGCCCGAAGAAACCCAACGCATGAACCAACTGACATCAACGATGACGACACGCTGCGTCGGCCGCTACTTGATTGACCTGCCCGATGCGTTTGTGCTCAATGAAATTTCCACGACGAAGCTGGAGGACGTCGAGATACTCAAGATCAAGCCGATGCATAAAGTGGATTTTCAGCTTCTTCTGGAGCAGCGGGACCGTGAGCTGAAAGCCACACATATGGATGGTGAGCCGTCCAATCCCTTCCTGAAAAAATACGAAATTCTTCCACCGGGTGGCATTGGGAAAATTTTCAATCGTGCATCTGAAACAGGGTCCGCAGATTTTGGGCGAACGCTGGAATTGATGGCATGGAAAGACGGTTACTTATTTTCAGCAACTATTGAAGCAACGGACAGTACAGGAACCGCTTATGCCAATAAGCCTTGGATCAAAGAGTTCCCCAACGACATTCCTCAAAAACGTGCTCATCTGCTGGACGTCTACAACCGCCTTCAAGGTCGCAAAGATACGGAAGTCCCCAGTGGTCCGGGCGTTTGTTTCCCCAATGGCTTCCTGCGCGGCTCGGCAACCGATCATGAGCAAATCGATCTGCATTACCACCTCAAGACCGTCGAAGATGTTTATTTTGGCTTTCATTACCTAACCGATATTGGCCCGGAAAAAGACACCCTACTTGAGCGTGGGAAAGCCATCGAAAAATCGGTAAAGCAATATAACGGGCATACCTTGCGCAAGGGGAAGCGCGAAGCCAACGGGCTGTCGTTTGAAGAATGGCTATCGGTGCAGGAAACCGATCCAGGCGTGAAGGACTATGACTTAACCTTGGAAATGAATAGCAAGCATGGTGATGCGTACAACCCCTTGTTTATTACCGATTTCTACAGCGGCGTTCGTCACCCCCGCCCCACTCCAAGTTTGGAGGAAGTTGCGGTGAGAAAAGCGATTGCCAAAGCCTCCCTGGGTGAAGCTGAGTCCATTGCCTTGTGGGACAAGGTTACGACAACGCTACGTCCCCGCCCAGGGGCATTCTGAGAAGCAAAGAGTGACATGAGGGCACCCATTGCACAAGTTGTCTCCAGGTTGACGTGGAACACGAACCGGCCTACCGGCACGGGGAAGGCGCCGACAACCTACGGGCCTGTCGCTTCACCCTGCGGGCCATCGTCAAAATTTCCCAAGCGGTACAACAGACCAGCCTGCGTTACGACCAATGAAACCCTTTCTACCCCTCTTGCTCCTGCTCGGCGTAACGACCGCCTGCGCTCCCGAGATGACCCCCATGACGCTCGAAGAAACCCAACGCATGAACCAACTGACCGCAACGATGACGACACGCTGCATCGGACGTTACCTGATCGATTTGCCAGAGACGTTTGTGCTCAATGAAATTTCTACGACGAAGCTGGAAGACGTGGAGATACTCAAGATCAAGCCGATGCATAAAGTGGATTTTCAGCTTCTTCTGGAGCGGCGGGATCATGAGTTGAAAGCCACACATATGGATGGTGAGCCGTCCAATCCCTTCCTGAAAAAATACGAAATGCTTCCACCGGGGGACATTGGGAAAATTTTTAATCGTGCATATCAATCAGGTGCCGCTGATGTTGCGCGGGTGCTGGAACTAATGGCTTGGAAAGATGGTTACTTACTGTCAGCCACAATCCGGGCGAAAGATAGTACCGGGACTGCTTATGAAAATGAGCCTTGGGCTAAAAGCTCACCTAATGATGTCCCCCAAAAACTTGCTCATCTGCTGGACGTCTACAACCGCCTTCAAGGCCGCAAAGATACGGAAGTTCCCAGCGGTCCGGGCGTTTGTTTCCCCAATGGCTTCCTGCGTGGCCCTGCGACGGATCATGAACAAATCGATCTGCATTACCACCTGAGCCAGTCCAAGGATGCTTACTTCTCATTCCATTCATTGAGTGACCTCGTGCAAGAAACTGAACTCTTGGACAGAGGCCCCGCCATTGAAAAGGCGCTGAAACAAGCCTCAGGCCGAACGCTGCGAAAGGGCAAGGTCACCGGCCCCATTCCCTCTGCCCAGGAATGGTTGCTGACACGTAAATCGGAAGAATCCGATCTGATGCTTTTGGATTTCACCCTGGAAGCGAACGCCAAAGCTGGTTCTGCTCAAACCCCCGTGTTGGTCCTTGATTTTGTCTCGGGAGTAGAGGCTCCTGGGCCCGCGCTGACTCTGGAAGAGGTGGCCGTCCGCAAACCGCTATCCAGCAAACCATTCAACGAGGCGGAATCCATCACTCTCTGGGACACGGTGGCGCCTACCCTGCGCCCCCGCCCCGGGGCGTTTTGAGCAGCAGCAAGCGCCATGATGACCATTCTAAGATTTTTCCCAAAGTCAGCGTGGAATTTACGGGCTTATGGCCTGTATGTGTGCCAAGCGCAATGCAGTCATCTCCACGGACCTGATGCGAGGTAGCTGCGAAATTCGCGATCCCCAGAGTGCCGGCAGTGTCTGGGTCAATCGGGGAGGTGTGGGCGTGACGGCCCAATCCCAGGGCAGCTTTTACCGTGCCTGGTTGAGCGACAAGGATGATGCCGGGGATGCCACGGTGCCCGCCCATTCTGGCCTGGCGCCCCGCACCCATGTGCCTTTCTTTGCCCAGATGCGGGGGTTCGAGCATCAAGGAAGCTACAAGGATGGGCCTGTGCAGGCGGTGACCCTCTATTCCCTGATCTCCCTGGCCTGCAAAGCGGAGAAGCCTGCATGACCCCCTCTTTGCGCCGTGTAGCCTGGGCAGGCCTGTTCCTCTTCATCGCCTGGGCCATTTTCAAGTCCTATGCCCTTTTTCGCATTCATTTCCCGATTCGAGACCACGCCATGATTCCCCCCTTTCAAGAAATGCAGACCTTTTGTGTGGGCCGTTATCTCATTGACCTGCCCAAAGGCAGCGTGCTGTTCCGGGCGGAAAGTTCGGCAGGCGGGGAGGCAGACGCAGATTTTTTTGCAGACCATTCCGTAACTCACTCACAATTTTTGGAAAGGGTTCAAGCCCGTTGGGCAGAGCTCAAGGAACTAAAGCAGGATAAACGTGAAGTTTTTGAGAAGCCCTCCGAGAGAATCGAAGCTGTACAGGATGGGGTGGTATTCACGTTTCGCCATACTTCGTATTACCTAGATGAATGGCCCGGAGGTGATAAAGGGCTACAACATTTTTACGAGACGGAAGGCTATTTGTGGCGGAACAACGTGTTGTACAGGTTCAGCGATGCCACAACCAAAGAAGAAGTTGTTTCCTCCATGAAACGCTTGGGCTTTCGCCAAGACGACGAGATACCTTCTCACCAGGGTTTCTGTGGGGGGCGAAGCTTTTTCCCCGGACCGCCTCAAGAAAGGGAGTCGGTTAATTTCGCCTTCCGCTTGCCGACAAATCCACCCATAGAACTTCGCATTAACATGCCATCCGGGCGCCCTCCCAAACAGAATTTAGCTCTTTTCAATTCCAATGATTTCAAGGCCAGCATGGTCCGAGACGCAAAACTTTCCATTGGTAGCATGGGGGGGGAGGAATGGATTACAACCTCAACCGAAAGTAAATTTGAAAATCGGTATAACTCGTCAATGGATGCCCATTGGTACTACGTGAAGGAAACGATCCAGGCTCCTCTGCCAGGGGAGCTTGGTATCCATGTACGCATGGAATTCGATGTGGACACCGAAACGCCCCCTACCACCTTCGGCGAACTTCCTCCCGCCAAGGCAGAAGGCGAGGTTGGTAAGGAGGAATTCCTCGCCCTGTGGGACGGCATCCTCAAAACCCTGCGTCCCCGTCCCGGAGCATTTTAGGTGGAGTGCTCCATTATTTTGAGCGGCCATAAAGCTTGACCAGATTTCATAGCGAAGCGGATTTGAAAGCACTCAGCCTTCTGTTGCGGCGGGTCTTCCGGGGCGGCCTGATCGTCTTCATCGTCTGGGGATTAGTTAAGTTCTCCTTGGCCTTTCGTCTTTATGCCCCGGGTCAGGATTGGGCCATGATTTTTTCCTCACCAGCGATGCAGGCCTCTTGCGTGGATAGGGGCTGTCCCCAAAGTCAAACGTTGGATGGATGGTTGCATCATGGGTAAGTCGATTTCAATTCCGCTGAACGATGCTGCTCACCTGCGGGCCTGGCTGTCGGCTGAGGGGCAGATGATTTCGGCTCAACTGGAAATGCCGCGGCTGTATGTACTGCTGGACGATGACCCAGCCGACCCGCAGAGCCTGGCCTGGTTGCAGGGCCTGGTGCAGCATGGAGCGCCAGTTATCCGCCTGAGTCGCGACGATGGCGGCGGCGCGGATGCGGCGGGGCCTTTGTTTGCCGAAGTGGAAAAGGGACCGTCGGTTTTGTCGCAACTGGCCGAGCGGGCGCTGACCCGGGGTGGCCTGCATTTTCTGCTGAGTTTTGCCGGGGCGGATGAGGTGGTTCGGCATCTCAGACTCTTGCGGAACCTGGCTCTGACGGAAGGTCCTGCGGTGCTCTTTCCCTACGAGAAAGTGCAGGCGGTGGCGGCCCTGATGCCGTCGTTGGAGCCCATGCAGCGGTCGGCCTTCATGGGGCCGGTTGAAAAATGGGCTGTCGTCGATGCCTGCAGCGTCCTGCACAGCCTGGTTGCAGCTCCCAAGCGGGTGACGGCCTGGGCCCTGCGCTTGAACGGCGTACAGATGGCGGTGCTTGAGGAGAGTCTTTTCCCGGGCGTTGTCATGGTCCAGTCCCATGCTGTCGATCCCGATCTGTTGGCCGGCTTTACGCCCTGCGCGGCTTTTTCCCTGATACGGCAGCGCATTGCCCAGGCCAGGGCCTGGGGCCTGGTACGGAGAAAGGACATCGCCCTCTACTGCATTCTCAGCTTGCAGCAGCCGGAAGGCTTCGAATCCACGGCCCCTTACAAGCAGGCCCTGGAGGCCGCCAGGGACTGGGGCCAGCCCCTGGCCGAACAGCTGCCCTCGGTGGCGCCCCAGTGCTGAGATTTTGACGGTGGAGGAGGGCGACCTTAGCGCATTTCCAGCCACTGCAGGATTTCCGCCGCCGCCTTGGGCCAGGGATGGTCGAGCATGAGCATGTGGCCGCAGTGGGGGATGATCTTGAAGTCGCCGTTCCAGCGCAGGGCGGTGAAGCCGATGCTGGAGGGGGGGAAGACGGCGTCGAACTGGCCGCCCATGACCAGCACCGGCAGTTCGGGCCGGGAGCGGTAGCTGCGGTAACCGAGGCCGGCCATGTCGGCGGCGGCTTCGGCGGATTCGGGCTGGATCAGATGGGCAAACTGCAGCAGGCCTTCGGGCGGCATGTCGGGGGAAAAGTAGATATCCCGCATCAGGAGCAGGCTGGCTTCGTCCATCTCGCCCTGGCTGATGGCGGGAATCTTGGCGAAGAAATCCGGATGTTTGAGGGCCAGGCTCATGATGGAACCCTGGGTGCCGGAAGTGGGTACCGGGGCCAGCAACACGGCGGCCGGGGCACCCTGGCATTCGAGCACCCGCTCGATGACGGCGCAGCCCATGGAGTGGCCGATGAGAATGGGTGGCCGGGGCAGCTTGGCCATCACCTGCAGCACGTCGTCGGCGTAGTCATCCAGGCCGAAGCGGTCGAGCCGTTCCCGGCCTTCGCTCTGGCCGTGGCCGGAAAGATCGAGGGCGACGCAGTCGTAGCCGGCGGCGTTGAAGCGGGGCAGGAAATTGACGTCCCAGCAGCGGCTGTCCATGTAGCCGCCGTGGACGAAGAGGCAGGGGGGCTGGCCGTTGGGTTTGGCGGCCGGACGGTGCAGGGTGTGGATCTGGCGGGGTTTCATGGTGGAGGAGCCGGGACGGCGAGTGGGAAATGGTTTATGCCGGAACGATAACACCTTTGTTTTTAATCTGTGTGACGCTCCGGGCGCGGTGGAGGGCTGGCGTATCATTGCCGCCTGTTCCCCATTTTCACGGCTGCACTCGCGGCCCCCGCCGACCATGAAGACCGAAACGCCCCAGACCATTTACCTGAAGGACTACACCCCGCCCGCCTATCTGGTGGACACGGTGGACCTGGATGTGGACATCCGCCCCGGCAGCACCACCGTCACCGCCACCCTGGCCTGCCGCCGCAATTCGGCGGCCGCCGCAAATCAGCCTCTGGTGCTGGACGGCGAGGATCTGGAAACGGTGTCCGTGGCCATCGACGGCCGGGTGCTAGCTGCGGGCGAATACACAGTTGGCGTCGAAACCCTGACCATCCCTGGGGTGCCCGAGCAGTTCACCCTGCAGACCGTGGTGCGCATCGAGCCGGAAAAGAACACCCAGCTCTCGGGCCTCTACCGTTCCACCGACGGTTACTTCACCCAGTGCGAAGCCCAGGGTTTCCGCCGCATTACCTGGTTCCCGGACCGGCCCGACGTCATGGCCACCTTTACCGTCACCCTGCACGCCGACAAGGCAGCCCTGCCGGTGCTGCTGGCCAACGGCAATCCCGTCGCCAGCGGCGACGAGGCCGATGGGCGTCACTGGGCCCGCTGGCAGGACCCCTTCAAGAAGCCCTGCTACCTCTTCGCCGTCGTCGCCGGCAAGCTGGACGTGCTGCGCGACACCTTCACCACCGCCAGCGGCCGCACGGTGCAGCTGGCCATCTACGTGGAGCCGGGCAAGCTGGACCAGTGCCCCCACGCCATGCTGGCCCTGAAGAAGTCCATGGCCTGGGACGAGCAGCGCTTCGGCCTGGAATGCGACCTGGACCACTACATGATCGTGGCCGTGGGCGACTTCAACATGGGGGCCATGGAGAACAAGGGCCTCAACATCTTCAACACCAAATACGTGCTGGCCCGGGCCGACGTGGCCACCGACGTGGATTTCGAGAACATCGACCGGGTGGTGGCCCACGAGTATTTCCACAACTGGACCGGCAACCGGGTCACCTGCCGGGACTGGTTCCAGCTCTCCCTGAAGGAAGGTCTGACGGTTTTCCGCGACCAGGAATTCGGCGCCGATCTGCACAACCCCACCACCGCCCGCATCCGCGAGGTGCGCGGCCTGCGCGCCGCCCAGTTCCCCGAAGATGCCGGCCCCATGGCCCATCCGGTGCGTCCCGCCTCCTACATGGAGATCAACAACTTCTACACCGCCACGGTCTATGAAAAGGGCGCCGAGGTGGTGCGCATGATCCAGACCCTGATCGGCCGCGAAGCCTTCCGCGCCGGCATGGACGAATACTTCCGCCGCCACGACGGCCAGGCCGTCACCTGCGACGATTTCGTCGCCGCCATGGCGGCAGCCTCGGGCTTCGACTTCACCCAGTTCATGCGCTGGTACAGCCAGCCCGGCACGCCCCAGGTCAAGGCCGAGGCTGCCTACGATGCCGCGGCGAAGCGCTACAGCCTGAGCTTCACCCAGAGCAACCCCAAGGCTTCGGACAACGCACCCTACCTGATCCCCATCCGCGTCGCCCTGTTCGACCGCCAGGGCCAGGAACTGGCCGGCCACAGCCGCACCCTGCTGCTCACCGAGAGCACCCAACGCTTCGATTTCGAGGACGTGGCAGAGGCTCCGGTGCCTTCCCTGCTGCGGGACTTCTCCGCCCCGGTGGTGCTGGATTTCGCCTACAGCGACGCCGACCTGACCCTGCTGCTGGCCCACGACAGCGACCCCTTCAACGCCTGGGAAGCGGGGCAGCGCCTGGCCTCCCGCCTGATCCTGGAAGCCACCGCGGCCATCGCCGCCGGTAAGGCGCCGGTGGTGCCGGAAGGCTTCATCGCCGCCGCCCGCCGTCTGCTCAGCAGCCATGAAGAGGCCGGCGCCGCCTTCGTCGCCGAAGCCCTGACCCTGCCCGGCGAGGCCACTCTGGCCGAGATGCTGGAGGAGGTGAATCCGGATGCCCTGCACGCCGCCCGCAACCATCTCCGCCTCTCCCTGGCCGAGGGCCTGCGGGCCGAGCTGGCCGCCGTCTATGCGGAACTGGCCCCCAGCGGCCCCTACCAGCCCAGTGCCGAGGATGCGGGCCGCCGCGCCCTGCGCAACCTGTGCCTCTCCTACCTGCTGGAATTCAACACCGCCGGCATGCGCCAGCTGGCCGTGCGCCAGTTCGAGGACGCGGACAACATGACCGACCAGTTCGCTGCCCTGGCCGCCCTGGCCAACGTGCTGGGCGACTGCCCCGAGCGGGAGACGGCCCTGGCCGCCTTCTACCAGCGCTGGCAGGGCGAGGCCCTGGTGGTGGATAAATGGCTGGCGGTGCAGTCCTCCAGCCGCCAGCCCGACACCCTGGCCACGGTGCAGCGCCTCACCGGCCACCCGGCCTTCGACCTCGGCAATCCCAACAAGGTCTATGCCCTGCTGCGCACCTTCGGTGCCAACCTGGTGCGCTTCCACGCTGCCGACGGCGCCGGCTATCGTTTCTTCGCCGAGCAGATCAAGGCCCTGGACGCCCGCAATCCCCAGGTGGCTTCCCGCCTGGCTCGCTGCTTCGATCGCTGGAAGAAGTTCGACGCCGGTCGCCAGGCCCACAGCCGGGCGGCCCTGGAAAGTCTGCGGGACCATCCCGGCCTGTCCCGGGACGTGTTCGAGATCGTCACCCGGGCCCTGGGTTAAGGCAGGGATAGTCGGGGCCGCCGCCCAGCAAGGTGGCGGCTTGAAAAGAGGGTGGCCGGGAAGGAGCATGGCGCCTTGCTCCCGGCCTGCTGTGCCTGAAGGTGGCCGTCCCTATTGGGCTGCAGCCGGCAGGGGCTGGCTCCGGATGGCCGCGGCTATCTCGGCGGCGGCCTGACTGAGAGCCCGGCGCTGGGCCGCCACCAGGGCGGCGGCGCCGCCGTCGCCCGTCATGGTTTCGTTCCCCGCCGCCAGCGGCTCGTGCACCTGGCTGCGGCCGAGCAGCTCCTTGCCCTGCCGCGGCTGCAGGGTCCACAGCAGATCCAGATCGACGCCCCGGCCCACCTGGGCCTCCAGGCGCTGCACGTGCAGGGTGAGGCGGAAGTCGGCGTCGAAATGGGGGGCGCCGTTGGGCAGGGCCGCCACCCGGGAAGAGGCCAGCAGGCGTCCCAGGTCGGCGGCGATGCTGCGGGCGATGCCGCTGCGCAGGGGCTCGGCCCAGCGCTGCTGTTCGCTGAGCAAGATGCGCTGGTCCGGGCCCCGCAGCACCAGCTGGGGCCGGTCCAGCAATTCGGGCAGGCTGGCGCTGAGCAGCAGCACGCTGGGGCCGTTGCCCTGGCCGCCGGGGCGGCCGTCGTCCAGGGTGTAGAGGCTGGCCTTGGGCGTGGTGCCGCAGGCCGCCAGGAGCAGGGCGGTGCCCAGGATGGCGAGGGCGCCGCGCCGGCCGGCGGCGAAGGCGGAAAGGGTAGAAGGGGCGGCGATGGGGCGGCGCGTGGGCATGGTCGGCATTTCTCTCAATCCTCTCAATCGTCCTTCTTGCCCTTGAGCAGGGCTTCGGGCTGGCGTTCCAGCAGGTCCGCCAGGTTGCGCACGGCGCTGGCGGCCCGGCCCACTTCCCGCAGGGTGTCGCGCACTTCCTGCTGCATCGGGGCGTCGCTGGCCAGGACCTTGTTGGCCTGGTCCAGGGCCTTGCGGGCATCGCGCAGGGTGTCGGCCAGTTCCGGCACCACTTCCCGGTCCAGGCGGGTGATCAGCTTGTCCGTGTGCTGCAGGGTGTGCTGCAGAGTCGTGGCGATGGTTTCCAGCTGGTCCTGCAGGGAGTCCAGGCTGCCGGGCTGGGTCGGCAGTTCGGCAATGCCCTTGCCCCAGCGCATGGCGGCGGGCTTGGCGTTGGGGAAGTAGTCCAGGGCCACGTAGCGCTGGCCGCTGACGATGTTGCCGGTGCGCAGTTGGGCGCGGAAGCCCCGGGCCACCATGGCGTTGAGCACTTCCCGGATGTCCTTGCGGCTGGGTTCCGCGTTGCCCATGCCGCGGCTGCGGCGACTGAGGCGTTCCGGGTAGAGCTTGATCTCCACCGCCATGGAAAAGTTCTTGGTGGTCTGGTCGAAATCCAGGTCGATGCGGGACACCTCGCCGGCGGTGATGCCGCGGAAATCCACCGGGGCGCCCACCGTCAGGCCCCGCACCGATTCGCGGAAGATGAGCACGTACTTCTGGTAGCTGCTGTCGGGAATGCGCTGAGCCGTGGCCTGGTCCGGATGGAGGACGAAGGTGCTGGCGGCGGGGGCCGCTGCCGGCGTCTCGCCGGGCTCCCCTTCGGGGCTGGAGAAGGCGACGCCGCCCAGCATCAGGCTGAGCACGGACTGCATGTTGAGCTTGACCCCGTCCGCATCCATGGCCACATCGACGCCGCTGGCGTGCCAGAAGCGGGAACTGGGACTGACGAAGCGGTCGTAGGGCGCATCCACGAAAATCTGCACATCGACGCCGCGGCCATCGGGCTGCATGGCGTAGCCGATGACCCGACCCACCGGGATGCGTCGGTAATAGACCGGGGCGCCGATGTCGAGGGAACCCAGGGTGTCGCTGCTGAGCTTGAACTGGCTGCCCCGGGTGTCGCTGGTGATTGCCGGCGGTTCCTCCAGGCCGACGAATTCCCGGGCGTCGCTGCCGGAGTGGCCCGGGTCGATGGCGATATGCACCCCGGAGAGCAGGGTGGCGAGGCCGGAAACGCCGCCCACGGTGACCCGGGGGCGCACCACCCAGAAGCGGCTGTCCTCCACCAGCAGGCCCTTGGCGCTGTTATTCACCTGGACCTTGACCTGGACCGAGCTGCGGTCCGGGCTCAGGGTGATGTCCGTCACCGTGCCGATGTCCACGTCCTTGTACTTGAGGCGGGTCTTGTTGGCCTCCAGACCTTCGGCCCGGGCGAACTGCAGGGTGATCTGGGGCCCCCGCTCGAGCAGGGCCTTGATGCCCAGGCCCAGGCTGAGGGCCACCGCCAGCAGGGGAATGATCCACACCAGGGTGGGGCGGCGGCGGGGCGGGGTGACGCGGACCGTCTCGGCGGCGGGCAGGGGCGTGTCGTCAGGCATGGCGGTGTTCCTCGGCGGAGGCGGCAGAAGTGTCAGGGGGTACGGTCTGGGGAACGGCCCGGTCCCATATGAGGCGCGGGTCGAAGGCCATGGTGGCGAGCATGCTCAGCACCACCACGGCGCCGAAGGCCACCACCCCGGGGCCGGGGGAAATGATGGCGAGGGACTGGACCTGGACCAGGGCCACCAGCAGGGTGACCACGTAGACGTCGAGCATGGACCAGCGGCCGATCAGTTCCAGCAGCCGGTAGAGCCGGGCCCGCTGCCGGGTGTTGCGGTGGGAGCCGCGGTGCACGCTGAGCAGCAGGTAGGTGAGGGAAAAGAGCTTGAGCATGGGCAGCACGATGCTGGCGCAGAAGACCACCAGGGCCAGTTCCCAGGAGCCCGTGTCCCACAGCACCACCACCCCGCTCATGATGGTGTCGTGCTGGGTGCCGAAGGGGGAGCGGGTCTCCATGATGGGCAGCAGGTTGGCCGGCAGGTAGAGCACGTAGGCGGCCAGCATCAGGGCCCAGGTGCGCGCCAGGCTGTCCGGCTTGCGCAGGTGCAGGGGCGCCTGGCAGCGGGGGCAGTGTTCGTGCTGTTCCAGGGAAGCCAGCTGGCCGCATACCTCGCAGACGGCGAGCCCTTGGCTGGCGGCGGTATGGCGGCGGCTCATGCCGGCTTGGCCCCGTCGTCCGGATGCGCCTCGTCCCAGGCCTGCCACAGGGTATGGCCGTCGAGCAGGCCGGCCAGGGCGGCCAGCAGCAGCATGAGTCCGCCGAAGCACCAGATGGCCGGCCCCGGCAGCACGTCGGCGAGGTGGGCCAGCTTCACCAGGGAGACCAGGACGCCGAGGATGAACACTTCCACCATGGCCCAGGGATGGGCCAGGCGGAAGGCGCGAAAGACCGGGGCGAAGGCCGGCGAGCGGCGGCCCTGCCACAGGGGCAGCACCAGCCACAGCACCGCGCCCAGCTCGATGGCCGGCATCAGTACCGTGGTCAGCAGCACCAGGCCGCCCAGGGCCTCCCGGCCATCCTGCCAGAGGTGCCGGACGGCGCCGATGACGGTGGTTTCGGTGTAGTTGCCCTGAATGTTGAGGCCGACGATGGGGTACAGGTTGGCAGTGAGCAGCAGCACCAGGGCCGCCAGGGTCAGGGCCAGGATTTTCTCCAGCCGGTCCCGGTGAAAGCTGTAGAGGCGGGCGCCGCAGCGGGGGCAGTGGGCCCGGCTGCGGGGCACCGTCAGGGCCACTGGCTGCAGCAGCAGGTCGCACTCGTGGCAGGCGGTGAGGGGGGCGGGCATGGCGGCCTCGCTCGGCGGTGCAGGCATGGGGCGCGTTTTAGTGCAGCAGCACCCAGGCGTTGATGCGCCGGCCGTCGTGCCAGATGTCGGTGATGCGGGTGGTGAGGTCGAAGGCGGCCTGGTCGGTGATGCGCATCTCGACGATGGCGATGGGCTGTTGCGGGTCGCCGTCGCGAACGATGGCGATCTCGCCGACGGGGCCGAAGCGCGCCAGGGCCTGACGCAGTCCGCTTTCGCTGACGTCGGCGGGGAGGCCGGAGAACATGATCTTTTTCATCGGAAGTCCAGGGGCTGGTGGAAGGGTGGCGCTTGTCAGGGGCGCCCGGTGGCGCTCCGGGGCGGGCCGCCAGGCCGGGCGGTCGTCCGGGGGCCTGATGGCATATTACCCGCAGCGCGGCGGGGGCGGCGGGAGCGCAGCCCCGGGGAAAGGCCCCGGAGCCGGCTGCCTACTTCAGCAGGACGTAGCTGCCGGGGGCGTCTTCCAGGGGCGGATAACGCTTGGAGCCGGTCTTGGCCGGCGCGGCGGGGGCGGCGGAGCGGGCCGCCAGCCATTCCTGCCAGGCGGTCCACCAGGAGCCTTCCCGGGTGGGCGTTTCCGTCAGCCATTGCTCGGGAGCCACGTACACCTCGCCGGCGGGCCGGGTGTGGAGGCGGTAGTGGCGGCGCGGGTGGCCGGGCTCGCTGACGATGCCGGCATTGTGGCCGCCGCTGGTGAGGACGAAGGTGACTTCGGCCGGGCTCAGGTAGTGGATCTTGTGCACCGAGCGCCAGGGCGCCACGTGGTCGCTTTCCGTGCCCACGGCAAAGACGGGGATGGTGATGTCGCCCAGGGACACGGGCCGGCCGCCGACCTGGTAGCGGCCTTCGCTGAGGTCGTCGTTGAGGAACAGCTGGCGCAGGTACTGGCTGTGCATGCGGGCCGGCATGCGGGTGGTGTCCGCATTCCAGGCCATCAGGTCGTTCATGGCGCCCCGTTCGCCCAGCAGGTACTGGCTTACCATGCGCGACCACAGCAGGTCGTAGGAGCGCAGCAGCTGGAAGGCGCCCGCCATCTGGCCGGCGGAGAGGTAGCCCTTTTCCGCCATCTGGGCCTCGAGCAGGCTGATCTGGCTGTCGTCGATGAAGAGGGCCAGCTCCCCCGGCTCGGTGAAGTCGGTCTGGGCGGCCAGGAGCGTGATGGAGGCCAGGCGCTCGTCCCCGTCCCGGGCCATGGCAGCGGCGGCAATCGCCAGCAGGGTGCCCCCCAGGCAGTAGCCGGTGGCGTGCACCCGGCGCTTCGGCACGATGTCGTTGATGGCCTGCAGGGCGGCGAAGAAGCCGTTTTCCAGGTAATCGTCCATGCCCTGGTCCCGGTCTTCCTCGTCCGGATTGCGCCAGGAAATGCAGAAGACGGTATGGCCCTGGTCCACCAGGAACTTGATCAGGGAGTTGTGGGGCGAGAGGTCCAGGATGTAGTACTTCATGATCCAGGCCGGCACGATGAGGATGGGCTCGGGATGGACCTTGGCGGTGGTGGGGGAGTACTGGATCAGTTCCATCAGCCGGGTGCGGGCCACCACCTTGCCCGGGGTGATCGCCACGTCCCGGCCTACCACGTAATCCTCGCTGCCGGCGGGGGGCTCGTTGTTCATGGCCCGTTGTAGGTCCTCCTGCAGATGGGCCATGCCGCGCCACAGGTTTTGGCCGCCTTCGCGGATGGTGTGTTCGAGCACCACCGGATTGGTGAGGGGGCTGTTGCCGGGGGAGAGCAGGTCAAGAATCTGCCGGGCGGCGAAGGAGACGATGCGTTCGTGGTGGGCGGAGACCCCCCAGATGCCGTGGGTCGCCGCCTTCCACCAGCGCTCGGTGAGGAGGAATGACTGCTGCATGACATTGAAGGGCCAGCGGTGCCAGGCATCTTCCTTGAAGCGGCGGTCGGTACTCCAGGGGGCGACGAAGTCCGGCCCCTCGTTGAGCATGGAAAGCTGGGCCGCCTGCAGGGCGGCGGCTTCCGTCGCCGCCAGCTTGAGCAGTTCCAGCTGTTTGCCGGGGGAGACGGCCAGATGCCCGGCCCAGTCGATCATGGCCATGGCCATGGTGAGGGGCGAGAGGGAGTTGGTGAGCTGGGCGATGGTGGCGTGCACGTGCTGATCCAGGCGCTGGGTGGCGCTGTCGGCCTGCAGGGGCGTCAGCACCTGGGCGGCCGGGGAGATCAGGGGCAGGAGGGAAGAGGTGGCGACGGCGGGGGGCATGGGGTCTCCTTTCTATCGGGCGGGGGCCGCTGGCGGCCCCCGGGGAGAACATCATTTTTTGCTTTTTGCGGCCGCTTTCGGCATGGCGGCGGCGACCTGCTGCAGCGACTGGGTCAGGGCGCCACCCTGCTTGATGGCGGCCAGGGCCAAGTCCTTGCCGAAGGGCAGGGTGGCGGCGGTCTGGCGGGCGCCATCCTCCACGGCTGCCTGCCATTCTACATATTGACTTTGCATGACGGGGGCCAGTTCTCCGGCGGCGGTCGTGGTCAGCTCGTAGGCGGCCTGGGCATAGGCGGTGCCGTTTTTCAGCAGGGTATGGGCCAGGCCGGTCTGGATATCCACCGCCTGTTGGACGCTGGTGCTGCCGAGCAGTTGCTTGTAGCCCGCCGCCTCGTCTTCCAGCATTTGCCGCACGGCGCCGAAATTGAGTTCGGCCAGGTTCTGGATGGTGTCGAAATAGACCTGGGTGGCCCCCAGGAAGGAGGTGGCCAAGGCGTTGTTGGCCTGGGAAAGCGAGGCCAAGG
Organism: Azospira sp.; assembly: GCF_030247495.1. NCBI lineage: Bacteria > Pseudomonadati > Pseudomonadota > Betaproteobacteria > Rhodocyclales > Rhodocyclaceae > Azospira > Azospira sp. Next base: position 141,779 of record NZ_JAOTRW010000010.1, on the reverse strand, counting down.
AGGCGAAGTTCAGCTTTTCTGACATGAGTGACTCCTGTTCTTGGATTGGATGGAAAGCCGTCCCGGAGCCTGATGGTCGGCCATTTGCAGGCCGGCCCCGGGTCGATCCATTATTCAGCGATCGTTTAATAATGACAAGGGGCTCTTTGTAACCGTCTGTGCCTGGCCGAACGTGATATCTTTGCGCTCCGAATATGAGCTCGCCACCTTCATCCCCGCGCCGTCCCGGGCGCCCCCGCAGCACCGATGTGGACAGCCGCGAAAAGCTGCTGGCCGCCGCCTTGCTGGCTTTCTCCGAACTCGGTTTCGCCGGCGCCAGCCTGCGGGCCATTGCCGTCTCGGCGGGCTTCGACGTGGCCATGATCTTCCACCACTTCGGCTCCAAGGAGGGGCTGTGGCAGGCGATGGTGGAATCCATGGCGGCCGATTTCCAGCAGTCCCTGAGCCATGAGCTGGTGCCGCTGATGGAAGGGGATTGGCCCATCGCCGAGCGGGTCACCCGGGTGCTGGACGTGTTCGTGGAAAAGCTCATCGAGCGGCCCGCCGTGACCATGCTGATCATGCGCGAGATGCCGCTGCCGGGGGAGCGTCGCGACTTCCTGGTGGCCCGCCTGCTGCGTCCCTCCTGCGACGGCCTGGTGCCCTTCTGGCTGGAGGCCATGGAGGCGGGGCTGCTGCGTCCTTCCGACCCGGTGCTGTTCCACGTCGGCATTTTCGGGGCCATGGCGATGATCCTGGCCTTCCGCGACGTCCTGCCCCGGCTGGGCTCGGCGGAGATGGACCTAGCGGAGATCAAGGCCCATCTCTACCGCGGCCTGCTGGCCGATCCGGCCTGAGACGCGGGCAAAAAAATACCGGACGATGGAATCCGTCCGGCCAAGGGGGAGCCTACGTGCAGGCTCTGTTCGGAGCGCCCGGGGGAGTCGGTACTGCAGCGCCCATTTCTATTAATAGATGGCATTGGAATATTTGTCGATGCTTTTTTAGGTCGGCGACGATTCCTTTTTCCCGGGTGGCATACGGGGCGACAGATGGGCCGCCGGTGGCGGAAGGCCGCCCCATGCGGAATTTCTGCCTATGCTGGCGGTCGTATCTGATATACCTTCTGGCCCTGTTTTCTTTTTTCAGCGTGCAGGCCCCGTGACTCCCACCCCCGACTATTCCAAGATGACCGGCAAGGAACTGGATCGCATCGCCCATGTGATCCGTCCTGGCGGCTGGTCCGTGGCCGGGGGGCGGCCCATTTCCACCCTGCTGGGGTCCTGTGTGGCGGTGTGCCTGTTCGATCCCCAGCTGAAGATCGGCGGCATGAACCACTTCCTTCTGCCCAGCCGGGGCAAGGACCGGGAGCTGGACCCGGATACCATCCTCTCCGGCGACTATTCCATGGAAGTGCTGGTCAATGCCCTGCTGGCCCAGGGCGGCCAGAAGCGGCGGCTGGTGGCCAAGATGTTCGGCGGCGGCAACATCGTTTCCGCCATCCTCACCTCCATCGGCGAACGCAATGTGGAATTCGCCACCGAGTGGCTGCAGCGGGAAAACATCCCGGTGCTGGCTTCCGACGTGCTGGGCCCCTGGTCGCGCAAGGTGGTGTTCGTGCCGGGCACCGGCGACGCCTTCTGCATGCGCATGCCGGTGACCCAGAGCATTGTCGCCCAGGTCAGCCGGGAGGAAGAGGCCTACGCGAACAGCCTCTCCAAGCCGGCACCGCCGGCAGGCAAGAAAATCGAGCTGTTCTGAAGTCCATGCCCCGGGATGCCCGGGGGTCGGGCATCTTGCGGCATCATGCTCCGTCTGCCGCGTCCCTGCTGCTTTCCAGACCAGGTGCCATGAGGGGAGCCCTCCGGGGCCGGTCCGGGGGCTGGCGCCGCGTTGCCGCTGCCCCCGGATGGCTTTCTCTCAGCTGGCCAGTTCCGGCCGTTCCCGGAACTCTTCCAGGGCTTCCGGATTGGCCAGGGCCTCGACGTTCTTCACCGGCCGCTGGTGCACCACGTTGCGCACCGCCAGTTCCACGATCTTGCCGCTCTTGGTACGGGGAATGTCCCGCACCTGCACCACCTTGGCCGGCACGTGGCGCGGCGTGGTGTTGCGGCGGATCTGTTCCTTGATGCGCACGCTCAGGGCGTCGTCCAGGGTGAGGCCGTCGCGCAATTTCACGAAGAGCACCACCCGCACGTCGTCGTACTTGCCCGGGGGCCAGTCCTGGCCGATGACCAGGGATTCCACCACTTCCTCCAGCTGTTCCACCTGTCGGTAGATTTCCGCCGTGCCGATGCGCACGCCCCCCGGGTTGAGGGTGGCATCGGAGCGGCCGTAGATGACCATGCCGTTGTGCTCGGTCAGCTCGGCGAAGTCGCCGTGGCACCAGACGTCGGGGAAGCGCTCGAAGTAGGCGGCGTGGTACTTGGCCCCGTCGGGGTCGTTCCAGAAGCCCACGGGCATCACCGGGAACGGCTTGGTGCATACCAGTTCGCCCTTTTGCCGGCGCACCGGGTTGCCGTCGTCGTCGAACACGTCCACCGCCATGCCCAGTCCCCGGCACTGGATTTCGCCGCGGTAGACGGGCAGGGTGGGGGCGCCTAAGACGAAGCAGGAAATGATGTCGGTGCCGCCGGAAATGGAGGCCAGCTGCAGTTCCGGCTTGATGTCCCGGTACACGTAGTCGAAGCCTTCCGGGCTCAGGGGGCTGCCGGTGGAGAAGAGGGCGCGCAGGGCTTGCAGCTTGTGAGTCTCCCGGGGCTTGAGGCCCATCTTGGCGGCGGCATCGATGAATTTGGCCGAGGTGCCGAAGTGGGTCATGGCTTCCGCATCGGCGTAGTCAAAGAGAACCTTACCCTGATCAGCAAAGGGGCTGCCGTCGTAGAGCAGCAGGGTGGCGCCGGAAGCCAGGCCCGAGACCAGCCAGTTCCACATCATCCAGCCGCAGGTGGTGAAGTAGAAGACCCGGTCGCCGGGCTTCACGTCGCCCTGCAGCTGGTGTTCCTTGAGGTGCTGCAGCACGGCGCCGCCGTGGCAATGGACGATGCACTTGGGCACGCCGGTGGTGCCCGAGGAATACATGATGAAGAGGGGATGGCTGAAAGGCAGGCGGGCAAAGGCCGGCGCCGTGGCGGAGAAGGGCGCCAGGGCGTCATTCCAGGTCACGGCCTTGGGGATGGCGCCGATGTCGGGCGTGGCGGCCAGGTAGGGCACCACCACCACCTTTTCCAGGCTGGGCAGTTGGGCGGCGGCCTCGGCGTTCTTGGCCAGGCAATCCACGGCCTTGCCGTTGTACCAGTAGCCATCCACGCAGACCAGGACCTTGGGGCCGATCTGGCCGAAGCGGTCCAGCACGCCCTGGACACCGAAGTCCGGCGAGGCGGAGGACCAGATGGCGCCGAGTGAGGCGGCAGCCAGCATGGCGATCAGGGTTTCCGGCAGGTTGGGCAGGTAGCCCGCCACCCGGTCCCCGGGCTGCACGCCGGCGTCCTCAAGGAACTGCTGGAAGCGGGAGACTTCCGCCCGCAGCTGGTCCCGGGAGAGGCGGCGCTTGACCTTGTCCTCGCCCCAGAAGACCAGGGCGTCCTCCGGGCCGGCAAAGCGCAGCAGGTTTTCCGCGTAGTTGAGGCGGCCTTGCGGGAACCAGCGGGCGCCGGGCATTTTGTCGCCGTCTTCGAGGACGGTGCCGCCCTTGTCACCCACCACGCCGCAGAAGTCCCACAGCAGGGACCAGAAGGCGGCGGGCTGGTCCACGGACCATTGCCAGAGGGCGTCGTAATCGTTGAGGGGAGCGGCGGCTGCCTGGCTGGCGGCGCCCATGAAGCGGGTGAGGTTGGCGGCGGCCACCCGTTCGGGGCCGGGCCGCCACAGCAGATCGTGGGCGGTGTTCATCTTGTCTCCATCGTTTTTATGGGAGACGGAGGTACGTTGCCCCCGTCTCCGGGTGCTGCCGGGATCTAGAGGTCTTGCAGGCTGGCCCGCAGGCTTTCCGGAATGGGGGCCGACTTGCCGCTGCCGGTGTCGATCCACACCACCTTGGATTCGCCGGTGGCGTAGAGGGTGTCGTCCCCCACCAGGCGCAGTTCGTAATGGGTGGGAATGGAGGAGCGCCCGGGATGGCCGGCGAAGAGCTTGACCTCCACTGTGCCCGGGTAGGTCAGGGGCAGCAGGAAGGTACAGGAGGCATTGACGATGACCGGGCCTTCGCCCACCGGGCCCACGGTGTAGCCCAGCTGTTCCAGCCATTCGCAGCGGGCCTGTTCCATATAGCGGAAGTACACCGTGTTGTTCACATGCCCGTAGGCATCCATGTCGCCCCAGCGGATGGGGATATGGCTGGTGAGGATGAGTTTACGTTTTGTCTCCATGGTATTTTCTTGTGTGGTTTGGGGTGATTGAAACGCTACCATACGTTAGCGTATAGTATTCGCAAATTTTGGCTTGTAACAATCCCATAACAACAATCTGAACGGAGCGAGGACATGCAACGCGAATCCATGGAATACGATGTGCTGATCGTCGGCGGCGGCCCGGCCGGTCTGGCGGCGGCGATCCGCCTGAAGCAGCTGGCGGCCGCCAACGGGCAGGAATGCGGTGTCTGCCTGATCGAAAAGGGCTCCGAAATCGGGGCCCACATTCTGTCCGGCGCGGTGATGGACCCCAAGGCCCTGACCGAGCTGATCCCCGACTGGAAGGAGCAGGGCGCTCCCCTCAATGCCCCGGTCTCCGAAGACCGCTTCTTCATCCTCTCCGAGGACGGCGGCTGGCAGGTGCCCAACGGCCTCCTGCCCGGCTGTTTCCACAACGAAGGCAACTACGTCATCTCCCTCGGCAACGTCTGTCGCTGGCTGGGCCAGCAGGCCGAAAACCTGGGCGTGGAAATCTACCCGGGCTTTGCCGGCGCCGAAGTGCTCTATAACGAGGACGGCTCCGTCAAGGGCGTGGCCACCGGCGACATGGGCCGCCTGAAGGACGGCAGCGAAGGCCCCGCCTTCCAGCTGGGCATGGAGCTGCATGCCAAGTACACCCTCTTCGCCGAAGGCTGTCGCGGCCACCTGGGCAAGCAGATCCAGGCCAAGTTCAACCTGGCCTCCGACGCCGATCCCCAGGTGTACGGCATCGGCATCAAGGAACTGTGGGAGATCAAGCCCGAGAAGCACCAGACCGGCCTGGTGGTGCACACCGGTGGCTGGCCCATGGACAACGACACCTACGGCGGCGGCTTCCTCTACCATATGGAAGACAACCTGGTTTCCGTCGGCTTCGTCGTCGGCCTGGGTTACGACAATCCCCACCTGTCTCCCTACGAGGAGATGCAGCGCTTCAAGACCCATCCGAAGATCCGCGAATTCCTCGAAGGCGGCAAGCGCGTCTCCTACGGCGCCCGGGCCATCACTGCCGGCGGCCTGCAGTCCCTGCCCAAGCTGACCTTCCCCGGCGGCGTGCTGATCGGCGACGATGCCGGCTTCCTCAACGCCTCCCGCATCAAGGGTTCCCACTGCGCCATCAAGAGCGGTTCCCTGGCCGCCGAAGCCTGTTTCGAGGCCCTGGCCGCCGAGCGCAGCTTTGATGAACTGACCGCCTATCCGGAGAAGTTCAAGGCCTCCTGGCTCTACGAGGAACTGTACAAGGCCCGCAACTTCAAGCCCTGGATGAGCAAGGGCCTGCACTGGGGCGGCTTCATGTTCGGCGTGGATCAGAAGCTGTTCGGCGGCAAGGCGCCGTGGACCCTGCACCACAGCGGCCCGGACCACCTCAAGCTGAAGAAGGCCAAGGACTGTACCCCCATCGCCTATCCCAAGCCCGACGGCGTGCTTACCTTCGACCGGCTGTCCTCCGTCTTCCTCTCCAACACCAATCATGAGGAAGACGAGCCCTGTCACCTGCAGCTGAAGGATGCTGCCGTGCCGATCCAGGTCAACCTGGCCCAGTACGACGCGCCCGAGCAACGCTACTGTCCGGCCGGGGTGTACGAAATCCTGCGGGAGGCCGACGGCTCCAATCCCCGCCTGCAGATCAACGCCCAGAACTGCGTGCACTGCAAGACCTGCGACATCAAGGACCCGACCCAGAACATCACCTGGGTGGTGCCCCAGGGCGGCGAAGGGCCGAACTACCCCAATATGTAACCGTACGGTCACCTTCTTGTCCTAAAATGCGCCGTCCCCGAGACGGCGCTTTTTTTTATGTTCATCCGTTGCCTTGCCCTGTTCCTGCTGTTGCCTTCCCTGGCCTTTGCCGCCCGGCCCTTCGTCACCGACGATGCCCGGCTGACCACGGCCGGCAGCTGCCAGCTGGAAAGCTGGGCCCGCATCTATCCCCAGAGCCGGGAACTGTGGATGCTGCCGGCCTGCAATCCGGGCGGCAATTTCGAGATCACCGCCGGGGCCGGCATGGCCCACAACGATCACGCTCCCCGCAGCGACGACTATGTGCTGCAGGCCAAGACCCTCTTCAAGCCCCTGGAAAGCAACGGCTGGGGCTGGGGTCTGGCGGTGGGGAAGATCGCCCATCCGGGCGTCAATGCGGGGCCCAACCTGCTGGGCAATACCTACGCCTACCTGCCGGCTTCCTTTTCCTTCCTCGACGACCGGGTGGTGCTGCACACCAATGTGGGCTGGCTCAAGGACCGGGCCAGCCAGCGTCACAACCTGACCTGGGGCCTGGGGGGCGAGTGGTGGGTGCATGAGCGGGCCAGCCTCATTGCCGAGTCCTTCGGCGACAACCGGGTCAAGCCCTACTGGCAGACCGGCCTGCGTTTTTTCGTGGTGCCCGAGCGGGTCCAGGTGGATGCCACGGTGGGCCGCCAGGTGGACGGGGGGCGGGACAGCCAGTGGTTTTCCGTGGGTCTGCGGCTGACTCCGGATCACTTCTTCTGAGTCAAACGCACCATCCCGGTGCCCACCGGGAAAGTCGGCGAAGGGTTGCTCCATCCTGGTGCGTTGATGGCGGTTGCGGTGCGGGGTGGATGTCCGGCACAGCCCGTAATTCGGTCAAAGGCCGGGGTGGCCCGGGGGTTGCTAAGCAAAGCTGTCATCTCTCCTGGCTCTGCATCCCCATGTGTCTCTTTCTCAAGTACGACGGACCCTACGTTCCCTCCCTCTGGCCGATGCTCGGCGGCCGCCAGGTCGATCGCCACGTGTGGCGCTTCGACGCGGCGGACAACGCCGCCCTGGACCAGCTCATGGAAAGCCTGGCGGCGGAAACCAACCGGGAAACCCTGAAGGAAACCCTGGCCGTCCACTGCGACCAGAGCGAGGCCAGCCTGGGCCTGGTGCCCACCCTGCAACTGGCCCTGCCTTTCAACACCCTCTACGCCCGCCGGCTCCACGCCTGGATGCTGGGGGACCTGCGGCCCCATGTGCGCATGCACTTCCAGCCCCTGGTGGACATGACCCAGGACGGCCAGGTGTTCGCCCTGGAAGCCCTGTGCCGTCTGGAGCATCCCCAGGGGCGTCTGCTCAGCGGCGCCGAGGCCTTCCATCTGGCCGGGCAGCTGGGGCGGGAGGCGGACCTGGACCTGGAGTGCCAGTTCATGGCCCTGGAGGCCAAGGCCAACCGCATTCCGGCGGGCACGCCCCTGTTCCTCAACGTGCTGCCCCAGAACATGCTGCACAGCCAGTGGACCCAGCGCATGGTGGAGCACCTCAACCGCCTCGGCATCGACCGGCGCGAGGTGGTGATCGAAGTGGTGGAGTCGGAGCGGGTGGACCCCAATGTCCTCGCCGACAGCTGCGAAGCCCTGCGCACCCTGGGCTTTCGCATCGCCCTGGACGACATGGGGGCCGGCTTCAACGGCCTGTCCACCCTGGCGGCGGTGCGGGCCGACTTCATCAAGGTGGACCGCAGCATCGTGCACGGTGCCCAGGGCAGCCGGGTGCGCTCGGTGCTGCTGGAGGCCATCGTCTCCATGGCCCAGCGCCTTGGCGCCACGGTCATTGCCGAAGGCCTGGAACGGCCGGAGGACGTCAATTTCGTGCGCGACATGGGCATCAGCTATGCCCAGGGCTTCTACTTCGCCCAGCCCCAGCTGCTCACCGAGCCGGAGGTGGCCCCCCTGCCGCGCCAGGACGATTCCTGCCGCTCCCGGCCCCGGGACCGTTTCCAGCTGACGGACCTGATGGACCCCTGGCAGTCCATCGACCTGCGCGCCTCGGTGCCGGAGGCGCGGCAGATCTTCCAGGAAGCCCCGTCCCTGCCCCTGGCCATCGTCACCGACCAGGGCCAGCCCATCGGCCTGGTGCGGCGGGGCAAGGTGCTGTCGGCGGCGGCCCGCACCCTGGGCAAACTGTGCGAACCGGTGGCGCGCAATCTGCCGCACCGCCTGACGACGCCGGCCCTGGCCCGCATCCTCTACCACGACCGCAAGGATTCGGATCCCTGGGTGGTCACCTCCAACGAGGGGCAGTATCTGGGGGTGATCCATCCCATGACCCTGATCGCCCAGATGCTGGCGCGGCGGGAAAACGGCAGCAACCTGCATCCGCTCTCCCACCTGCCCACCGGCCCCAGCCTGCGCCATACCCTGGAATCCCGTCTGGCGGAGAACCAGACCGTGTGCCTGGTGTATATCGACCTGGACCACTTCAAGGCTTACAACGACCGCTACGGCTTCATCCGCGGCGATGCCATGATCCGCACCCTGGCCGAACTGCTGCGCCATACCTTCGTCGGCCGTCCCGAATGTCTGCTCGGCCACATCGGCGGCGACGACTTCATCCTGGTCATGGAAAGCATGGGGCCGGGGCTCACCGACGAGCTGCTTTCCATCATGGAACAGTTCCAGGCCCTGGCCTCCCACCTCTACGACCACGAGGACATCGCCCGGGGTCATTTCCTCACCGACGACGGCTTGGCCCATCCCATCGCCAGCATTTCGGTGGCGGTGGTCAATGCCAGCACCGGCCGCCTGGCCAATGCGGTGGCGGCGGCGGAACGGGCGGCGGCCCTGAAGAAGGTGGGCAAGGTGGAGCAGGGCAGCGTCATCGTGGTGGAAGGCGTGCCGCCGGCCATGATCAAGCAGCAGCACAACCACGGCCTGGGCCTGTGGAAGGAAAACGCCATTGCCGCCCTGGCCGACTTCATCGGCGCGCCCCGCAGCCGGGACCCCCACGCCCTGGATGCCTGGTTCCGCAGCTATCCCTTCTTCGAGATGGTGTTCGAACTGGATGGTGCCGGGGTGCAGCGCTACCCCAACTGGATCAACCCGGACATGTACGGCCGCATCAAGGCCGGCGGCGTCGGCGTGGACCGCAGCGAACAACCCTATTTCGCCCACGTGGCCGAAGGGGGCCAGCCCTACGTGTCGGAAATCTACCTCTCTTCGGCCACCGAGGATTTCTGCATCACCCTGGCCGTGCCCCTGCGGGAAGGCAGCGTCATCGACGGGGTGCTGGTGGCGGACATCAACATCAGTTCCATGGCCAGCCTGACCCGGCGCTTCCATCTGGACCACGAGGCCCAGGCCGCCTGATTGGTTCCGGTGGCAGAAAAGACAACGGGCCCCGCAGGGCCCGTTGTGAGGTGCAGCGACTGCCGCTAGGGGATCAGAACAGCTCTTCCGCCAGGGCCAGGGTGCCGGTGGCGCCATCGACGATGGAGTCGGTCAGGCCCTGGGCCTTGGTCAGCTGGTGATCGGCGAAGAAGCGGGCGGTGACGATCTTGGCAGCGTAGAACGGGTCGCTGTCGCCGCCGGCGATCTTCTCCTGGGCCACCAGGGCGGCCCGGGCCATCTGCCAGCCGCCGGCAACGATGCCCAGCAGACGCAGGAAGGGCACGGAACCGGCGTGGGCTGCCTTGATGTCGTCCTTGAAGATGGCGACGATCCAGTTGGCGGCCTGTTCCAGGGCATCCACGCCAGCGGCGAAGCGCTTGCGGATGGCGACGAAGTCGGCGCCGTTCTGGGCTGCCAGCTTGGCGTCCAGCTTGCGCATCTCGGCGATCACGGCCTTGATGGTGGCGCCGCCTTCGCGGGCCATCTTGCGGCCGATCAGGTCGTTGGCCTGGATGGCGGTGGTGCCTTCGTAGATGGCGGTGATGCGGGCATCGCGCAGGTGCTGGGCGGCGCCGGTTTCCTCGATGAAGCCCATGCCGCCGTGCACCTGCACGCCTTCGGAGGCCACCTCGATGGACATCTCGGTGCTGTGGCCCTTGACCACGGGGATCATCAGGTCGGCGAAGGCCTGGTTGGCAGCGCGGACGGCTTCGTCCGGATGGTGCTTGGCGGCGTCCATGGCGGCGGCCACCACGTAGGCCAGGGCCCGGGCGGCTTCGGTCTGGGAACGCATGCTCATGAGCAGGCGGCGCACGTCCGGGTGCTTGAGGATGGAGACCTTGGGGCCGCCGCGCACGCCCAGTTCGGTACCCTGGATGCGGTCCTTGGCGTACCACACGGCCTGCTGGTAGGCACGCTCGGCCAGGGCCACGCCTTCCATGCCGACGGCGAAGCGGGCGGCGTTCATCATGATGAACATGTATTCCAGGCCGCGGTTTTCCTCGCCCACCAGGTAGCCGACGGCACCGCCGTGGTCACCGAAGGCCATGACGGCGGTGGGGCTGGCGTGGATGCCCAGCTTGTGTTCGATGGAGACGCAGTAGGCGTCGTTGCGTTCGCCCAGGGAGCCGTCGTCCTTGACCATGAACTTGGGCACGACGAAGAGGGAGATACCCTTCACGCCTTCCGGTGCATTGGGCAGGCGGGCCAGCACCAGATGCACGATGTTCTCGGTCATGTTGTGGTCGCCGTAGGTGATGAAGATCTTCTGGCCGAAGATCTTGTAGCTGCCATCACCCTGGGGCTCGGCGCGGGTGCGCACGGCGGCCAGGTCGGACCCGGCGCTGGGCTCGGTCAGGTTCATGGTGCCGGTCCACTCGCCGCTGACCATCTTCGGCAGGAACTTCTGCTTCAGGGCGTCGGAGCCGGCGGTCATCAGGGCCTCGATGGCTCCGGTGGTGAGCATGGGGCACAGGGAGAAGGCCATGTTGGCCGACTTCCACATTTCATTGACGGCGGTGGAGATCAGCTTGGGCAGGCCCTGGCCGCCGAACTCGGGGGAACAGGCCAGCGCGGTCCAGCCGTTCTCGGCGAACTGGGTATAGGCTTCCTTGAAGCCGGCGGGCACGGTGACGGCCTTGTCGTGCCACTTGGAGCCTTCCTGGTCGCCGCTGAAATTGATGGGGGAGAGGACGTTGCCGGCAAACTTGGAGGCTTCCTCCAGAATGGCGTCGGACAGGTCCGTGTCCACTTCCTCGTAGCCCGGCAGTTGCACGACCTGTTCCAGGCCGGCCAGCTCTTTCATGACGAAGTGCATGTCACGCAGGGGGGCATTGTATTGACTCATTCGCGCTTTCTCCTTTGATTAATGGTTGTTGCTTTTGGGTTACTTCTTGGCGAGATAGATGGAATCGTCGAAGGTGCTGATCCACTGGGGGCGGTACACCACCAGGATGGTGACGACCATTCCCGTCAGCCAGGCTTCGGAAAAGCCCAGCAGCAGGAAATAGGGCAGGTAGTCGTCGAGCAGCTTCTCCAGCGGGTAGGCCCCGCCCAGGTAGAGCAGGGCGCTGGCGGCGACGCCGGTGGCCAGGATGGTCAGGGCCGAACCGAAGAAGCCGTTGGCGAAGATGAAGACGAAGGGGTTCTTGCTCAGCCGGCGCTGGTTGAAACGGTAGATGCCGTAGGCCAGTAGCACCGGCAGGCCGGCCATGACCAGGGCGTTGAGGCCGAAACTCTCCCAGCCGGCGGCACCGTTGACCGTGATCCCGGCCAGCACCAGGGAAAGGCCGACGAAGGCCAGCCAGGGGCCGAACTCCAGGGTGAAGGTCATGGCGCCGAGGAGGTGCAGGTCGAGCCCGGGCAGGACGCCGGCCTTGATGCTCCACAGCAGGGTGAGGATGACGATGGTGCCCAGCCAGACGTTGGACTGGGCACTGTCGCCGAGCCGGCCCCAGGGGGCGCGGCGCAGGGCCAGCAGGAAGACTGCGGCGAACAGCCCCCAGCCCAGCCAGTGCAGGGCCGGGTCGAGGAGGTTGTCCGGCAGGTTCATGCCCGGCTCCTGCGGTGCTTGCGACTGCCTTAGACGGCGGCGGCCAGTTGGGGCACGACCTCGAACAGGTCGGCCACCAGACCGTAATCGGCCACCTGGAAGATGGGAGCTTCCGGGTCCTTGTTGATGGCGACGATGACCTTGGAGTCCTTCATGCCGGCCAGGTGCTGGATGGCGCCGGAAATGCCGATGGCGATATACAGCTGGGGCGCGACGATCTTGCCGGTCTGGCCCACCTGGTAGTCGTTGGGCACAAAGCCGGCATCCACGGCGGCGCGGGAAGCGCCCAGGGCGGCACCCAGCTTGTCGGCCAGGGGCTCCAGCAGGGTCTTGTAGTTCTCCCCGTTACCCAGGCCGCGACCACCGGAAACGATGATCTTGGCGGCGGTCAGCTCGGGGCGCTCGCTCTTGGTCAGTTCCCGGGAGACCAGCTTGGACTTGCCCAGGTCGGGACCGGCGGCGATGGCCTCGACTGCGGCGGAACCGCCTTCGGCCACGGCTTCAAAGCCGGTGGTACGCACGGTGATGACCTTCACGGCATCGGCGGACTGCACCGTGGCCAGGGCATTGCCGGCGTAGATGGGACGCACGAAGGTGTCGGCGGACTCGACCCCGACGATGTCGGAGATCTGGGCCACGTCCAGCAGGGCGGCGACGCGGGGCGCAAAGTTCTTGCCGTTGGTGGTGGCGGGGGCAACGATGTGGCTGTAGCCGGCCGCGTTGGCCACCACCAGGGCAGCGATGTTTTCGGCGGTCTGGTCGGCGTAGTGGGCGGCATCGGCCACCTTCACCTTGGCCACACCGGCCAGCTTGGCGGCTTCGGCAGCGGCGTTGGCACAGCCGGAACCGGCCACCAGCACATGGATTTCACCACCGATCTTGGCGGCTGCGGTGACGGCGTTCTTGGTCGCCGCCTTCAGGGATTGGTTGTCGTGTTCGGCAATGACGAGGATAGCCATTAGATCACCTTCGCTTCGTTCTTCAGCTTGCTCACCAGATCGGCCACGTCGGCCACCTTGACGCCGGCCTGGCGCTTGGCGGGCTCGGCCACCTTCAGGGTCTTCAGACGGGGGGCCACGTCCACGCCCAGGTCTTCCGGCTTGATGGTTTCCAGGGGCTTCTTCTTGGCCTTCATAATGTTGGGCAGGGTGGCGTAGCGCGGCTCGTTGAGGCGCAGGTCGGTCGTCACCACGGCCGGCAGGGCCATTTCCAGGGTTTCCAGGCCGCCGTCCACTTCACGGGTCACGGTGGCCTTGCCGTCGGCGATCACCACCTTGGAGGCGAAGGTGGCCTGGGGCCAGCCTTGCAGGGCGGCGAACATCTGGCCGGTCTGGTTGGAGTCGTCGTCGATGGCCTGCTTGCCGAAGATCACCACCTGGGGCTGTTCCTTGTCGGCCACGGCCTTGATCAGCTTGGCCACGGCCAGGGGCTGCAGGTCGGCGTCGGATTCGATCAGGATGCCGCGGTCGGCACCGATGGCCATGGCGGTGCGCAGGGTTTCCTGGCAACCGGCGACACCGGCGGAGACCACGATCACTTCGCTGGCGATGCCGGCTTCCTTGAGGCGAACGGCCTCTTCGACGGCGATTTCGTCGAAGGGGTTCATGGACATTTTGACGTTGGCAATATCAACGCCGGTACCGTCGCTCTTGACGCGCACCTTGACGTTGTAATCCACCACCCGCTTTACTGGTACCAGGACTTTCAATGTATCCTCCTTGGGACTACGCGAATTTGTCTGATGAATCTATCTGAGTATCCTACTCCGTCGGCCACCTTTGTGGGGCGTCTCCCGGCCTGCTCCGGGGAGTTTGACAGCCCCCGGCCCGAACCGCAGAATAGGCCCATACTCGCTGGTATGGATCAGCATACGGTAGCGTACGGAAAAACCCTTGTCAACGGCTTGAGATGAAACAGGAAAAAACAACAAAAGTCCGCACCCAGCTTGACCGCAGCGACTGGATCGAAGCGGCCATCAACGTCCTCGCCGACGAGGGAACCGACGGCCTGCGGGTGGAGGTCCTGGCCAAGAATTTCGGGGTGACCAAGGGCAGTTTCTACTGGCACTTCAAGGACCGTCAGGACCTGCTCATGGCCGTCCTGGAAACCTGGAAGGAAGGCCGCATCAAGGACATCATCAAGCAGACCACGGCCCAGCCCGGCAAGGAACGGGAACAGATCTACCACGTGATCCAGGTGTACAGCCTGGCGCGCAACCGCAAGGGCATCCCCATCGAGCTGGCGGTGCGCGACTGGGCCCGGCGCGATCCCCAGGCGGCGGCCATCGTCGAAGAGGTGGATACGTCGCGGCTGGAGTGCACGCGCAAGCTGTTCGTCGCCTGCGGTCTCTCCGAGAAGGAGGCGAAGAGCCGCAGTCTCATGCTCTACGCCTACGTCTTCGGCCAGAGCCTGATGATCTACGACCATTTCGACGACAACCTGGGCGCCCTGCGCGACTGGATCGCCGACCGCATCGTCCTGCCGACTCCCTGAGCTTTGCCGGACCGCCTGCCTGGCGGTCCTTTCACTCCCGCATCAGTTTCCCTTCCTGCATGCGCAGGCGCCGGCCGCAGCGGGCGGCGATTTCCTCGTCGTGGGTAACCAGCACCAGAGTGGTGCCCTGGTCCGCATTGAGCTTGAACATCAGGTCCACGATCTGGTGGCCGGTATGGCCGTCCAGGTTGCCCGTCGGCTCATCGGCCAGCACCAGCTTGGGCTCCAGGGCGAAGGCCCGGGCCAGGGCGACCCGCTGCTGCTCGCCGCCGGAAAGGTGCTTCGGGTAGTGGCGCAGGCGCTGGCTCAGGCCCACCCGTTCCAGCCATTGCCGGGCCTTGGCCGCGGCCTCCCTGATGCCGGCCAGTTCCATGGGCAACATGACGTTTTCCTCCGCAGTGAGGGAGGGCAGCAGCTGGAAGGACTGGAAGACGAAGCCCAGCATGCGGCCCCGCAGGCGGGCCCGGGCGTCTTCGTCGAGGTCGTTGAGATTCTCGCCGTCGAGGCGGACGGAGCCGCTGCTGGGCGAATCCAGGCCGGCCAGGAGGCCGAGCAGGGTGGATTTGCCGGAGCCGGAGGCGCCGACGATGGCCACGGTTTCCCCCGCACTCACGCTGAATTCGATATCGTGCAAAATGGTCAGGGGCGTATCGCCGTTGCTGACGGTCTTGCCCAGACCCACCACTTCCACCAATGAATGTTCGGACATGCGGGAAAAAATCCTCGTCGTTTTGAAGTTGCTGCCCTGGCTGATGCTGCTGGCGGCGCCTGAAGTCATGGCCAGGACCATCCTGGTCTTCGGCGATTCCCTTTCCGCCGGCTACGGCATCCGCCAGGAGGCGGCCTGGCCGGCCCTGCTGCAGAACCGGCTGCAGGAAAGGCGTTTCGATTATAGCGTCGTCAATGCCAGCATCTCCGGCGAAACCACTGCCGGCGGCCGTTCCCGCCTGGAGGCCGCCTTGAGCAAGCACCAGCCTTCGGTGCTGGTGCTGGCCCTGGGGGCCAACGACGGCCTGCGGGGCCTGCCCCTGGCGGTGATGCGGGACAACCTGGCGGCCATGATCAAGGCGGCCCGCCGGCAACAGATCAAGGTGCTGCTGGTGGGCATGCGCCTGCCGCCCAATTTCGGCGCCTATGCCGACGACTTCCACCGCAGCTTCGCCGAACTGGCCCGGCAGGAGAAGCTGGCCTACGTGGATTTCCTGCTGGACGGCGTGGCGGACAAACCCCAGCTGTTCCAGGCGGACAACCTGCATCCCCTGGCCGAGGCCCAGCCGCGCCTGCTCGACAATGTGTGGGCGGGCCTTGCGCCCCTGCTCAGCGGGCGCTGACTGTGAGCCCCGGGGTGCCCGGGGGTAGCTCGCCGATCACGGCCGCTTCGCCGAAACCGGCGTCGCGGAAGGCTGCCAGCACTTCCGCCGCCGCTTCCGGGGCGCAACTCACCAGGAGGCCGCCGGAGGTCTGGGGGTCGGTGATGAGCTTCTGCTGCCATTCCTCCAGCCCCGCCTCCAGGGCCACTTCATGGCCGTAGCCGGCCCAGTTGCGGTTGGAGGCGCCGGTGGCGATGCCGGCCTGCACGTGTTCCACCGCCTCGGCGATGAGGGGCAGGGCGGCGAAGCGCACATGGGCCGCCAGCCCGGAGCCGCGGCAGATTTCCAGCAGATGGCCGGCCAGGCCGAAGCCGGTGACGTCGGTCATGGCGTGCACCGCCGGCAGTTCGGCCAGCCGGGTGCCGACCCGGTTGAGCTGGGTGGTGTAGGCGATCATGCGGCCATAGCCCTCGGCGGAAAGCCTGCCCTTCTTCAGGGCGGCGGAGAGGATGCCCACGCCCAGGGGCTTGCCCAGGATCAGCACGTCGCCCGCCTTGGCGCCGCTGTTCTTCTTCACCTTGTCCGGATGCACCAGGCCCAGGGCCACCAGGCCGTAGATGGGTTCCAGCACGTCGATGGAGTGGCCACCGGCGATGGGGATGCCCGCCTCGGCACAGACCGAGGCGCCGCCGGAGAGGATGCGCTCGATCACCGGCAGGGGCAGCTTGTCCAGGGGCATGCCCACCAGGGCCAGGGCCAGGATCGGCGTGCCGCCCATGGCGTAGATGTCGGAAATGGCGTTGGTGGCGGCGATGCGGCCGAAGTCGCGGGGATCGTCCACGATCGGGGTGAAGAAATCGGTGGTGGCCACCAGGGCCTGGCTGTCGTTGAGCTTGTAGACCGCCGCGTCGTCGGAGGACTCGGTGCCCACCAGCAGCTGGGGCGGAATGAGGGCCGCCGGGGTGGCGGCGAGGATCTGGGAGAGCACGGCCGGGGCAATCTTGCAGCCGCAGCCGCCGCCATGGGAAAAGGAGGTGAGTTTGATGTCGTCCATGGGGTTTGCCGTGGGAAGGTCGGGGAGGGGCGTTAGAATGGCGCCTCTTCCGGAAAAACGCCACCCCGACATGAAACATCCCGCCCTCGCCAGCGTTGCCCAACTGGGTGACTACGATGCCATCATCGACGTCCGCACGCCGGCCGAATTCGCCGAGGACCACGTACCCGGGGCCATCAACTGTCCGGTGCTGTCCAACGAGGAGCGCGTCACCGTGGGCACCCTGTACAAGCAGGTGTCGCCTTTCGAGGCGAAGAAGGTGGGGGCGGCCCTGATCTCCATCAACATCGCCCGCCACCTGCAGGAGCGTTTCCGCGACATGCCCAAGGAGTGGCGGCCCCTCATCTATTGCTGGCGCGGCGGCCAGCGCAGCGGGGCGATGCAGATCATCTTCCGCCAGATCGGCTGGCGGGCGGACAAACTGGACGGCGGCTACAAGGCCTTCCGCCAGCACGTCATAGAGCAGATCGACGCCCTGGCGCCACGCTTTACCTACCGGGTGGTCTGCGGCGCCACCGGCAGCGGCAAGACCCGCATCCTCCAGGCCCTGGCCCGGCAGGGCGCCCAGGTGCTCGATCTGGAAACCCTGGCGGCCCACAAGGGCTCGGTGCTGGGGGTGCTGCCGGGCGAGCCCCAGCCGGCCCAGAAGGGCTTCGAGACCGCCCTGTGGCAGGCCCTGGCCGGTTTCGACAGCTCCCGGCCGGTGTTCGTCGAGGCCGAGAGCCGCAAGATCGGCCGCCTGCATCTGCCCGACGCCCTGCTCGAGGCGGTGCGGGGCGGCGAGTGTCTGGAGGTGGCGGCCAGCCTGCCGGCCCGGGTGGAATTCCTGCTGCGGGATTACGACTACTTCCTGCAAGACCCGGAATGGCTGGTGCGCCGCCTGGACAACCTGAAGGAACTGCAGGGCAAGGAAACCGTGGCCCGCTGGCAGGCCCTGGCCCGGGAGGGCGGCTGGTCCCAGCTGGTGCAGGAACTGCTCGACCTGCATTACGACCCCCACTATCGCCGCTCCCAGGGCCAGAACTACCAGGGCCGCCGGCGTCACGATCCTTTCGTCAGCGACGACCTGAGCGACGCCGGTATCGAGGCCCTGGCCGCCAGCATGCTCGCCGCCGCCGGCGCGTGATAGTCTGGCAGGCCCGTCCCCTGGACTTTCCGGAGGTGCCATGCTGATCAAGGCCGACCAGTCCCTGTTGCTGATCATCGACATCCAGGAGCGCCTTGCCCCGGCGATCCACGAGGGCGAGGCCGTCATCGCCCACAACCGGTGGCTGACCGGGGTGGCCCGCCGCCTGGCGGTGCCGGTGCTGGCCACGGTCCAGTATCCCCGGGGCCTGGGCGCCACGGTGCCGGCCCTGGCGGAAATGCTGGCGCCGGAGGAGGTGGTGGAGAAAATCCATTTTTCCGCCGTGGCCGACGGCTGCCTCGACGAGCTGCCCGCCCTGGCCCGCCGCCAGGTGGTCATCACCGGCACCGAAACCCATGTCTGCGTGCTGCAGACGGCCCTGGACCTGCTGGGCCGGGGCAAGGAAGTGTTCGTGGTGGCCGAGGCGGTAGGCTCCCGCCGGCCCGAGGACAAGGCCCTGGCCCTGGAGCGCCTGCGCCAGGCCTGCTGCGTCATCGTCTCCCGGGAGATGGTGGCCTTCGAATGGCTGCACCGGGCCGGCACCGACCTGTTCCGGGCGGTGAGCCGGGACTTCATCCGCTAGCCTCCGCCAAGGGCAGGGCCGGCAGGCGCGTCCGGCGGTGTTCTCCGGGCGGCCTTCCCGGCAAGGCAGCAAGGGCGCCATGTTCCAGGTAGGTGCCTTCAAGATCGTTACCCGGTGCGCTTCCCGCTCTGGTGGTGGCCGGGGCATGCCGGCTCCGGCTTTCATCCCTTATCCTTCATTCCGATTCCATCCCCACAGGAGATGTCCATGCTCAGCGGAAAAATCGCTCTCGTCACCGGTTCCACCTCCGGCATCGGCCTGGCCGTGGCCCGGGCCCTGGCCCGTAACGGCGCCGCGGTGATGCTCAACGGTTCCCGTCCGGCGGCCGAGGCGGAAGGTCTGCGGGCGGCCATGGCCGCCGAGTTCGGTGTCAAGGTGGCCTACACCTCGGCCGACCTGGCCGATGCGGCCTCGGTGCGGGCCCTGGCGGCCGCCGCCGAGAAGCAGCTGGGAGTCGTGGACATCCTGGTGAACAACGCCGGCATCCAGCACGTGGCGGCGGTGGATGAATTCCCCGAAGAGAAGTGGGACCAGCTCATCGCCATCAACCTGTCCTCCGTCTTCCATGCCACCAAGGCCGTGCTGCCGGGCATGAAGGCGCGCAACTGGGGCCGCATCGTCAATATCGCCTCGGCCCACGGCCTGGTGGCCTCGCCCTTCAAGGCGCCCTACACCGCCAGCAAGCACGCGGTGGTGGGCTTTTCCAAGGCGGTGGCCCTGGAGGTGGCGGAGACCGGCATCACCTGCAACGCGGTGTGCCCCGGCTATGTGCGCACGCCCCTGGTGGAAAAGCAGGTGGCGGCCCAGGCCAAGGTGCACAACCTGCCGGAGGATCAGGTGATCCGCGACGTGATCCTGGCGGCCCAGCCCAACAAGCGCTTCCTTGAGGCCGACGACCTGGCCGAGTTCGTGCTGTTCCTCTGTTCCCCCGCCGGCGCCGGCATGACCGGCGCCGCCCTGCCCATGGACGGGGCCTGGACCGCCCGCTGAGGCACGCCGGGGCAGGGCAGGGCGCCCGGCCCCGATTTTCCGGCGTTGGTGGTGCGTTCGCCGGTGTTGGCCGCCCGTTGCCGGCAGGTTTGGAAGGCGGCCGGGTTATCGGCTACAATTCGGCTTTCCCGCAGCTATATCGTCATGACCAAATACGTCTTCGTCACTGGCGGCGTGGTTTCTTCCCTGGGTAAGGGAATTGCCGCTGCCTCTCTGGGTGCGATTCTCGAATCCCGCGGAATCACCGTCACCCACCTCAAGCTTGATCCCTACATCAACGTCGACCCGGGCACCATGAGCCCCTTCCAGCACGGCGAGGTGTTCGTCACCGAAGACGGCGCCGAGACCGACCTGGACCTGGGCCACTACGAGCGCTTCACCAGCGCCAAGATGGGCAAGCGCAACAACTTCACCACCGGCCAGATCTACGACACGGTGCTCAAGAAAGAGCGCCGCGGCGAGTACCTGGGCAAGACCGTGCAGGTCATCCCCCACATCACCGACGAGATCAAGGCCCACATCAAGCGTGGCGCCGAAGGGGCCGACGTGGCCATCGTCGAGGTGGGCGGCACCGTGGGTGACATCGAGTCCCTGCCGTTCCTGGAAGCCATCCGCCAGATGGGCTTCGAGGAAGGCCGCAACAACACCTGTTTCCTGCACCTGACCCTGCTGCCCTACATTCCCACCGCCGGCGAGCTGAAGACCAAGCCGACCCAGCATTCCGTCAAGGAACTGCGGGAAATCGGCATCCAGCCCGACGTGCTGCTGTGCCGCGCCGACCGGGAAATCCCGGAAGACGAAAAGGGCAAGATCGCCCTGTTCTGCAACGTCCAGCGGGAAGCCGTGATCGAGGTGCTGGACGCCGATTCCATCTACAAGATCCCGGCCATGCTGCACGACCAGATGCTGGACGAGATCGTCTGCCACAAGCTGGACATCCTGGCCAAGGCCGCCGACCTCTCCGTGTGGAACGGCCTGGTGGACGCCCTGGAGCACCCCCAGCACAGCGTGGAAATCGCCTTCGTCGGCAAGTACGTGGACCTTACCGAGTCCTACAAGTCCCTCATCGAGGCCCTGAAGCACGCCGGCATCCACACCCGTTCCAAGGTCAACATCCACTACCTGGATTCCGAGGACATCGAGAAGAACGGCTGCGGCGCCCTGAAGGGCATGGATGCCATTCTGGTGCCCGGCGGCTTCGGCAAGCGCGGCACCGAAGGCAAGATCGCCGCCATCCGCTACGCCCGTGAAAACAAGGTGCCCTACCTGGGCATCTGCCTGGGCATGCAGCTGGCCGTGGTGGAGTTCGCCCGGGACGTGGCCGGCATGGCCGGTGCCCACTCCACCGAATTCGAGCAGAACAGCCCCTTCCCGGTGATCGGCCTGATCACCGAATGGCAGGATGCCTCCGGCAAGGTGGAAAAGCGCGACGAAAATTCCGACCTGGGCGGCACCATGCGCCTGGGCGGCCAGCTGTGCCAGCTGGCCGACGGCACCCGGGCCCGCCAGATCTACGGCGCCCCCGAGATCGTCGAACGCCACCGCCACCGCTACGAAGTGAACAACACCCTGCTGGCCCAGCTGGAAGCCAAGGGCCTGGTCGTCGCCGGCCGCGCCCCCGGCACCGACCTGTGCGAAATGGTGGAACTGCCCGCCGACGTGCATCCCTGGTTCGTCGGTTGCCAGTTCCATCCGGAATTCACTTCCACCCCGCGCAACGGCCATCCCCTGTTCACCTCCTTCGTCCAGGCTGCCCTGAAGCAGCAACAGGCGACCGCCAAATGAAACTGTGCGACTTCGAGGTTGGCCTCGACCAGCCGATTTTCCTCATCGCCGGCCCCTGCGTCGCCGAGTCCGAGCAGCTGTGCGTGGACGTGGCCGGCCAGATGAAGGAAGTCTGCGGCCGCCTGGGCATCCCCTACATCTTCAAGGCGTCCTACGACAAGGCCAACCGCAGCTCCGGCAAGAGCTTCCGCGGCCTGGGCATGGATGCCGGCCTGAAGATCCTGGAGAACGTGCGCCGCCAGATCGGCGTGCCGGTGCTCACCGATGTGCACACCGAAGCCGAGGTACCCGCCGTGGCCGCCGTGGTGGACGTGCTACAGACCCCGGCCTTCCTCTGCCGCCAGACCGATTTCATCCACGCCGTGGCCGCTTCCGGCAAGCCGGTGAATATCAAGAAGGGCCAGTTCCTGGCCCCCGGCGACATGAAGAACGTGGTGGACAAGGCCCGGGAAGCCAACGGCGGCGCCGACACCATCATGGTCTGCGAGCGCGGCGCCTCCTTCGGCTACAACAACCTGGTCTCGGACATGCGCTCCCTGGCCATCATGCGCGACACCGCCTGCCCGGTGGTGTTCGACGCCACCCATAGCGTGCAGCTGCCCGGCGGGCAGGGCACCGCTTCCGGCGGCCAGCGCGAGTTCGTGCCGGTGCTGGCCCGGGCCGCCGTGGCCAGCGGCGTGGCCGGCCTGTTCATGGAAACCCATCCAAACCCGGCCTGCGCCATGTCCGACGGCCCCAACGCCTGGCCCCTGGACCGCATGGAATCCCTGCTCCGGGTGCTGGTGGGCATCGACCGTCTGGTCAAGTCCGGCCCCCTGGAAGAGCTGAGCCTCTGATGATCGCCCACGTCGTCCTGTTCAAGACCAAGCCCGGCATCGCCACCAACGATCCCCGGGTGGTGGCCCTGCTGGGCGAGCTGGACCAGTTGCCCAAGGCGGTGCCGGGCATCGTCACCTGGAAGCACGGCCCCAACGTGACCCTGGACCCCCAGGCCTGGGATTACGCCGTCTATGCCGAGTTCGAGACGGAAGGGGCGCTGCAGCGCTACTACGACAACGAGGTTCACGCCGACATCGTGCGGCGCTGGGACGAGATCGGCATGCTGCTCTTCTCCGACGTGAAGCTCTGAGATTTCCGCCATGGCCGCTTACCTCCTCGCCGAAGCCAGCGTCACCGATCCGGTGGCCTACGAGACCTACAAGCAGCTGGCCCAGACCGCCATCGCCCAGTACGGCGGCCGCTACCTGGTGCGGGGCGGCGCCAGCGAGGTGCTGGAAGGGGGCTGGAGCAAGCCGCCGCGGCTGGTGGTGGTGGAGTTCGAGAGCGTGGAGCAGGCCAAGAAATTCTACGATTCCCCGGAATACCGGGCGGCTCGTGCAGCAAGAAAAGAGGCGGCGGACATGAACATGCTCGTCGTCCAGGGTGTTTGAAGTTTTTAGTTTGCAACTTTTAAGAGCAAAGGGAGAAACATGAGCTCTGTCGTTGATGTCGTCGCCCGCGAAATCCTGGATTCCCGCGGCAATCCCACCGTTGAAGTCGATGTGCTGCTGGAATCCGGCGTCATGGGCCGTGCCGCCGTGCCGTCCGGCGCCTCCACCGGTTCCCGGGAAGCCATCGAACTGCGCGACGGCGAAGCCGGCCGCTATCTGGGCAAGGGCGTGCTCAAGGCCGTCGAGAACGTGAACACCGAAATCTCCGAGGCCATCATCGGCCTGGACGCCCAGGAACAGGCCTTCATCGACAAGACCCTGATCGACCTGGACGGCACCGAAAACAAGTCCCGCCTTGGCGCCAACGCCATGCTGGCCGTCTCCATGGCCGTGGCCAAGGCTGCTGCTGAAGAAGCCGGCCTGCCCCTGTACCGCTACTTCGGCGGCATGGGCCCGATGCAGATGCCGGTGCCGATGATGAACATCATCAACGGCGGTGCCCACGCCAACAACAGCCTGGACATCCAGGAATTCATGGTCATGCCCGTGGGCGCTTCCACCTTCCGCGAAGCCCTGCGCTGCGGCGCCGAAATCTTCCACGCCCTGAAGAAGCTGCTGGACAAGAAGGGCTTCTCCACCGCCGTGGGCGACGAAGGCGGTTTCGCTCCCAACCTGGGCAGCCACGCCGAAGCCATCCAGCTGTGCATGCAGGCCATCGAGAACGCCGGCTACACCCCGGGCCAGGATGTGCTGATCGCCCTGGACTGCGCCGCTTCCGAGTTCTACAAGGACGGCAAGTACCACCTGGCCGGTGAAGGTCTGCAGCTGACCTCCGCCCAGTTCGTGGACTACCTGGCCAACCTGGCCGACCAGTTCCCCATCGTTTCCATCGAGGACGGCATGGCCGAAGGCGACTGGGACGGCTGGAAGCTGCTGACCGAGCGTCTGGGCCAGAAGGTGCAGATCGTCGGCGACGACCTCTTCGTCACCAACACCAAGATCCTCAAGGAAGGCATCGACAAGGGCATCGCCAATTCCATCCTGATCAAGATCAACCAGATCGGTACCCTGTCCGAAACCTTCGCCGCCGTGGAAATGGCCAAGCGCGCCGGCTACACCGCCGTCATCTCCCACCGCTCCGGTGAGACCGAAGACAGCACCATCGCCGACATCGCCGTGGGCCTCAACGCCGGCCAGATCAAGACCGGCTCCCTGTCCCGCTCCGACCGCATCGCCAAGTACAACCAGCTGCTGCGCATCGAAGAGGACCTGGGCGATACCGCCTCCTACCCCGGCCGCGAAACCTTCTATAACCTGAAGTAAGGCCGACAGGGCCGGGAAGTTCCAATCCCGGCCCTTTTCGCATCCGACTATCGCCCGATCTCACCAATCACCCCATTCCATGCGCTGGCTCACCATCGGACTCATCGCCCTCATCACCCTGCTCCAGTATCCCCTGTGGCTGGGCAAGGGCGGCTGGCTGAAAGTCTGGGACGTGGACCGGCAACTGCAGCAGCAGAAGGACGCCAACCGCAAGCTGGAAGTGCGCAACGGCGGCCTCGATGCGGAAGTGCGGGATTTGAAGCAGGGTTACGACGCCATCGAGGAACGGGCCCGTTTCGAACTGGGCATGATCAAGGGCGACGAGGTCTTCGTGCAGTTGCCGGAGAAGGCGCCGGAACGGCCCGCCGAGCCGGCACCGGAAGTGCCGCCGGCGAAGAAGGCCCGGGCCTCCCGCTAGTCGTGGTGCAGCACAAGGAAAGGCAGCCATCCGGCTGCCTTTTTTCTTTGCTCGGTGGGGCTGCTGCAGTCGGTCGGCGGCAGCCCGGCCATTGCCGTCCTCTCCGGCAGCAATGGGCTTGGCGTCGCAATGGTTGTATAGTGCAACCATATTTCAGCCCGTCGGGAGGCGACATGGCAGATCCGGAACAGGCCCTGGTGGATGGCATCCGCGCCGCCTCGCGCCAGATGGTGCGGGAACTGGGATTCATGCAGGCGACCCTGGCTGCCACCGACTACCCGGCCTCCGCCGTGCATGCCCTCATCGAACTGGGCAAGCACGGCAGCATGAGTGCCGCGGCCATTGCCGCCTGTCTCGGCCTGGACAAGTCCAGCGTCAGCCGCATGCTGCGCAAGCTGGTGGATGCCGGCGAACTGACGGAGACGGTGAGCGATCACGATGGCCGCATCAAGAATCTGTCTTTGACGGGCCGGGGCCGCCGCACCCTGGCGGCGGTGGAGGCCTATGGCCGGCGGCAGGTGGAGGAGGCGCTGCAGCACATGGCGCCGGAGGCCCGCGGACTGGTCCACGCCGGGCTCGAAGCCTATGCCCGGGCCCTTGCCCAGGCGCGCAGCGGCGCCGCCGGAGCGGTCATTTCCCCGGTGCGGATCTGTCCGGGCTATCGGGTTGGGGTGATCGGCCGGGTGACCGAGATGCACGGGCTTTTCTACGCCCGCCACGCCGGTTTCGGCCAGTATTTCGAAAGCCAGGTGGCGACCGGCCTGGCGGAGTTCTGCGGGCGGCTGCAGCGCCCGGGCAACGGCCTGTGGGTCGCCTTGCAGGGGGAGCGTATCGTCGGCTCGGTGGCCATCGACGGCGAGGATCTGGGGCCCGGCCTCGCCCATCTACGCTGGTTCATCGTCGACGGGGCGGTGCGCGGCGGCGGTGTCGGCCAGCGTCTGCTGCAGGCGGCGCTGGCCCATTGCGACGGCTACGGCTTTGCCGAGACCCGGCTGTGGACCTTTGCCGGCCTCGAGGCGGCCCGCCATCTCTACGAGGCCAGGGGCTTCGTGCTGGGGGAGGAGCGCCAGGGCCGGCAGTGGGGCGAGACGGTGACGGAGCAGCTGTTCGTCCGCCCGGGCGTCGCGGGGTAAGTCCCAGGAGCGCCGTCGGCTGGCGAAATGGGTTGAGAAGCGGGGTTGAGAAGCGGGGTTGAGAAGCGGGCTGAGGAGCGGGCTGAGGAGCGCCTCTGCCCCCGTTTGGAAGGGGGCAGCCGTTCAGCTATCCGGAGGTCTTGCCGGGGGGCTCAGTGCAGCAGGCGCGGCGGCTGTTCCGCCTGTTCTTCCGGAATTTCCGTGTGCATCAACTCGCCCTCGCCGTTGGGATAGAGGGGGGCGCCGCAGTCGTCGCAGAATTCGAAGGGGAAACGGTGGTCGTGCACCACGATGTCGGTGACGCCGCATTCCCGCAGCACGGTTTCCATTTCCGCCACGGATTCGCTGTTTTCGTCCTCGGTGCCGATGAGGGCCCAGACGACGCCGTGGATGACCTTGTCCGCCTGGGACTGGAGGGAGAAGCCGAGGCGGTATTCCTCCAGGCGCTGGTCGTGGAAGGGGCCGATGGCCACCCGCAGGGAGGCCGGCTCGACGCCCATGACGGTCTGCAGGAAGGCGACGGAGGCGCGCAGGGAATAGGGCCGGGAATCCTTGTCCGCCTGGCGGCAGGCGGCATGGTAGGCGTCGGGCAGCAGGGCCTCGTAGGCGCAGCCGGTGAGCAGGGGCTCCAGGGCGGCGCCGCCCTGCTGGCGCCACTGCTGGCGTGCCACTTCCCGGTTGCCTTCCACCTCGTGCCAGTAGAAGAGGGGGCTGTGGCGGGGCACGGCGATGGCGGCCAGAAGGTAGCGGGTGTCGGAGAGGAAACGGTTGGTTTCCGGCATTTCCCGGGTGTCCAGGGCCATGTCCTGGCCGGCCAGGGCGCAGCGGCCCAGCTCGTTGGTGAGGCGGTAGGTGTCGCTGTAGCTGCGGGGCAGTTGGTCCGGGCTGAAGAGGAAGTCCACCACGGCGACGCGGGCCTCGGCCGCCAGGACGTGACCGCACAGCTGGGCCTTGAGGGCGGCCAGGGTGCCGGCGGGGATGTTGGCGGTGGGAATGCCGAAGCGGGACCAGGCCAGCACCGGCGCCGCCACCAGCAGCACGTCATAGTCCTGGCCCTGGTGGCTGACGAGGCACGACTCGGCCCGGGATTCCACCATGTCCGCCAACTCGTCGTGGGCCTGGGCGTTGGCCTCGTAGAGGCGGTCCAGGGCTGCGGTCAGTTCCTCCTCGTTGCCGTCGGCCAGCAGCTGCTCCACCAGGGCCGCCAGGCGCGCTTCCCAGAAGGCATCCTCCAGCTTGCCGCCGGATTCGGCGAGGCCGGTGGCTAGCCAGGAGAGTTGGGAAACATCGCGGGAGACGCGGGAGCGGGAGCCGAAGCGGGGTCGTTTCATGGTGATGAACTGCTCGAGGTGCCGGAACAAAGCGGGCGAAGCCGTAATTCTATCAACCCGCGGGCTGGTCCCGGGATTCTTCTGTGTCCTGGGGACGAGGCGGCATGAGGAATTCCCGGGGGGCCTGCCGGAAACGGGCGAACAGACTGGCGATCAGGCGACGCCCCTGGGCGAAGGAGACCTGGCGCGCCTTGAGGGCCACATACAGCGCCAGGGCAAAGCTGACGCCGAGATTGGCCGTGCCCACCAGGGCCACTCCCAGGCCTGCCAGGGCCAGTTCCTGCCAGGGTGCGGCGAAGTCCAGGGCGACGGCGGCGTAGCCCAGGTAGGCGGAGGAGAAGGCGATGTGGCGGATGTCCACCGGCAGGCCGAAGAGCACGCCGATGGCGGTCATGCCGCCGAGGAGGAAGCCGAAGAAGAAATTGCCGGCCAGGGCGCCCAGGTTGTTTTCCACGTAGGCGGCGACCCGTCGCATGCGGGCTTCGCCGAACAGGCGCTGGGGCCATTCCAGCTGCAGCAGGCGCTGGGGGATGCGGTTGTAGGCGGCCAGGTTGTCGTAATAGCCGGCGATGAGGCCGGCGAGGAACAGGCAGACCCCGGCCACGCCGGCGTAGAGGATGGCGCCGCTGTGCCAGGGATGCACGTCGGCCAGCAGGTGGTGGGCCTTTTCCGGTCCGATGAAGGGCGTGCCGCCCATGCTGCCGAGGACGAAGGCGATGAGCATGGCCATGGGAATGGCCAGGCCCACGTTGCCGATGATGGCGGCGATCTGGCTGCGGCAGGTGCGGGCCACCAGGCCGGCCAGGTTGTCCAGGTTGCGCGGTGTGGCGTTGCCGCCGGGGCCGGTGGCCTCGTCGATGCTGGCGGCGATGGCGTTGGCGGTCATGGCCGGCTGCTTGGTGGCGACGGTGCCATGGAGGATGTGGATGAGGACGAAGCCCAGGCCGTAGTTGAGGCAGAAGGCCAGGGCCTCGGTCAGGGGCGGCAGGTGCAGCTTGGCCAGTTCCAGCTTGATGAGGGCCATGAAGGCGATGACGAAGCCGCCGAGCAGGGCCGAGCGCAGGAGGGCGAAGTATTCGCTGCGGCTCTCGGTGATGTAGTGCTCGCCGGTGCGGCCCGCATTCTCGGTGACGCGGCGGGCCAGCAGTTCCATGTTCTGGCGCCAGTAGGTGCCCAGGTCGTTCTTGCGGCACTCGGCCCGCACCAGCTGCTTGAACAGGGTCACCAGGGCCGGCAGGGCATCCTGCAGGCAACGTTCCTGGCGCAACTGGCGCAGGACGGCGAGGAGGGCCTCGGCCCGCTCCAGATGCTGGCGCAGCCGCTGCAGGTGGAAGGTGAGGGAGAGGCTGGTGCCTTCCCGGGCGGCCCGGTTGCGGATGCGGTCGCCGATGCCGCGGCACTGGTCGAACAGCACCAGCAGCTGGCGGTCGTCCTCCGCCGCAAATTCCGGCTCCCGCCACCACTGCTCGAACTGCTTGAGGAAGCGCAGCATCTCGGCGTTCTGGGCCAGGAAGGGGGACTCGAAGTTCTCGATGCTCGGCTCCACCCGCAGCAGTTCCGGCTCCAGGCCGATGGCGCTGATGCGGTAGGAAATGACCAGCAGGCCTTCCAGCAGCTGGGCCAGGGCCGGCGCCATGGGGGCGCCGCGGACGCTGCTGCGGCCCAGGTCGAGCAGGGTGAACAGGGCCAGCCATTCGGCGTCGGCGATGCCGTCCACCCACACCTCGTCGTCCGGCTCGGGGAAGAGCAGGCCGAGCACGTCCTTCAGGTATTCGGGCGCCACCACGTCGGGCAGCAGGGTGCGGGAGAGGCGGCGGGCGGTCTCGGAAAAGAAGCCGGTGTTGGGAAAGACGCCGGCATCCACATAGAGGGAGACCTGCTTTTTCTCGGCGAAGAGGCGCAGCAGGGCCAGGCGCAGGCCGTCCCGCAGCTCGGGGCGGGTCTGCAGCAGGTAGCAGAGGGCGTGCAGGGCCTGGGTGGCGGCCGCCGTGTCGTCGCTGTCGGCGGGACGCAGGGCGTCCACCAGTTCGATGAGGGGGGGAAGGAGGTCGCCGTCGGGGTTGGCGGCCAGGTCGCAGAGGCGCTGCAGCAGGGTTTCCAGGGGCTGGGGGGAAAGGGAGCGTGTCATAATGTTCTAATTCGTCCTTTTGACTTTCCGGTAGAAGATTTTGCCATGATTTTCGTCATCTCCCCGGCCAAGAGCCTGGATTTCGACACTCCGCCGGTGACGGCGGAATATACCCAGCCCGACTTCCTGGAGCGTTCCGCCGTCCTCGTGCAGCGCCTGCGGGAACTGTCGCCGGCGGACCTGTCCCGGCTGATGGACATCTCCGATGCCCTGGCCGTGCTCAACGTCACCCGCTACGCCGAATGGGCGCCGCCCTTCACCCCGGCCAACGCCAAGCAGGCCCTGCTGGCCTTCAATGGCGACGTCTATGAGGGCCTGGATGCCGCCTCCCTGCCGCCTGCCGGCCTGGCCTGGTGTCAGCAGCATCTGCGCATCCTCTCCGGCCTCTACGGCCTGCTGCGGCCCCTGGACCTGATCCAGCCCTACCGCCTGGAAATGGGCACCAAGCTGAGCAACGCCGCGGGCAAGGACCTCTATGCCTTCTGGGGCGAGGACATCACCCAGGCCCTCAATGCCGCCATGCCCCAGTCGGGGCCGGCAGTGCTGGTGAACCTGGCTTCCGAGGAATACTTCAAGGCGGTCAGGCCCAAGGCCCTCAAGGCCCGCATCGTCAATTGCGTCTTCGAGGACTGGAAGGGCGGCCGCTACAAGATCATCAGCTTCTACGCCAAGCGGGCGCGGGGCCTCATGGTGCGCTATGCCGCCAGCCACGGCCTGACCCAGCCGGAAGGGCTGCAGGGTTTCAATGTGGACGGCTACGCCTTCGTTCCCGAGATTTCCGACGCGGATACCTATATTTTCCGGCGCCGGGTGGAGGCTTAAGGCATGCGTTTCGAACATCTGGTGGAAGTGAACGATCCGGACAATCCCCTGGCCTTCACCCTGGAACGGGAGCACCTGTGGGCCGGCCTCATGGCCCGGGTGGAGGATTCGGTGCCCTTCCTGCCCGGCATGGTGGAATGCCGCATCCTCTCCCGGGAAGCGGGGGCGGTGGAGCGCCTGCTGGTCTTCGGTGCCGCCGAGGTGCGGGACCGGGCCAGCTATGTGGAGGCCGAGTGGGTCTGCTTCGAGACCCGGCGCACGGCCCAGCATGCTGGCGGCAGCCTCACCATCCGCATCGAGGAGCCGGAGGCGGGGCGCCTCTTCCTGCGCTTCACCTACGAGACTTCCTTCGCCGAGCCGGGGGACGATCCGGAGGCCGTCGCCTACGTGGATTACATCCGGGCGGCCTACCATGCGGCAGACCTGGACACCCTGGCGGTGATCCGGGAACTGGCCATGGCCCGCGCCACCCACTAGACTGAAGGCATGAATTTCATCCATCCCGCAAGCCTATTTCGACGGAGGCGCGCCATGAACACACGCATCTGCACCGCCCTGGTCCTGGGGCTGCTGGCCACGGCCGCCCAGGCCCAGAACAGCACCCAGATCTACCAGATGCCCAAGGAGCAATCCATCGAACTGGGGGACGGCCAGACCCTCTACCCCTACAAGAAGGCGCCGCCGATGGGCACGGTGATCGAGCAGGGCAACGCTACGCCCGGCATTCCCACCACCGGGGTGCAGCCGTTGCCCACGATTCCCGGCGCCCGTACGGCGCCGCGCAGCCCCAGCTACCGCTACTACCAGCCCCACAAGGACGGCAAGGGCACTTCCGTCATCGGTCCCGACGGAGTCACCTACTGTCGCAGCCCCAACGGCAAGCTGGTGGTCTGCTACTGAGGCGGCAGCCTCCCGCGGCAACGAAATCGCACCAGGCCCGGGAAAGTTTCCCGGGCCTTTTTGTTCCGCCCTAGAGCGTCACTTCCCCATCCACGTAGAACCAGCGGCCGTCCCGGCGCTGGAAGCGGCTCGTTTCGCCCATGCGGAAGGCGCGGCCGTTGTCCTTGCCCCGGGCGGTGAAGCGGACCCGGCCCCAGCAGCCGTCCTGGTCCCCTTCCTGGCTGGCCTCATGCACCGTCAGCTCCAGCCACTTGGGCTGGGGCGGGGTGTGGGCGTCCAGGTCCGGCGGGCAGGTTTCCGCCGCCCAGGTGGCCACCAGGTAATCGCTCAGGCCCAGGGCGTAGGCGCTGTAGCGGGAGCGCATCAGGGCTTCCGGCGTCCCTGCCGGCTGGCCGCCGTGATAGACGCCGCAACAGCGGGCGTAGGGCTGGCCGGAGCCGCAGGGACAGGTGCGAACGGGAGCGGGCTTGGACATGGGGAGCAGGCGGGGAAAGGCGGAGTGGGCGGAATGAAAAAGCGGCAGGGCAAGTGCTGCCGCGTCAGGCGCAAGGTTGATGGTGCCAACTGCAAAAGGCAGAAACAACACTGCCGCCCATGGGCGGCAGCGCTGGCGGCGGCGCAAAGCCTTACATCATGCCGGCGACGGAGGCGTACATCTGGGTCGGCGACCGGCTGGGAGCGACGCTGCCGGACGGGCCTTGCTGCCCCAGGCTGACCTTGGTGGATTCTTCCACCGGCTCCCGGCGATCCTCGGCCTTGCTTTCCTGCTCCTTGCGCTCGACCTGGCGGGTCTCGGCCGTTTGCTGGGTCTGCTGCAACTGCTGGGTCTGGAGGGAGCTGCTTTGACTGCTGACTGCCTGAACCATGGGATGACTCCTGCGAGATAACACTTAAATCATAGGCCTATTTGCGACGGCGGCCAGGAGAATTTTCGCCGGCGGGCGGCAGGCCAGTCCCTAGGCGGCTTCCGGCGGGGCCGCCAGGCGCGCCAGGGCGGCCTGGGGGGTGAGTATCTGCAACTGGCCCAGGGCGCTGCGGCGGCGGGCCAGCTTGAGCACCAGCTTGTCCTTGGAGAGCAGCCAGTGGGCGCCGGCGGTAACCGCCAGTTCGATGAACTTCTGGTCGTCCCGGTCCCGGCACTTGGGCAGGGGCGGCGCTGTCACGTCGTCCGGCTGGCGCTGGGCCAGGGCGGCGTAGGCGGCGTAAATGGCGGCCTGCCGCGCCGGCTCCACCTTGAACTGGGGATAGGCCAGCACCCGGGCCAGTTCGTCCAGGGTGGCGCCGTTGGCCAGGGCCACGGCCCGGCCGGCGGCCAGTTCCCGGGCCAGGGGCTGCACCGAGGGTTCCTCGAACATGTAGAGGTCGAGGACCACGTTGGTGTCCAGCACCCAGCGTTGGGGCACGGACGGGGAATCGGTGGCGGGCATGGCGGCGGGGCAGGTCCAGAGCGGCGGAGGGCGACATTCTACCGGAGGGGCGCCGGCGACGGCCGTCCCAGCCTGCCTATTCGCCGGAGCGGGTGAGGCCGGGCACGGGCAGGGGCAGGTCCGGGAGATCGACTATCGGCGCGCCTTCCGGCTTGCCCTCCAAGCCGTCGAGCAGCGGCTGGCGGGCCTGGGCGGGACGGGCATTGCCCCATTCCACCAGCTCCAGGCTGCCGTCCAGGTGTTCGACGATGGCGGTGCAGGAATCCACCCAGTCGCCGCAGTTGATGTAGGTGACGCCGTCCATGGGGCGCAGGGCGGCCCAGTGGATGTGGCCGCAGATGACGCCGTCCAGGCCCCGCTCCCGCACCGCCCGGATCACCGAGTCCTCGAAGTCGAAGATGAAGTTGATGGCGGTCTTGACCTTGCGCTTGGCGTAACCGGCGAGGGACCAGTAGCCGCTCATGCCAAGCCGGCGCCGGACCCAGGAGAGGCTGGTGTTGATGCGCACCAGGGTGTTGTAGGCCATGTCGCCGAGGACGGCGACCCAGCGGTGGTAGCGGGTCACCTGGTCGAACTCGTCGCCGTGGATGAGCAGGAAGCGCTGGCCGGCGGCGGTGGTGTGGATGTGCTCATTGCGTACCTGGATGCCGCCGAAGTCGGTGCCGTCGTGTTCCCGCAGGGCCTCGTCGTGGTTGCCGGGGATCAGCACCACCTTGTCGCCGTGGCGGGCCCGGCGCAGTACCTTCTGCACCACCGTGTTCTGGGCCGTGGTCCAGTACACGCCGCGGCTCATGGACCAGAAGTCGATGATGTCGCCCACCATGTACAGGTATTCGGAGGGGTGTTCGCGCAGGAAATCGAGGAGGCGGTCCGCCTGGCACGCCCGGGTGCCCAGGTGGATGTCGGAGATGAAGATGGCTCGTACTTGCGGCATGGTTGGACGCAAGTGTGCCGGCCGAAAATGACGGTCTTGTGACGTTTCGGCGGCGTTTCAGTGAAGCCCGGGCAGTTGGGCGGCGACGGCTTCGGCGATGGCCAGGGAGGCGGTGAGGCCCGGGGATTCGATGCCGAACAGGTTGATCAGGCCGGCCAGCCCGTGCTGCTCCGGCCCCTGCAGGCAGAAGTCCGCCGCCGTCGCACCGGGGCCGCTGATTTTCGGGCGCACGCCGCTGTAGGCCGGCTGCAGGGCGTTGTCGGCCAGCTGCGGCCAGTAGCGCCGTACTTCGGCGTAGAAGGCATCGGCACGGCGGGGATCGACCCGGTAGTCCAGGGCTTGCGGGTCCCGGGTCGCCAGCCATTCCACATCCGGGCCGAAGCGGGCCTGGCCGCCCAGGTCCAGGGTCAGGTGCACGCCCAGGCCGCCGGGCTCGGGCAGGGGATAGACCAGGCGGGAAAAGGGGGCGCGGCCGGCCAGGGAGTAGTAGTTGCCCTTGGCGTAATGGGCCGGGGGGATGGCCGCCGGGGCCAGCCCTTCGATGCCGGCCGCCACCTGGGTGGCGTGCAGGCCGGCGGCGTTGATTAGGATGGCCGTGTCCAGTTCCAGGGGCGCTTCGCCGCCGATGCTGATCCGCCAGAGGCCGCCGTGGCGCCGGGCTCCCCGAAAGGGGCTGCGCAGGGCCAGGACGGCGCCGGCGCTTTCGGCTTCGCCCAGCAGGGCCAGCATGAAGCCGTGGCTGTCCACGATGCCGGTGGCGGGGGAGAGCAGGGCGGCGCTGCAGCGCAGGGCCGGTTCCAGGACCCGGGCCTGGGCGGCGTCGAGACGGCGCAGGTCCGTCACACCATTGGCCTCGCCCTGGCGCTGCAGGGCGTCGAGGCCGGCTTCCTGGGCCGCCGAGGTGGCGACGATGAGCTTGCCGCAGGCCCGGTGGGCCACCTGGTGGGTGCGGCAGAAAGCGTAGAGCAGTTCCCGCCCCCGCAGGCACAGGGCCGCCTTATGGGAGCCGCTCGGGTAGTAGAGGCCGGCGTGGATGACTTCGCTGTTGCGGGCGCTGGTCTCCTGGCCGAAAGCGGCGTTCTTTTCCACCATCACCGTGTCGATGCCGCGCCGCGCCAGTTCCCGGGCGCAGGCCAGGCCCACCACCCCGGCGCCGATCACCACTGCTCCCGTCCGTTCCGTCATCGCCCGCTTCCTGTCACTGGATCGGCGGATTCTAGCCGAGGGCTGGATTGCTGCGGTGCACTGCGGTAGAGTAGCGGCTCGCCATACGTCACAGTATGGAAATTACCCACAACGCATTCAGAGGGAAATACATGGAACTGAAGACTATCGGTATCGTCGGCGCCGGCACCATGGGCAACGGCATCGCCCAGGCATTCGCCGTCTCCGGCTTTGACGTCATCCTGACCGACATTTCCGAGGCCGCCGTGCAGAAGGGCGTGGCCACCATCTCCGGCAGCCTGGACCGCCTGATCAAGAAGGAAAAGATGACGGCCGAGCAGAAGGCCGCCGCCCTGGCCAAGATCCAGACCGCCATCGACGTGGCTGCCCTGAAGAGCGTGGACCTGATCATCGAGGCCGCCACCGAGAACTTCGAGCTGAAGACCAAGATCTTCAAGCAGCTGGATGAGCTGGCCAAGCCGGAAGCCATCATCGCTTCCAACACCTCCTCCATCTCCATCACCAAGCTGGCCGCCACCACCAAGCGTCCCGCCCAGGTCATCGGCATGCACTTCTTCAACCCGGTGCCCATGATGGCCCTGGTGGAAGTGATCCGCGGTCTGCAGACCTCCGATGCCACCTACGCCGCCGTGGAAACCCTGTCCAAGGCCGTCGGCAAGACTCCGGTGGAAGTGAAGAACAGCCCGGGCTTCGTGGTGAACCGCCTGCTCTGCCCCATGATCAACGAAGCCATCTTCGCCCTGGGCGAAGGCCTGGCCGATGCGGCCGCCATCGACGACGCCATGAAGCTGGGCTGCAACCACCCCATCGGCCCCCTGGCCCTGTGCGACATGATCGGCCTGGATGTGGAACTGGCCGTGATGCAGGTGCTGTTCGAAGGCA
This sequence comes from Azospira sp., assembly GCF_030247495.1. Classification (NCBI taxonomy): domain Bacteria; kingdom Pseudomonadati; phylum Pseudomonadota; class Betaproteobacteria; order Rhodocyclales; family Rhodocyclaceae; genus Azospira; species Azospira sp. Next base: position 106,502 of record NZ_JAOTRW010000010.1, on the reverse strand, counting down.
CCAAGGACCCCAAGTACCGCCCCGCCCCCCTGCTGGTGGAAATGGTGGAAGCCGGTTACCTGGGCCGCAAGACCGGCAAGGGCTTCTACACCTACTGAGCCGCGGTCGCCATGGCCTGAGCGCAGCCGGGCTGCGGTCGTAAAAAAGGCGGCGGGGAGTTCGACTCCCCGCCGCCTTTTCTTTTGCCTGCCGCTTTTACTTGCCGACGCTGCCGGCCTGGAACACGGCAATGGCCTTGCCGTCGCCGTCCCGCAGCAGCAGGTGGCGGTCGCTGATCTGCCAGCTTTGCGCCCAGCCCAGGGCGTTGAGGAAGGCCTGCTCCTCGTCCATGTGGTGCATGCAGGCCATCAGGGTGCCGCCCATCTGGGAAAAGCCGATGCGCTGGCCCTTCAGTTCGTAGCTGCCGAGAATCCTGTTGCAGCCGCCGGCGCCGCTGACCCGGCCGTCGGCCTGGAGCAGCAGGTGGGGCGCCAGGTTGCCCCGGTGGCGGCTGAGGGGCTTGCCGTCCAGCTGAACCAGGCGCCAGGTGGTGCCGACCAGGGGCAGGGGCGCCGATGCTGCCGCCGGGCTGGCGGTGCCGCCGGCACCTGCCTTGGCCGTCGCCGGGGAGGCGGCCGGCCGGGCTGCTGCCACGGCGTCGCTGCCGGGGCAGCCGGCCTGGGGCCAGACGCCGTAGAAGCGGTCCACCACCACCTTGACCTGGCCGTCGCGACGGCTTGCCAGGTGGCCGGCGAAGCGCACCAGCTGGGCTTCTCCCACCTCCCGGCCGAGCTTGCCGGCCGCCGACTCCAGGACCCCGTAGGCCGCTTCGGCGGCGACGGGGAACTGGGGCGAGCCCGGAGCGCAGAGGCGGATGCTGCCTTCCTTGCCCTGGCGGCTGTAGAGGCCGGTGAGGGTGCCCGAGACCCGGGCCGGCAGGGCCTGGGGCAAGCGCACCAGTTCGTAGTTGTGACGGCTGGCGATGGAGCGGCTCTCGCCGTCAAGCAGACGCAGGCGTTCCGGGTTTTGCACGGAAAGGCGGGTGCTGTCGCTACCGGGGGCTTCCAGGGTCAGGACGTCGCCCTTGGCATCCAGGCTCCAGCGGCCGTTGCGGCGCACCGCGGCGGTGACGCCCTTGCCCCGGTAGGCCTGGCTCAGCTGGAAGCTGTGGTCCGCCTCCAGGTCCAGCTGCCAATCCACGCCGACACAATTGGCGCAGGGCATTTCCCCGATGTAGGTGGCGGGCAGGGCCGGCGGCGCCGCCTGGGCGGCGAGGCCCCAACCCAGGCCCAGCCCCAGGAGGACGAGGCGCAGAGGCTGAAAGGGGCGGCAGGAGGTCGGGACGGCAGGTTTTGACGGATGACCCATGGCTTTCCTTGTGCGGATGGCAGGACGGTTGTAAGGGATCAGATGGCCGGATCGGTGCCTTCCGGCGCCTGGGGCAGGATCAGGTTGAGCAGCACCGCCAGCACGCCGCACAGGCTGATGCCCTGCAGGCTGAAACTGCCGATGGTGACGCTCAGGCCGCCGATGCCGGTGACCAGGGTGACGGAGACGATGCACAGGTTGCGCGGATTCATCAGGTCGGTGCGGGCATCCATCAGGGTCTTCAGGCCGATGCCGGCGATGGAGCCGAACAGCAGCACCATGATGCCGCCCATGACCGGCATGGGAATGGTCTGCAGCAGGGCGCCGAACTTGCCGACGAAGGCCATGAGGATGGCAAAGCCGGCGGCCCAGGTCATGATCACCGGGTTGTAGTTGCGGGTCAGCATGACGGCGCCCGTGACCTCGCCGTAGGTGGTCACCGGAGGGCCGCCGAAGAGGCCCACCACATTGACCGCCAGGCCGTCCCCCAGCAGGGTGCGATGCAGGCCGGGGGATTGGGTGTAGTCCTTGCCCACCACCGAGCCCACCGCCAGGATGCCGCCGACGTGCTCGACGATGGGGGCGATGGCCACGGGAATCATGAAGAGGATGGCGGCCAGGTTGAACTCGGGGCTGCCGAACTGGGGCACGGCCAGCCAGGCGGCCTCATGTACCTTGGTGAAATCGACGATGCCGAAGAAGAAGGCGGCCACATAGCCCACGGCCACGCCCACCAGGATGGGCACCAGCTTGAGCAGGCCCCTGGCGCGGATGGCGGTGAGCATGGTGGCCACCAGGGCGATGGCGGCTACCGCCAGGGCCGTGTCGTAGGGCACCACCTGCTGCTCGCCGGCCTTGCCGGTAGCCATGTTCACCGCCACCTGGGCCAGGCCCAGGCCGATCACCATGACCACGGGACCGATCACCACCGGCGGCAGCAGGCGGTGGATGAGGCCGACGCCGCGCCACTTCACCAGGGCGGCGGCGACGTAGTAGAAGAAGGAGGCGGAGGCCAGGGCGCCCAGGGTGGCGGGCATGCCCCAGGTCTGCACCGAATAGATCACCGGGGCGATGAAGGCGAAGGAGGAACCCAGGTAGATGGGCACCTGGCGCTTGGTGCAGATCTGGAAGATGAGGGTGCCGACGCCGGCGCCGAGCAGGGCCAGGCTGGGGTTGAGGCCGGTGAGCAGGGGCACCAGCACGGTGGCGCCGAAGGCGACGAAGAGAATCTGGGCGCCGGAAAGGGCGGTACGCCAGGTCGGATCGGGTTTCTGGGTCATGGTCGCCGCCTTACTTGGTACCGAAAATCTTGTCGCCCGCATCTCCCAGGCCCGGGATGATGTAACCGTGCTCGTTGAGGTGGCTGTCGATGGCCGCCACATAGACGTCCACGTCGGGGTGGGCGGCCTGCAGCTTGGCGATGCCTTCCGGCGCCGCCACCAGGCAGATGGCGCGGACGTGGGCGCAGCCCTTGCGCTTCAACATGTCGATGGTGGCGATGAGGGAGCCGCCGGTGGCCAGCATGGGGTCGATGATGAGGGCCAGACGCTCGTCCAGGGAGCCGACGAAGCGCTCGAAATAAGGTTCCGGCATGAGGGTTTCCTCATTGCGGGCGATGCCCACCACGCTCACCTTGGCGCTGGGAATGAGGTCCAGGACCCCGTCCAGCATGCCCAGGCCGGCCCGCAGGATGGGCACCACGGTGACCTTCTTGCCCTTCAGGCGCTGCACTTCCACCGGTCCGGCCCAGCCGTCGATGGTGACGCTTTCCACTTCGAAGTCGCGACAGGTTTCGTAGGTGAGGAGGCGGGCCAGTTCGGCGGTGAGTTCGCGGAATTTCTTGGTGCTCATGTCGGCGGCGCGCATGAGACCGATTTTGTGCTGGACCAGGGGATGCTGGACTTCGATGACGGCCATGGTGATCTCGTAAAAACGGGGGCAAACCGCGCAAGGATAATCCATTGGCGTGTCCCTGGCGCGTGGCGCCGCGGAGATTCCGGACATTTCCTGCGCCGGGCGGCTGCGCCTTGGGTAGAATACGCCCTCTTTTTTCCGGTAAATCAGCGACATGGCAAGACTGGCGCTGGCCCCCATGCAGGGCCTGGCAGACGACGTGATGCGGGAGGCGCTGACGGCCATCGGCGGTTACGACTGGTGCGTCACCGAATTCATCCGCGTCACCGATGCCCTCCTGCCCGCCCGCGCCTTCCGCCGCATGGCGCCGGAACTGGACAACGCCGGCCGCACCGGCGCCGGCACGCCGGTGGCGATCCAGTTGCTCGGTTCCGATCCTGTCTGCCTGGCCGAGAACGCCGCCCGGGCGGCAGAGTTCGGCCCCCTGGCGGTGGACCTCAACTTCGGCTGTCCGGCACCCATGGTCAATCGCCACGGCGGCGGCGCCATCCTGCTCAACGATCCGGAACTGCTGCATACCATCGTCGCCACGGTGCGCCGGGCCATGCCGCCGGAAGTGCCGCTGACGGCGAAGATGCGTCTGGGGGTGAAGGATACGGCCCGCACCCTGGACTGCGCCCGGGCCCTGGCCACGGGCGGCGCCGCCGAACTGGTGGTGCATGCCCGGACCAAGGAGGAGGGCTATACGCCGCCGGCCCATTGGCACTGGATCGCCCGCATCGCCGAAGCGGTGGCGGTGCCGGTGGTGGCCAACGGCGAGGTGTGGAACGTGGCCGACTGGAAGGGAATCCGGGAGGTTTCGGGCTGTGCCGATGTCATGCTCGGCCGCGGCGCGGTGGCCGATCCGCTGCTGGCGCGGCGCATCAAGGGGGAGGCGATTGCCGGGGCCGAGGCCTGGGCGGTGGTGGAGCCGGCCCTGGCCGACTTCTGGCGGCGGGTCACCGCCAAACTGGAACCCCGGCATTGCCCGGGGCGTATCAAGCTGTGGCTGGGATTGCTGCGGCGGACCTGGCCCGAGGCCGAAGCCTTGTATCAGCGCATCCGCCCCGCCCGGGACTGCGCCGCGGTGGAGGCCGGCCTGGCTGCCGCCGGCATCCTGCCCGCGCCGGTGGCCTGAGGCCGAGGTCCGGCGTCGGCCATGGGCGCTCAGCCCGTGGAGCGCACCTTGGTGACGCGGCGGGGAGCCGCTTCGTCCTGCTCGACCTGGACCTCGGCCACCTTGTTGCACACCAGGTGGCCGGTGAGGGTGGCGCCTTCGCTGATGGTCAGCTCGCCGTAGCGCACGTGGCCGCCCTTGACCTTGGCGGAGGGGCCGAGGAAGAGGGTTTCCCGGGCCTCGATATTGCCGCTGACGGTGCCATAGACCACCACGTGGTCGGCCAGCAGGTGGCCTTTGACGAAGGCCTGCTGGTTAACCACGATGACCGGGGTCTCGCCTTCCTTGCCGCGCAGGTCGCCGCGCACGTTGCCGTCCACCCACAGGCCGCCGCAGAAATCGACTTCGCCGTGGACCGTGGTACCGGTGGGGATGACGCCCTTCATGGCGACGTCGGGCAGACCGTTGGCGCCGAAGCGCAGGGGTTTGGAATTTTTCATGATGTACGTCCCATCCTTGTCTGTTGGCTCAAGCGAACCCCGCTGGGTTCGAGAAGATCTACCGTGACGTTGCGCGGCGTGAAGCCGTCCGGTAGGGGGATGACACCTGCAGTTCTGAGGAAACGGCTGACTTCCACTTTCAACTTCGGGTCCGGGGCATCGCCGGCGGCGGGATAGCGCCAGGTCGCCGGTTTGCCCTCTTGTTCTCCGGCCACTGCGAATTGCAGGGTGCCGTTGAATTTGCGGCCGCTATTGGCCAGGGTCAGGCGGTAACGCAGCTGGCCCGGCAGTGCCGGGTCCTGGGCCACGCTAAAGGCCTTCAGTTCCAGTCCGTCCTGCTCGGCCGGGGAGGCATCCGGCGCTGCCGGGGGCAGGGGTGCGGGAGCTGCCGCCACGGCGGGCTCCGGCGGTGCCGGCACGGCCATGGCCACCGGGACCGGCTCCGCTGCCGGAGGCAGGGGGAAATGCTGACCGGCGCGGAAGGCCAGGGCCAAGGCCAGCAGTACGCCGCCGGCCATGGCCAGCTTCTGCAGCACGCGGTGCCACAGGGGTTTGGGGACTTCGATCCGGACGGTGGGGGTCGGCAGCATCGGTCGCGAACGGTCGTAAAAGTTTTATCAGTCAGTTAACCGCGGCCCGGATGGCTTGGCGGTTCAGCAGGGTGCGGCTTCCTGGCTGGGCACGAATTTCGGCTTGGCTGAGAAGACTTTGGGGGGCGGATTGTTTCCCAATTGACCCCATGCTTCAAGCTGTTTCTCAAGATATCGGCAGCATAGCCATGAAATTAAATGTTTTTTTCAAAAAAAACTACCTAGGGTGATTCCTAGGGGGAGAGGACGGTCGCTGCCGGCGGTGTTTTTTGCCCCAATGCTCCTGCTTTCAAGCGGCCCGGGCTTGGGTATGATGGGCGCCCGCAAGCCCTTGCGGCGCGTTCCCCGGGCCCGGTTGCGGTCCTTCTGATCCGAGTCATGTCATGGTCTGTCAGTCCTGCGGCGCCTGCTGCGCCGCCTACCGCGTCGATTTCCATCCGGCCGAGCTGGAGGGCGGGAATTTCGCCTGGGAGGGCGGCATTCCCCTGGCCCTGACGGTGCCCGTGACGCCCCATCTGGTGCGCATGACCGGCACCGATGCCAGCCCGCCCCGCTGCGTCGCCCTGAGCGGCGAGGTGGGGGTGGCCGTCTCCTGCAGCCGTTACGCCCAGCGGCCCTCGCCCTGCCGCGAATTCAATCCCCTGGCAGAACTGGGTATCACCGACGAGGCCTGCGCCCGGGCCCGGCAGAAGCACGGTTTGCCGCCCCTGGCGGACCCTGCCTGAGACCTTTGCCGCGGCGCTGGCGGGCCGCTCCCGATTGCCCCCCCGCCGGCCCCGGTGCTAATGTTGGCGCCATTGATAAAGGCAAACCCGTACGAAAGGCGGGGGCGCAAAGTCACCGGTCTACCGGGCGTCGGCAAGGGCGCTCCATGACGGCGGGACTGCCATAAGCAACGTGCCATCCCGGGCCGGTTGCGAGGAGACTTCGGCGCAAGCCACGTGTATTCCCTCTAACCATTGAGTTTGGGAGGTTGGTCATGTTTGCTGAAGTTCCGGAGCTTTCCCCGGGGGCGTCCGCTCCCCTTGCCATGGCAGCCAGCATCGAGCTGGAGACCGTCAACGGCATCCTCAGTACCGTCACCATTCCGCCGTGCCCCAGCGTGGTCCTCTCCCTGATGGAAGAGGCGCGCCAGGACGACGTGGATTTCCAGCGCATCAACCGTCTCATCAGCGGCGACGTCAGCCTGGCGGCGTCCATGATGAAGACCGCCAATTCCCCCTTCTTCGCCCTGCGCTCCAAGGTGCAGTCGGTGCAGCAGGCGGTGGCCGTGCTGGGCCTGAAGAACATCCTCAAGGTGGTGACCGGCCTGGAGCTGCAGCGCAGTCTGGGTAAGGGCGGCGGGGTCAGCATGGAGCGCTTCTGGGAACGCTCCAACCTGCACGCCGCCATCTGCGGCTGCCTGGCCCGGCGCCTGCCCGGCACCTCGGTGGAGGATGCCTACACCTTCGGCCTTTTCCACGACTGCGGCATTCCCATCCTCATGCAGCGTTTCCCCGACTACAAGGAAACCCTCATGGCCGCCAACCATTCCAGCCTGCCGGTGCCCGAGGTGGAGTTCGAGCGCCATGCCACCAGCCACGTCATGGTGGGCGCCATGCTGGCCCACAATTGGCAGCTGCCGGAGAAGATCGTCCGCGCCATCCGCGGCCACCACGATCTGACCCTGCTGGAGGACGAGCGGGAGCCGGCCGAGGTGCGCACCCTGATCGCCCTGTCCCTGCTGGCCGAGCACCTGGCCGCCCGCTACCTGGGCGTGGCGGAGGAGTCCGAGTGGCAGCTGTGGGGCGAGCAGGCTTTTGCCTACCTGGGTTTCGACGACGGCGAACTGGAAGAGCTGTACCCGGAACTGCTGGAGGAACTGGGCGACGTCATCGCCGCCCGGGGCTAGGTTTTCAGTCCAGGGTGCGGCGGAAGGTGCGCAGGCCGATACCCAGCACCACGGCGATGAAGGCCAGGATCGGCCAGACGCTGCTCCACACCATGTCGATGCCGTTGCCCTTGAGCAGGATGCCCCGCACCAGCACCAGGAAATGGGTGAGGGGCAGGACATTGCCCACCACCTGGGCCCACTCCGGCATGCCGCGGAAGGGGAACATGAAGCCCGAGAGCAGCATGGAGGGCAGGAAGAAAAAGAAAGTCATCTGCATGGCCTGCAGCTGGTTGCGGGCGATGGAACTGAAGGTGATGCCCAGGGTCAGGTTGGCGCAGATGAAGAGCAGCACCACGGCGTAGAGCAGCAGCAGGTTGCCGTGCATGGGCACGTCGAAAATGAAGCGGGCGGCGAGCAGGATCAGGGTCACCTGGATCAGGCCGATGAGGATGTAGGGCACGATCTTGCCGGTCATCACCTCCACCGGGGTGGCCGGCGTCGCCAGCAGGTTCTCGAAGGTGCCCCGTTCCCGTTCCCGGGTCATGGCCAGGCCGGTCATCAGCACCATGGTCATGGTCAGGATCACCCCCAGGAGGCCCGGCACCACGTTGTAGGAGGTGAGCCCTTCCGGGTTGTAGCGGCGGTGCACCCGCAGGTCCAGGGGCGGCGTCGCGGTCTTTTCCAGCCCCGGCAGGTCGGGGGCGAAAACTTCCAGTCCCAGTTTGTTGAGTACCGAAATGGCGCCGCCGGCGGCCATGGGGTCGGTGGCGTCCGCCTCCACCAGCAGGGTCGGCGCCTTGCCCCGCACCAGGTCCCGGTGGAAGCCGGGTGGGAAGGTGACGACGAACTGCACCTGGCTGCGGTCCAGCAGGGCGTTGGCCTCTTTTTCGTCCACGCTGCCGACGATCTTGAAATAGTCGCTGTTCTGCATCGCCGCCACATAGGAGCGGGCGAAAGGGCCCGGGTCGGCCATGACGATGGCGGTGGGCAGGTGCTTGGGGTCGGAGTTGATGGCGAAGCCGAACAGCAGCAGCTGGATGATGGGAATGCCGACGATCATGCCGAAGGTGAGCCGGTCCCGCTTCAGCTGGATGAACTCCTTGAGCAGGATGCCGAACCAGCGGGAGAGGGAAAACGAGTGGGAGAGTTGATTCATGGCATCACCCCTGGAACGGATCCGGACTGCCCTGCATGAGGTGGATGAAGGCATCCTCCAGAGAGGCAGGAACGACGGCCATCTCCAGGGGCTTGCCCTGGAGGAAGGCTTCCAGACTGGCTTGCAGCCTGGCCTCGTCGCGGCCGCTGACGTGGAGCACGTTGCCGAAACTGGCCACCAGATCCACCCCGGGCAGGCCGCGCAGTGCCTCCCCCAGGCCGTGCAGGCTGGCGCCGCTGATTTCCCGGGTGTGCAGGCCCTGGGCTGCCACCACCTGCTCCGCCGTGCCCGAGGCCAGCAGGGTGCCGTAGGCGATGTAGGCGAGACGGTGGCAGCGCTCGGCCTCGTCCATGTAATGGGTGGATACGAGCACCGTGATGCCGGCGGCGGAGAGGCGGTGGATTTCCTCCCAGAAGTCGCGCCGGGCCTTGGGGTCCACCCCGGCGGTGGGCTCGTCCAGGAGCAAGAGCCGGGGCCGGTGCAGCAGGCAGGAGGCCAGGGCCAGACGCTGCTTCCAGCCACCGGAAAGGGTGCCGGCCAGCTGGCTGCGACGGCCGCCCAGGCCCAGTTCCTCCAGGGCCCGGTCCACCGCCTCCCGGCGCCGCTCCATGCCGAACATGCGGGCGACGAAATCCAGGTTCTCGCCGATGGTGAGGTCGTCCCACAGGGAGAACCTCTGGGTCATGTAGCCCACCTGGCGCTTGATGGCGGCGCTCTCCCGTAACACGTCCAGACCCAGGCAGGTGCCCTGGCCGCTGTCCGGCGTCAGCAGGCCGCACAGCATGCGGATGGAGGTGGTCTTGCCGCTGCCGTTGGGGCCGAGGAAGCCGAAGATTTCCCCCTGCCGCACCTGCAGCGCCAGGTCCTTCACCACGTGCTTGTCGCCGAAGTGCTTGTTGATGCCGGTGACGTCGATGACCAGCGGGGGGGCGTTCATCCCGGCTTCCATCTCAGCGCTCCAGCAGGCGCACATCCACCGGCAGGCCGGGACGCAGGCTGGCGGCCTGCTCCGGGGCCGGCGCCGCCTCGATGCGGAACACCAGCTTTTCCCGGCTGCCCCGGCTGTAGATCACCGGCGGCGTGTATTCGGCCTGGGGCGCGATGAAGTCGATGCTGGCGCGGATGGGCTGGGTGCAGCCGTCGCAGGCCGCTTCCACCGCCTGTCCCGGCTTGAGCCCGGCCAGGGCCGTTTCCGGCACGTAGAAGCGCAGCTTGCGGCGGTTATCCGGCAGCAGGCTGGCCACGGCGGCGCCGGCGGGCACCCATTCGCCGGGACGGTAGTAGGTCTCCGTCACCTCGCCGGCGGCAGGCGCGCTGACGGCCTTCCGCTCCACCACCCAGCGCTTCTGGGCCGCCAGGGCGGCGGCGGCCTGCAGGTCGGCCTCGGCGCCTTTGACCTCGGCCTGGCGGCCCAGGGTGCTGCGGTAGGTGGCCAGCTGCTGGCGGGCCGCCTCCTCCTGGGCCACGGCCTGGTCGAAGGCGCTCTGGGCTTCGTCCAGCTTGGCCTGGGCGACGAAGTTCTGCCGCGCCAGGGCCTGCTGCTGGTCGAGGCGGGTGCGGGCCAGGCGGCGGCCCGCTTCGGCCGCCCGCAGATTGGCTTCCAGCCCGGCGATCTCCGGCGCCCGGCGCGGTTCCTTGAGGTTTTCCGCCTTTTCCCGGGCGGCGGCGATGCGGGCCTCGGCCTCGGCCAGGGCCTGGGCATCCGGGTCCGCCGCCACGGCAAAAAGGGCCTGGCCCTGGCTCACCCGGCTGCCCCGGGGCGTCTCCAGGGACTTCAGGTAGCCGGCCTGGGGTGCCGCCAGGTAGAGGTATTCGCCTTCCACGTAACCCGGGTAGGCGGGGGCGGCATCGCGGCCGCAGGCAGCCAGCAGGGGCAGGGCGGCGGCGAGCAGCAGGGGCAGGGTGGCGCTTTTCATGGTGCGGGACTCCCCGGGGCGGTGGGATGGGGCAGGAGGGCCAGAAGCTGGCGCAGGCCCACGGCCAGCTCCGCTTCGGATTGGGGGCTCTGGCGGCCCAGGTTCATCACCGCCAGGCCGACGATGGCGGCGTGGAAGACCAGCACCTGGGGCGCCTCCGGCGCGTAGCCCAGGTGGCTCAGCAATTGGGCGATGGATTGGCGCACGTGCTCCACCAGGCGGCTCACCGCTTCCCGCAGGGACGGTTCCTGATCGGCGGCGGCCACCAGGCCCAGCAGCATGCGCACCCGAGGCAGGAAGCGCATGGCGGTGGACAGGGCCTGGGCCGGGTCGGCCTCCGGGCTGCCCAGCTGGCGTGTCAGGGCGTCATTCACCGACTGTTCGGCGATGGCCAGCAGCAGTTCGTTGCGGGTGGGGAAGTAATAGGTGAGATGGCTCTGGCTGACCCCGGCCGCCTTGGCGATGCGGGGCTGGGTGAGGGCCGCCAGGCCCTGTTCGTGGAGCAGGGTGACGCCGGCGGCGAGGAGCCGTTGCTTGACGCTCATGGTCGGTGGATGCCGTGGGTGAATACTGTTTGGTAACTCTACCAAAATTTGGTGGGCTTACCAAAAATATTTCGCCCGGGCCGGTGGTGGCTGCCGGTTGAGTCTGGGACAATGCGGCCCTTGGCTTTAGCGGCCGTTATTTTCTGAAGGATTTTTCATGGCCATCGTTTTTCCCGTGCGCGGCGAATACATCCAGCTTGATCAACTGCTCAAGGCGGCCAGCCTGGTGTCTTCCGGCGGCGAGGCCCACATCATGGTGGACGAGGGCCAGGTGAAGGTGGACGGCAAGGTGGAAACGCGCAAGCGGGCCAAGCTGCGCCCCGGGCAGAAGGTGCAGTTCGGCGGCGAGACCATCCAGCTGGTGGCCGAGGAGGCCTAAGCGACCCTAGAGCGATTCAATTACCCGTTCCTTTAATGCATAGCTATGAAAAGCTAACGTTACGAACGACAGACCTGTATGGCACCAGCGAGAGTTATCCGATTCTCCATGCCGCCAACCCGGGTGTTCTTGCTATCGCCTCATTCAGCAGCCGTTGAAATTCAAGGATGTCATTACCTCGAAAGTCGATTACGGCGACATTTCCATCTACGTTACGCACATTGAGTCGTAACACGCTTTCATCACGAATGGTCTGCACGGAGAAAGAGAACTCTTTGAAATGCCATTTGTTATTTACAACCAGCATTCCTGGTTGCGGCAAAATATTTTCTGGAAGCTGCCCGAACAAGAAGTCTGGGAGACTAGCATGTATAGACAAGTGTTCATTGATAGCCATGGTTGTCAGTTCGACAACCTCGCTTAACTCAAGACCTGGCAGAGCTAGATCGGGCGGAGAAAATAACTGGATCCTCGTCCCTGCTCCTTTAGTTGGAACATCAAGGGCCCAATACATAAAGATGAGTTGCAGATGGGGAAACTTGAAGCAACGCACCTCTCTCGGAAACGACTGTGGGAAAACCACCGAAACTTCTGGGTTGGCGACAAAAAGACAATACCCTAGCGATTGAATTGACCAGTCGAATACCTGCCCAGGCCATAAATCGATAAAAAACGTTTTCCCATATTTTGGCTTCTTAGGATCAATAGTTAGTCTCGGACTTCCAACGTTTTCACCAACGTCTAGCAGTATCGGAAAAAGCCTCAACCCATGTTTTACATCTAGAGCACTTTGAACCTCTCGGGATTCTTCTTTCCCATCTCTCAGTGTTTTGTAATTGACACTGATTGAGCCGATTTTTGATTTCAAATTGGGATGAATCGTGATGGCCATTCCCCTGATTTTTTGGAGATCGGGAGTCTGGGATGTTTTTAGATCACCATTCAAATCGAGGGCCTCAGAAGACAATCGCGAAGAAACGATTACGTCGCCACTACTGCGGCTCTCAATCTTTAGAAAATTTTGGACCCCGTTAGCCGTATTCACGACAAAACGATATTCCATCTATCTTCCCCTCTACATGAAACCATTAGATTAAACGATGCCTTTGGTATTTGACTATGCAGTTGACCTGCAGAATCCAAATAGAAATCAATGAGCAGGCGATAGTCTGATCGGCTAGTTGCGTGAGAGGAAGGAACTAAAGAGCTATATAGAAAAGACCGGAGGTTAGGCTCAGTTAGGGCCGATCCTTTTGGTTTGGTACTGCTTTGGTTGCTAGTGACTTCGTAGGCCAAGTCCCGCGTGGCGAAGAAGCACTGAAGCAAGACAAAGGGCCGGCAACTTGCGTTGCCGGCCCTTTGTCTTGCGGCCTGCCGGATTGGCAGTTGACCAATCGACCGAGGCTAGAGGTCGGGGGCGCTGATGCCCAGGGCTTCTTCGGCCCAGGCCAGGGCCAGCTGGCTGGTGTTGCCGAGGCTCGCCGGATCGATGCCCAGTTCGCCGGCGATGTCCGCCGCCTGGGCGCTGCGGCCGTGCTCCACGGCCAGGGCCAGCTGCAGGAAGCGGGCGTAGGGCCCCTCGCTGCGCAACAGGACGTCCGTCACCTCGTCCGCCAGATTGATCAGCTGCAGCACCTTGGTCAGGGGCATGGCCAGCAGCACGTCGAAGAGGGAGAGCAGGCCCACCAGGAACAGCTCGTCGCAATCCTTCTTGGCCAGCACGCCGTCGGCCACGGTTTCGAGGAAGCGGGCCCGGGTCATGGCCACTTCCAGCAGGGCCTCGTCCCGGTCCCGGGGCGTGCCGACGCGGAACATGGCGACGGTGAGCCAGCGGTACAGGCGCTGCCGGCCCAGGACCATGATGGCCTGTTCCAGGCTGGCCACCGGCGCCGACAGGCCGGCTGCCGGGGAGTTGGCCAGGGCCAGCACCTTGAGGGCGATGCCCGGGTCCTTCTTGGCCACGGCGCCCAGGTCCGCCAGGTCGGCCTCGGCCCGGATCAGGTTGAGCATTTCCATGAGCACGACCCGGGAGTTGTCCAGCTTGCCTTCGGGTTCCTCGCAATCGGCCAGCACGGTGAACGGGCCGAGGCAGTAGTCGAAGCCCCAGGCCGCGCACATGCGGCGTTCCGGCCAACCGGGCACGCCGTCGGCGGCCAGCTCCAGCTGGGGTGCGGCTGCCTTCAGGCCCCGGGCCAGGCGCTGGAAATCGGTGAGGTCGTAGTCGTCCAGGCGGAGCAGGGCCAGGTCCGCCAGGGCCAGCAGGGGCGCGTGTTCCGGCAGCAGGGTGAGGCCGCGCAGGGCGAGGCGGCAGCCATCCGCCCTGGCCTGCTGCAACAGGGGCAGCCAGGCCTCCACGTCGGAACCTTCCACATCCAGCAGCAAGGTGCTGCGGGCGGCCCGCAGGGGCAGATGGCCGCCAGCGGCCAGGGCGGCGCGGGAGATCGGCACCAGGGCCAGGCGGCGGGTGGCGAAGGCGGGCAGGTCGATCCCTGCCAGGGCGGCGAGGAAAGCGCTTTCCGCCGGCGCGTCGGCCTGGGGTGACGTTTGTCCGGCGGCGCTGCCGGCGGTGGAAAAGCGGTAGCCGCAGAGACGGTTGCGGCTGTCGATGATTTCTTCACGCCGCAACATGGCTTCGGCGGCGGCGCGTTGCCGTTGCTGGGCCGCCACGGCCGGATCGACGACGGGCGTCGTCACCAGGGCGGAAAGGGGCAGGGGCTGGAGCGGGGTGTCGTCCTGGCCGGTGAGACGGCCGATGAGTTTGCCAAAAACCATGGGTCGGGGATTTTATTGTGGGTTGTTGTAACCCGTTATTTTACGTCCCTCGCCGGGGTGGAAAGCTGTCAAAAGTTGGCAGTCGGGGAGGTAAATCTTATCCCCGATTCACCGGAGCAAGTCTGTGGATAGGCCGGGGATAAGCGCGCCAGCCCCCTGATTCATCGCTGTTTTTGCTCTTCGCCTAAAAAAAAGGCAATCGGGGCAAAACCGGGGGATTGGCCGCAGATCGAGCATTGGCGCGGGGTTCCGCCGGTGGATAAAACGCCTTTATCCACCTTTTAGGGGAACAAGCCTGTGGAAAAGCAGTGGGCAAATCACCTAAGTGCGTCACCCGCCAGGGTTTTTGGCCTCCGCCTAAAAAATAGGCGGAGACCTTGTTATCCGGCTTGCCGCCTAGCTCAGCAACTGGCGCAGCACGTAGGGCAGGATGCCGCCGTGGCGGAAGTATTCCACCTCGATGGGGGTATCGATGCGACACAGCAGGGGCACTTGCTCCACCCGTCCGTCGCTGCGGGTGATGCGCAGCATCAGGTCCTGCTGGGCTTGCAGGGGACCGTCGGCGCCGGGCAGGTCGAAGTGCTCGCTGCCGTCCAGGCCCAGGCTGGCGGCGCTGGTGCCGGCCTTGAACTGCAGGGGCAGCACCCCCATGCCCACCAGGTTGGCCCGGTGGATGCGCTCGAAGCTGCGGGCCACCACGGCCCGCACGCCGAGGAGCCGGGTGCCCTTGGCGGCCCAGTCCCGGGAGGAACCGGTGCCGTATTCCTCGCCGGCGAAGACCAGGGTGGGGATGCCCCGCTGCTGGTAGGCGCTGGCGGCCTCGAACACCGTCACCTGCTGCCCGTCGAGCAGGGTGTAGCCGCCTTCCACCGGGCTGCCGTCTGCCTTGGGCGGCAGCATCAGGTTCTTCACCCGCACGTTGGCGAAGGTGCCGCGCACCATGACCTCGTGGTGGCCGCGGCGGGAGCCGTAGGAATTGAAGTCCAGGGACTTCACGCCCTGGGCGGTGAGCCACTGGCCCGCCGGGGTGGCCGCCTTGAAGGAACCGGCGGGGGAAATGTGGTCGGTGGTGACCGAGTCTCCCAGCACCAGCAGGGCCCGGGCGCCGTTGATGGGCGCCAGGGGCGGCGGCTCGACAGTGAAGCCGTCGAAGAAGGGCGGCCGGGCGATATAGGTGGAGGGCGGCCAGTCGTAGATTTGTCCCTCCGGCGCCGGCACCGCGTTCCACAGGTCATGGTCCCGGGTGAAGTCGGCGTAGAGGCGGCGGTAGGTGGCCGGGTCCTGGGCGAAGGGCAGCACGGTGGCGATTTCCTCCGAACTGGGCCAGATCTCCCGCAGGTACACCGGTTGGCCGTCGCGGCCCGTGCCCAGGGGCGTGGTGGTGAGATCCACATTGACCCGGCCGGCGATGGCGAAGGCCACCACCAGGGGCGGCGAGGCCAGGTAGTTGGCGCGGATGGCGGGATGGATGCGGGCCTCGAAATTGCGGTTGCCGGAGAGCACGGCGGCCACCACCAGGTCCCGCTCGGCGATGGCCTGGTTGAATTCGGGCGCCAGGTCCCCCGCATTGCCGATGCAGGTGGTGCAGCCGTAGCCGGCCAGGGCGAAGCCCAGTCGGGCCAGGGGCGCCAGCAGGCCGGCCTTTTCCAGATAGTCGGTGACCACCCGGGAACCGGGGGCGAGGGAGGTCTTGATGTGGGGCTGCACCGAGAGACCTTTGTCCACCGCCTTTTTCGCCAGCAGGCCGGCGGCGATCAGCACCGCCGGATTGGAGGTGTTGGTGCAGGAAGTGATGGCGGCGATGAGCACGTCGCCGTGGCCCAGGTCCACGCCCGCCCGGGCCGTGGGCTGGCGCTGCGGCAGTTGTTCGGCCGGCTTGCCGAAGCCGTTGGCGCTGGTGGGCTGGCTGAACAGGGTGTCGAAACTGCGGCCCATGTCGGACAGATCGATGCGGTCCTGGGGCCGCTTGGGGCCGGCCAGGGAGGGCACGATGGTGGCCAGGTCCAGGCTCAGCTGGGTGCTGTAGTCGATGTCGCCTGCCCGGGGGGCGCCGAACAGGCCCTGGGCGCGGAAGTAGGCCTCGAAGGCTTCCACCTCGGCCTCGTTGCGGCCGGTCTGGCGCAGGTAGTCCACGGTTTTTTCGTCCACCGGGAAAAAGCCCAGGGTGGCGCCGTACTCGGGCGCCATGTTGGCGATGGTGGCCCGGTCGGTGAGGGACAGGCTGGTGCTGCCGGGGCCGAAGAATTCGACGAACTTGCCCACCACCTTTTCCCGGCGCAGCAGTTCGGTGACGGTGAGCACCAGGTCGGTGGCGGTAACACCTTCGTTGAGGCGGCCGCGCAGTTCCACGCCGACCACGTCGGGAGTGAGGAAATACACCGGCTGGCCGAGCATGGCCGCCTCCGCTTCGATACCGCCGACACCCCAGCCGACGACGCCGACGCCGTTGATCATGGTGGTGTGGGAGTCGGTGCCCACCAGGGTGTCCGGGAACAGCAGTTCGCCCTGGCGGCGCACGCCGCGGAACAGGTATTCCAGGTTCACCTGGTGCACGATGCCGATGCCCGGCGGCACCACCTTGAAGGTGTCGAAGGCCTGCATGCCCCATTTCATGAACTGGTAGCGCTCGGCGTTGCGCTGGAACTCCAGCTCCATGTTGCGGCGCAGGGCCGTGGGGGTGCCGTACTCGTCCACCTGTACCGAGTGGTCCACCACCAGGTCCACCGGCACCAGGGGCTCGATGCGCTTGGGGTCCGTGCCCTGGGCCGCCGCCGCGTCGCGCATGGCGGCCAGGTCGCAGAGCAGGGGCACGCCGGTGAAGTCCTGCAGCACCACCCGGGCGACGACGAAGGGAATTTCCTCGGTGCGTTCCGCCCGGGGCTGCCAGTTGGCCAGCTGGAGCACGTGCCGGGGCGTCACCCGGCGGCCGTCGCAGTGGCGCAGCAGGGCTTCGAGGACGATGCGCAGGGAGACCGGCAGGCGGGAGACGGGGCCGATGCCGGCGGCCTCCAGGGCGGGCAGGGAGTGGAAGAGGCCGATGGGCCCCCGGGCGGTGGCCAGGGGCTGCAGGGTGGAAAAGGAATCGGTGGTCATGACGGCTCCGGAAAAGGGGAGGGACATGGGTACTGAGTCCGCCGCCGGCCGAATGTTCCTGAAATGTGGCTGCGCATGTTACGGCCCCCCGCGCGGGCGTGTCTGTCAGCCGTTGCCGTGCCTTAGGGCCGGCGCCGGAGCAAAACGCCGGGCAACAAAAAGGGCGGCCCGCGGGCCGCCCTGGGGTGTGGGGCGTTCGTCCTCAGCCGGCGTTGGCGCGGCCGATGGCGGCGGCGAGGCGCTCGGTCTGCACCATGGCGCTGATGCCGATCAGCAGGTGGGCGGCCTGGACCAGCCAATGGTAGTCGCCGGGCAGCAGGGCGGTCTGGAACACGCCCAGGGCCAGCACCACGACGCCCCAGGTGGCGCCGAGGATGGCCAGGGCCGGGGCGGCCTTGAGACCGAGCAGGGACAGCAGCCATAGGGACAGCACCAGCAGGGCGCCGGTGCCCATGTGGGCGTGGAGCAGGGCGCCGCCCTGGCCGAGCCAGAGCAGGATGCCGAGAATGAGGGCGGCGGTGCCGGCCAGGCGGGCCGTGACGATGGCGATGCGGGTAAGGGTTTGCTGCATGTTGCGTTCTCCTTTGATGATTATGGTTTGTTGTCGCGCCGTCCCCGGCCGGGGACGGAGACGCGGCCTTTTCGCCTTTGCCGGCGTTACGGGCCGTGCTGATTCTATGCTGCAATGCCGGAAATGCCGAAGCCCTTTCACACTGCGCCCGGCACCTCGGCTGCAAGCCGCGCCCCTGGCCGATCCTGGCGATGGCATGCTGAAGATAAAGGACTGGTGCCGCTTTCAGGGTAGGTGCCATGAAAAACGGGAATGGATCGCTCCATTCCCGTTGTCGTGGGGGCGGGCCGGAAGTTAGGGACGGGCCGGCAGGGGCGCAAACTCCACCGGCACCCAGGCGTAGCTGCCCTTGCCTTCGGCGCGGACGTGGCCGAGGCCGGGGAAGGGCAGGTGCATGCCGCCCACCAGGACCTTGCTGGCGGCGGCTTCCTTCATGATGGCCTTGCGCGTGGCGATGGCCTGCTTCTGGTCCACGTCGAACTCGATGGAGACGCCGGGTTTGGCGAACTGCACGGCGTGGGCATGGACCAGATCGCCCCAGATGAGCAGCTTCTGGCCTTTGGACTCCACGGCGAAGGCAGTGTGGCCGGGGGTGTGGCCGTTGGCCTTGACCGCCCGGATGCCCGGCACCAACTCGCTGCCGGCGGTGAAGGTGGCCCATTGGCCCTTGGCCAGGTAGGGCGCGGCGCTGTCCCGGGACAGCTTGAAGAAGGGCTGCATGCCTTCCGGCGCGGCGGCGGCCACCTTTTCCGAGAGCCAGAAATCATTGTCTTCCTGGGCCGCCAGGATGCGGGCCTTGGGGAAGATGGGTTGGCCGCCGGCGTCGTTGAGGCCGCCCATGTGGTCGGCGTGGAGGTGGGTCAGCACCACTGTGTCCACCTGCTCCAGGCTGTAGCCGGCCGCCTTCAGGTTGGCGGCGATGTTGCCGAGGGAGGGGCCGAACAGCTTGGCGGCGCCCGTATCCACCAGCACCAGGTTCTTGCCGGTGTTGATCAGGTAGGCGTTCACCGCCGTCTGCATCTTCGGGTTGCCGACAAACATGCGGGCCAGCAGGGAGTTCAGGTCCTGGGGCCGGGCGTTCTTCAGCAGCTTGGTCTCCAGCTCGATGGCGCCGTCGTAGAGGGCGGTCACCTCGAAGTCGCCCAGCTGGGTGCGGTAGTAGCCGGGCACCTGGGTCTGCACCTGGGGCGCTTCGGCCCGGGCCAGGGGCGCGAGGAAAAGGAGGGCGGTGGAAAGGGCGAGCAGTGAGCGGCGCAGTTGCATGGGGAAATCTCCTGTTATGGGTTTGGGATGATGGGAGAAGGAGGGGAGTGTAGCCTATGACGCGGGGCTCGCCGCAAGGACTGTTTCCCCGCCTTTTTGTCCCTTGACCTGGAGTGCGCTCCAGCTTTTAGGATGCCTGCCATGAAGCCCTATCTCTCCATCCAGGAAGCGGCCGCCAGCACCGGCCTGAGTCCCGACACCCTGCGCTACTACGAGCGCATCGGCCTCATCGGCGCGGTGCCCCGGGGGCCGGGGGGACAGCGACGCTACGTGCCTGACGACATGGCCTGGCTGGCCTTCCTGTTGCGCCTGCGCGGCACCGGCATGCCGGTGCGGCAGATGCAGGAATTCGCCGAGCTGCGCCGCCGGGGCGAAGCCACCGCCGGGGCGCGCCGGGAAATGCTGGAGCGGCACCTGGAGGGCGTGCGGCGGAACATCCGCCAGCTGGAGGAAACGGCGGCGGTGCTGGCCGGCAAGGTCGAGCATTACCGGCAGCTGGAGGCTTCATCCATCCAACCCAAGGCACAAGGAGCCTCCCATGGAAAAGTCCGAAGCGATGCAAAACGAGCGTTACGCCAGAGGCCTGGCAAAGCTGCAGGAGATTGACGGCCAGGCCGGGGAAAAGGTGGTGGCCAGCCTGGCCGGCATTGCCCCGGATTTCGCCCGCTACCTGATCGAATTTCCCTTCGGCGACATCTACAGCCGCCCGGGCCTGGACCTGCGCTCCCGGGAAATCGCCGTGGTGGCGGCCCTGACGGCTCTGGGCAATGCGGCGCCCCAGCTCAAGGTGCACATCCAGGGCGCCCTCAACGTGGGTGTGAGCCGTCAAGAAGTGGTGGAGACCATCATGCAGATGGCCGTCTATGCCGGCTTTCCGGCGGCCCTCAACGGCCTGTTTGCGGCGCAGGAGGTGTTTGCCGAAGCCGGGTGAGCGGGACGGCGGCGATGTTCCCCGGGGCGGGCGTCCCGGATGCCCCTTGTCGTTGTAAGGGGCGGCAGGTTATGGTCCTGCTCTTGCACATGTCATGGTCCGGAAAATGTCGCGCCACCCCATGTATCCTTCCGTCCGCCTCGCCTTGTTGTTGCTCAATACCTGGTCCTTCTTCACCGGCCTGGCAGCCTTTTATCTCTACTGGTTTCTTTCCATGGCTGGCACCGGGGCGATTACCGAGGGCCTGGCGGCCGATATCGGCCAATTGAACGATGTCGGCATCCTGCGGCAACTGGCCCTCAGTTTGCTGCATGCAGCGGTCGATTTCCGTCAAAGCGGAATCACCCTGGCGGTATGGGGCCTGTCCCTGCTTATGCTCTCGAGCGGCCTGTCCTTGCTGCTGCTGTTCCGGGAAATGCGCCGTCCAGCGCAGCCCAGGGAACCGGAGACGACGGATGCAGGAAGCGGCTTCGTGGCCGAGCTGCTGCAGGGGCGCCTGCCGTTGTGGAAGGCCTTCTGGCTTGTCTATGTTCCGGAGCCCTTCCTCGCCAGCCTTGTCGTCAATGTCCTCATCGGGAACCTGGACGGAAAGACCCAGGTACTGCTGTCCATGTTCGTGTTTCCATTGACCGTCGGTTTAGTGTGGACGCTGCTTTTGAGCGTGACGGTCCTGGTCTGGCGTTGCAGCGACAATACCGCCCGGCCGGTTTGGGGCAAGGTGGCGCGGGTGCTGCTGGTACTGGTCATTGCCGTACCGCTGCTGCAGTTCCTGATCCGCATGGTGCCTTTCCTGGGGCTGCTTTCCCGCAGCTGACGGGGGCTAGTTCTCCCAGGGCGCCTGCTCGAAGGCCGTCGCCAGGAAATTGACCAGGGCCCGCACCTTGCCCGAGAGGTGCTTGCGTGAGGGATAGACGGCGTAGATGCCCAGTTCCCGCTGCTTGTACTGGGGCAGGATGGGCACCAGGCGGCCGCTGGCCAGGTCCTGGTGGCAGAGGAAGGTGGGCTGGAAAACGATGCCCTGGTGGTCCAGGGCGGCGGCGCGGCAGGTGTCGCCGTTGTTGGCGTGGAAGCGGGGGCGGAGATTTACGCTTTCCATGCCGTGGGGGCCTTCCAGTTCCAGGGTGTCGCCGCTGGGGGAATAGCTGTAGCCGATGAACTGGTGCCGGGCCAGGTCGGTCAGGGTCTGGGGCGTGCCGTGGGCCGCCAGGTACTGGGGCGAGGCGCAGAGCAGGATGCGGGTGCTGGCCAGGCGCCGGGAAACCAGGGAGGAGTCGGGCAGGCGGGTGATGCGAACCGCCAGGTCGTAGCCTTCCTCCACCAGATCCACCACCCGGTCGTTGAGGCTCACATCCAGGCTCACTTCCGGATGGGTGGCGAGAAAGGCGCCCCACAGCGGCGCCAGGTGCAGCACGCCGAAGGAGAGGGGGGCATTGACCTTGAGCTGGCCCACGGCCCGGTTGGTGGTGAGGCCCACGGCGCTGTCCGCGTCCTCCAGTTCTTCCAGGATCTGCTTGCTGCGTTCCAGGTAGAGGCGGCCGGCCTCGGTGAGGGACAGGCGGCGGGTGGTGCGATGCAGGAGGCGGGCGCCCAGGCGGCTTTCCAGGTCCTGCACCAGGCGCGATACGGCGGCCTTGGAACTGCGCAGCTGGTCCGCCGCCTTGACGAAGCTGCCGCTGTCCACCACAGCAACGAAGGCTTCCATTTCCCGGAATCTGTCCATTTTGTTCCGAATATCAAAACAGTTAGTCACCGGATTGTATATTTATCTTCAATCGTCGGTTCAATAAAGTACGTTTCATCGCGGCCACACCTGTTGCCGCCCACTTTAGAGGGACCGCACCATGACCCTGCCCACCCTGTTCATTTCCCACGGCGCGCCGACCTTCGCCCTGGAGCCCGGCATCATCGGCCCCCGGCTGACGGCCCTGGGGCGGCAACTGCCCAAGCCCCGGGCGGTGGTGGTGGTGTCCCCCCACTGGATCACCGCCGGCCTGGAAGTGGCCACCAGCCCCCGGCCCGAGACCATCCACGACTTCGGCGGCTTCCCGGAGGCCCTGTACCAGTTGCGCTACCCGGCCGCCGGCGCCCCCGAGGTGGCGGCCGAGGTCCTGGAGGCCTTGGCCCGGGCCGGCTTCCCCGGCCGCAGCAATCCCCACCGGGGCCTGGACCACGGCGCCTGGGTGCCTCTCATGCACCTCTACCCGCAAGCCGACGTGCCGGTGGTGCAGCTGTCCCTGCCCATGACCGGTTCGCCCCAGGTGCTGCTGGCCCTGGGTCGAGCCCTGGCGCCCCTGCGGCAGCAGGGCGTGCTGGTGCTGGCCTCCGGCAGCATCACCCACAACCTGATGGACTTCCGCCTGGGCGGCGGCGAAGCGGCCTACGCCCGGGAGTTCATGGAGTGGGTGGCTGACACCATCGCCGCCGGCGACCTGGAGGCCCTGCTGGACCTGCGCCGCCGGGCACCCCACGCGGTGCGCGCCCATCCCACCGACGAACACCTGCAGCCCCTGCTGGTGGCCATCGGTGCTGCCGGCGAGGACTGGGCCGCCGCCCGCCGCCTGGAAGGGGGCCTGGTCTATGGCGTGATCGGCATGGACAGCTATGCCTTCGGCGTCACCGCCGGGGGCGCAAACCAAATCGACCATTCCGCGTCTACCCCGGTGTCCGCCGCGGTAGCTGCCCATTGAAGCGAGGAATCACCATGAACCACAGCACCGACCGTTACAGCAGCACCGCCAAGGCCCTGCACTGGCTGATGGCCCTGGGCCTCTTCGGCGCCCTGGGCGTCGGCTTCTACATGACCGGCCTGCCCCTGTCGCCGCAGAAGCTGCAGATCTACTCCTGGCACAAGTGGGCCGGAGTCAGCCTGTTCCTGCTGGTGCTGCTGCGCTTTGCCTGGCGTCTCGGCCACCGGCCGCCGGCTCCCGTGCCCATGCCGGCCTGGCAGCGCCTCGCCGCCGAGGGCGTGCATCACCTGCTGTATCTGCTGATGTTCGCCATCCCCCTCACGGGCTGGCTGATGAGTTCGGCCAAGGGCTTCCAGACCGTCTATTTCGGCGTGCTGCCCATCCCCGACCTGATCGGCAAGGACCCGGATCTGGGCAACCTGCTGAAGACCGTGCATGTGAGCCTCAACTTCCTGCTGCTAGCCCTGGTGGCCGCCCATGCCGGCGCCGCCCTGAAGCACCACTTCCTGGACCGGGACGCCACCCTGCGCCGCATGCTGCCGGGCCGCTCCTGAGCCGCACCAAGAAAAACGCACGCCAACCCCAACGTCACGGAGATAACACCATGATCAAACAAACCCTCGGCGCCGCCGCCCTGGCCGCCGCCGTCTTCGCCCTGCCGGCCCAGGCCGTCGAGTTCAACGCCGTGCAGGCCGACAAGACCCAGATCGCCTTCACCTACAAGCAGATGAACGTGCCCGTGGATGGCAAGTTCAGGAAGAGCGCCGCCAGCATCGCCTTTGATCCGGCCAAGCCCCAGGCCGCCAAGGCCAGCCTGGAGATCGACCTGGCCAGCATCGATGCCGGCTCCCAGGAGGCCAATGACGAAGTGGCAAGCAAGCTGTGGTTCAACACCAAGGCCTTCCCCAAGGCCACCTTCGTCTCCAGCAGTGTCAAGGCTCTTGGCAACAACCGCTTCGAGGTCACCGGCAAGCTGAGCATCAAGGGCAAGACCCTGGATGCCACCGCCCCCTTCACCTTCAAGCAGGAGGGCACCAACGGCGTCTTCGACGGCGCCTTCGTGCTGAAGCGGGCCGACTACGCCATTGGCGAAGGCATGTGGGCCGACTTCGGCACCGTGGCCAATGAAATCCAGATCAAGTTCCACGTCGTGGCGGCGGCTGCCGCTGCGGCCAAGAAGTAAGCCGTACCGCTGTATCGCCCCAACCCCAAGCCGTACCCAGAGAAATCTTAGAAAACCCCTTACAGGAGATTCACCATGATCAAGCAACTCGTCGCCGTCGCCATCGCCGCTTCCTCCTTCGCCGCCGTGGCCGCTCCCGAAACCTATGTGATGGACGGCAGCCACACCTTCCCCCGCTTCTCCTACAGCCACTTCGGCTATTCCACCCAGCTCTCCCATTTCGACAAGACCAGCGGCAAGATCGTGATCGACAAGGCCGCCAAGAGCGGCAGCGTGGAGGTGACCATCGACATGAAGTCCGTCAATACCGGCTCCGCCCTGTTCAACGGCCACATCCAGGGCGAGGATTTCCTCGACACCGCCAAGTTCCCCACCGCCACCTACAAGTCCACCAAGGTGAACTTTGACGGCGACAAGGTTGTGTCCGTGGACGGCAACCTGACCATCAAGGGCATCACCAAGCCGGTCACCCTCAGCGTCACCTCCTTCCAGTGCATGCCCCATCCCATGCTGAAGAAGGACGCCTGCGGCGCCAACGCCACCGCCGTCATCAAGCGCAGCGAATTCAACGCCGGCAAGTACGCTCCCTATGTGGGCGACGACGTCACCCTGACCATCGCCGTCGAAGCCATCAAGGAATAAGCCTCCCCGAGGCTGCCTCCGGGCCCGCCGATGCAAGGCGCATCGGCGGGCCTTTTTGCCTTTAGAATGGGCCTCCCCAGATATCGCGCCGGCCCGTCGTGTCTCCCCGCTTCTATCCCAAGTCCTTTCTCAAGCTGCTCTCTCTGGCCTTTCTCGCCGCGGCCCTGCCCCTGGTGGTGGCCCTGGTGCAGACGGCCATGGAGGTGAACCTGCTGGTGCAGCAGAGCCGCCAGGCCGTGGGCCAGACCGCCCAGGCGGCCCGGGCCAGCCGCCAGCTGCTGGAACAGACCGTGGCCCTGGAACGCTCCGCCCGCCAGTACCTGGTGCTGGGAGAGCCGTCCCTGCTGGCGGACTACGACACCCTGCGGGCGGGCTTTCGCACCACCTTCAGCGAGCTGTCCCTGCTGCCCCTGGATGAAGCCCAGTTGCTGGAGCTGAACCGTACCATCGACACCGAGGCCGCCCTGCGCGAGCGCCTGGAGAAGATCCAGGGCGGCAAGGCCCGCCTGGCCGAAGACTATGCCGCCCTTTCCGACCTGGCCCGGGGCGTGCAGCGCATCAGCGACGCGCTCACCGACCGGGAAATGAGCCGCCTCGGCGAACTGGCCGGGGAGGCGGAACAGCGCCTGTGGAAGCAGCTGCTGGCCATGCTGGTGCTGGGCCTGGTGGTGTCGGCCCTGGCCGCCGCCCTCATCGCCCGGCCGGTGCGGGAACTGGAGGCCGCCGTCTCCCGCCTCGGCGGTGGCGACCTGCAGGCGCCGGTGGCGGTGCACGGCCCGGCCGACCTGGAGCGCCTGGGCCAGCGCCTGGAATGGCTGCGCCAGCAGCTGAACGAGCTGGAGGCCCAGAAGGTGCGCTTCCTGCGCCATGTCTCCCACGAACTGAAGACGCCCCTGACCGCCCTGCGCGAAGGGGCGGAGCTGCTGGCCGACGGCGCCGCCGGTTCCCTCTCCGAAGGCCAGCGGGAGATCGTCGCCATCCTCCAGGGCAAGAGCCGCCAGCTGCAGACCATGATCGAGCGCCTGCTCAATGCCCAGCGGGCCCTGGATGAACTGGGGCGCCTCGAATTCGTGCCGGTGGACCTGGCCCGGCTGGTGGGCCGGGGGCTGGACGACCACCGTCTGGCAGCCCAGGCCCGGGGCCTGCGTTTCCAGGCCGAATGCGAGCCCCTGACGGTGTGGGGCGACCGGGACAAGCTGGCCACGGTCCTCGACAACCTGCTCTCCAACGCGGTCAAGTACTCTCCCGAGGGTGGTATGATCGCCGTCGCCCTGAAGTCCGAAGACGGCCTTGCCTGCCTGGACGTGCGTGACCAGGGCCCCGGCGTCGCCCCCAACGACCGGGAACGCATTTTCGACTGGTTCTACCTGGGCGGCAGCCGCCCCGCCGCCGCCAGCGTCCCCGGCAGCGGCCTCGGCCTCGCCATCGCCCGGGAACTGGCCCAGGCCCACCGGGGCCGGCTCGAAATGCTGCCCGAAGGCCCTCCCGGGGCCTGTTTCCGTCTCAGCCTGCCCCTCGCTGCCGCCGGGCGCTGAATCCTCCCTAGCCGAACTGCCTTGTCTTACCGCATACCCATGAAATTCCCATCCCTGCTGCTGAGCCTCTGCCTCTTCCTGGGGGCCTGCAGCCATGTGCCGCCGGCGCCGGTGGACGAAAGCCGCCTGGTGCTCGATACCCTGGCCCTGGCCCAGAAGACTGCCGCCGCCAACGCCGAGGAACAGAAGCGGGAGCTGGCGTCCGCCCAGCAGGCCTACAACCGGGAACGCAGCCTGGGCAACCGCCTGCGCCTGGGAGTGCTGCTGGCCTTGCCCCAGCCGGCCCTGGAGGACAAGTCCCGGGCCCTGGCCCTGCTTGAACCCCTGGCCGGCCATGCCGGTCCCGCCGGCCAGCTGGCGACCCTGGTCCAGGGCCAGCTCAACGAGCGCCTGAAGGAAGGGCGCCGGGCCCAGCAGCTGAAGGAACAGCTGGACGAACTCAAGTCCATCGAGCGCCAGCTCATCGAACGCAGCCGCAAGGGGAGGCAATAGCCATGGCCGAACTGCTGCTGGTGGATGACGACGCCGACATCCTCAAACTGCTGGCCCTGCGCCTGGCCACCGCCGGCCACCGGGTGCGCACCGCCGACAGCGGCGAGCAGGCCCTGGTCATGTTCCAGGCCCAGCGGCCCCAGCTGGTCATCACCGACCTGAAGATGGGCGGCATGGACGGCCTCGCCCTGTTCGACGAGATCCAGCGCCGGGCCCCGACCCTGCCGGTGATCGTGCTCACCGCCCACGGCACCATTCCCGAGGCGGTAGATGCCACCCGCCGCGGCGTCTTCGGCTTTCTCACCAAACCCTTCGACGGCAAGGCCCTGTTGGAGCAGGTGGAGCAGGCCCTGCGCTTGGCGTCCCCCGCCGGCCAGGGCAGCGGCGAGAACGAGCCCTGGCGCGCCGATCTGGTGGGCGGCAGCCCGGCCATGCAGGAATTGCTGGAGCGGGCCCGCCTGGTGGCGGCCTCCGATGCCAGCGTCTTCATCGCCGGCGCCAGCGGCACCGGCAAGGAACTGCTGGCCCGGGCCATCCACCTGGCCAGCCCCCGGGCGGATAAGCCTTTCGTCGCCATCAACTGCGCCGCCATCCCGGAAAACCTGCTGGAGTCCGAACTCTTCGGCCACCGCAAGGGCGCCTTCACCGGCGCCACCTACAACCACAAGGGCCTGTTCCTGGAGGCGGACGGCGGCACGGTCTTCCTCGACGAGATCGGCGACATGCCCCTGTCCCTCCAGGCCAAACTGCTGCGGGTGCTGCAGGAGCGCCAGGTGCGCCCCGTGGGCGCCACCCAGGCGGTGCCGGTGGATGTGCGGGTGGTTTCGGCCACCCACCGGGACCTGGACGAACTCCTGAAAAGCGGCCAGTTCCGCGAAGACCTCTACTACCGCCTCAATGTGGTCTCCCTGGCTCTGCCCCTATTGGCGGAGCGGCGGGAGGACATTCCCCTGCTGGCCAACCATTTCCTGCAGCGCACGGCCAGCCGCTACGGCAAACCCGTCACCGCCTTCGCCCCGGATGCCATGGAAGCCCTGGTGACGGCGCCCTGGCCGGGCAATGTGCGGCAGTTGCAGAATGTGGTGGAGCAGGCGGTGGCCCTCTCCCCGGTGAGCGGCGGCCTGGTGCCGGCGGCCCTGATCCAGGGGGCGCTGCGCTCCGGTGACAGCGCCTTCACTTCCCTGGACGAGGCGAAGAAGGTGTTCGAGCGGGATTACCTGGTGCGCCTGCTGCGCCTCACCGAAGGCAGCGTCACCCAGGCGGCCCGCCTGGCCCAGCGCAACCGCACCGAGTTCTACAAGCTGCTGGAACGGCATCAGCTGGATGCCAAGCAGTTCAAGCCCGGGGCCGGCGACAGCGCCTGAGGGGCGTCGGGCTGGCCCGACAAAATAAATCCGTTTTAAATCAATTGGCTGCGATCAAGGCTGGCAGCCCCTGTCGGGCCGCCCCGAAATTCCGGGGCCGGCCCGTTCTGTTTGTTTTCTCCTAACCAACTGATCTTCAAGGAAGTTTTTTTCCTGGCACGGCCGTTGCAATAACGGTTGCAAGCCGCGCTCCCAAGGCGGCGCTTTTTGCCCAGGAGAATAAAAATGAAGTTCAGGAAAGTTGTCATGCTGGCCCTGCTGATCGGTAGCACCGGTCTGTTCAATGCGGCCCATGCCCACGGTGGCATCGACGGCGATGCCGTGGTTGGCGGCGCCCTTGGCGGTGCGGCCGGCGCCGCCGTCGGTTCGGCCATCGGCGGCCGTGACATGGCCATGGTCGGTGGCGCTCTCGGTGCGGCTGCCGGCGTTTCCCTGAATACCCGTTCCCGTTACGACGATGGCCGCCGCCGTGGCTATTACGACGACCGCTACGACCGGGGTTATCACCGCGGCCACTACAAGCATCGTCACCGTCACCACCACGACCGCCACGACTGGTAAGCCAGTTCCCCCTGCCAAGGAGCGACCATGGATTCCACTTTCGAAATCGGCCATTCCCCGACCCCGGCCCCGGTGCGGGCCCGTCGCCTGCATCCCCTGCTGACGGCGGCCGCCGTCTCTCTCACCGTCTTCAGCCTGCTGGGCATCGGCGCCATCACCGGCCTTATCCCCTCGGCGTCTTCCCAGCTGCAGGAGAAGGGGGCCGATAAGGACGCCGCCAAGGCGGAGGAGGGCGGCAAGCCCGCCGCCAAGGGGGCCGCCAGCGCCAAGTCCACTTGCGCCAACTGCGGCGTGGTGGAAACGGTGCGCATGGTGCAGCTGGAAGGCAATGCCAGCGGCCTGGGCGCCGTGGCCGGCGGCGTCACCGGCGCCCTGGTGGGCAACCAGTTCGGCCGGGGCGGCGGCAATACGGCCATGACCCTGATCGGCGCTGCCGGCGGGGCCTATGCCGGCAACAGCATCGAAAAGAACATGAATCGCCAGACCGCCTACCGCATCACCGTGCGCATGGATGACGGCGCCTACCGCACCATTTCCCAGTCCCACGTGCCCGCCGTGGCCGCCGGCGACAAGGTGAAGGTGGTGAACGGCAACGTCAGCGCCATTCCCTGAACCCATCCCAACCCCGTGGAGAACAACATGAAAACCGCAAAATCCTTCGCCCTCGTCGCCGCTGCCGTCCTGGCCATGACCCTGTCCGCCTGTAGCGGCAATCCCACCCGGCAGCAGGTCGGGGTGGCCACCGGCGCCGTCGTCGGCGGTGTCGTCGGCTCCGCCCTGACCGGCGGCAGCACGGCGGGTACCGTGGCCGGCGCCGCTGCCGGCGGCCTGGTGGGCAACGAGCTGTCCAAGCGTCGCTGACGCCGAGCCGAATCCCTTTGAGCCGCGCCCGGTTTCCGGGTGCTTGTGTAAGCCGATGGTAGGCGGGGGCGCCTACCATCGGCTCTTTTTTTGGTGCACCGCCGCAGCCGGCCCCGGGTCATGCTAGTATTTTTGTCATAGAAAAAAATACCATCGGCAATGCCCGTCGGCAGGGAGCGAGTGGGATGTTTCCGAATCACAAAATAAGGGCCTGGTTGTTCCCGGTCCTGCTGCTTTGGTGCCTAGCTGCCGCAGGGGGAGCCCAGGGGGGCGAACGCCCCCGCCTGGTGGCCTTCGCCCAGGACACCCTGGCCAACGACTACCGCCTGGCCCAGGTACGGGCCCTGGTGGAGGCGTTCAATCGCCAGCCCGGCGTCAATTTCGTCTTTTCCGATGCCCAGGGCGAGACGGCCCGGCAGGTGGCCGACGTGGAGGACTTCGTCGCCCGTGGCGTCGATGTGCTGATCGTCAGTCCCCGGGATTCCCGGGCCTTGGCGCCCGTGCTGGCCAAGGCTTATCGCCAGGGTATCCCGGTGGTGCTGCTGATGCGCCGGGTGGAGGGGGACGCCTATACCACCTGGGTGGGGCCCGACGACGGGCAGATCGGTGCCGCTGCCGCCGCCTTCATCGCCGCAGAATTGCAGGGCCGGGGCACGGTGCTGGTGCTGCAGGGCATTCCCGGCGCCAGCACCTCCCAGATGCGCACCGCCGCCTTTGTCGAAGCCTTGCGCCGCCACCCCGGCCTGCGCCTGCACAGCATCCGCCCGGCCAATTACCTGCGGGCCGATGCGGTCAAGGCCGTGGAGGAGGCGCTGGAGGAAGGGCGCCCCTTCGATGCCATCTACGCCCAGTCCGACAGCATGGCCAGCGGCGCCCGCCTGGCCTTGCGCAAGCACGGCATCGATCCGGGCCGGCTGGTCATCGTCGGCATCGACTACATCCGGGAGGCGCGCCAGGCCATCGCTGACGGCGAGCAGCGGGCCTCCTTCACCTATCCCCTGAGTACCGAAGCGACGGCCCGGGTAGTGCGGGACATCCTCGCCGGACGCCCGGTGCCGCGGCGGGTGGTGGTGCCCAGCCAGCTGGTGACGCGGCAGGGCAGCGCCCGCCAGGAGCCGGTTTTCTAGATGACCGCCCCCAACTGGCTCCCCAGCATCAAGGCCAAGCTGCTGGCCCTGCTCCTGCTCAGCATCTTCCTGGTGCTGACGGTGGTGGGCACCCTGCTTTCCGTCGGGGTGGAGCGCTTCCACCGGGAGGAAACCCGGGAGGTCTTTGCTACCGCCCAGCGGGCCCTCAGTGCCGAAATCCGGGCCCGCCAGGCCTTCCTGCTGCAGATGGCCGGGCGCCTGGCGGCGGACGAGGCCCTGGTGGCCAGCCTCAACCTGGTGTCCCGCTATTCCGATCCCCTGCACTACGATCCCCTGGTGTTCGACGGGGAGAAGAAGCGCCTGGCCGGGGATCTGGCCCGTCTTTCCAGCGCCACCGACCACCTGTCCCTGGTGGTGGTGGACAGCCGGGGCCAGTGGGTGGCTTTCGGCCGGGTGGAGAAAAACGGCCAGGAGGCGGGCTTCCTGGCCTTCGACAATGCGGGTGCCCCCCTGGCCTGGCAACAGGACTCCCTCTCGCCCAACCAGTGGCACGCCGGACGCACGCCGGTGGAGGTGGAGTTCCTCGCCGGCCTGGCCCGCAATGCGCCGCCGACCCAGGCCATGGTCCGCTCGCCCGACGGGCTGATGCTGCTGGCCAGCGCCCCGGTGATCCGCCACTTTCCCCGGGGCGAGCCTCTCACGGTCGGGCGGGTGGTGGTGGCCCAGACCCTGGGCCAGGGCTTCCTGGAACAGGTGACCCGCTACACGCCGCTGCACTTTGGCCTGCTCTTCGCCCAGGGGCAGGTGGTGGGGGACATCCAGGCCCTGGCTTCCGAGGTCGATCTGAGCCGGGCGGCGCCGCTCCTGAAAAATGCCGGCAATCCCTTGAGCGGCTGGCAGGAGACGCCCCGGCACTTTCTCATGCTGTTTTCCCTGCCCCTGCTGGGCAACGAACTGGCCTATCCGCTCCTGGTCCTGGAAAAGGAGGGCGTAAACAAGCAGGTGCGGGAAACCCTGGGGGTGTTGCTGCTGGTGCTGCTGCTGGCCGGGGCCCTGGTGGTGCCCCTCAGCCAGGCCCTGGCCAACCGGGGTATTTCCCGGCCGGTGCTGAACCTGCTGGCCAGCGTGGAGCGGGTCAAGGCCGGCCAGTATGACGGTATCGCCGGGCAGGCGCCGGGCAGCGTCGAGTTCGCCAGCCTTTTCGATTCCCTGCAGGACATGGCCCACACCATCCGCAGCCGGGAGGACCAGCTGCGCCTGTGGGCCAGCGTGCTGGAACAGAGCCGGGAAGCGGTCTTCGTCACCGATGCGGAAAATCGCATCCTGCTGGTGAACCGGGCCTTCGTCGCCGTCACCGGCTACACCCTGGAAGAGGTGAGAGGGCGGACACCCCGTTTTCTCCAGTCAGGCCGCCACGATGAGGCGTTCTACGTCAATCTGTGGCGCAGCCTGCGGGAAACCGGACACTGGCAGGGGGAAATCTGGGACCGGGCCAAGGATGGCCGCATCCATCCCCAGTGGGCCGCCATCAGCGCTGTGGCTGATGCCGCCGGGACGGTCAGCAACTACATCGCCATCTACTCCGACCTTACCGAGCACAAGGCGGCCCAGGACCGTATCCAGTTCCTGGCCCAGCATGATCCTCTCACCGGCCTGCCCAACCGCATGCTGCTGCAGGACCGGCTCACCGTGGCCATTGCCGCCGCCGCCCGGGAGGGGCACGAGGTGGGGGTGCTGTTCATCGACCTGGACCGCTTCAAGACCATCAACGATTCCCTCGGCCATTCCGTCGGCGACGAGCTGATCAAGGGCGTCACCAAGCGCCTGCAGGATGCGGTGCGGGAATCGGATACGGTGTCCCGCCTGGGGGGCGACGAGTTCATCGTCGTCCTGCACCGCATCCGCCGCTCCGAGGACGCGGCCCATGTGGCCGACGCCGTCCTGGCCCAGCTGACGGCGCCCTTCAACATCGCCGGCAAGGAGCTGCGGGTGACGGCCTCCATCGGCATCAGCGTCTTCCCTGCCGACGGCGAGGACGAGGAGGGGCTGATCAAGAATGCGGACACGGCCATGTTCCATGCCAAGGAACGGGGGCGCAACAACTACCAGTTCTTCCGCCCGGAAATGAACGCCCGGGCCGGGGAGCGCCTGGCCCTGGAGAACTCCCTGCGGGGGGCGGTGCAGCGCAAGGAATTCGTGCTTTTCTACCAGCCCCAGGTGGAGATCCGCAGCGGCCGCCTGGTGGGGGCCGAGGCCCTGATCCGCTGGCGGCGGGGCGACTCGGGCTTCGTTTCGCCGGCCGACTTCATCCCCCTGGCCGAGGAGACCGGCACCATCCTGGAAATCGGCGACTGGGTCCTGGCCGAAGCCTGCCGCCAGCAGGTGCAGTGGGACCAGCAGTGGCCGGCCATGGGCCTGAAACCGGTGCCGGTGGCGGTGAATCTGTCGTCCCTGCAGTTCCGCCAGAAGCACTTCAAGGAAAACCTGCTCGACATCGTCGGCGACTATCCGCTACCCGCCGGGCGCATCGAACTGGAACTGACGGAAAGCATCGTCATGGAGGAGCCGGAGCAGGTGGGCGCCGTCCTGGCCGAACTGAAACAGGCCGGCCTGCGCCTGTCCATCGACGACTTCGGCACCGGCTATTCCAGCCTGTCCTACCTGAAACGCTTCCCCCTGGACAAGCTGAAGATCGATGCCTCCTTCGTCCGGGACATCGTCAACGATTCGGCCGATCTGGCCATCGTGCACGCCGTCGTCTCCCTGGGCCACAGCCTGGGGCTGAAGGTGGTGGCCGAAGGGGTGGAGCACGAGGCCGAACTGCTGATCCTCAACGCCATGGGCTGCGACATCGCCCAGGGTTACCACTTCTGCCGGCCGGTGCCGGCGGAGGAATTCCAGGCCTGGGTTGCCGCCTATGTGCCGGTGCCGCTACGGGGCGGCGTCCCCATGCCGGAAAGCTGAGGCAAAACGATCGCGGAAAAGAGAAACGGCGCCCGCAGGCGCCGTTTTTTCATACCCGTAGCGGGCGAGGTGTGCCTTGGCGCCTCAGCGCGGCAGGTTGCTGCCCCGGTTGGACTGCACGGTCTGCAGCAGCTGGGCGAAAATTTTCGGGCTGCCCGCCACCACGTTGCCGCTGTCCAGGTAGCCGGGTTCGCCGGCCAGGTCAGTAGCCAGGCCGCCGGCCTCGGTGATGAGCAGGGTGCCGGCAGCCATGTCCCAGGGGGAAAGGCCGAATTCCCAGAAACCGTCCAGGCGGCCGCAGGCCACCCAGGCCAGGTCCAGGGCGGCGGCGCCCGGGCGGCGGATGCCGGCGCAGGTCTGGGTCAGTTCCTTGAAGATGTTGAGGTAGGCATCCACGTGGTCGAAGCTGCGGTAGGGGAAACCGGTGCCGATCAGGGCGTCCTGCAGCTTGGCCCGCTTGCCGACGCGGATGCGGCGGTCGTCGAGGAAGGCGCCGGCACCCTTGGTGGCGGTGAACATCTCGTTGCGGATGGGGTCGTAGACCACGGCCTGGGTCACCTGGCCGCGGTGGGCCAGGGCGATGGAAATGGCGTACTGGGGAAAGCCATGGATGAAGTTGGTGGTGCCGTCCAGGGGATCGATGATCCACTGGTATTCCTCATCCCGTCCGACGGAGGCGCCGCTCTCCTCTGCTAGAATCCCGTGATTCGGGTAAGCCTCGCGCAGGGTTTCGATAATGGCGGCTTCGGCAGCCCGATCCACTTCGGTGACAAAGTCGCTCTGCTGCTTGGCAACGACCTTGAGCAGGTCGATGTCGTTGGAGGCGCGGTTGATGATCTGGCCGGCGCGACGGGCGGCCTTGACGGCGATGTTCAGGGTTGGATGCATGGCTTTTGTAAAGAACTCGAAGGGGCAGTTTCCGGGCTTCCGGTCTTGTAGACCCGGCCGGCGACTGCCCTAAGCATTTGGATAAACCGGCATTTTACACCATGAACCCCATTAGCCCCATTGAGATGCTCGGACGCATCCGCGTCGTGCTGTGCAACACCAGCCATCCCGGCAACATCGGCGCCGCCGCCCGGGCCATGAAAACCATGGGCCTGTCCCGCCTGACCCTGGTCAATCCGAAACAGTTTCCCGACGACGAAGCCACCGCCCGGGCCTCCGGCGCTGCCGACGTGCTGGAGCACGCCCGCATCTGCACCAGCCTGGAAGAGGCCTTGCAGGGCACCGTCCTGGCAGCGGCCCTGTCGGCCCGGCAGCGGGACCTGGGGCCCATTCCCCGGCCGGCGCGCCAGGCCGTGCCCGAGCTGCTGCAGTGGACGGCCCAGGGCGACATTGCCCTGGTCTTCGGCGGCGAGACTTCCGGCCTCACCAATGCGGAGGTGGAACAGTGCCAGCGGCTGGTGACGGTGCCGGTGAACCCGGATTACGGCTCCCTCAACCTGGGGGCCGCCGTCCAGGTGCTGTGCTACGAGGTGCGCCAGGCGGCCTTTGACGGGGCGCCCCCGGTCAGTTCCCTGGCCACGCCCTTTGCCACGCCGCCGGCCAGCCATGAGGAGGTGGAAGGTTTCTACGCCCACCTGGAGCGCCTGATGACGGCCACCGGCTTCCTCAATCCCAACAGCCCGCGCCGCCTCATGCCCAAGCTGCGCCGCCTGTTCGGGCGGGCGGCCCTGGAGAAGGACGAGATCAACATCCTGCGCGGCATCCTGGCGGCGGCGGAGAAGCCCCTGCCCGGGGCCAAGATTAATCGGGACAATAGTTGATAAAAATAGTGGGATATTTTAAGATAACCCCACAAATCCAAGGAGTATTGATCCATGTTTGCCCGCCTGCGTGAAGACATCCACTCGGTTTTCGACCGCGATCCCGCGGCCCGGTCCGTGCTGGAGGTGCTCACCTGTTATCCGGGCATTCATGCCATCACCCTGCACCGGCTGGCCCATTGGCTGTGGGGGCATCGCCTGCGCTGGCTGGCCCGTTTCGTCGCCCACATCGCCCGCTTCCTGACCGGCATCGAGATTCATCCGGGGGCCACCATCGGCCGCCGATTCTTCATCGACCACGGCATGGGCGTGGTGATCGGCGAGACGGCCGTCATCGGCGACGACGTCACCCTCTATCACGGCGTCACCCTAGGGGGCACATCCTGGAACAAGGGAAAGCGCCATCCCACCCTGGAGAACGGCGTCGTCATTGGCGCCGGGGCCAAGGTGCTGGGGCCCATCACCATGGGTGCCGGGGCCAAGGTGGGTTCCAACGCCGTGGTGGTGCGGGATGTGCCCGGCGGCGCCACCGCCGTCGGCAATCCGGCCCGCATCATCCAGGGCGAGCAGGAGCAGAAGCGGGAGGAGAAGGCCGTGAAAATGGGCTTTTCCGCCTACGCCGTGGCCCAGCAGAACCAGGACGATCCCCTGGCCAAGGCCATCCACGGCCTGCTCGATCACGCGGTGGAAACCGACCGGCGCATCGAAACCCTGCTGCACAAGCTGGAACAGGCCGGCGTGCGGGTGGAGGACGAGCTGGCGGTGGCCGACCGTTTCGATCCGAAATACCTGAGCAAAATAGTTGACTAATAAATCCGGGTATCAGTATAGTTGACTTAAATTCTCAGGTATTTCCTGGAGGGCCTAAAAATGCGCTTGACCACCAAAGGACGTTTCGCCGTTACCGCCATGATCGACCTCGCCATCCGTGGCGGTGAGGGTCCGGTGACCCTGGCCGGCATCAGCGAACGGCAAAAGATTTCCCTGTCTTACTTGGAACAGCTGTTCGGCAAGCTGCGCCGCCACAACCTGGTGGAAAGCGTGCGCGGCCCCGGCGGCGGCTACTGTATCGCCCGGCCCCTGGAGCAGGTGACGGTGGCCGACATCATCCGTGCCGTGGATGAGCCCCTGGACGCCACCCAGTGTGGCGGCAAGGAAAACTGCCACGAAGAACACCGCTGCATGACCCACGACCTGTGGTCCACCCTCAATGCCAAGATGTATGAATACCTGGCCTCGGTGAGCCTGCACGACCTGGTGAGCAAGCAGCAGGACAAGGTGGCCCTGCTCACGGGGCAGCGCCTGGGTCCCCGGCCCCGGGTCAAGGAAGTCCTGGTCCGCGCCTGAAAGCTGGATCGCCGCCATGTTCGCCCCGGTCTATCTGGACCATAACGCCACCACCCCGCTGCATCCCGAGGTGCTGGAGGCCATGCTGCCCTATCTGCGCGAGCAGTACGGCAATGCCTCGAGCCGCCACGAGTACGGCCGGGCGGCGCGGCGGGCGGTGGACGAGGCCCGGCAGCTGGTGGCGGCGGCCACCGGCGCCCATGCCACCGAGGTGGTGTTCACCAGCGGCGGTTCCGAAAGCAACAACCTGTTCCTCAAGGGCGCCGCGGCCAGCCTGCGGCCCGGCCTGCTGGCGGTCTCCGCCGTGGAGCACCCCTGTATCGCCCGTCCGGCGGAGCAGTTGGCCCGGCAGGGCTGGGAAGTGGCTACCCTGGCCGTTGATGGCGAGGGCAGGGTGGAGCAGGGCGCCTATGCTGAACTTCTGGCCCGGCGTCCGGCCCTGGTGTCGGTGATGCTGGCCAACAACGAAACCGGCGTGCTGCAGGATGTGGCCGCCCTGGCCCAGGCGGCCCGGCCCACCGGCGCCTGGTTCCACAGCGATGCGGTGCAGGTGCTGGGCAAGCTGGAGCTGGATTTTCGCGCCCTCAACGGGGCCGGCGTCCACGCCCTCAGCGTTTCCAGCCACAAGATCGGCGGCCCCAAGGGTGCCGCGGCCCTGGTCCTGGACAAGCGGGTCGAGCTGCAGCCCCTGATCGCCGGCGGCGGACAGGAACGGAACTTGCGTTCCGGTACGGAAAACGTCCCCGCCATTGTCGGGTTCGGTGCAGCCTGTGCCCTGGCGGCCCGTAACGTGAAGGAAAACCGACGCCGGCTGGCGGATTTGCGACAGCAACTGGAAGCCGGTCTGCATCACCAGGGTGCCAGGATTTTCGGTGCCGGCGCCGAGCGCCTGCCCAACACCAGCTACTTCGCCTTTCCCGGTGTGGATGGCGAAACCCTGGTGGGCTACCTGGACCGGGCCGGTTTTGCGGTGGCCAGCGGTGCGGCCTGTTCCTCGGCCAATCCGGAGCGTTCCCGGGTCCTCATGGCCATGGGCGTGGCGCCGGAACTGGCCCGGGGCGCGGTGCGGGTGAGCCTGGGGGCCACCAGTACGGCGGCCCAGATTGAAGAATTTCTCGGGGTGCTGAAGGGCACCCTGGAACGCCTGACCAGCCTCACGGCCATGGCGTCGTAACGGACAACAAGAACGTGCAAAACCTTTTTGGAGCGACGAGAACATGAAACTGCCCATCTACCTCGACTACTCGGCCACCACGCCCGTGGATCCGCGCGTGGCGGAAAAGATGATCCCCTTCCTGGTGGAGAAGTTCGGCAACCCCGCCTCCCGCTCCCACAGCTACGGCTGGGAAGCCGAGGCCGCCGTGGAAGAGGCCCGGGAGCAGGTCGCCGCCCTGGTGAATGCGGACCCCAAGGAAATCGTGTGGACCTCCGGCGCCACCGAATCCAACAACCTGGCCATCAAGGGCGCTGCCAATTTCTACGCCGGCAAGGGGAAGCACATCATCACCGTCAAGACCGAGCACAAGGCCGTGCTCGATACCGTGCGCGAAATGGAGCGCCAGGGCTTCTCCGCCACCTACCTGGACGTGCAGGAAAACGGCCTGATCGACCTGGAAGTGCTGAAGGCCGCCATCCGTCCCGACACCGTGCTGGTATCCGTGATGTTCGTGAATAACGAAATCGGCGTGGTCCAGCCCATCGCCGAGATCGGCGAGATCTGCCGCGAGAAGGGCATCATCTTCCACGTCGATGCGGCCCAGGCCACCGGCAAGGTGGATATCGACCTGGACAAGCTCAAGGTGGACCTGATGAGCTTCTCCGCCCACAAGACCTACGGCCCCAAGGGCATCGGCGCCCTCTACATCCGCCGCAAGCCCCGCGTCCGCCTGGAAGCCCAGATGCACGGCGGCGGCCACGAGCGCGGTTTCCGCTCCGGCACCCTGGCCACCCACCAGATCGTCGGCATGGGAGAAGCCTTCCGTCTGGCCAAGGAAGAGATGGTCGAGGAAAATAAGCGCATCGCCGCCCTGCGCGACAAGCTGCTGAAGGGACTTTCCGACATGGAAGCGGTCTACGTGAACGGGGACCTGGAGCACCGTGTCGCCCACAACCTGAACATGAGCTTTGCCTACGTGGAAGGCGAGTCCCTGCTGATGGCGATCAAGGACGTGGCCGTTTCCTCCGGTTCCGCCTGCACCTCCGCCAGCCTGGAACCTTCCTACGTTCTGCGTGCCTTAGGGCGGGAAGACGAACTGGCCCACAGTTCCATCCGCTTCTCCATCGGCCGCTTCACCACCGAGGAAGAGGTGGATTTCGTGGTCAAGCTGCTGCACAGCAAGGTGGGCAAGCTGCGCGAACTGTCCCCCCTGTGGGACATGTTCAAGGAAGGCATCGATCTGAATACCGTCCAGTGGGCTGCCCACTGAACCTGAATAAGGAGCAATCATCATGGCATACAGCGTCAAGGTCCTGGACCACTACGAAAATCCCCGCAACGTCGGTTCCTTCACCAAGGAGGAAGAGGGCGGCGTCGGCACCGGCATGGTGGGCGCCCCCGCCTGCGGCGACGTCATGAAGCTGCAGATCAAGGTCAACAAGGAAGGCGTCATCGAGGACGCCAAGTTCAAGACCTACGGCTGCGGTTCCGCCATTGCCTCCTCCAGCCTGGTGACCGAGTGGGTCAAGGGCAAGAGCCTGGACCAGGCCCTGGAGATCAAGAACACGGACATCGCCGAAGAACTGGCCCTGCCGCCGGTGAAGATTCACTGCTCCATCCTGGCGGAAGATGCCATCAAGGCGGCGGTGGCCGACTATAAGAAGAAGCACGGAGACAACTGAGCTTTATTGTCCAGTTTTCCAAGGGGAACACATCATGGCGGTTACACTGACCGAGCAGGCGGCCAAGCACGTGGCCAACTACATCACCAAACGCGGCAAGGGCATCGGCCTGCGCCTGGGCGTCCGCACCAGCGGCTGCTCCGGCATGGCCTACAAGCTCGAGTTCGCTGACGAACTGGCCGAAGACGATCAGATTTTCGAGTGCCACGGCGTCAAGGTGCTGGTGGATCCGAAGAGCCTGCCCTACCTGGACGGCACCGAGCTGGACTATGCCCGTGAAGGCCTGAACGAGGGGTTCAAGTTCAACAACCCCAATGTCAAGGATCAGTGCGGCTGCGGCGAAAGCTTCAAGGTCTGAGGCGGCTTGCCTGGGCGTCATTGCCCGGGCTTGCCGTGCTGCTCGCACTGTCCCGCAGGGATTCCCTGGGGACATCTTCTTGGGGCGCGCCTAGCCCTGGCTGCGCTTTGCCCGCGGGTGGAGCCTGATCCGCCCAAAAAACAATACAATCGGGGCCGCCATGGATTTCAACGCTGATCATTTCACCCTTTTCGGGCTGCCCCGGGTCTTCAATGTGGACCTGGGCGTGCTCGATGCCCGCTTCCGCGAGGCCCAGGCCCAGGTGCATCCGGACAAGTTCGCCGACGCTTCCGAAGCGGACCGGCGTCTGTCTATGCAATGGGCGACCCGGGTCAACGAGGCCTACCAGGCCCTGAAGAAACCCCTGCCGCGGGCCCAGTACCTGCTGCATCTGGCGGGCCAGGACGTGGGCGCCGAGAACAACACCGCCATGCCCGTGGATTTCCTCATGGAGCAGATGGAATGGCGCGAAGCCGTGCAAGAGGCGCGGCAGGCCGGCCAGGTGGATGAACTGGAAGACCTGCATTTCCGCCTGCGGGACCAGATTGCCGAACGCTATGCGGAACTGGGCGCCCTGTTCGACCAGCAGGCCGACTACCCGGCAGCGGCCGACCTGACCCGCCGCCTGATGTTCCTGGAAAAGCTGCAACACGATATTGACGAGGCCCTGGTGGCCCTGGAAGACCAATAATGGCCCTACTGCAAATCGCCGAACCCGGCCAGTCCGAACTGCCCCACGAACACAAGCTGGCGGTGGGCATCGACCTGGGTACCACCAATTCCCTGGTCGCCACCGTGCGCAGCGGCATGGCCGTGGTCCTCAACGACGAGGACGGCCGCGCCCTGCTGCCTTCCGTGGTGCGCTACACCCCGGAAGGGGAGGTGGTGGTGGGCATCGAGGCCCAGGCCGAGCAGGCCCGGGACCCGAAGAACACCATCGTCTCCGTCAAGCGTTTCATGGGCCGGGGCCTGGAAGACATCGGCCACGTGGAATCCGCCCCCTACGATTTCCAGGTGGCGCCGGGCATGGTGCGGCTGAAGACCCGGGCCGGGGTGAAGAGCCCGGTGGAGGTCTCCGCCGACATCCTCAAGGTACTGCGCACCCGGGCCGAAGCCGCCCTGGGCGGCGAACTGGTGGGCGCCGTCATCACCGTGCCCGCCTACTTCGACGACGCCCAGCGCCAGGCCACCAAGGATGCGGCCCGCCTGGCCGGCCTCAACGTCCTGCGCCTGCTCAACGAACCCACTGCCGCCGCCATCGCCTACGGCCTGGACAACGGCTCCGAGGGCATCTACGCCGTCTACGACCTGGGCGGCGGCACCTTCGACATTTCCATCCTGCGCCTCTCCAAGGGCGTTTTCGAAGTCATGTCCACCGGCGGCGATTCGGCCCTGGGCGGCGACGATTTCGACCAGCGCATCCTCTGCTGGATCAGCGAGACCGCCAAGCTGGCGCCCCTGGCTGCCATGGACGCCCGCCTGCTGCTGACCAAGGCCCGGGAAGCCAAGGAATACCTGACCGGACACAATGAGGCGCCGATCACCGCCAAGCTCACCAGCGGCGAACTGGTGAACCTCAAGCTTTCCGCCGAAGTCTTCAACGACATTACCCAGACCCTGGTGGCCAAGACCCTGCAGCCCTGCAAGAAGGCCCTGCGGGATGCGGGCCTGCGTCCCACCGACGTCAAGGGCGTGGTCATGGTGGGCGGCGCCACCCGCATTCCCGCCATCCAGAAGGCCGTGGGCGAGTTCTTCCGCCAGGAGCCCCTGACCAACCTGGACCCGGACAAGGTGGTGGCCATCGGCGCCGCCACCCAGGCCAACCTGCTGGCCGGCAACCGTAATCCCGGCGACGACTGGCTGCTGCTGGACGTGATTCCCCTGTCCCTCGGCCTGGAGACCATGGGCGGCCTGACCGAGAAGGTCATCCCGCGCAATTCCACCATCCCCGTGGCCCGGGCCCAGGAATTCACCACCTTCAAGGACGGCCAGACCGCCATGGCCATCCACGTGGTTCAGGGCGAGCGGGAGCTGGTGTCCGACTGTCGTTCCCTGGCCCGCTTCGAACTGCGGGGTATTCCCCCTATGGTGGCCGGGGCGCCGCGCATCCGCGTCACCTTCCAGGTGGATGCGGACGGTCTGCTCTCCGTCACCGCCCGGGAACAGACCTCCGGCGTGGAGGCCTCCGTGGCCGTGAAGCCGTCCTACGGCCTCACCGACGACGAAATCACCGGCATGCTGCAATCTTCCCTGGAGCACGCCAAGGACGACGCCTTCCGCCGCGCCCTGCAGGAAGCCCGGGTCGAGGCCGACCGCCTGCTCGAAGCCACCGAAGCGGCCCTCAAGGAAGACCCCCATCTGCTGGATGCGGGCGAACGGGCCCGGGTCGATGTGGCCCTGGAAAAGCTGCGCACCGTCATTCAGGGCGAGGACCGCCATGCCATCAACCACGGCATGGACCTGCTGGCCCTGGAAACCAATGAATTTGCCGCCCGCCGCATGGACCAGAGCATCAAGCGAGCCCTGGCCGGGAAGCGGGTGGACGACGTGAAAATCGGAGAAGAAGAATGACCCAGATCATCGTCCTGCCCCATGAGGAGCTGTGCCCCGAGGGCGCCGTGATCGAGGCCGAACCGGGCACCAGCGTCTGCGATGCCCTGTTGCAGCACGATATCGAAATCGAGCATGCCTGCGAGAAGTCCTGTGCCTGCACTACCTGCCACGTGGTGATCCGGGAAGGCTTCAATTCCCTGGAACCGGCCGAGGATCTGGAAGAGGACATGCTGGACAAAGCCTGGGGCCTGGAGCCCAATTCCCGCCTGTCCTGCCAGGCCATCGTCAAGGCCACGCCCCTGGTGGTGGAAATCCCCAAGTACACCATCAACATGGCCAAGGAAGGCAAGCACTGAGGAGAGCGCCATGAAATGGACCGACATCAACGATATTGCCATCGAACTCGCCGACGCCCATCCGGACGTGGACCCCACCAAAATCAATTTCGTGGACCTGATGAACTGGGTCATGGCCCTGCCCGGATTCAACGACGATCCCAAGCACTGCGGCGAGAAAATCCTGGAAGCCATCCAGGGCGCCTGGATCGAAGAGGCCGAGTAATTTGGGTGATGCGGGTGAATTGACTCCGCTCGCAGCCGAGGTGGAACGAAGCAATCAGGACAGGGAAGGCACGACCATGGAACAGCGCTTCAGCGACCAGCAACTGGAACGGATCATTGACGAGGCAACCATTTACATGTGTGCCTGTCCGGCCCAGGTGGCGGCGGCCATCCGCGACCTGCGCGGGCTCTATCGCTACCAGCAGGACTGTCTGGAGGCGCCGAGCAGCGAGCGGCCGGTGCATCAGCTCATCGCCGCCTCCACCAACACCGCCCATGCGGAACTGGAAGAGTGCCTGGACCGGGTGCTCGACCTGGAGGGCTGGGATCGCCAGACTCTGCGCATGCCCGAAGGCCTGCGCCGCAAGCGGGAAGAATCCCTGGCCGGCTTGTAGCCCGGAGATGTATTTTCCGCCCAAAGAAAAAGCCCCGCACTGCGGGGCTTTTGTTTTGCTGCCGGAGCCGGGGCGCTTCAGGCTTCGAACAGGTTGAGCAGGCTGTCCAGGCCGCCGTGGCTGATGGCCACCGAGGCCTTGGC
This sequence comes from Azospira sp., assembly GCF_030247495.1. Lineage (NCBI taxonomy): Bacteria > Pseudomonadati > Pseudomonadota > Betaproteobacteria > Rhodocyclales > Rhodocyclaceae > Azospira > Azospira sp. The sequence goes on along the minus strand of NZ_JAOTRW010000010.1, from coordinate 63,216 downwards.
CCGGGTTGCCGGCTTGGCGTGGAAGGCCACGGAAAGGCCGGCTTCGGCCATCATCAAGAGGTCGTTGGCGCCGTCGCCGACGGCGATCACCTGCTCCCGTTCCAGGCCCAGTTCGTCCCGCAGCCGGTTGAGGTGGTGGGCCTTGGCCTGGGCGTCCACGATGTCGCCCACTACCTTGCCGGTGAGCTTGCCGCCGGAGATTTCCAGTTCGTTGGAGGTGGCGAAGTCGAAGCCCAGTTCGATGCGCAGGCGTTCGGTGAAATAGGTGAAGCCGCCGGAGAGGATGGCGGTGCGCAGGCCGGCCGTCTGGGCCGCTTCCAGCAGTTCCCGGGCGCCCTCGGAGAGCAGCAGGCGTTCGCCATAGACCCGGGCCAGGACCCGGGCGTCCAGCCCCGCCAGCAGGGCCAGGCGGCGGCGCAGGCTTTCCCGGTAGTCGATTTCGCCGCGCATGGCCGATTCGGTGACGGCGGAGACTTCCGCCTTCTTGCCGGCGAAGTCGGCCAGTTCGTCAATGCACTCGATGGTGATGAGGGTCGAGTCCATGTCGAAGCAGATGAGGCCGTAGTCGGCCAGCTTGCGGCCGGCGGGTACGAAGGCCCAGTCCAGCTTTTCGGCTTCGATCAGGGGCAGCAGGGCGTCGAATTCGGTCGTGCGGCTGGCGTTGCGGAAGCACACCACCCGGGGCGGCCGGGGTTCCACGGCAGCGGCCTGGGTGGCGGCGGCAATGCGGTCGAGGAGAAAGGTCGGCAGGGCGCCGTTCTGGATGATGAGGTTCATGGTGGTGAGCGGTGATCGGGGTGGAACTCAGGTCGTCTGGGGCGACGACAGGTAATTGTTTTTCACCCGCACGTAGTGTTCGGCGGAATAGCGCAGGTAGGCGATTTCGTCAGGCGTGAGGGGCCGCACCCGGACGGCCGGGCGGCCCACGTAAAGGTAGCCGCTCTCCAGGGTCTTGCCCGGGGACACCAGGCTGCCGGCGCCGAGCATGACCCGGGGCTGGATCACCGCATCGTCCATGACCATGGAACCCATGCCGATCAGGCATTCGTCGCCGATGCGGCAGCCGTGCAGGATGGCGCCATGGCCCACGGTGACGTGGTCGCCGATCAGCAGGGGCGAGCCCTCCGGCTTGGCGGCATTCTTGTGGGAGACGTGGCCCATGGAGAAATCCTGGATGTTGCTGCAGGCGCCGATCTCGATGCGGTTCACGTCGCCCCGCAGGACGGCGTTGCACCACACCGACGAGTCCCGCCCCAGCCGCACGTCGCCGATGAGCTGGGCCGAGGGGTGCAGGTAGCAGGACTCGCCGACGGACGGAAAAGTGTCCAGGTAGGGGCTGAGGAGCATGGGCAGGGCCGGGAAAGGCTTAGCCGGCCTGCCGTTCCGGCAGCACGTCGCGCAGCAGGGTGGCGGCGTCGCGGATCATCTTTTCCGTGGTGGCCCAGTCCACGCAGCCGTCGGTGACGGAGCAGCCGTACTTGAGCTGGGACAGGTCGGCGGGGATGGACTGGTTGCCGGCCTCGATGTTGGACTCGATCATCACCCCCACCATGGACTTGTTGCCCAGACGGATCTGGTTCACCACGTCGGACATTACCAGGAGCTGCAGCTCGGGCTTCTTCAGGCTGTTGGCGTGGGAGCAATCCACCACCACGTTGGGGATCAGCTTGGCCTTGGTCATGGCCTGTTCGGCCACGGAGACGGAGACCGTGTCGTAGTTGGGCCGGCCGCCGCCGCCGCGCAGCACGATGTGGCCGTAGGCATTGCCGGTGGTGCGCACGATGGCCACCTGGCCCTGGTCGTTGAGACCGAGGAAACTGTGGGGCTTGGAGGCAGAGAGAATGGCGTTGATGGCGATCTCGGTGTTGCCGTCGGTACCGTTCTTGAAACCCACCGGGGTGGACAGGCCGGAAGACATTTCCCGGTGGGTCTGGGATTCGGTGGTGCGGGCGCCGATGGCGGTCCAGGAAATGAGGTCGCCGTAGTACTGGGGCGAATTCGGGTCCAGGGCCTCGGTGCCGGCGGGTAGGCCGATTTCATTGACCTGCAGGAGGAACTCCCGGGCCTTGGCCATGCCCACGTCCACGCGGAAGGAGTCGTCCATGAAGGGGTCGTTGATGTAGCCCTTCCAGCCCACGGTGGTGCGGGGCTTCTCGAAGTAGACGCGCATCACCAGCAGCAGGGTGTCGGAGACCTCGTCGGCCAGGGCCTTGAGGCGGCGGGCGTAGTCCAGGCCGGCGACGGGGTCGTGGATGGAACAGGGGCCCACCACCACGAAGAGGCGGTGGTCCTTGCGGTCCAGGATGTTCTTCAGGTCCTGCCGGCCCTGGCGCACCACGGCGGCGGCCTTCTCGGAGAGGGGCTGGCTGGCCAGCATTGCCGCCGGGGTCGGCATGGGGTCGAAGGCGGCGATATTGATGTTGTCGATGTCGGGGGTGGTCATGGTCGTTATGGGCAGCACTGGTTCCGGTTGCAATCGGGAGGAGCCGGCGCCCACCGGAACGGACGCCGCCAAGCCGAGGATGGGAGTTTAACCCTTCCGCCGTCCCTTGCGCACCCTAATGCCGCGATAGCCGGTGCTTATTGCGGAGCCAGCCAGCGGCGCAGCAGGGTGACCAGTTCCTGCTCCGAGAAGGGCTTGGCGAGGAAGTCGTTCATGCCCGCCTCCCGGCACTGGGCCCGGCTCTCGTCCGGGTCGCCGGCGGTGAGGGCGATGATGGCCGTCGGCGTGCCCCGTTCCCGGGCTCGCCAGGCCCGGGTGGTGGCGCAGCCGTCGAGCCCGGGCATGCGGCAGTCCATCAGCACCAGGTCGAAGTCGGCCTCGGGGCCCAGTTGCAGGGCCTCTTCGCCGGAAGACGCGCTCTGTACCTGGCAGCCCAGGGCTTCCAGCAGGTAGGTGCTGGCCTCCCGGATTTCCGGGTTGTCGTCCACCAGCAGGATGCGGCCGCTGAAGCGGGGCGTCCGGGCTGGATTGGTCTCTCGGCCCTCCAGCCATTTGCCGATGGTGGCGATGAGGGTCTGGGCGTCCACCGGCTTGGGCAGGTAGTCATCCATGCCGGCGGCCAGGCATTTTCCCCGGTCGCCGCGCATGACGAAGGCGGTCAGGGCGATGATCGGGGTGCGCCGCCGCTGGCCTTCCTGGATGCGGATCTGGCGGGTGGCCTCGTAGCCGTCCATGCCGGCCATCTGGCAGTCCATGAGGATGGCGTCCGGCTGCCAGCTTTCCGCCAGGGTCACCGCCTCCAGGCCGTTGGCCGCCTGGCGCACCTGGCAGTGGGCCTGGGCCAGGTATTCGGCCAGCACTTCCCGGTTGGCCTCGGTGTCGTCCACCAGCAGGATGCGGGTGTCCCGGGGCAGGGCGGTGATGGGGCTGCCCGCCGGCAGCACGGGCACCGGGCTCACCGTGGGGTCGCTCTCCGGCAGTTCGATGTCGAACCAGAAGCAGCTGCCTTCGCCGCTGTTGCTGCTGACGCCGATGCTGCCGTGCATCAGTTCCACCAGCTGCTTGCAGATGGTCAGGCCCAGGCCGGTGCCGCCGAAGAGGCGGGTGGTGGAGGAATCGGCCTGGGTGAATTTGTCGAAGATGGTTTCCTGCAGTTCCGGCGGCACGCCGATGCCCGAGTCCCGCACCTCGACCCGTAGGTGCTGGCGGCCGGGGGCGATGCGGGTGCATTCGATGTCCAGCTCGACCCAGCCGCTGTTGGTGAACTTGATGGCGTTGTTGAGCAGATTGGCCATGATCTGGCGCAGGCGCACCGGATCGCCATGGATCTTGGGCGGGATGATGCCCTTGATGTGGTAGCGGAACTCCAGCCCCTTCTGGGCCGCGGCGGCGGCCTGGACCTCGGTCAGTTCGCCCAGCAGCAGCACCAGGTCCACCTCCTCCGGATGGATCACCAGCTTGCCGGCCTCGATCTTGGAAATGTCCAGGATGTCGTTGAGGATGGCCAGCAGCTGCTTGGTGCTGCCGTAGGCCAGGCGGATGTAGCGCTCCTGCTTTTCGTTGAGGGGCGTGTGCAGGAGCAGGTCCAGCACCCCCAGGATGCCGGTGAAGGGGGTGCGGATTTCGTGGCTCATGTTGGCCAGGAATTCGCTCTTGGCCCGGTTCGCCGCCTCCGCCTTTTCCCGGGCATGGCGCAGTTCGCTTTCCGCCGCCTTGCGTTCGGTGACGTCCTCGAAGGTCCACACCACGCCGCGGCTGAGGTCGTCCGGATTGATGGCCTTGCCCGACACGGCGCACCAGAAGCACTCGCCGTTGCGCCGCCGCATGATCAGCTCCTGGCGCATCACCTGGCCCTGTTCCAGTATGGGCATGATGTCCTGGGTGGCGCTGACGAAGCTTTCCCGGCTCGGGTACAGCTCCTCGGCCCGCAGGCCGATCACCTCCTGGGAGCCGTAGCCGAACATGGCGGCCATCTGCCGGTTGGCCAGGACCACGTGCCGGTCTTCGTGGTTGCTGGTGTCCAGGTAGGCGATGCCGATGGCCGAGGCGTCCAGAGTGGTCTGCTGGATCGCCTCCACTTCCTCCTTGGCCCGCAGCAGGGCGCTCTCGGCCCGGCTGGCCCGGGTCAGGGCCCAGCCAAGCATGGACATGAGGGCGATGAAGCCGACCACGATGGCGGCGATGAACAGGCGCATCTGCTCCATGCGCTCGGCCAGGGCCGCGTTCATGGAAGAGAGCATGCCCCAGCGGTCCAGTTCCGCCGCTTCCAGGTCGTCGGCCAGGAGGCGGGACTCCTGCACCAGATGGGGCAGGTCGGCGGCGGGCGTGCCGCTGCCTTCCAGGTACTGGTTGGTCTTCAGCTTCAGGTTGCGGATGCGCTCGGAGAGCCGGGCGCGCATTTCCGGATTGCTGTCCCGGCCTTCGGCGCTGTAGTTCTCGGCCAGGGCCAGGGCTTCCCAGGCGGCGGCCACGTGCTTGCGCCGCGCATCGGGGGAATCTGCGGCCCGCTCCAGCAGCTCCTGGCTCTGGCCGATGAAGTAGCGCGCCTTGAGCAGGGTGCGGGCGCCGTGGACGCTGTCGAAATTGGCGTCGAGGAAGACTTCGTGCAGGGTGTTGAAACGGGCGAAGCCGAGCACCAGGATGAGTCCCGCCAGGATGGCAAAGCCGTAGATGACGAAGGGGAGTCGCTGGGAGGCTCTGGGTCGTGGCGGCACGGATTGGGTCCCCGAATGGAAATCAGCGGTTGTGACCGCCGCTTGTCGCTTTTATGATGTTTGGCATTTTCCACTGAGAAGCCGCCAATGGACAAGCTGTTCCCCGCTCCCCGGTCTTTGCAGATTGCCGCCGGCCGCCCCGCCGGTCTCCGGTCGTGGGCTGGAAAGGCAATGCTGGCCTTGTCTCTGGCAATTTTCAGCCTGGCCGCCCGGGCCGATTTTTCTGACGGGGAAATCCGCGTCGGCCTGCTCGTGGATATGCAATCGACCTATGCCCACATCACCGGCAGCGGTTCCGTGGCGGCGGCGCGCATGGCCATCGAGGATGTGGGCGGCAAGATCAACGGCAAACCCATCCGCCTCTTCTTCGCCGACCACGGCAACAGCGTCGCCCAGGGCTCGGCAGTGACCAAGCGCTGGCTGTTCGAGGAGGGGGTGGACGTCATCGCCGACGTGGCCAGTTCCCCCATCGCCCTGGCGGTGCAGGAAATCAACCGGCCCAAGGGGGCGGTGGTCTTCTACAACGGCGTCATGAGCACGGAAATCACCGGCAGCCGCTGTGCCGCCACCGGGGTGCACTGGATGTACGACAGCCAGGCCTACACCACCGCCCTGGGCCGGGAACTGACCCGGAGCGGCGCCAGGACCTGGTATTTCATCACCCTGGACAATGCCTTCGGCCGTAATACGGAAAAGGAGCTGGCGGCGGTGATCGAGGCCAACGGCGGCCAGGTGCTGGGGCGCACCTACCATGGCCTGGGGGAGCGGCAGCTGTTCGTCAAGCTGCGCCAGGCGGCCGAGTCCGGCGCCCAGGTGATCGCCCTGGTGGATGCGGGCCAGGACATGATCCGGGCGGTGCGGCAGAGTTTCGACCTGCTGCGGGTGAGCAAGGGCAAGACGGTGCTGGCGGCGGTGGCCACCGCCCTCAACGACGTCCATGTGATGAAGCCCCAGCTGGCCCAGGGGCTCAAGCTTTCCCATTCCTTCTACTGGAACCTGGACCCGGAGGCCCGGGCCTGGTCCCAGCGCTTCTTCGAGCGCACCGGCGCCATGCCCAGCGACCTGCAGGCCGGCGTCTATTCCTCCCTCATCCACTACTTCAAGGCGGTGGCCGCCAGCGACAGCGACAAGGGCACTACCGTGGTGGCCAGGATGCGGGAAATCCCCATCCGCGACCCCATCGTGCGCAACGCCCGCCTGCGGGAAGACGGGCGCATGGTGCACGACATCTACCTGCTGGAAGTGAAGAAGCCCGGGGATATCCGGGAACCCTGGGACTACCTGCGGGTGTTGCGCACCATCCCCGGGGAGCAGGCCTTCAGCCCCCTTTCGGCGAGCGCTTGCCCTTTGCTGGCGCGCTAGGCTTGGCGGCCTGGCCGCGGCGGGGCAGGTGGCTGCCGGCCCCGGCGAGGAACTGGCGACCGGAGTCGTAGCCCACCTGGAACAGGGTCTCCAGGTTGGAACGGGACCAGTCCAGGGAGGTTTCCCATTTGTCCGCCGGGATGTCGAAGGGCACCTTGAGCAGGTTCCACTTGCCGTCCCGGTTGTACTTGGCTTCGAAAATCTTGGTGTCGTCCCGGGCGATTTCCACCAGGGGCACGATGATGGAGAGCAGCCAGGCGTCGTAGAGGTCCCGCGGCGTGCGCATCAGCTTCTCGGCACCCAGCACGTCGAAGACCACGATGTCCTTCACCTCCGGTTCGTGGCTGACCAGGGCTTCGTAGTTGAGGCAGTCGTGGGCGGCGCCTTCGTAGTAGTACTTGGGCTGGCCGTCCTCCGGATCCACCATCTGGTGCGGCGGGTAGAGGAAGGGGAAGGCCAGGGCGGCGCGCAGGGCGTCGCCGCTGATCTGTCCCTTGGCGCTGCTGAAATTCTGCATGCGCCGGTCGTTGATGTTGTAGGCGTTCACGTAGAAACGCTCGTGGCGCTGCTGCAGGGCGGAAAAATCCACCACCTGCTCGAGGAACGGCACCGGCGCGCAGAGACCCAGGCTGTCGGCATTGAGGTCGGTGGGGCAGGCCACGGCGAACATCAGCTTGATCAGGTCGGCCTGCAGCCGCGTCGCCTCGTGGCCGCCCAGCTGCTGCTCCATGGCCTGGACCAGGGGATTGGCCTGCAGCAGGGCCCGGTAGGCCTCGGCGATGGAGCCGGATTTCTGGAATACCTTGAAATTGACCGGATAGCGCTGGTAGAGGGCGTCGGCGATGCCCATGTCCACGGTGCTGCGCAGGGCCTTCAGGGAATCGCCGCCCTGGGGTGCCAGGTAGAGCAGGCCGATGAGGGCGCCGGCCCCGGCGGTGGAAACCACGTCGAATTCGACGCCGGCCTCCTCGAAGGCCACCAGGGCGCCGGCCATGAGGGTGGCGTTGGGGGCGCCGCCCCCGATGATCAGTGCAGTCTTTGCCATTGCGTTGTCCTCCGGAATTGGGTTTTCCGGCAACGCAGGCCCGGGGTGGTCAGGCGCCCAGTTGCCGGAACAGATCCTTCACAGCATCGACCCGTTCCTTGAGGGTCGGCATATGACGAACGACTGCCAGTTTATCCTGCCCGGCCAGCTTGAAGTGACGGTTTTTCTGAATCAGTTCGATGATGCGGATGGGCTCGATGGGCGGATTGGGGCAGAACTGCACGGTCAGCTGGCTGGCAGTGGCGTCCAGCTTGACGATGCCCAGGGGCCTGGCCAGCAGGCGCAGGCGGTGGGTGGCCAGCAGGCACTGGCCCTGGGGCGGCAGTTCGCCGAAGCGGTCGATCAGCTCTTCCTGCAGGGCATTGATGTCCTCCTCCGTCTCGCAGTTGGAGAGGCGCTTGTAGAGGGTCAGGCGCTCGTGCACGTCGGGGGCGTAGGCGTCGGGCAGCAGGGCCGGGGCGTGCAGGTTGATTTCCGTGGTGACGCCCAGGGGCTGGGTCAGATCCGGCTCCCTGCCCTGCTTGAGGGCGGCCACCGCCCGGTTGAGCATCTCGGTGTACAGGTTGAAGCCCACTTCCTGCATTTCGCCGGACTGGTTTTCCCCCAGTACCTCGCCGGCGCCGCGGATTTCCAGGTCGTGCATGGCCAGGTAGAAGCCGGCCCCCAGCTCTTCCATGTGCTGGATGGCCTCCAGGCGCTGCTTGGCCTGCTTGGTCAGGGCCTTTTCATCCTGCACCAGGAGGTAGGAGTAGGCCTGGTGGTGGGAGCGGCCGACCCGTCCCCGCAGCTGGTGCAGCTGGGCCAGGCCGAATTTTTCGGCCCGGTTGATGAGGATGGTGTTGGCGTGGGGATTGTCGATGCCGGTCTCGATGATGGTGGTGCATAGCAGCAGGTTGGCCCGCTGCTGGGTGAAGTCCCGCATCACCCGCTCCAGCTCCCGCTCGTTCATCTGGCCGTGGCCGACCACGATGCGGGCCTCGGGCACCAGGGACTGGAGCTTCTCCCGCATGTTGTCGATGGTGTCCACCTCGTTGTGCAGGAAGTACACCTGGCCGCCACGCTTCAGTTCCCGCAGCACCGCCTCGCGGATGATGCCGTCGGAGAACTTGGCGACGAAGGTCTTGATGGCCAGCCGCTTCTGGGGCGCCGTGGCGATCACCGAGAAGTCCCGCAGGCCTTCCAGGCTCATGGCCAGGGTGCGGGGGATGGGGGTGGCGGTCAGGGTCAGCACGTCCACCTCGGCCCGCAGGGCCTTCAGGGCCTCCTTCTGGCGCACGCCGAAGCGGTGTTCCTCGTCGATCATGACCAGGCCCAGGCGGTCGAACTTCATCTCCTTGGAGAGCAGCTTGTGGGTGCCGATGACGATGTCGATCTTGCCCGCCTCCAGGTCCTTCATGGCCTGGGCGGTTTCCTTGGCGGTCTTGAAGCGGGACAGTTCGGCGATCTGCACCGGCCAGTCGGCGAAGCGGTCCTTGAAGGTCTGGTAGTGCTGTTCGCAGAGCAGGGTGGTGGGGCATAGCACCGCCACCTGCTTGCCGCCGGCGACGGCGACGAAGGCGGCGCGCAGGGCCACCTCGGTCTTACCGAAGCCCACGTCGCCGCACACCAGGCGGTCCATGGGCTTGCCCGACTTCATGTCCTCGATCACCGCGGCGATGGCGGTGGCCTGGTCTTCCGTCTCCTCGAAGCCGAAGCCGTCGGCGAAGGCCTCGTAGTCGTTCTCGGTGAAGGCGAAGGCATGGCCCTGGCGCGCCGCCCGGGCGGCGTAGAGGGCCAGCAGTTCGGCGGCGGTGTCCCGGGCCTGTTCGGCGGCCTTTTTCTTGGCCTTTTCCCACTGGCCCGAGCCCAGGCTGTGCAGGGGCGCCGCATCGGGCTCGTTGCCGGAGTAGCGGGAGATGACGTGGAGCTGGGAGACGGGCACGTACAGCTTGGCCTCGTTGGCGTAGTGCAGCTCCAGGAATTCGGTGTCGCCTTCGCCCAGGTCCAGGTGCAGCAGGCCCATGTAGCGGCCGATGCCGTGGGATTCGTGCACCACCGGGTCGCCCACCTTGAGCTCGGTCAGGTCCCGCAGCCAGTTGTCCATGGAGGCCCGGCGCTGGGCGTTCTGGCGGCTGCGGCGGTTGGGGCTGCCGGCGTACAGCTCGGTCTCGGTGATGATGGCCAGGCCGTCGAGGCAGAAGCCGCTTTGCAGGGGGGCCACGCCCAGGGCCAGGGGCGCGTCGCCGCCGAGGAAGGCGGCAAAGTCGGCGCTGGCGGCGGGCTTGAGGCCGTGTTCCAGCAGCAGTTGCTGCAGGGTTTCGCGGCGGCCGGCGGATTCGGCCAGGAGCAGGGTACGGCGGCCCTGGCGGCCGGCGATGAACTGCTTGAGGGCGGTCAGGGGGTCCTCAGCCCGCCGTTCCACCGCCACGGCGGGGACGGCGGTGGCCAGGGGCGGCGTGCCTTCCGCCGGGGTGCCCAGGATCAGCTTGGCGTAATCCTTGGCGGCGACGAAGAACTGCTCCTCGGAGAGGAACAGCTCGGCCGGGGGCAGCAGGGGCCGGGCCTTGTCGCCGGCCAGCATGTTGTAGCGAGACTGGGTGTCGCGCCAGAAGTCCTGCAGGGCAAGCGCCACGTCCCGGTGCTGGCAGAGCACGGCGTCCTTGGGCAGGTAGTCGAAGAAGGTGGCGGTTTCCTCGAAGAAGAGGGGCAGCCAGTATTCGATGCCGGCGGAAGGAACGCCGTTGGAGACGTCCTTGTAGATGCCGGACTTGGCCGGATCGCCTTCGAAGACTTCGCGGAAGCGCTGGCGGAAGCGGGTGCGGCCGCCGTCATCCAGGGGGAACTCCCGGGCCGGCAGCAGGCGGATTTCCGGCACCGGGTAGAGGCTGCGCTGGGTGTCAGCGTCGAAGGTACGCAGGGTCTCGATCTCTTCGTCGAAGAGGTCGATGCGGTAGGGCAGGGCCGAGCCCATGGGGAACAGGTCCACCAGACCGCCGCGGATGGAGTATTCCCCCGGCGACACCACCTGGGTGACGTGGGTGTAGCCGGCCAGGGTGAGCTGGCTGCGGAACTGCTCGGCGTCCAGCTTCTCGCCCTTTTTCAGGAAAAAGGTGTAGGCCGCCAGGTAGCTGGGCGGGGTCAGGCGGTAGACGGCGGTGGTGGCTGGCACCAGCAGCACTTCGCACTCGCCCCGGCTGACGGCGTAGAGGGTGGCCAGGCGTTCGGAGACCAGGTCGTGGTGGGGCGAGAAATTGTCGTAGGGCAGGGTTTCCCAGTCCGGCAGCAGGCGCACCTTCAGGTCCGGCGCGAACCAGGGGATTTCCTCCAGCAGGCGCTGGGCGTCCGCCGGGCTGGCGGTGAGCACGGCCAGCAGGCGCTTCTGGCTGCGGGCCTGGCTGCCGAGCCGGGCCAGGGCCAGGGCGTCGGCGGAACCGGCCAGGGGCGGCAGGTGCAGGCGTTCGCCGCTGCGCGGCAGCTGGGCCAGGGCGCGGGAAATTTCGGGAGGCAGTTCGGGCAGGGCGGGCGAGGTGGAGGCGGACACGAGGAGGTAAATCAGGCAGGCGGGGGAGGCAGGATTATAGCCCAGGGGCGATGGCTCGGCCGGGGCGCTGCCGTTTGCCGACGCCGGGGCCGGGCTGGCGCCGCAGCGCCGCCGGGGATGATTGCCTCAGGTGCATGGCCGCCGCGCCTTGCGGGGTGCGGCTTGTGGCCGGGCCATGCCGAAGATGCCCGTCCCTCCTGGCCTGCAGGCCATGCCGCTTTTCGATGTTCCCGCTCGTCAGGTGCCGAGCCGCACCGGCTGGCGGCGGGCGCCGAAGTCGCCGGGCCCCGGGCCGAAGCGGCCGGCCAGCTGGTGGCCGCAGTCGGGGCAGGCGCCGCTGGCGGTGAGACGGTACTGCCTGAGGGTGTACCAGTCGCGCACGATCAAGGGCGCGTGGCAGCGGGGGCAGTCGGTGGTGCCGCCCGCGGTGTCGTGCACGTTGCCGGTGTAGACGAAATGCAGGCCGGCATCCCGGGCGATGCGGCGGGCCCGGCTGAGGGTGGCCGGCGGCGTCTCCGGCGCCTCGAGGAATTTCCAGTCCGGGTGGTAGGCGCTGAAGTGCAGGGGCACTTCGGGCCCCAGTTCCCGTTCGATCCAGTCGGCCAGCTGGGCGATTTCCCGGTCGCTGTCGTTGTGGCCGGGAATGAGCAGGGTGGTGATTTCCAGCCAGCAGTCGGTGAGGTGGTGGATGTGGGCCAGGGTGTCGAGCACCGGCTGCAGGTGGCCGCCGCACAGCTTGGCGTAGAAGTCCTCGGTGAAGGCCTTGAGGTCCACGTTGGCGGCGTCCATCAGGGCGAAGAACTCCCGCCGCGGTTCGGCGTGGATGTAGCCGGCGGTGACGGCGACGCTGCGGATGCCGGCCTCGCGGCAGGCCAGGGCCGTGTCCATGGCGTACTCGGCGAAGATCACCGGGTCGTTGTAGGTGAAGGCCACGGCCGGGGCCTCCAGGCGGCGGGCAGCGGCGGCGATGGCGGCCGGGCTGGCGGCGTCCATCAGCCGGTCCATGTCCCGGGACTTGGAGATGTCCCAGTTCTGGCAGAACTTGCAGGCCAGGTTGCAGCCGGCGGTGCCGAAGGAAAGGATGGGGGTGCCCGGGTGGAAGTGGTTGAGGGGCTTCTTTTCCACCGGGTCCAGGCAGAAGCCGGAGGAGCGGCCGTAGGTGGTGAGGATCATGGCCCCGTCCCGGGCCTGGCGCACGAAGCAGGCGCCGCGCTGGCCTTCGTGCAGGCGGCAGTCCCGGGGGCAGAGGTCGCACTGCAGGCGGCCGTCTTCCAGGGCATGCCACCAGCGGCCCGGGTGGGCGCTCTCGGCCACGGCGGGGGTGTGGTCGGGATTCATGGCCGTTCTCCTCTGTTCTGGTGCCACTTGTGCACCCGGTAGGTGGCCAGTTCCACCTGGGGCGACCAGAAATCCCGGGGCAGACCGGCCTTGGCCTTGAGCTCGGCAAGAAAGCGTGACGGCTCGGGCAGGGCTTCCCAGACCTGGGGCAGGAAGGTGGCGCAGTGGGCGCCGTAGCGCAGGATCAGGCCGTCCTCGCCGGGCACCAGGGCCGCCAGGGCGTCGGCCTCGCTGGCGGCGGCCAGGGGCCGGGGCGTCTGCAGCAGGGACACTTCCAGGTCCAGCAGGGGCCATTCCTCGACGCTCACCGGGGCAAAGCGGGGATCGCGGAAGGCGGCGGCCCGGGCATTGGCGGCCACGTCCTCGCCCAGGGGGCGGCGGGCTTCCAGGGTGCCGATGCAGCCCCGCAGGCGGCCGTCCCGGGTCAGGGTGACGAAGGTGGCGGTGGGCTTTTCCAGGGCCCGGGGCGGCGGCGTCCCCAGATTGGGCGGCGGGTCGGCCAGGCCCAGTTCCCGGGCGATGGCGTGGCGGGCCAGGGCCAGCAGCAGGCGACCCAGGGCGGCGTCGGGCGGCGCGCTGGCGATGGGCTCAGTGGGGACCATGATCCGGCTCCAGGGAGAAGGCGGCGTAGCCCACCACCCGTTCCCGGTCGCCGGCGGTATCGCCGGAATTGCGCCGGTCCAGGAGGCGGGGCCGCAGGCCGTGGCGGGCTGCCGCCAGCAGCAGGCCGTTGATGGGAATGGCGCCGCAGGCGTCCTCGGGCACCAAGTCGGCCCGGGCGGCGGCGATGCGGGCGCAGGTGGCCTGGTCCAGGCGCTCGGCCTCGGCGTAGGGCTGGTAGTGGGAAAGGTCGGAACTGACCAGGATCAGGGTTTCCTCGCCGCCCCACAGGCGTTCTAGCACCTGGGCCACGGCCGCGCTGGAGGCGGCGCCCACGGCCAGGGGCAGCAGGGTGAAGGGCCCCAGCAGGCGTTGCAGGAAAGGCAGTTGCACCTCCAGGGAATGCTCCAGGGCGTGGGCCCCGTCGTCGGCCACCACCTGGGGCAGGTCGGCGATGCGCTGCCGGGCCTCGGCGTCGATGGGCAGCGGGCCCAGGGGCGTGACGAAACTGTCCACGGTGGGCACGGCCAGGCCCCCCACCGCCACCCGGTGGGTGGGGCCGAGCAGGATGACGCGGCGGATGCGCCCGGCCTGGGGCGCCAGGGCGGCATAGGCGGTCGCCGCGATGGGGGCGGAATAGACGTAGCCGGCGTGGGGCACGATGAGGGCCTTGATCGGCCCTGCGGCGGCGGGCGGCCGGGCCTGGGCCAGGTAGGCGTCGATGTCGGCGCCCAACTGGGCGGGATCGGCCGGGTAGAAGAGGCCGGCGACGGCGGCGGGACGAAGGCTGGGCATGGCTCGCTCCCCGGAAGGTGACGCTACAGGTGCATGAATATCCAGCCGCCGATGGTGCCCGCGGCCAGGGCCAGGAAGCCCAGGCCGATGCGGCGTCCCAGGCTGGGTCCGGCGACGGAGAAGACGATGCCCAGCTTGAACACCAGGTTGGCGAGGAAGGCGATGACGATGGAGTTCACCGCCTCATGCATGGGCAGCTTGCCCATGCCGAACAGGCGCAGGGAGGACAGGGCTATGGCATCCACGTCGGTGAAGCCGGAAATCAGTGAAATGGCGTAGAGGCCCTCGGAACCGGCCACATCGGAGAGCCAGGCGGCCAGCAGCAGCACCACGGCGTAGATGCAGCCGAAGGTGAGGGCGGTGCGGATTTCTGCCGGGTTGTGCAGGTTGAGGGGCGTTTCCGGCTGGCCGCTCTGGTCGCCGAGGATGCGCCACAGCCAGCCGATCACCACCAGGCCCAGCAGCAGGCCGCCGCCCAGGGCCGGCAGCAGTTGCGGCAGCAGCTCGGGCTGCAGCATGGCGGCCAGGAGGGAGAGACGCACCAGCACCACCACGTTGGCGGTGAGGATCACCACCATGGACAGGCGCAGCAGGTTGGGCGTGGCCTTGACGTGGCGGGAATACACCAGGGTGATGGCGGTGGAGGAGGCGAGGCCGCCCATGAGGCCGATCAGGGGGGCGCCGTGCTGCTGGCCGAAGAGGCGCAGGGCGGCATAGCCGGCCAGGCTCATGCCGGAGATGAGCACCACCATCCACCACACCTGGTAGGGGTTGAGGGCCAGGTAGGGGCCGAAGCCCTGGTCCGGCAGGATGGGCAGGATGACCAGGGAGAGGACGCCGAACTGCAGCATGGAGATGAGGTCCTTGCGCGTCAGCTTCTCGCTCAGCAGGTGCAGCTCGGTCTTGAAGTAGAGCAGCACGGTGGTGAGGATGGCCAGCATCACCGCCAAGGTCTGCTCCTGGTACCAGATCATGGCGCCGAAGGTGTAGGCCAGGAGCAGGGCCACCACCGAGGTGGTGCCCGGGTCCTGGGCGTCGGGGCGGGAATGGTAGGCGGCCACCATCATCAGGCCCACCATCAGGAGGCCGGCGGCCAGCACCCACTCGGAACCGCTCTTTTCCCCCAGCAGGCCGGCGATGGTGCCGAGCAGGGCGGTCAGGGCGAAGGTGCGCAGGCCGGCCCGGGAGGAGGAATGCCGTTCCCGCTCCAGGCCCATGAGCAGGCCCACCCCCAGACTGAGGAGAAAGGCTTGGGCGAATTCCAGCCCGGTTTCGGTGAGGAAGTTGTTTTCCATGGTTTTTCTTATTTCGCCTGGTTTTTGATGGGGGGCAAAAATGGCGGAAAAGTCCCCCGGCCGGCCGGTTATGACGAGGCCCCTCCTGTTAAAATTAATGCATGGCCCGACACTACGCAATCGTTCCCGCTGCCGGCAGCGGTTCCCGCTTCGGCAGCGACACTCCCAAACAGTATCTTCCCCTGGCGGGACAACCCCTCATCCACCACACCCTGGCGGCCCTGTGCCGCCATCCGGCCATCGACCGGGTATGGGTGGTGCTGTCGCCGGGGGACGAGTGGTGGCGGGAATACGACTGGAGCGCCCTCGGGCCCAAGCTGGAAACCGTCTTCCACGGCGGCGCCACCCGGGCCCAGAGCGTGGCCAGCGGCCTCAGGGCAGCCCAGATGGCGGCCGCCGAGGACGACTGGGTGCTGGTGCACGATGCGGCCCGGCCCTGCCTGGCCGCCGCCATGATCGACGCCCTGGTGGCGGAACTGGCGGACGATCCGGTGGGCGGCATCCTGGCGGTGCCCGTGGCCGACACCCTGAAGCGGGCCGATGTGCAGCAGCGGGCCGCGGCCACCGTGCCCCGGGACGGCCTGTGGCAGGCCCAGACGCCCCAGATGTTCCGCTACGGCACCCTGTGCCGGGCCCTGGCAGCCAACCCGGACGTCACCGACGAGGCCGGCGCCATCGAGGCCCTGGGCCTCAAGCCCCGGCTGGTGAAGGGCGACGCCAGCAATCTCAAGGTTACCTATCCGGCGGACCTGTCCCTGGCGGAGGCCATCCTGCGCAGCCGCCTCGGCCCCCGGGCCGCCCTTGGAGCATTGGCATGAGTCACAAGGAAATTCGCGTCGGCCAGGGCTGGGATGTGCACGCCCTGGTGCCGGGACGGGCCCTGATCCTGGGCGGCGTCACCATTCCCCACGAACTGGGGCTGCTCGGCCATTCCGATGCCGACGCCCTGCTGCACGCCATTACCGACGCCCTGCTCGGCGCTGCCGCCCTGGGCGACATCGGCCGCCATTTCCCCGATTCCGATCCGCGCTGGAAGGGGGCCGACAGCCGGGTGCTGCTGCGCCACACCCTCAGCCTGCTGCAGCAGGCGGGCTGGCGCGTGGTCAATGTGGACGCCACGGTGGTGGCCCAGCGGCCCAAACTGGCGGCCCATATTCCGGCCATGGTGGCCAATATCGCCGCCGATCTGGGGCTGGCCGCCGAGCGGGTCAACGTCAAGGCCAAGACCTGCGAACGGCTCGGTTTTGCCGGTCGGGAGGAGGGCATGGAAGCCCAGGCCGCCGTCCTCATTGAACGGGAGTGACTTTGTCCGGTCAGGCAGCGTCCCCAGAACGGGCCCGGGTGTTTTTCGCCCTCTGGCCCGAGGCGGCCTTGGCCGAAGCCCAGGCGGCGGCCGTGGGCGGCCGCGCCATGGCCCGGGAGACCCTGCACCTGACCCTAGCCTTTCTCGGCGACGTTCCCCTCGAAACCCTGCCGGCCCTGCAGGAAGCCGGCCGCCTGGTGGCCCGGCAACAAGTCATGCACCACGTATTTCCCCTGGAGTTTTCCCTGGATCATTTTGGCTACTGGCAGCACAACCACCTCGCCTGGATCGGCTGCCGCACTCCTGTCGCTGCCCTGCACGGCCTCGCTGACGCCCTGGCGGCGGCTGTGGGCGAGCGGGGCTTTGCCCTGGAACCCCGTCCCTTCGTGCCCCACGTGACCCTGGTGCGCCGCGCCCCCGTGGCGCCGCCCTGCCGGGAGGAGGCCTTGCCCCTGTCCTGGCGCGCCACGGATTTCGCCCTGCTGCGCTCCCGCCGCCAGGCCGGCGGTGCCGCCTACGAGACCCTGGCCCGCTGGCCGGTGGAGGGCTCGGCATGATCAAGAAGATTCCCGTGGCCCAGATCCGGGTCGGCATGTATGTCAGCGACGTCAATGCGGGCTGGATGGATCATCCCTTCCTGCGCAACAGCCTGCTGCTGGAAGACCAGGAGCAGGTGCTGAAAATCCGCCGTGCCGGCATCCGGGAGGTGTTCATCGACACCGCCAAGGGGCTGGATGTGGACGACGTGCCCACGGCCCAGGAGGCGGCACGGAGCAGCCAGCAGGATCTGGAAAGGATGGCCGAGGCGCCGGAAAACAAGGCACCGCCGCCCCGTACCAGCCTGGCGGAGGAACTGGCCAAGGCCAAGGGGGCCTTCAACGAGGGGGCCCGCCTGGTGCGCAGCGTCATGGACAACGCCCGCCTGGGGCGCCAGATCGAGATGGAATCGGTGAAGCTGGCGGTGGAGAAGATCACCAACTCCGTCATCCGCAACAGCAACGCCATGTTCACCCTGCGCCGCCTGCAGCAGCGGGACGACTACACCTACCAGCACTCGGTGGGCGTCTGTGCCATGCTGGCGGCCTTCGCCAAGGCCATGGACATGGACCTGGCGACCATCCACCAGGTGGCCCTGGGCGGCCTGCTGCACGACATCGGCTATGTGCGCATCCATGCCGAGATCCTGGCCAAGCCGGGCAAGCTGACCGACGAGGAATACCTGCACGTGAAATCCCACGTGGTCCAGGGTTCCGACATCCTGCACCAGACGGCGGGCATTCCCCAGCTGGCCTTCGACATCATGGAGCACCACCACGAGCGTTTCGACGGCAGCGGCTATCCCCGGGGCCTCAAGGGCGAGGAGATTTCCCAGGTGGGACGCATGGCGGCCATCGTCGATGTGTATGACGCCATCACCACCGACCGGGTTTATCATCGGGGCGTCAATCCGGGGGAAGCCATGCGCAAGCTTTTCGACTGGAGCAAGTACCACTTTGATCCGGCCCTGTTCCAGATTTTCGTCAAGAGCATCGGCATCTACCCGGTGGGCACCCTGGTGCGCCTGGAGAGCGAGCGTCTCGGCGTGGTGGTGGAACAGCGGGAAAAGAACCTGCTGCAGCCCCTGGTGCGGGTCATCTACGACGCCAAGCGCCAGTACTACCTGCCGCCCCAGGATGTGGACCTCTCCCGGCCCTTTGGCCATGGCGGCGGCGACCGCATCGTCACCCATGAATCCCCCCTGAAGTGGGGCATCGACGTCAATCGTTTCCTTTCCTGAAGCATGCCCAAGCCACCGCCCGCTCCCCGCGAAACCCGCGGCATCGAGAATGTGCTGACCCGCCTGCGGCAGGGCGAGAACCGCTTCGTCCAGCTGGCGGACAACATCCCGGAAAGCTTCTGGCTGATCGACATCGCCGCCCGCCGCGTGGTCTATGCCAATCCGGCCTACGCCACCCACTGGGGCGGCTCGGTGGAAGACCTCTACCGCAACCGCTTCGACTGGCTGCGCTTCATCCACCCGGACGACCTGGACCGCATGCGCGAGGCGGTGCGGCGCAATCCCCGGGGCGGGGTCAACGAGGTGGTGCGCATCGTCCATCCCAACGGCGGCGAGCGCTGGCTGCACATCCGCAGCTTCGACATGAAGGACGAGCAGGGCAATGTCCACAGCGTCGGCGGCGTCGGCACCGACATCACCGACCTGGTGCTGCAACGGGAAGCCCTGCGGGCCAGCGAGGCGGTGCAGAAGGGCGTGCTGGACGCCCTGCCGGCCCATATCGCGATCCTCGACGCCGAGGGCGTCATCGTCGCGGTGAACGAGCCCTGGAGCCGTTTCGCCGCCGAGAACAGCCATGATCCGAGCAGCGCCGGCGTAGGCTGCAACTACATCCGGGTCTGCGAGAGGTCCTGGGGCGAATCGGCGGAAGAGGCCCAGGACATCGCCGTCGGCATCCGTGCCGTGATCGACGGTCTGCAGCACGAATTTTCCCTGGTCTATGCCTGTCATTCGCCCACCGAGAAGCGCTGGTTCCGCGTTCTGGTGACGCCCCTGGAAGCCCGGGGCAACCGGGGCGCGGTGGTGATGCACCTCAACGTCACCGAGACGGTGGAAGCCCAGCAGCGCCTGACCCATCTGGCCCACTTCGACAGCCTCACCGGCCTGCCCAACCGCCTGCTCTTCCGCGAGCGCCTGAAGGCGGCCCTGGCCATGGTGCAGCGCCAGGGCGGCCGGCTGGCGGTGATGTTCATCGACCTGGATCGTTTCAAGGTGGTCAACGACACCCTGGGCCACCTGGCCGGCGACGCCCTGTTGCAGCAGGTGGCCACCCGCATCGGCGGCTGTCTGCGGGCCAGCGACACGGTGGGGCGCCTGGGCGGCGACGAGTTTGCCGTGCTGGTGCCGGACCCGGAGCGGGAGTACGACGTCACCGTGGTGGCCCGCCGCCTGGTGGACACCCTGGCCCAGCCCATCACCCTGGAAGGGCAGGAGCTGTTCGTCTCCGCCTCCATCGGCATCACCCTCTACCCGGACGATTGCGACGACCTGGAAAAGCTCATCCGCAACGCCGACACGGCCATGTACCGGGCCAAGGAGCTGGGACGCAACAACTTCCAGTTCTTCACCGCCGCCATGAACGCCCGGGTCAAGGAGCAGCTGCAACTGGAGACGGACCTGCGGCGGGCGGTGCAGCGCCAGGAATTCATCCTCCACTTCCAGCCCAAGGTCAGTTGCAGCCACGGCGGCATCACCGGCTTCGAGGCCCTGCTGCGCTGGCAGCATCCGGTGCGGGGTCTGGTCTCGCCCATGGAATTCATTCCCCTGCTGGAAGAAACCGGGCTCATCGTGCCCGTCGGCACCTGGGTGCTGCAGCAGGCCTGTCAGCAGGCGGCGGCATGGCACCTGGCCGGTCACGGGCAGCTGACGGTGGCGGTGAACCTGTCGGCCCGCCAGCTGCAGTCCGAGGCCCTGGTGCAGGACGTGCGCCAGGCCCTGGAGGATTCCGGGCTGCCGCCCCAGGCCCTGGAGCTGGAACTGACCGAGAGCCTGCTGATGAGCCACGTCGAGGACAATATCGCGTTGCTCAACCGGCTCAAGGCCATGGGCGTGCAGCTGTCGGTGGACGATTTCGGCACCGGCTATTCCAGCCTGGCCTATCTGAAGCGCCTGCCCCTGGATACGGTCAAGGTGGACCGGGCCTTCGTCCAGGACATCACCGCCGATCCGGGGGATGCCTCCATCACCCGGGCCGTCATCACCATGGCCCACAATCTGCGCCTCAAGGTGGTGGCCGAAGGGGTGGAGACCGAGGGCCAGATCGCCCTGCTGGTGGCCAACCACTGCGACGAGATGCAGGGCTACTACTTCAGCCGTCCGGTGCCGGCGCCGGAGGCCCTGGCCCTGCTCGACAAGGGGCGGGTGCTGCCGGGCCGCCTGCGGGCCCGGGGGGCGCAGGTGCCGACGGTCCTGCTGGTGCTGACGGCGCCGGCCCTGCGCCTGACCCTCGGCCGGGCCCTGGAGGAGGCCAACCTGCGGGTGCTGCTGGCCGGTGGCGGCGAAGAGGGGCTGGCGGCCCTGGCCTGCCAGCGGGTGGACGCCATCGTCGCCGATGCCGGGCTCACCGACAGCGCCGGCCAGGCCTTCCTCGAACGGGCGGGCCAGTTGCAGCCGGAGGCCGGCTTCCTGCTGCTGTCCTCAGCCGACAACATGGCGGCGGCTGCCGCCGAACTGCCGCCCCATCTGGCGGGCCATCTCTTGTCCCGGGACGTGGGCACGGAAGTGCTGGTCGCCGGCGTCCTCGAAGCCCTGCGCCAGCACAGTCTGCTGCTGGAGAACCAGCGCCTGACTCAGGAGGTCCACAGCGCCGGCCTGGAGCTGTCTCGCCTCGGCCAGGAGCTGGAGTCCCTCCTGGCCAGCCACGCCCGTCAGGAAATGCGGCCCCAGCAGGCCACCGGTATCGCCCACGAGGTGCTGCAGGAGCTGCCGGCGGCGGTGCTGGGGGTGGACGCCAGCGGCATGGTGGCCTACGCCAATGCGGCGGCGGAACGGTTGTGGCCGGCCTGCGGTCTGATCGGCAACGAGAGCGCCGACCTGCTGCCGCCGGAGCTGCTGGCGCTGCTGCAGGCGGGCGGCGGCAGCCGGGAAATCACCTTGAACCAGGGCGGCCGTTGCCGCGCCCTGTGCCAGCCTTTCGGCAACGATGCCAAGACCCGGGGACACCTGCTGTTGCTGTTGCCCCTGTAGCACCCATGGAAAAGAAACAATGAGCACCGTCAAACAAATACCCCTGGAGGAAGCCCAGCCGGGCATGCTGCTGGGGGACGACCTGCGGGATGCCGCCGGTCAGATCCTGCTGCCCAGGGGCTCCGAACTGGCCGAGTCCAGCCTGCGCTCCCTGGCCCGGCGCGGCATCGAAACCCTGACCATCCGCATCGAGGCGCCGGTGGACGAGGGCGCCCTCATGGCCCGCCGGGAGGCTTCCCGGCTGCGCCTGCAGCACCTGTTCCGCCAGGCCGGCGACCCGGCCTCCCAGGAGTTGCTGCGCCTGATGCTGGAATACCGCCAGGAGCGCCCCCAATGAAGACCCTGCAAGCGCAACAGGTGGTGGAGGCGGTGCGTCAGTTGCCGTCCCTGCCGGTGGTGGTGATCGAACTGCTGCAGTCGGCCGACAAGGACGACGTCAATGCGGACGAGCTGGCCAACAAGATCGCCCTGGACCAGGCCCTGGCGGCCAAGGCCCTGAAGGTGGCCAATTCCCCCTTCTACGGCCTGCAGAGCAAGGTGGCCAGCATCCAGGATGCCACCGTGATCCTGGGCCTGCGCCAGATCCGCTCCCTGGTGGCCGCCGCCGCCGTCACCGGCGCCTTTGCCCAGTCCCGCCACAGCTGGTTCGACCAGCGCCTGTTCTGGCAGCACTGCGTCGGTGTCGCCCTGTGCGCCCGCACCCTGGCGGCGGAGGCCGGCGTCTCCGAGGACGGTGCCTTCACCGCCGGCCTGCTGCACGATATCGGCCGCCTGGTGCTGGTTACCTGTTTCCCCGACGAGTACCGGGAGGCCCTGGCCTACCAGAAGAAGCACGACTGCTTCCTCCTCACCGCCGAACGGGACGTGCTGGGCCTGGACCATGCCCAGGTGGGCCAGGCCCTGGCCGAACGCTGGCACTTCGCCCCTTCCATCCAGGCGGCAGTGGCCCATCACCACGCCCCGGAGGAGGCCACCGCCGATTCCCTCGCCGGTGTCGTCCATGTGGCCGACGTCATGGCCCATGCCCTGGACCTGTGTCCCCGGGAGGATGAACTGGTGCCGCCCCTCTCCGCCGTGGCCTGGAACCGGCTCGGCATCGACTGGGGCCGTTTCAAGCAGATGCTGGCGACGGTGGAAGACCAGTTCGAGGATGTGTGCACCGCCCTCAACATCTGAAGGGCCGCCGCACCCGGGGCGCTTATGCCCCCGGGTTTAGCCAAAATCAAGGATTCGCCGCCGGGGGCGGCGTAGCTTAGGGGAGTCACCCACCGTCGGTCTGGACTTCCCTGTGTCCTTCACTCCCCATGAAATCGCCCTGCTCAAGTCCTCCCGCCTCTTTGCCGGACTGGAGGAGAGCGAGCGCTTCAACGATATCCTGAACCGTCCCGAGAACCGGCTGCAGGTGCCGGAGGACTGCTGCTTCCTGGAGCGGGGCACCCGCTCCCCGGGGCTCTACATCCTGGTGCACGGCTCCGTCGAAATCTTCTTCTGCAACGCCGAAGGGGAAGAGAAGGTGCTGCACTTCATCAAGTCGGGGGAAACCCTGGCGGAAGAAACCGTCAGCGACCAGAAAGCCATCAACTACTGGGCCCGCAGCCTGACGCCGACGGTGATGCTGCGCATTCCCCCGGCCGAGGTGCTGGCCTGGATGGACGAATCCTGGCCTTTCGCCCAGCGCTTCCTGGAGTTGGTGTCCGAGCGCATCTGCCTGCTCTACGCCGACGTGGTCACCTTCTATTCCAAGACCGCCGTGCAGCGCCTGGCCTGCTACCTGATCTGCGGCTTCGAGACCTCCCGCCTGACCCTCAAGGATTCCCTCAGCCTGGCCATCCCGGTGCCGAAGAAGAATCTGGCCTCCCGCCTCAGCATCAGCCAGACCCATCTCTCCCGGGCCCTGCGGGACCTGACCGAACGGGGTCTCATCACCCAGGAGGGCAACCGCCTGCAGGTGAAGGACGTAGAGCAGCTGGCGGGCTACGTCTGCCCCCACGGCTGCGATCTGTAGGCCGCAGCCGCCACTCAGGCCGCCCTCAGTGCAGCGGCGGCAGACGCTCTTGCCAGGGGGCTGGCAGGACGCTGACGACGCGGCTGCGGCAGGTGTGCCAGAAGGCCGAGAGCAGGAGCAGGGCGGCGCCGATGCAGAGGGCGGTGAAGGCGAAGCTGAGGCTGACCATGCCCAGGTTCTTCAGCAGGGCGGTGAAGGCGTAGAGCAGATAGGCCAGGGCCGACACCATCAGGGCGCGCCGGTCGATGGCCAGGGACAGCAGTCCCAGCAGGGCGTAGATGAGAAGCGCCGCGGCGGCCTGAAGCAGGGTGGCCTCCCGGGAGAACATCTGCAGCGACGTGAAAATGGGATGGACCAGCAGGGGCGCCGCCAGCAGGTGCAGCCAGAAGGCCACGTCGGCGCGGCGGGTTTTGCGCTGCGGATCGGCCGTGTCCCAGGCCATGGCCAGGGCGAACACCGCCATGCCGGCGACGAAGGTGATGGGGGCATACCATTCCCGGGCCAGCGTTGATTTGAGGAAGAGCATGGCCAGCAGGGTGCCGGCCACCGCGGCGGCGCCGGCGGCGACGGTGATGGGCACGCGGAAACGCCGCCAGTGCAGCCAGGCGCCGAGGCCGCCGAGGAGCCCCGCCAGGGGCAGGGAAACGCTGTCCAGGGGCCGCAGCACGGCCACGGTCATGCCCACCAGGCCGCCGACGAAAGCCAGCAGAAGCACGATGGAGGGCAGGGCCAGGCGCCGCTGGCGGGTGAAGAACTCGGCCAGGCCCCAGGCCGTGGCGGCCACCAGCAGGGGGCCGGCGCCGTCATGGACGCGGCTGCCGAGCCAGCCGAGGGCGGCCAGGAGCAGCAGGCAGGCGATGACCACGAAAATGTCGTTGAAGCCGCTGACCAGGCGGAAGTGCTCCTCATCCACCACCGGCAGGGGCCGGCCCTGCACCATATAGGCCTGGAAGGCATCCACCGCCTCCTGGCTGAGCACGCCGTCGCGCACGGCGGCCGCCAGATCCTCGTCGTTGTACATCGGGGCAAGCTCCTGCAAAAACTCGATCGGTGAGGGAACGGGCGTTCCCGCAGGCCTGCAGGCTACCGGATTTGTATGCCGTCGTCTTGCTCGGTGCGGGTCGTCTGCGCCGCCGCCGGGTGCCACAGCCGGTCCAGGACCAGGGCGGTGAGGCCGCCGAGGAGGGCGCCGGCCAGCACGTCGCTGGGGAAATGCACCTGCAGGTAGAGGCGGGAGACACCCACTGCCAGCCCCAGCACGGCTGCCGCTGCCAGGACCCAGGAGCGTTGCAGCAGGAGGCCGAGGGCGATGCCGAAGGCCAGGGCCTGGGCGCTGTGCAGGCTGGGGAAGGAGGCGTGGGTGGCGAGGCCGTCCAGGGCCGGGTGGAGGTCGGGCCGGGGGCGCTGGATGAGACTCTTGGCCAGGTAGCCGATGCCGATGGCAAGGCCCAGGGAGGCGGCCGGCAGCCAGGCCCGGGGCCGACGGCGGTGCGCCAGGAGGCCCAGCAACAGGCTGGCCGGCAGCAGCAGCCAGAGGGAACCGAGCCAGGTGAGGCTGCCCATGGCCCGGTCCAGCAGGGGGCTGCGGATCTGGGCGAAAAGGTCGAGCAGGGCCCGGTCCCAGGCCGGGATGCCCCGGGGGGCCAGCAACCACAAGGCTGTCAGGCAGGCCATTCCGAAGATGGCCGTGCCCAGGGCTCGCCCGGCCAGGGGCCGTGGAGAAAGGCGTCCCATGGGCTCAGGCGGGGGGCAGGGGCAGCAGCAGGCGGGCGGCCAGGCCGCCGCCCTCCCGGGGCGACAACTCCAGGCGGCCGCCGTGCAGGCGGGCGATGCGTTCGACGATGGCCAGGCCCAGGCCGGTGCCGGTGGTGTCGCTGCGGGCGGCCTCGAGGCGGGTGAAGGGGCGCTTCAGCCGTTCCACTTCGGCGGGGGGGATGCCCGGTCCCCGGTCCAGCACGGCGAGGAAGGCTTGTCCGTCGGCGATGCCGGAGGCCAGGGTGATGTCGCCGCCGCCGTATTTGCGGGCGTTGCCGATGAGGTTGGTCAGGGCCCGTTCCAGGGCCCGGGGGCGCAGCCGCAGGGGCGGCAGGGGCGATGTCTGCAGTTGCACCGGTTCCTGCCGCTCCTGGCAGCGGCGGGCCAGGGTGGCCAGCAACTGGTTGGGATCGGCGCTTTCTTCCGGCTCCTGCTCCTCGCCCCGGGCGTAATCGAGGAACTGGCCGATGATGCCGTCCATCTGGGTGATGTCGTCGTTCATGCCGGCCCGCAGGCTTTCGTCCTCCACCCCCATTTCCGCCGCCAGGCGCATGCGCGCCAGGGGGGTGCGCAGATCGTGGGAGATGCCGGCCAGCACCAGGGCCCGTTCGCTTTCCAGGCGGGCCAGGTCGGCGGACATCTGGTTCATGGCCCGGGCCAGCAGGCGTACTTCCTCGGCCCCTTCTTCGGCCAGGGTGGGCGGCCGCTCGCCACGGCCCACGGCCCGGGCGGCCCGGGCCATGATCTTCAGGGGGCGGGCGATGCGGGCGACGATGAGCCAGGCCACCACCAGGGACAGCACCAGGGAGACGGCGCCCCAGCCCAGCCACTGCCAGGTCGGGTTGCGCTCGGTGCGCTCCCGCGGCAGCACCAGCCAGTAATCGTCCCCTTCCTCCATGGAAAAGCGGATCCAGAAGCCAGGCTGGTCGTTTACGGCGATGGCGAAGCTGGCCTGGGGCCCCATCAGCTGGAAGGCTTCGCGCTGGAAGATGGTGAAGAACTCCCGGTCGGGCAGGGGCGTGACCCGGTCCTGCTCTTCCGCCGGGTAGAGGCGCAGGCCTTCCCGTTCCGACAGTTCCCGCAGCAGGTCGCGGCGCAGCACCGGGTCGGCGCTGAGCAGGGCGGCCCGGGTGATGTTGGCGACGCTGGCGGTGAGCTGGGCTAGCTGGCGGGCCCGGGGTTCCCGCTCGGCGGCCCGGAACAGGGCGACCCAGACCGAGACGGAGACCAGCAGCAGCACCGCCACCAGGATGAAGGCCCGCACCAGCAGGGTACGGGGCAGCAGGCGCTGCAGGGCGCGCGGCAGTTTCATGGCCGGCGGGGGCTCAGGCAGCGGTGCCCTGGCCGTCCGGCACGAACACGTAGCCGAAGCCCCAGACGGTCTGGATGTAGCGCGGGGTCTGGGGATCCGGCTCGATCAGCTTGCGCAGGCGGGAAATCTGCACGTCGATGGCCCGGTCGAAGGGGCCCTGTTCCCGGCCCCGGGCCAGGCTCATCAGGCGGTCCCGGGAAAGGGGCTGGCGCGGGTGCTGCAGCAGCACCTTGAGCACGGCGAATTCCCCGGTGGTGAGCATCACCGCCTCGCCCTCGGCGCCCCGGGTGAGGCGGCGGGTGGCCAGGTCGATACTGATCTCGCCCACCTGCACCGTGCCTTCGGCCTCCACCGGGGAGCCCGGCGGCGGCAGGGCGCGGCGGCGCAGCACCGCATGGATGCGGGCCACCAGCTCGCGGGGGTTGAAGGGCTTGGGCAGGTAGTCGTCGGCGCCCATTTCCAGGCCGACGATGCGGTCGATCTCGTCGCCCTTGGCGGTGAGCATGAGCACCGCCTGGTGCGGGTCGGCGGCCCGCAGGCGGCGACAGATCGAGAGGCCGTCCTCGCCGGGCAGCATCAGGTCCAGCACCAGCAGGTCGAAGGTCTCCCGGGCCAGCAGCTTGTCCATGGCCGGGGCGTTTTCCGCCGTCTTGACGACGAAACCCTGTTCGCCCAGGTAGCGCAGCAGCAGGTCCCGCAGGCGCTGGTCGTCGTCTACGACGAGAATGCGTTGTTTGTTTTCGCTCATGGCTGGCAATGCTAACCGGTTCCGTGCCCCGGCAACAGGGCTCCGCCGGGCCCGGCGGGGGCCAAGTCGTTACGCCGCGTTGCAGACCGGGGCTGGGGAAACAATTATTTACAAAGCCGTGGGCCGGCCTTACATCCAGGCGGGGCCGGGCTTGCATCCAGGCGTTAGGATGGCGTCGTGGCTGCCGCTCTGGAAGCGGCCCGGCAATTTGGGCACACTGTGCGCCGTCGCCGGCCCGGGCTCCGGGGTTGCGCGGGTTTTCCCGCCGTGACGGCGACGTTGCCGGTTGTAGTGATTCCATGGTGCATATGAAACGACTGTTCCTCTCCGCTCTCCTGCTGCTCTCTGCCGCCTCCCTCTGGGCCCGGCCGGAGGAGCCGCGCCTGCTGGCCCAGGCCGAAGGCGGCCTGCGCATGGAGCGGGCGGAGGACCCCCACGCCCGCCTGAGCAAGGAAGAGCGGCGGGAAGCCCGGCGCCAGTGGCTCAATTCCCGCCAGGCCGAGCGGGAGGAGGGGCCTCCCGGTTTTGCGCCGGGCGAGGAGCGGCGGCGCCTGTCGCCGGAAGAACGGCAGCGCCTGCGGCGGGATGTGCACGAGGCCGGCCGGGAGTTCTACCCCCGGGAAGAGCGCCGTCCCCTGTACCCGGAAGGGCTGCCGCCGGCGCCCCGCTCTCCCCGTCATCCCTGAGCGGCCATCCGGCCGTGGGACGGGTTGTGAGCCCGTCGTCGATAAAAAATCCTGATCCACCCGGTACTTGCGGACTTGTTCACACAAGCTGTGGATAACTTTGTGGGTTATTGCCGGACAGATGGCCTAAGTAGCCCGGGGATAAGGATTTTTCTTACTCTGCCCAAAAAAACGGCTTTGCTGGTAATTTCAATAAAAACAAATAGATACAACGTCGGTGCTGGCTCCCGCCTGTCATCGTGGCCGGAAAGCGGCTCCCCGGGCCAAGGGGCGGGCTGTTTGTGCATAAGTCAAGTCTTGACACGCTTTTTTTCGCCTTTTTTTTGCCGACCCCAATGCCGGGGCGGGGAAGGGCCGGGCCTGGGTTAAAATCGCTCCCCATGAATCTGCTGGCCCTCGAAACCGCCACCGACCAGGGGTCCGTCGCCCTCTGGCGCGACGGCGTCCTCCTCTCCCGGGAATGTCCCGCCGGTGAGCAAAGCTCCCTGACCCTCTTGCCCCTGGTGCGCGCCATGATGGCCGAAGCCGGCCTGGCCATGGCGGACCTGGACGGCATCGCCTTCGGCGCCGGCCCGGGCGCCTTCACCGGCCTGCGGGTGGCCTGCGGCGTGGCCCAGGGCCTGGCGGTGGCCCTCGACCGGCCGGTACTGCCGGTGGTCACCCTGGAGGCCATGGCCTATGCCGACGGCAGCCCCCAGGTGGCGGTCTATCTGGATGCCCGCATGAACGAAGTCTATTGCGGCGCCTACCGCCGGGTGGGCGAGGTCCTGGAACTGCAGGGCGCCATCACCGTCTGCCCGCCGGCAGAGGCGCCCCTGCCTGCTGCCGGAGACTGGGCGGTGTGCGGCAACGGCGTACCGGCCTACCCGGCCCTGAGCCAACGCCTGGCCGCCTGGCCCCTGGGCGGGCAACGGGTGCCGACGGCAGCGGCGGTGGCCCGGCTGGCGGCGCCCCGGCTGGCCCGGGGCGAAGGCCTGGACCCGGCCCTGGCGGCGCCCCTCTACATCCGGGACAAGGTCGCCCTGACCGTGGCCGAGCGCCTGGCCCAGGGCGGCAGGGCCTGACCCATGCGCTCCCTTTCCGCCCTGGCCGCCGAACTGGCTCCCCTGGAGTTCCTGCCCATGAACGGCAAGGACCTGGCCCAGGTCATGGAAATCGAAAACCGGGTCTATTCCCATCCCTGGACCCAGGGCAATTTCGCCGACTCCATGAAGGCCGGCTACAGCTGCTGGGTGGCCCGGGAGGGCGGCGCCCTGGTGGGCTACATGGTGCTCATGCCCTCCCTGGACGAGACCCACCTGCTCAACATCAGCGTCGCCGCCGAGCGCCAGGGCCGGGGCTACGGCGCCCGGCTGCTGCGCTTTGCCATGGAGGTGTCGCGCCACGGCGGCGCCGTCACCATGCTGCTGGAGGTGCGTCCCTCCAACGCCAAGGCCCTGGCCCTCTATGAAAACTACGGTTTCCAGGTGATCGGCCGGCGCAAGGGTTATTACCCGGCCGTCGAGGGGCGGGAGGATGCCCTGGTGCTGCGCCGGGAGCTGGGGGAGATCGAGGCATGAACCATAACGGCGAGGGGCCCATGGGCAATCTGGAAATCCTGCATGAAATGGGACTGACCCCCCTGTGGGTCCTGCGCGGCCAGGCGGAGGAGGGGGCTGAGGCGATGGATGCCGTCGCCCCGGCCGAGTCCGCCGCTGCCGCCGCCGCACCTGTGGCCGAAGCTCCCCGTTCGCCGCGGCCGTCCCTGATTTTGCCGCCGGCCGCTGCCGCGGCCTTCTCCGGTGCGGCGCCGGCGCCCCGGACGCCCCTGCCGGCCGGCAGCCTGGGCAATATGGGCTGGGATGAGTTGCAGGACGCGGTCGCCGCCTGTCAGGCCTGCGCCCTGTGCCAGCAGCGCAAGCAGGCGGTGCTCGGCGTCGGTGACCGGCAGCAGCCGGACTGGATGTTCATCGGTGAAGGCCCCGGTGCGGACGAGGACGAGCAGGGCGAGCCCTTCGTCGGCCAGGCCGGCAAGCTGCTCGATGCCATGCTGGCCGCCATCGACCTGCAGCGGGGCCGGGGCGTCTACATCGGCAATGCGGTGAAATGCCGGCCGCCGGGCAACCGCACGCCGGAGGCGGCGGAGATGGATACCTGCCGTCCCTACCTGCAGCGCCAGATCGAGCTGCTGCAACCCAAGCTGATCGTCCTCCTCGGCCGCGCTGCGGTGCACAGCGTGCTGGCCCAGGAGCGGCCCCTGGCCTCCCTGCGGGGCCGGCCCCACGAATACCTGCTCAACGGCCGGCCGATCCCGGTGGTGGTGACCTACCATCCGGCCTATCTGCTGCGCAATCTCACGGACAAGGCCCGGGCCTGGGAAGACCTGTGCTTCGCCCGGCGCCTGCTGGCCGACGCCCGGCGCCAGGCCGGGGGCTGATCCCGTTCATCCGGAGGCCTGGGAGCCAATAGGGGCGCTATTCTCCGCCATGGCATGGCGGGAACGTCCGTCCTTCCTGGTCCCCATGGCATGCCCGTTGCGCCTCGCCGTTACGTCGGCTGCGGCGGCCATGCCCTTGTACTTTGCGTTACCATGCCCCATCTTCATGCGCTGATCCCGCCAAATCGAGGAGAGTCCCCATGTCCCTGCGCTTGCTAGCCCTCATTTCCCTGGTCGCCGCCCTGCTCAGCGGTTGCGGCTACAACACCTTCCAGTCCCTGGACGAGCAGTCCAAGGCCGCCTGGTCGGAAGTGCTCAACCAGTACCAGCGCCGCGCCGACCTGGTGCCCAACCTGGTGAACACGGTGAAGGGCTACGCCGCCCACGAGGAAAAGGTGCTGACCGAAGTCACCGCCGCCCGGGCCAAGGTGGGCAGCATCCAGGCGACGCCGGAACTGGCCAACGATCCCCAGGCCCTGGCCCGCTTCCAGCAGGCCCAGGGGGAACTGTCCTCGGCCCTGTCGCGCCTGCTGGTGGTCAGCGAGAACTATCCCCAGCTGAAGGCCGATGCCGGTTTCCGCGACCTCCAGGCCCAGCTGGAAGGCACCGAGAACCGCATCGCGGTGGCCCGCAACCGCTACATCAAGGCCATCCAGGAGTACAACGTGGCGGTGCGCAGCTTCCCCAACAACCTCACCGCCATGGCTTTCGGCTACCAGCCCAAGGCCAATTTCTCGGTGGAAAACGAACAGGCCATCTCCACCGCGCCCAAGGTGGATTTCGGCGCCACCCCGGCCAAGTAAGCCGCTCCGCTCATGGCCTTCCTGCGCTGGTTTTGCCGGTTGCTGCTGCTCCTTTGCCTGGGCGGCCTGACGGCGGCCTGGGCCCAGGTGCCGGTGCCGGCCCTGAAGGCCCGGGTGACCGACCTCACCGGCACCCTCAGCGAAGCCCAGCGCCAGTCCCTGGAAAACCGCCTGGCCGCCTTCGAGCGGGAAAAGGGCGCCCAGGTCGGCGTCTTGCTGGTGCCCACGGTGCGGCCGGAGAGCATCGAGCAGTACGGCATCCGCGTCGCCGAAGCCTGGAAACTGGGGCGCAAGGGTGTGGACGACGGCCTCATCCTGCTGGTGGCCAAGAACGACCGGGAAGTGCGCATCGAGGTGGGTTACGGCCTGGAAGGTGCGGTGCCGGACGTGGTGGCCAAGCGTATCATCGAAGAGACCATCGTGCCCCGCTTCCGGGCCGGCGACATGGCCGGCGGCATCGGGGCCGGGGTGGAGCGGCTGCTGGCGGTGATCGGCGGCGAGCCCCTGCCGGCGCCGGCGGCCGACCATGGCGGCGGCGACCTCAACGTGGACCTGCTCTTCCCCATTTTCATGGTCGCCGTGGTGGCCGGCAATGTGCTGCGGGCCCTCTTCGGGCGTCTGCTGGCGGCCGGCGCCTGCGGCGGCGTGGCGGCCGTGGTGGCCGGCTTCATGGGCGCCAGCCTGTTCGGCGTGGCCGGCATCGGCATCGTGGTGTTCCTCTTCATCCTCGTCGGCGGCAGCGGCTTTGTCGGCGGCGGCGGAGGTGGGGGCTGGAGCGGCGGCGGGGGATTCTCCGGCGGTGGCGGCGGTTTTGGAGGCGGTGGCGCCTCCGGGAGATGGTGATGCAAGCATCCGATCTGGGGCGCTTCCTGCGCTATCTGCTGGTGCCCGAATGGCTGGCCCGGCGTCCTTTCCCGCGGGAGTCCCTGGCCCGCATCGAGGCCGCCATTGCAGCCTCCGAACAGCGCCACGAGGGCGAACTGCGCTTCGTCCTGGAAGGCTGCCTGCCCCTGGGCTATGCCCTGCGGCCCGAGGGCTGCCGGGCCCGCGCCCTGGCCCTCTTTTCCGACCTGCGGGTGTGGGACACGGTGCATAACAGCGGCGTGCTGATCTATCTGGACCTGCTCGACCGGCAGGTGGAAATCGTCGCCGACCGGGGCATTAACGCCCGGGTGGAGGCCCATTTCTGGGAGGAGGTGTGCCGCAGGATGGAGGCGGCTTTCGCCCGGGGAGAATTCGAGGCCGGCTGTCTGGCGGCCATCGACGACATCACGGCGGTGCTGCAACGGCACTTCCCGGCCCTGCAGGCCAATCCCAACGAACTGCCCGACGCGCCCCTGATGCTCTGAGGCCCGCGCCCGGGCTCAGTGGGCGTTGCAGTCGTCCAGGTGGATGACGTCGTCCCGTTCCCGCTGGTTGGCCTGGTGGCGCCGGCGCACCAGCCACATGGCGGCGGCGACGAAGAGGCCGAACAGGGTGATGACGGTGTAGATGGAGAAGTCGGCCTTGATCATGGCGGCGTAGAGGCCGGTCATGATGAGGATGGAGAGGTTCTCGTTGAAGTTCTGCACGGCGATGGAATGGCCGGCCCCCATGAGGATGTGGCCCCGGTGCTGCAGCAGGGCGTTCATGGGCACCACGAAGAAGCCGGAGAGGGCGCCGATGAGGATCAGCAGAGGCACGGCGACCCAGAAGTCCCGCACGAAATTCATGCCGATGACGATGATGCCCATGGCGATGCCCAGGGGAATGACCCGGATCGACTTGCGCAGGGTGATGAACTTGGCTGCCACCGCGGCGCCCACAGCCACGCCCAGGGCCACCACGCCCTGCAGCATGGAGGACTTGGACAGGTCCAGGTGCAGGGCCGCCTCGGCCCACTTGATGACGATGAATTGCAGGGTGGCGCCGGCGCCCCAGAAGAGGGTGGTGACGGCTAGGGAAATCTGCCCCAGGCGGTCCCGCCACAAGAGGGCCAGACAGTGGCCGAACTCGTGCAGCAGGTACCAGGGATTCTTTTTCAGGGGCTTGTGATCGACCCCGGTGTCCGGGATGTAGAGATTGAAGACGGCGGCGATCAGGTAGAGCAGGCCCACCACGCAGAGAGCCATTTCCACCACCGTGTCGATGGGGGTATCGACGAAGGGCAGGTCGAAGCCGAGCAGCATGGCCGATATCTTGGGCTGGATCAGGGCGCCGCCGAGGACCGTGCCGAGGATGATGGCGCCCACGGTGAGGCCTTCGATCCAGCCGTTGGCCAGGACCAGCAGGCGGTGGGGCAGGTACTCGGTGAGGATGCCGTACTTGGCCGGCGAGTAGGCGGCGGCGCCCAGGCCCACCACGGCGTAGGCCGCCAGGGGATGGACGTGGAAGAACATGAGGGCGCAGCCGAAGATCTTGATGCCGTTGCTGATGAACATCACTCGCCACTTGGGCATGGAATCGGCGAAGGCGCCGACGAAGGCCGCCAGGAGGACGTAGGAGACGGTGAAGAACAGCTTCAGCAGCGGTGCATAGGCATCAGGCGCGTGCATCTCGCGCAGGGCGTAGATGGCGGCGATGAGCAGGGCATTGTCGGCCAGCGCAGAGAAAAACTGCGCCGCCATGATGATGTAAAAGCCGATCTGCATCAGGTAGGTCGCCCCGGGCAGCGGGCGATGGAGTGTCTCGCGTCGAATAGGTCTTGTTGGGCGAAGGTTTATACCACGAAAGGCTTAACTTTGTGATGAAAGTGGGGTGAATGCCCGTGGGACGGGCCTTTGGCGGCTTCCGCCGGAACGGGCTTTATGTTTGAATAACCCCCATAAATTCAGGGAGGTTCCCCACTTATGGCCGATCGCCGCCTGCAGGTGTTCCATGCCGTTGCCAAGCAACTGAGCTTTACCAAGGCGGCGGAGACCCTTTACATGACCCAGCCCGCGGTCACCTTCCAGATCAAGCAGCTGGAAGAGCACTTCAACACCCGCCTCTTCGACCGGGGCCACGGCCGCATTTCCCTCACCCCAGCCGGTGAGCTGGCCCTGGAGTACGCCGACCGCATTCTCGGCGAATACGCCGACCTGGAGGCCCGCCTGGCGGAAATGACCGGCCAGATGCGGGGCCCACTGCTGGTGGGGGCCAGCATCACCATCGCCGAATTCATGTTGCCCCGGGTGCTGGGGGAGTTCAATGCCCTCTATCCCAACGTACGGGCCCGGCTGGTGGTGGGCAATTCGGAAACCATCGAGAACCGGGTGGCCGAGCATTCCCTGGACCTGGGCATCACCGAGGCCATCGAGCACCTGCCCCAGCTGCAGGCCGAAACCTGTTGCGACGACGAGTTGCAGGTGATCTGCTCCCCCAGCCATCCCCTGGCCCGGGAGTCGGCCATCACCCCGGCCATGCTCCGGGACCACGCCTTCATCGCCCGGGAACCGGGTTCGGGCACCCGGGAGGTGACCGACAACTACTTCCGCCAGGCCGGGGTGGACCCGGCCAGCCTCAAGGTGCTGATGGAACTGGGCAGCCCCGAGGCCCTCAAGGGCGTGGTCAGCACCGGCCTGGGCGTGGCCATCGTCTCCCGGGCCAGTTTCCACAAGGAACTGCAGCTGCAGCATCTGGTGGCCATTCCCCTCTCGCCCCGGCTGACCCGGCCCCTGTCCCTGGTGACGCCGAAGGAGAAGTTCCGCTCCAAGCTGGTCACTTCCTTCGTCGATTTCGCCCGCCGCAAGCTGCAGGAATACGCCGCCTGAGGCGGTGCCGGCGGGGGGGCGCCTGGCGGCGTCTTTTCCCTCCGGCGCCGCCTTGGCGTAATATGGCCGCCTGCGCCCGCCCGCGGCGCGCCATCTTCTTCATCCATCACCGTTCCCGCCCATGCCCCGTCCCATCCGCGCCACCATTGATCTGGGGGCGCTCAAGCACAATCTCGCCGTGGCCCGCCAACATGCCGACCAGGGTGTTGCCGGTCCCGCCCGCCTGTTCGCCGTGATCAAGGCCAATGCCTACGGCCACGGCATGCTGCCGGTGGCCCAGGCCCTGGCCGGTCTCACCGACGGCTTTGCCCTGCTGGACCTGAGCGAGGCGGCGAAATTGCGGGAAGCCGGCATCCGGGAACCGATCCTGCTGCTGGAAGGCTTCTTCCAGCCGGAAGACCTGGAGGCGGTGGCGGAGCTGGGCATCATTCCCGCAGTGCACCGCCTGGAGCAGTTGGAAGCCATCGAGGCCGCCGGCCTGCCGGTGAAGCTGCCGGTGTTCATCAAATTCAATACCGGCATGCACCGCCTCGGCTTCACCGCGCAGACCTGGCCGGCTGCCCAGGCCTTTCTCGCCCGCAGCCGGGCCATCGGCCCGGTGACCTACATGACCCACTTCGCCGAGGCCGACGGAGCCCGGGGCGTGGACTGGCAGCTGGAGCGCTTCCGCGCCTGGACCGCCGGCTGGCAGGGCGAGGTGTCCCTGGCCAATTCGGCGGCCCTGCTGCGGCACAAGGAGGCGGTGCAGGGCTGGGCCCGCCCCGGCATCCTGCTCTACGGCGGCAGTCCTTTTGCCGAGGTCAGCGCCGAGGAACTGGGCCTGAAGCCGGTAATGACCCTGGAAAGCGAAATCCTGGCGGTGCAGGACGTTGCCCCCGGGGAGCGGGTGGGCTACGGCGGCATCTTCGAGGCGACCCGGCCCAGCCGCATCGGCATCGTCGCCTGCGGCTACGCCGACGGCTACCCGCGCCATGCGCCGCCCGGCACGCCGATCCTGGTGGATGGCCGGCCCACGGTGACGGCAGGGCGCGTTTCCATGGACATGCTGTTCTGCGATCTCACCGATCTGCCCCAGGCCAGTGTCGGCTCCCCTGTCACCCTGTGGGGCAAGGGCCTGCCGGCGGACGCGGTGGCCGCCGCCGCCGGCACCATCAGCTACGAGC
Source organism: Azospira sp. (assembly GCF_030247495.1). Lineage (NCBI taxonomy): Bacteria > Pseudomonadati > Pseudomonadota > Betaproteobacteria > Rhodocyclales > Rhodocyclaceae > Azospira > Azospira sp. Next base: position 27,441 of record NZ_JAOTRW010000010.1, on the reverse strand, counting down.
TTTTCTGCGCCCTGGCGCCCCGGGTGCCGGTGCGCTGGATCGGCAACTAGGCCAGGCAAGCGCCGGCGGCTTTTTTGCCCCGGTGCGACCTGTGTCACGCTTGTTTTTCCGGGCTCCACCTAGAATTCCGGGTTGATCCGGGCCATTTTCCCCGGGCCGTCTCCGGGGAGCCGTCTTGCGCCATTCGCTGTCCAGCCGTCCGCTATTGCTGCTGTTGCGGCATCTTTCCGCCTCCCTGACGTTTCTGCTCCTCATCTTTCCTGCCGCGCCGGCCCAGGCCCTGGAGGAAGTGACGCTGCAACTGCGCTGGCGCCACCAGTTCCAGTTCGCCGGCTATTACGCCGCCCAGATGCAGGGCTACTACCGGGAGGCAGGCCTGGCGGTGGATATCCGGGAAGCGGAGCCGGGCCAGGATGCGGTTCAGACCGTGCTGGACGGCAAGGCCCAGTACGGTGTCGGCACCAGCGACCTGCTGGTGCATTACCACCGGGGCGCCCCGGTGCTGGTGCTGGCGGTGATCTTCCAGCATTCGCCCCTGGCCATCGCCGCCCGCCGGGCCGCCGGCATCCGCAACATCCACGACCTCAACGGCAAGAAGGTGATGATCGAGCCGGGGGCCAACGAACTGCTCGGCTACCTGGGCCGGGAGCGGGTGGATACGGACAGCCTGGCCCTGGAGCCCCACAGCCAGACCGTGCAGGACCTGCTGGACGGCCGGGTGGACGCCCTTTCCATCTACCGCACCGACGAACTCTACGAACTGCGCAAGCAGGGCGAGCGGGTGGTGGTGTTCACGCCCGAATCGAGCGGCCTGGATTTCTACGGCGACAACCTGTTCACCACCCAGGGCGAACTGCGCCAGCACCCGGAGCGGCTCAAGGCCTTCCGCGCTGCCAGCCTCAAGGGCTGGAGCTACGCCATGGCCCATCCCCAGGAGGTCATCGACTACATCCTCAAGCACTACGGCCGGCGCCACAGCCGGGACCACCTGGCCTTCGAGGCTGAGCAGATGGTGCCCTTGGTCCAGGCCCAGCTGGTGGAGCCGGGCTATTTCCACGTTGGCCGCTGGCGCCACATGGCCGACACCTACGCCGACCTGGGATTGCTGCCCCGGGACCTGTCCCTGGCTGACCTGCTCTACGCGGGCGAGGGCGGCAACGCTGGCAGCGGTAGCCAGTCCAGCCTGTGGTTCGCTGCCGGCATGGGGGCCCTGGTCGCCGTCGCCCTGGTGGTGGTGCTGGTGCGCCGCTACATGCGCCGCCTGCGCCGCAGCGCCAGGAACTGCCTGGGACTGATGGAGGAGGCGCCTTTCCCGGTGGCGGTGACCCGTCCCGAAGCCGACGGCGAACTGCTCTACATCAACCGCTGCGCCGAGGAGTACTACGGCGTCTCCCGTCACGACGTCGTCGGCCGGCCGGCCCAGGGCTTCTGGCGCAACCCGGAACAGCGCCAGCAGATGGTGGACGAGCTGCACCGCCGCGGCGGCCGCTGGCTGGGCTTCGAGGTGCAGCTGCAGGGCCTGGATGGCAAGCCGGTGTGGGTGCTGATGTCGGCCGCCTGCATCGATTTCGAGGGACGGGAGGCCATCGTCCTCTCCTTCCACGACATCACCCAGCGCAAGCGCACCGAGATGGCCCTGGGCCAGAGCGAGCAGCGTTTCCGCACCCTGGCCGAATCGGCCTACGACGTCATCTGGACCATGGACCTCAACGGCCGCTTCACCTACATCAGCCCGTCGGTGGAACGGCTGCGGGGCTACACCCCGGAGGAGGTGCTGCAACAGACCATGGCCGAGGCCCTGACTCCGGATTCCATGGCCCAGGTGGCCGAAGGCTTTGCCCACCTGTTGCGTACCGGCCAGGTGCAAAAGCACCACTGGGAGCTGGAGCAGCCCTGCAAGGACGGCTCCACGGTATGGACCGACGCCATCGTCAATGTGCTGCGGGACGACGAGGGGCATCTCACCGGCCTGCTCGGCATCACCCGGGACATCACCGCCGAACACAAGCTGCGCCAGGAACTGCAGTCCCGCAGCGTAGCCGTGGATTCGGCGGCGGAAGGGGTCATCATCACCGACGCCAACGGCGTGGTGGAATACGCCAACCCGGCTTTCTGCGAGATGACCGGCTACGGCCTGGAGGAGGTTCTCGGCCAGCGTACCTCCCGCTTCAAGAGCGGCGTGCACGACGCCGAGTTCTACCGCCAGCTGTGGGGCACCATCACCTCGGGCAACCCCTGGCGCGGCGAGGTGGTGAACCGGCGCAAGGACGGCATGCTCTACCACGAGCTGCTCACCATCGCCCCGGTGAAGAACGAGCAGGGCGCCGTGGTGCGCTACGTCGCCATCAAGCACGACATTTCCGAACGCAAGCGCATCGAGCAGCGCCTGGAACACCTGGCCCACTTCGACCTGCTCACCGACCTGCCCAACCGCACCCTGTTCTTCGACCGCCTGCAGCAGGCCTTCTTCCGCGCCCAGCGCTACCAGGAAGGCCTGGCGGTGCTGGTGCTGGATCTGGACGGCTTCAAGGCGGTGAACGACAGCCAGGGCCACCAGGCCGGCGACCTGCTGCTGGCGGCCTTCGCCTACCGCCTTAAACAGACCCTGCGCCAGTCCGACACGGCGGCGCGCATGGGCGGCGACGAATTCACCGTGCTGCTGCACGGGGTGCGCCAGGACGAGGATGCGGTGACTGCCGCCAACAAGGTGCTGGAGGCCCTGGTGCAGCCCTTCGATATCCTGGGCCAGCGCTGCCAGGTCAGCGCCAGCATCGGCGTGGCCCTGTTCCACCAGGCCTACGCCAGCCCCGACATGCTGGTGCAGGCCGCCGACGGCGCCATGTACGAGGCCAAGCGGGCCGGCAAGAACCGCTGGGTGCTGGCCCGGCCGCCCCAGCCGGCCCCGGAATCCTGATCGCCGCCGCCCTGGTGTATCCTCCCGCCCATCATGGCGAAGACGAAAAGCATCTATACCTGCACCGAATGCGGTGCCCAGTCCCCCAAATGGCAGGGCCAGTGTTCCGCCTGCAATGCCTGGAACACCCTGGTGGAAACCGTGGCCGAGGCCGGCGGCAAGGGCAGCGGCCACCGTTTCGAATCCCTGGCCCCCGGCACGCCCAAGCTGCAGGCCCTCTCCGAGATCGAGACCCGGGAGGCGGCGCGCCTGCCCACGGGGCTGTCCGAATTCGACCGGGCCCTGGGCGGCGGCCTGGTGGCCGGCGGCGTGGTGCTCATCGGCGGCGACCCGGGCATCGGCAAGAGCACCCTGCTGCTGCAGGCCCTGGCCGCCCTGGCGCCCCAGCACAAGGTGCTCTACGTCAGTGGCGAAGAGTCGGGGCAGCAGGTGGCCCTGCGGGCCCGGCGCCTGCAGCTGGACGTGGAGCGCCTGCCCCTGCTGGCGGAAATCAACCTGGAACGCATCCTCGGCGTGGTGCAGACGGAAAAGCCCCAGGTGGCGGTGATCGACTCCATCCAGACCCTGTGGTCCGACCAGCTCACCTCGGCTCCCGGCTCCGTGGCCCAGGTGCGCGAATGCGCCGCCCAGCTGACCCGGCTGGCCAAGCAGACCGGCGTCACCGTGATCCTGGTGGGCCACGTGACCAAGGAAGGGGCCCTGGCCGGGCCCCGGGTGCTGGAACACATCGTGGACACGGTGCTGTACTTCGAGGGCGACACCCATTCCTCCTTCCGTCTCATCCGGGCGGTGAAGAACCGCTACGGCGCGGTCAATGAACTGGGCGTCTTCGGCATGACCGACAAGGGCCTCAAGGGCGTCTCCAACCCTTCGGCCCTGTTCCTTTCCCAGCACGGGCAGGAGGTGGCCGGCTCCTGCGTCCTGGTGACCCAGGAAGGCACCCGGCCCCTACTGGTGGAAATCCAGGCCCTGGTGGATACCACCATGGGCGGCAGCCCGCGGCGCCTTTCCGTCGGCCTGGAGCAGAACCGGCTGGCCATGCTGCTGGCGGTGCTGCACCGCCACGCCGGCATCGGCTGTTTCGACCAGGACGTCTTCGTCAATGCGGTGGGCGGGGTCAAGATCAGCGAACCGGCGGCGGATCTGCCGGTGCTGCTGGCCATCATTTCCTCCCTGAAGAACCGGCCCCTGCCGGAAAAACTGGTGGTCTTCGGCGAAGTGGGCCTGGCCGGCGAGATCCGCCCGGCGCCCCGGGGCCAGGAACGGCTCAAGGAAGCGGCCAAGCTGGGCTTCACCCGGGCCCTGGTGCCCGAGGCCAACAAGCCGCGCCAGCCCATTCCCGGGCTGGAAGTGGTGGCGGTGAGCCGCATCGAACAGGCGGTGGAGCGGCTGCGGGACTGGGAGTAGGGCGGGCCCCGGGTGTTGCGGTACGGCGCCCGCTGACGCTACAAAGAAAACGGCGGCCAGGGGCCGCCGTTTTGCGTGGGGAGGGCGGCGTGGCCGCCGGGTTCAGGCTGTGGCGCTGGGCGTGGTTGCCGTCGCTGCCGGGGCTTCTTCCTTCGGCTTGCGCAACTGGGCGAGGAAGTCGTCCATGCCCTTCTGCACCAGCTGGTAGGTCTTGTTGATGCCGGCTTCCACCTCGCCGTTGAGAACGTTGAGGCCCTTGAGGATGTCCTTGGCCTCGTTGAAACCCTTCTCAAAGCCGCTGCGGATCACGTCCACGAAGTCGGATGCCACCTGTTCCGGATCGTCGTCGGGCCGCTTGGCGGCATAGGCGGCGTAAAGACCGGTGGTGAAGGAGAGGATGCGGGCGGCGGTGGCCTCCGGCGAGTTGTCCTGGCTGGCGGCCTTCTGCAGCGCGTCGGGGCCCTCGGAAATGCCCAGCACCTCGTTGATGCGGTCGATGGCGGTGCGGAAGAGCAGGGCCTGGGAGTCGTTGCCGGCCTGGATCGAAACCTGCAGGGCGGATTCCAGAATGCCGACCTTGAACTGCTTGGTGGCCGTATCGACCTTCAACGCCCGATGCTCTTCCTGGGGATAAACACGGGAATTGCCGCTGTTGGCGCTGGCAGTCTGCTGGCTGGGCCCCTGGGGGGCGGCGATGTCGTTGGGCATGATAGTCTCCGAAATATATTGGCGGTCGCATTTCTCGCTCTATCTGCCATTACGTTATTTTTTTCAATGACTTGAACGTTTCTTTACCTTTTTTTGTAGATTCAAGCCTGGCGCGGCTCTCCGTGGGGTTGTCCGGTGCCGTTGCGGCTCGTTTCGCCGGAGTTGTCCATGTTTTCACTCGCATTCCGCCTCCTGCGCCGGGATTTCTCGGCCGGTGAATTGCGCCTGCTGGCCCTGGCCCTGGTGGTGGCGGTGGCCAGCATCAGTTCCGTCGGATTTTTCACCGACCGGGTGCACCAGGCTCTGGAGCGGGAGTCCCGCCAGCTGCTGGGGGCGGACCTGCTGCTGACCTCCGACCATCCCCTGGCCCCGGAATTTGCCGCCGAGGCGGCGCGGCGGGGCCTGCAGATGGCCCAGACCCAGGTTTTCCCGAGCATGGTGACGGGGGAGGAGGGGGCCCAGCTGGCAGATATCAAGGCCGTCTCCAGCGACTATCCCCTGCGGGGCAAGCTGCGCCTGGCTCCTGGCCTGGGGGCGCCCGACAGCGAGATCCAGGGCGGGCCCCAGGCCGGCACGGTATGGCTTGACGAGCGCCTGGCCACCCAGTTCGGCAGCGGGCCGGGGCAGAGCCTCAACCTGGGCCAGGCCCGCTTCACCGTGGCCGGGGTGCTGACCCTGGAGCCGGACCGGGGCGTCAATTTCTTCAGCGTCGCCCCCCGCCTGATGATGAACCTGGCCGACCTGCCCGCCACCCAGCTGATCCAGCCCGGCAGCCGGGTCGCCTACCGCCTGCTGCTGGCCGGCCCGGACCGGGCGGTGGCCGACTACCGCCGCTGGGCCGAGCCCCGCCTGACCCGGGGCGAGCGGGTGGAGGACGCCAGCAATGCCCGCCCGGAAATCCGCACCGCGGTGGACCGGGCCCAGCAGTTCCTCGGTCTTTCCGCCCTGCTGGCCGTGGTGCTGGCCGCCGCCGGGGTGGCCCTGGCCATCCGCCGCTACCTGCAGCGCCATCTCGATCCCTGCGCCGTCATGCGCTGCCTGGGGGCGCCCCAGGGCCAGGTGCTGGGGCTCTACCTGGGCCAGTTCCTCATTCTCGGCCTGGCGGCTTCGGCAGTGGGGCTGGCCATCGGCTTCGGCGCCCATTTCGTGCTCCACGCCTGGCTGGCCAACCTGCTGGCCGCGCCCCTGCCGGCACCCAGCCTGTGGCCCGCCCTGCAGGGGCTGGTGGCCGGACTGGTGCTGCTCTTCGGCTTCGCCCTGCCGCCCCTCCTGCAACTGCGCCAGGTGCCCACCCTGCGGGTGCTGCGGCGGGAACTGGGGGAGCCGGATGCCTCCATCCTCGCCACCTACGGCATTGGCCTGGCGGCCCTGGCCGGCCTGCTTTTCTGGGCCGCCGGCGAGCCCAAGCTGGGGGCCTACGCCGCCGGCGGCTTCACCGCCGCCCTGGGCCTCACCGCCCTGATCGCCCGTCTGGCCCTGGCCCTGCTCAAGCCCCTGCGCCGGGTCGGGCCGGCGGTGGGCTTCGGCTGGCGCTACGGCCTGGCCGGCCTGGAGCGGCGCTCCCTGTCCAGCGTGGCCCAGATCGTCGCCCTGTCCCTGGGCCTGATGGCCCTGCTGCTGCTCACCGTCACCCGGGGCGACCTGATGCAGGCCTGGCGCCAGGCCTCGCCGCCGGACGCGCCCAACCGCTTCGTCATCAACATCCAGCCCGAGCAGCGCCAGGAAGTGGGGGAGGCCCTGGGTCGCATGGGCATCCGCGCCGAACTCCTACCCATGGTGCGGGGCCGCCTCACCGGCATCGACGGCCGTCCCGTGACCCCGGCGGACTATGGGGACGACCGGGCCAAACGCCTGGTGGAGCGGGAATTCAATCTTTCCTGGGCCGCCAACCTGCCTCCCGGCAACACGGTGACCCAAGGCCGCTGGTTCGCCCCCGGTGAGCAGGGGAAGGATGGCAAAGGCAGCGCCTCGGTGGAAAAGGGCCTGGCCGAAACCCTGGGCGTGAAGGTGGGGGACGAGCTGACCTTCACCGTGGCCGGCGAGCCGGTGCAACTCACCGTCACCAGCCTGCGCAAGCTCAACTGGGATTCCATGCGGGTCAATTTCTTCGTCCTGGCTCCGCCCGGCGTGCTGGAACCGTATCCGGCCAGCTACATCACCAGCTTCCACCTGCCTGACGATGCCGCCAACCGGGTCGGGGAATTGGTCAAGCGCTTCCCCAACCTGACGGTGGTGGATGTGGCCGCCATCGTGCGCCAACTGCAATCGGTGCTAGATCAGGTCTCCCGGGCCGTGCAGTTCGTCTTCCTGTTCACCCTGGCCGCCGGCGTCATCGTTCTCTACGGCGCCCTGGCCGCCTCCCACGACGAGAGGCGCTACGAACTCTCGGTGCTGCGCGCCCTGGGCGCCGGCCGCCAGCAACTGCGGGGCGCCCTCCTGGCCGAATTCGCCGCCGTCGGCGCCCTGTCGGGCCTGATCGCCGCCGCCGGCAGCCAGGGCGTCGGCTGGCTCCTGGCCGCCAAGGTCTTCAATCTGGAGTACCAGTTCGCACCGTGGGTGTTCCCGGCAGCCATCGTCGGGGCTGCTCTGGCCGTGACCCTGGCCGGCTGGCTGGCCGCTTCAGGCCTGCTGCGGGTGCCGCCGATGGAGGCGTTAAGGGCGGGGGGGTGAGGTGGTTTGGGGCGTACGCTGGGTATGACGTATGATTGCTTGCAAGAGATGCCTCATGTCTCAGTTTATTCTGCTGATTTTTTATAAATAGGTTGTTTTTTATTTCTAAAGGGAGGGGTTTGTGGTAACGCCAAAATATTTTTCTCTGCTGGTGTTTTCTGGCGTAATTCTTTCTGGTTGCATGAACATGCCAACTCCTACGTCACAGATTACGGGCGCTTACGTTTCACCATTAAAGTCACTGCTGTCCGGTTAAATTGAGGGGTGAATCGCTGTAAGCCATGAGTGACAAGGGTTTCCGAGCGACGAGGGGTGTCTCCGATTTGAATTCGGAAATGGCGTTCCCGCAGAATTCCGGGCTTTGGCCCGGAGGCTGCCATGAACACCGGCAAGACGCTGTTCGCCCAGATCATGGACTTTCTGCCATGGAAGACCTTTCATCGAATCGTAGCCCGTCATGGCGGCGACAAGGGTGTCAGGTCGCTGACCTGCGCGGAACAATTCCGGGCGATGGCCTTTGCCCAATTGACTTACCGCGAGAGCCTGCGCGACATCGAGGCGTGTCTTCTCGCACAAGCGGCGAAGCTGTACCACATGGGATTTCGCGAACCGGTGGCCAGATCGACCCTGGCGGACGCCAACGAAACTCGCGACTGGCGTATCTGGGAAGCATTTGCCGGCCGACTGATCATTCAGGCCCGCGAGTTGTATCTCAGCGAGGACTTGGGGCTCGATCTGACCAATACGGTCTATGCACTCGACTCGACCACCATCGACCTGTGCCTTTCGGTGTTTCCGTGGGCGCACTTTCGCACCACCAAGGCGGCGGTGAAGATGCATACGTTGCTCGACCTGAAGGGGAGCATTCCCAGCTTTATCCATGTCTCCGACGGCAAGCTGCACGACGTGCATGCCCTCGACCTGCTGGAACTGGAGGCTGGCGCCATCTACGTGATGGATCGCGGCTACGTCGATTTCGCCCGCCTGCACGCGCTGCATCTGGCCGGGGCTTTCTTCGTCACACGGGCCAAATCCAACATGAATTGGCATCGCGTCTATTCGATGCCGACGGACAGAATCACTGGCATCATCTGCGATCAGCGCATTGCGCTGGACGGCTTCTACACCCGCCAGGATTACCCCGCCCAGTTGCGCCGGGTGCGCTTCAACGATCCCGAGACCGGCAAGACGCTCATCTTTCTCACCAACCAGATGACCTTGCCGGCCACGACGATCTGCGCGCTTTACAAGAATCGCTGGCAGGTCGAACTGTTCTTCAAGTGGATCAAGCAGCATCTGCGGATCAAACGATTTTTCGGGACGTCGGAGAATGCGGTCAAGACGCAAATCTGGATCGCCGTGTCGGTCTATGTGCTCGTGGCCATCATCAAGAAAAAGCTGCAACTGGACGCCTCGCTCTACACTTTGCTACAGATTTTGTCGGTCACCCTTTTCGAGAAGATGCCCTTGCAGCAAGCCTTTCCAGCCGGCGAGTGCATTCTTCCAGAGGGCGTACCGTGCAACCAACTGAATCTATTCACGATTTAACCGGACAGCAGTGCATTAAAGTATGAAGTTTACGATTGCAATCGGCTTTCTGCTGAGTTGGCTTCTCTTGCACGACGTGAAAACCAGCTGGTTGCTGCTCAAAATCAACGAATAAAAACAAGTGAAACTCAAGCGTTTTGGTATGGTTATGGTCAAGGCGATGGAATAGAAGCAAGTGAGTTGGCGAATGTTAGAGGTGAGCGAGAGGCTGTTCGTAATGCGATGGATACAAAGGTCTGTAAAGGTCGTGGTTAATTAAATTTATGTGTAAATCGCATTTCCGATATGGGTATTTTATTAATTGATTTGAGATTTATGTAAAATGACTTGTTTTTTTAAATTAAAACGTCAGATTTTTTTTGCATTACTTGTTTTGTTTTCAATTTCCCCTGTTTTTTCTGCGGTTCCTCAAAAAGGAAGTATGGTTTTAGGTGGGGTTAATCTTGAGGTGTGGGGGAGTTATAAGATAAAGCCTATGCTGTTCCCAAGCGAGGAATGGGAGTTTTTTGTGGTAGTTGTTCCTCTCGATGTTAGGCAGGGAGGTTTGATTAAGGTGGCTAAAGAGTTTTACGCAAAATATCCTAATGTCCGAGCGCGTTTTTTTAGTGATAAGAAACATATACAGCAATATGTTGATCGAGATCGCTATGTGAATGATAAAACGGGAAGTGTCCGGGAGGTTTCATTTCCTAGTGATGAATGGGTGCAGAATCATTTGTTGGGGAATATAAATAATCGATCTTCTACGTATCAACGTCGATGGATGCTTGAGGATCGTTATGGTAATAACATTGTTCTGCTGCCATGATTTAATTTGATACCTTTAATTCTTGCAATTTCATATGTAAGGGCTTTCTGGTTTATTTTGCACTGCTCTGTTAGTTTATCTTTGTTTTAGAGGACATATTTTTGTGTGACGGATTTAATCAGGAGAAATTGGCTGGTCTCAGGCGAACTTTTACTTAGTTCCCTATCCTCTCCTTAAATCTGTACCGCTCTCAGTGGTACAATCCCGCCCCTTGACCAGCCGGTCGGGGGCACCCCCGCCCGCCGCTGTCCCTGAATTCCCCTGAAAGTTTTTCCATGAGCGCAGAACTCCAGGCCATTGCCGCGGAAGCCCAGCGGCGGCGGACCTTTGCCATCATTTCGCATCCGGATGCGGGTAAGACGACCCTGACCGAAAAGCTGCTGCTGTTCGGCGGCGCCATTCAGGCCGCCGGTACGGTGAAGGCCCGCAAGAGCGGCCGCCATGCCACCTCGGACTGGATGGAGATCGAAAAGCAGCGGGGCATTTCCGTGGCCAGCTCGGTGATGCAGTTCGACTACCGGGACTGCGTCATCAACCTGCTCGACACCCCGGGCCACCAGGACTTTTCGGAAGATACCTACCGGGTGCTTTCCGCCGTGGACTCGGCCCTCATGGTGATCGACGGGGCCAAGGGCGTGGAGCCCCAGACCATCAAGCTGCTGGACGTGTGCCGTATGCGCGACACGCCCATTCTCACCTTCATCAACAAGCTGGACCGGGAAGTGCGCGACCCCTTCGAGCTGCTGGACGAGGTGGAATCGGTGCTGAAGATCCAGTGCGCCCCGGTGACCTGGCCCATCGGCATGGGCAAGACCTTCCGTGGTGTGTATCACCTGGCCAGCGATTCCGTGGCCCTGTTCACCCCCGGCGAAGGCAAGGATGCAGAAGTGGTGAAGGGCCTGGACCACCCCTCCCTGGCCGGTTTCTCCATGGAAATCGCCAAGCTCAAGGAAGACCTGGAGCTGCTGGCGGCCGCCCACCAGTTCGAGGCCGAGCCTTTCCTCTCCGGCAAGCTGACGCCGGTGTTCTTCGGCTCCGCCATCAACAACTTCGGCGTGCGGGAAATCCTCGATGCCCTGGTGGCCAATGCGCCGCCGCCCAAGACCCGGGAATCGGCAGAGCGGGCCGTGGCGCCGGAAGAGGGCAAGTTCTCCGGCTTCATCTTCAAGATCCAGGCCAATATGGACCCGGCCCACCGGGACCGGGTGGCCTTCCTGCGCGTCTGTTCCGGCCGTTTCGAGCGGGGCATGAAACTGTGGCAGGTGCGTACCGGCAAGGAAATCCGCGCGACCCAGGTGGTGGCCTTCCTTTCCCAGCGCCGCGCCACCATTGACGATGCCTACCCGGGCGACATCATCGGCATGTTCAACCACGGCAGCATCGAAATCGGCGATTCCTTCACCGAGGGCGAGAACCTGCACTTCACCGGCATTCCTTACTTTGCGCCGGAAATGTTCCGCGCCGCCCGGCCGAAAAACCCCTCCAAGATCAAGCAGTTCCAGAAGGGCCTGGAGCAGCTGGGGGAGGAGGGCGCCATCCAGGTGTTCAAGCCCCTTTCCGGTTACGAAGTGGTGCTGGGGGCCGTGGGCGTGCTGCAGTTCGAGGTGGTGGCCCACCGCCTGGCCGCCGAGTACGGGGTGGAAATCCTGCTGGAGAACAAGTCCCTCTTCGGTGCCCGCTGGGTGACCTGCGACAAGGCCGAGGACTTCAACCGCTTCGAGCGGGAGAACATGGGCAACCTGGCTACGGATGCCTCCGGCAGCCTGGCCTATCTGGCGCCGACCCGGGTCAATCTGGACCTGACCCAGGAGCGCTACCCCAGCGTACAGTTCCACGCCACCCGAGAACACACGGTGACCCTGGGCAACCGGGGCTAAACGGGGGCGGGCGGAACGCCAATCCCCGCGGGGGCTTCGGGTCGGCCCGAAGCCCCGTCCTGCTTGGTTCGCCGCGGCCTGCGGCGTACAATCCCCGCTTCAAACTCCCTATTTTTCAAGGAACTCCGGATGCCCTTGCGGCGCTCCACCTATCTGCTGGCGACGCTGGTCGGGCTGCTCTGGTTGGGGCTGGTCGTATGGATTTCCATGGACGTGCTGCAATCCCGGGAAATGGCCATGGATGCGGCCCGGCGCCAGGGCGAGGCCCTCGCCCGGGTGCTGGAGAGCAGCCTGCAGGGCTCCATCCAGAAGGTGGACCTGCGCCTGCAGGAGTTCGTCCGCCGCCATCAATATGCGGTGGCGGCAGGACGCCCCCGGGAGGAGCTGGAGCCGGAACTGAACCGCTCCCTCGGCATGTTCCCCGAGGCCCTCAGTTTCCGCGTCGCCGACACCCAGGGGCGCTACATCTACGACGCTTCCGGCGTCCTGGCCAGCAACGTCAATATCGCCGACCGTGATTATTTCCGCCTGCTCCAGGACCAGCCCGGTGCGGGCCTGGTGGTGTCGGGGCCGATGCAGTCCCGGGTCACCGGCGACTGGGTGCTGGTGGCGGCCCGCCGCCTGCAGGATGAAGGGGGCACCTTCCAGGGCGTGGTGCTGGCCTCCCTGCGGGTGAAGTATTTCGAATCCCTGTTCGGCACCCTCAACCTGGGCCCCCGGGACACCATCGCCCTGTGGACCCGGGACATGCGTCTGATGGCCCGCTGGCCCCACCTGGAAGCGCGCATGGGGCAGCCGGTGGCGAACAGCCCGACCCAGGACTTCCTCCAGCGGGGTGAGACCAGCGGCTCCTTCATCCGCACCGGCGAGCTGGACGGCATGGACCGCCTGTTCGTCTTCCGCGCCCTGCCGGAGCACGATTTCCTCGTCACCGTCGGCTATGCCATCGACGACGTCCTCGCCTCCTGGCGGCATCGGGCCCTGATCTACGCCTGCCTCGGCCTAGTGCTGACCGTGGCCCTGGCCTTCACCGTGCTGGTCTGGCACCGGCGCTTCTCGGCGGCCACGGCCCTGGCCCAGCGCATGAGCCGGGCGGCCGAGGAGAAGAACCGGGAAAGCCTGGCCCTGCTCGACGCCATTCCCGATCCGGCCTGGCTGCTGGATACGCAAGGCACCTATCTGTCGGTGAACGAGGCCTTCTGCCGCTATGCCGGCCGCCCCATGGAAGAGGTCATCGGCCACAGGGTGGAAGACCTGTTCTCGGAGGAGGAAACCCGCCGCATGACGGAAGGGCGCCTGCGGGTGATCGAGGCCCGCAGCCCCCTGCGGGAAGAGGTGTGGCTGGACCTGCCCCGGGGCCGGGTGCCCTTCGAGTTCCTGCGGGCGCCGGTGTTCGACGCCGCCGGCCAGGTGCGGGCCCTGGCGGGCGTCGCCTGGGACATTTCCTCCCGCTACGAGGCGGAGGAGCGGCGCCGCCTCATCACCCACGTTTTCGACCACAGCATCGAGGCCATCCTGATCCTGGATGCCACCGGCCATATCGTCACCTTCAACAACGCCTTTGCCGAGCTGTCCGGCTATACGGTGGAGGAGAGCGCCGGCCAGCAGCCGGATTTCCTCGCCTCGCCCTGCAACGAACCCGACTTCCGTGCCCAGATCCGCGCCACCCTGGACCGGGGCGAGAACTGGCTGGGCGAGGCCATCGCCCGGCGCAAGGACGGCAGCGACTGCCCGGTGTGGTGCAACATCGGTGCCATCGTCAATGAGCAGGGCGCCATCGTGAACAAGGTGGCCTTCGTCACCGACCTGTCGGAAAAGAAGGCGGCCCAGGCCCAGATCGAAACCCTCTCCAACGTGGATCAGCTGACCACCCTGCCCAACCGGCAGTGGTTCTCCCGCATCCTCGGCGAGTGGCTGCAGGAGGGCTGCCAGGGCGCCCTGGTGCTGCTGGATCTGGACCAGCTGAGCCGGGTGAACGACGCCTTCGGCCATGCCGCCGGCGACGAGCTGCTGCGCCGGGTGGGCGAGCGGCTGCGCAAGGGCCTGCGGCCCCACGACATCCTGGGACGCCTGGGGGGCGACCAGTTCGGCATCCTCATCGACGGCCGCGACGACAGCCGTTCCGTGGCCACCGTGGTGCGCCATCTGCTGGACATCCTGGCCCATCCGATCCAGATGCAGGGCAGCGACGTGGTGACCACCGCCTGCGCCGGCATCACCCTGTTCCCCCAGGACGGCAACGATGTGGCCCTGCTGCTGCGCAACGTGGATACGGCCATGCACCACGCCAAGAACAGCAACCTCAATTCCTACCACTTCTTCGCGCCGGAAATGAACCAGCGGGTGGTGGAGCGCCTGCGCCTGGAAAGCGAACTGCGCCTGGCCCTGCAGCTGGACCAGCTGGAACTGCACTACCAGCCCCAGGTGGAGATCGGCAGCGGCCAGATCAACGGCTTCGAGGCCCTGCTGCGCTGGAATCATCCGGAACTGGGCATGGTCTCGCCGGCGGACTTCATCCCCCTGGCGGAGGAAACCCGGCTGATTCTGCCCATCGGCGCCTGGGTCCTGAAGGAGGCCTGCCGGCAGAACCGCCAGTGGCAGGACCAGGGCCTGCCGCCCATGGTGGTGGCGGTCAACCTTTCCGCCCTGCAGTTCCAGGAAAACGATCTGGTGGCCATGGTTTCCGCCGCCCTCATGACCTCCGGCCTGGCGCCCCGCTGGCTGGAGCTGGAGATCACCGAGAGCGTCATCATGCAGGAGCCGGAACGCATGGTGGGCATCCTGGAAGAGCTGAAGTGCCTGGGCGTGCGGCTTTCCATCGACGACTTCGGCACCGGCTATTCCAGCCTGTCCTATCTCAAGCGTTTCCCCATCGACAAGATCAAGATCGACCGCTCCTTCATCCGCGATGTGGTGAGCAGCCAGGGCGACGCGGCCATCGTGCGCATGGTCATCGCCATGGCCGGGGAACTTGAACGCAAGGTCATTGCCGAAGGCGTGGAAACCAACGAGCAGCTCGACTTCCTGCGGCTGCACCAGTGTCACGAATTCCAGGGCTTCCTCTGCAGCCGGCCGGTGCCGGCGCTCCAGGTGCCCGAGTTGCTGGCTGCCGGAGCCGAAGCAATCTGATGTTCCGGGGAGCCCTGGCGGCGCCCCGGCCCCTTTCATTTGCCGTTGCCCGCGGGCGGCGGCGGGCCTTGGCCCTCATTAGCCCCTCTCGTCGCCACCATGGAATCGCCTAAGCCTCTTACCTCCTACCGCAAATACTGGGCCCAGCGCTTCGGCACCGCCCCCTTCCTGCCCATGAGCCGGGAGGAGATGGACAAGCTGGGCTGGGATTCCTGCGACGTGATCCTGGTCACCGGCGATGCCTATATCGACCACCCCAGCTTCGGCATGGCCCTGGTCGGCCGCCTGCTGGAGGCCCAGGGCTTCCGCGTCGGCATCATCAGCCAGCCGGACTGGCATTCGGCGCAAGACTTCAAGCGCCTGGGCAAACCCAACCTGTTCTTCGGCATCACCGCCGGCAACATGGATTCCATGGTGAACCGCTACACCTCGGACCGGAAAATCCGCTCCGACGACGCCTACACCCCCAATGCCGAGCCCAACAAGCGCCCCGACCGGGCCGTCACCGTCTATGCCCAGCGGGCCAAGGAAGCCTATCCGGGGACGCCGGTGGTGCTCGGTTCCATCGAGGCCTCCCTGCGCCGCATCGCCCATTACGACTACTGGAGCGACAAGGTGCGGCGTTCCGTGCTGCCCGACTCCAAGGCCGACCTGCTGATTTTCGGCAATGCGGAACGGGCCCTGGTGGAACTGACCCACCGCCTGGCCCGGGGCGAGAAAATCGGCGACATCCGCGACCTGCGCGGCACTGCCTTCATGGTGCCCAAGGGCTGGCTGCCCGGCGAGGATTGGGGCGCGGTGGATTCCACCAGCGTGGACATTCCCGGCAAGGTGGATGCCCATCCCGATCCTTATTCAATGGGTGACAGCGGCCCCCGCAGCGCCCCGCCCTTTGCCGCCCAGGCCCAGGCGGCGGAGCAGGGCGGCGAGGTGGCGGTGCTGCCCCTCAAGTTCGTCCCCGCCGCCGAGCGGGTGGCGGCGCGCAAGGAGCAGCGGTCCAAGACCGTGGTGCGCCTGCCTTCCTACGAGCAGGTGGTGGAGGATTCGGTGCTGTACGCCCATGCCTCCCGCACCTTCCACCTGGAATCCAACCCCGGCAACGCCCGGGCCCTGGTCCAGGCCCACGGCGAGCGGGATGTGTGGCTCAACCCGCCGCCCATTCCCCTGACCACGCCGGAGATGGACCACGTCTACGGCCTGCCCTACGCCCGGGCGCCGCACCCGTCCTACGGCGATGCGAAAATTCCGGCCTGGGAGATGATCCGCTTCTCCATCAACATCATGCGCGGCTGCTTCGGCGGCTGCACCTTCTGCTCCATCACCGAGCACGAGGGGCGCATCATCCAGAGCCGTTCGGAAGATTCCATCCTGCACGAGATCGAGGAAATCCGGGACAAGACCCCGGGCTTCACCGGCACCATCTCGGACCTGGGCGGCCCCACCGCCAACATGTACCGCCTGGCCTGCAAGGACAAGAAGATCGAGTCCTCCTGTCGCCGCCTCTCCTGCGTCTTCCCGGGCATCTGCGAGAACCTGGGCACCGACCATTCCCACCTGATCAGCCTGTACCGCAAGGCCCGGGCCATTCCCGGGGTCAAAAGGGTGCTCATCGGTTCCGGCCTGCGCTATGACCTGGCGGTGCAGTCGCCGGAGTACGTCAAGGAACTGGTGACCCACCACGTCGGCGGCTACCTCAAGATCGCCCCGGAGCACACGGAGGAGGGGCCCCTCAACAAGATGATGAAGCCGGGCATCGGCACCTACGAACGCTTCAAGCAGATGTTCGAGAAATTCTCGAAGGAGGCGGGCAAGGAGCAGTACCTGATTCCCTACTTCATCGCCGCCCACCCGGGCTCCACCGACGAGGACATGCTCAACCTGGCCCTGTGGCTGAAGCACAACAACTTCCGCCTGGACCAGGTGCAGACCTTCCTGCCCACGCCCATGGCCCTGGCGACGACCATGTGGCACAGCCGCAGGAATCCGCTGAAGAAGGTGGGGCGCGGCTCGGAAGTGGTGGAGACGGCCCGGGCCGGACGCCAGCGCAAGCTGCACAAGGCTTTCCTGCGCTACCACGATCCGGAGAACTGGCCCCTGCTGCGGGAGGCCCTGAAGGAGATGGGCCGCTCCGACCTCATCGGCAACGGCAAGCGGCACCTGATTCCCATCTTCCAGCCCCCGGGCACCGGCATGAAGGCCGAGGCCATGGTGCGGCGGGACGCCCGGGAGGCGCGGGACGGCGCTGCGGGCCGGCCCCAGGGCGGCACTCGGAAGCCGGCAGCAGGCAAGGCTGGGGGCCAGGCAGGACGCGGCTCTTCATGCCAGGGACGACGCCAGGCAGAAGGGGCGGGCCCTCGCGGCACGCCCCGTCCGGGAGCCAAGCCTAGCGCTGCTCCCAGCGGACGTCGCCGCAAATAACCTGCAGTTCTCCGTTCACCTTGAAGCTGCAGGAGAGGGTGACGCACAGGCTGGCGCTGGAGATGGAGAGGTAGGGCCGGGTCACCTGGACCTTGCCGAAATTCTCCACGGCCCGGCGGAAGTAGGGCCGGCGGGCCCAGCGGGCACCCTTGGTCTTGGCCAGGGGGGCGAAGCGGGCGTCCTGGTTGGGCGAGGCGTCGCTGCTCCACAGGTTGGTGCCGATCTGCTGGCCCTGGGCGTCGAGCAGGTAGCAGAAGGCGGCATTTTCCAGTTCCAGGAAGGAGGCGCAGGCCTCCTCCAGGGAGCGGCCGGCGGAGAGCAGCACCGAGGCGTAGCCCAGGGCGTTGAAATAGGGCGCGATGTTTTCGTGGTAGCTGCGTTTGTCCCGCAGCCAGCGGGCATCGAAGGTCTGCCACAGGTCGTTCACCGCAAGGCCGGCGCTGGCGTCGGTGCTGACCCGGGGGGCAGGGCGGCCGAAGTAGTAGCCCTGGACGAAATCCACGTCGGACTCCAGGGCGATGTAGGCCTCGTCGGCGGTTTCCACCCCCTCCATCAGCACCATGGCACCGGCTTCGTGCAAGAGGGAGACGATCTGGGGCAGGGTGCGGCGGATCTTGGGGTCGGCGGCGGCCTGAACGATGATGGAACGGTCCAGCTTGACGATCTCGGGGCGGATGCTCCACACCCGGTCGAAGTTGGAATGGCCGGCGCCGAAGTCGTCCAGGGCGATGAGGAAGCCCAGGCTGCGGAAAAAGTCCACGGCGGCCTGGAAGCGGCTGTTGTCCTGCACCGCCTCCTCCAGCACCTCGATCACCAGGCGCTGAGGCGCCAGGCCCGTGTCCCGCAGCAGGGAGCTGACCAGTTCATCGGCCTTGAGGTTGGGGCCGTTGAGGAAGACTTCCGGCGACATGTTGATGAACAGCCAGCCGTCGGCTTCGGGCTGGGCCGCGAAATTGTGCAGGTGGGTGGCCCGTGCCAGTCGGTCCAGGTGCAACAACGTGGGATAATCCCGGTTCGCCCGCCCCAGCAGGTCCAGGGGGGAGATGGGCGTCTGCCCCGGGCCGTGGCCGCGCATCAGGGCCTCGTGGCCGACGATGCGCCGGTGGGAAAGGCTGAAAATGGGCTGGAAATGGCTGGAAATGGCCACATCGCCGAAACGGCCGATGCGGCTGCCGGCAGGCTCCCCGTTTTGCGCCGGCTCCAGGGCGGCGATTATTTCGGCATATCCCGACTCGCCAATGATGGTCGGGATGCAATAACTGTTCAAAATGAAGTTCCTGGACAAAGTTCTCAACATCATAGACCAAAAGTCATATGCAAGAGCGTACCCCCTATGAAATGCTGGGCGGCCCCCAATCCCTGCGGGAACTGGTGGACCGGTTTTATGACCTGATGGACCTGGAGCCCGAGTTCGCCGAACTGCGGGCCATGCATCCGCCCACCCTGGACGGTTCCCGGGACAAGCTGTTCATGTTCCTCTCCGGCTGGCTCGGCGGCCCCGACCTGTTCGTGCAGCAGTTCGGCCATCCGCGGCTGCGGGCCCGGCACATGCCCTTTTCCATCGGCACCGAGTCCCGGGACCAGTGGGTCAAGTGCATGGTGCGGGCCATGGAGGAGGTGGGGGTGGAGGAAGCCCTGCGCCTCAAGCTGGGCGTCAATTTCTACAACACCGCCGATTTCATGCGCAACCGGGAAGGCTAGGGCGTCCCCGCCGGCAGCATCGCCGGGGTGCCGGGGCCTCCCGGCGCCCGGTGTCTGCCCGCCGGGGCAGGCGGGACGGGCCTTCCGGCATGGCCTGGGCGGAGGGGCAGTACTGGCGCCCCTGTCCGTGATGGCCCGTAAAAAACCATATTGCGCTGCAAAAACAAGGGGCTGATTGTGCTATCATCACGGCCTTCCAAAAAAGGGTTGGCCGCAGTCGACCGCCAACGCCCCATCTTCCCCACCGAATTCTTTTTTTAGCGAATCTTCATGTCCCGTCCGATCCGTAACATCGCCATCATTGCCCACGTGGACCACGGCAAGACCACCCTCGTGGACCAGCTCCTCCGCCAATCCGGCACCTTCCGCGAAAACCAGCAGGTGGACGAGCGGGTGATGGACTCCAACGACCTGGAAAAGGAACGGGGCATCACCATTCTGGCCAAGAACACCGCCATCGAATACGAAGGCACCCACATCAACATCGTGGACACCCCGGGGCACGCCGACTTCGGCGGCGAAGTGGAACGGGTGCTGGGCATGGTGGATGGCGTGGTGCTGCTGGTCGATGCCGTCGAAGGCCCCATGCCGCAAACCCGCTTCGTCACCAAGAAGGCCCTGGGCCTGGGTCTGCGTCCCATCGTCGTGATCAACAAGGTGGACCGTCCCGGTGCCCGTCCCGACTGGGTGGTGGACCAGACCTTCGACCTGTTCGACAAGCTGGGCGCCACCGACGAGCAGCTGGACTTCCCCATCATCTACGCCTCCGGCCTCAACGGCTTCGCCAAGCTGTCTCTGGAAGAAGAGTCCAGCGACATGCGTCCCCTGTTCGAGACCGTGCTGTCCCACGTGCCCACCCCCGCTGGCGATCCTGAGGCTCCCCTGCAGCTGCAGATTGCCGCCTTGGACTACTCCACCTATACCGGCCGTCTCGGCGTCGGTCGCGTACTCAACGGCCGCATCAAGCCCGGCCAGGCCGTGGCCGTGATGAACCACGGCGACCAGGTGGCTTCCGGCCGCATCAACCAGGTGCTGGGCTTCCAGGGCCTGGACCGGGTGCCGGTGGAACTGGCCGAGGCCGGCGACATCGTCATCATCTCCGGCATCGAGGAAATCGGTATCGGCCTGACCATCGCCGACAAGGATAACCCCGTCGGCCTGCCCATGCTGACCGTGGATGAGCCCACCCTGACCATGGACTTCATGGTGAACTCCTCCCCCCTGGCCGGCACCGAAGGCAAGTTCGTCACCAGCCGCCAGATCCGCGACCGCCTGACCAAGGAACTGCTGACCAACGTGGCCCTGCGCGTCGAAGACACCGCCGACTCCGACGTCTTCCGCGTCTCCGGCCGGGGCGAACTGCACCTGACCATCCTGCTGGAAAACATGCGCCGTGAAGGTTTTGAAATCGCCGTGGCCAAGCCCCGCGTCGTCTTCAAGGACATCGACGGCGAGAAGTGTGAACCCTACGAAAACCTGACCATCGACCTGGAAGATTCCCACCAGGGCGCCGTCATGGAAGAACTGGGCCGTCGCCGCGGCGAGCTGACCAATATGGAATCCGACGGCCAGGGCCGCACCCGCCTGGAATACCACATTCCCGCCCGGGGTCTGATCGGCTTCCAGTCCGACTTCATGACCATGACCCGCGGCACCGGTCTGATGAGCCACATCTTCGACGACTACAAGCCCGTCAAGCCGGACCTGCCCGGCCGCCACAACGGCGTGCTGATCTCCCAGGAAAACGGCGAGGCCGTGGCCTACGCCCTGTGGAACCTGGAAGATCGGGGCCGCATGTTCGTCAGCCCCGGCGACAAGCTGTACGAAGGCATGATTATCGGCATCCACAGCCGGGAAAACGATCTGGTGGTGAACCCCATCAAGGGCAAGAAGCTGACCAACGTGCGTGCCTCCGGCACCGACGAGGCCGTGCGTCTGACCACCCCGATCAAGCTGACCCTGGAATCCGCCGTCGAATTCATCGACGACGACGAGCTGGTGGAAATCACTCCCAAGTCCATCCGCATCCGCAAGCGTCACCTCTCCGAGAACGACCGCAAGCGCGCGGCCCGTTCCGACGCCTGAGCCTCATGCTGAACCGCTGCCTGCCCTGTCGCGCATTCCTTGCCCGGCACCGGCGGGCGGTGCGCTGGGCGGCCTTCGTGGCCGCCCTTTGTCTTTTCTTCTTCTGGCTCGGCACCGTCGCCAAGCCTGTCACCGCCAGCGGCTTCTGCCGCGTCTATTACTGACTTCCGTCCGGAAGTCTGGTCAATTCCCGTACCGGTCCCTCAGGGGCAATAGCGCTGGAGAAAGGCCTCCGGCGGCAGGGGGCGGCTTTCCAGGTAGCCCTGGAAACTGTCGCAGCCCATGGTCCGCAGCAATTCCAGCTGGGTCTGCCGCTCCACGCCTTCGGCCACCACCTTGTGCCCCAGGGTGTGGGCCATGGCCAGGATGGCGCGCACGATGGCGGTCGCTTCCCCGTCCTGATCCTCGTCCAGGGGGAAGATGAAGGACTTGTCGATCTTCAGGGTGTCGATGGGCAGCAGGCGCAGGTAGGAGAGGGAGGAGTAGCCGGTGCCGAAGTCGTCCAGGGCCAGGCCGACGCCGGCCTCCCGCAGGCGCCGCAGTTCCTCCAGGCAGTCGGCCTCCTGCCGCAGCAGTACGGATTCGGTCACTTCCAGTTCGATGGTGGAGGGCGGCAGGCCCTCCCGTTCCAGGCGCAGCAGCACGTGCTCGGCGATGCCGCCGCCCCAGAACTGGCGCGCCGAGAGGTTGATGGCGATGCGCGGCGGCGTCGCCCCCATGCCTTGCCGCAGTTGCCAGTGGCGGCGCCAGGCGGCGGCCCGGGCGATGGCCGTGTCCAGCACCCAGAGGCCGATGGGGACGATGAGGCCGGTTTCCTCGGCCACCGGGATGAACTGGTCCGGCGGGATCAGGCGGCCGCCGTCGTTCCAGCGCAGCAGGGCTTCGGCCCCCAGCAGGCGGCCGCTGGCCAGGTCGATCTGGGGCTGGTAGTGGAGTTGCAGCTCGTCGCGCTCCAGGGCCCGGCGCAGGCCGTTCTCCAGGCTGACCCGGGACTGCAGGCGCTCGTTCATGCGGCCGGTGTAGAAGCGCACGGTGTTGCCGCCGCTGGACTTGCCCTCGTACATGGCGGTGTCGGCGTTGCGCAGCAGGGTGTCGGCGTCGTCGCCGTCGTCGGGATAGAGGGCGATGCCGATGCTGGCGGTGAGGAAGAAGTCGTAGCCATCCTCCCGGTAGGGGCTGGCGAGGGTTTCCAGCAGCTTGGCGCCGATCTGGCCGGCCTGTTCCGGCAGCTGCAGGTCTTCCAGGATGACGATGAATTCGTCGCCGCCCTGGCGCACGATGGTGTCGGACTGGCGCAGGCATTCCTGCAGGCGGCGGGCCACGCTCTGCAGCAGCCGGTCGCCCTGATTGTGGCCGAGGGAGTCGTTGATGTTCTTGAAACGGTCCAGGTCCACGAACAGCACGGCGGCCCGGCTCTGCTGGCGTTTGGCCCGGGTCAGGGCCTGGGGCAGGCGGTCCGCCAGCAGCAGCCGGTTGGGCAGGCCCGTCAGCTGGTCGTGGTGGGCCAGGTAGCGCATGCGCTCCTCGTGCAGCTTGCGCTCGGTGATGTCGGTGACGGAGCCGGCCATCAGGGTGGCAACGCCCCGGGCGTCCCGCACGGCGATGCCGCGGGAGGCGATCCAGCGGTATTCGCCGCTCTTGGCCCGCACCCGGTACTCGCAATAGAAGTGGGGCGTCAGCCCCTTGAGGTGCTCGGACACTGCCCGGTTGTAGCGGGCCGTGTCTTCCGGATGCACCAGGGTCAGCCAGGCGTGGGTATCCATCAGAAAGTTTTCGCCGTAGCCGAGAATGGCGTGAAGGCGCTGGCCGGCCGTCAGCTCCTTGCTCAGGGGGTTCCAGGTCCACATGCCGTCGTGGGCCCCTTCCATGGCCAGTTCGTAGGCCCGGGCGGCACGGCGCAGGATGACGATTTCCCGCACGCTGCAGACGGCGGCAACGCCGCAGGCGAGGAAGGTGAGCCAGGACAGCCAGGGCTGCTCCACATACACCGCCGCCAGGCCGGCGCTGATGCAGGCGGCCAGCAACAGCAGGGGCGGCCAGGAGTGCCAGCTGCGGTGCAGCCCGACGCCCTGGGGCGGGGTGCTGTCGGCGGTGCCGAGGATGAGGGGCAGGATCTGGGGCATGGACTCAGTCTGGTCTACGGTCTGGGCCGGGTTGGGCGGAGCGCCCCGCCGGCCGGAACGGTTTTCCGGCGGCGGGCGGCCGCAGTATCGTCAAGGTTAGAGCGTCTGGCGCCATCTTGCCATCCCTATCTACTACTTTTGGCTTATTCTGCATCCGGACAAGGCAAGTTAAAGGAGCAACCCCATGGCCGATGAGCAGTCGCTGGTCATATTTCAGGTCGGCAGGATAACCCTGGCCCTGCCATTGCAGGAGGTGGAACACATCCTTTCCCTCGGCGGCGAGGAGGGGCGGCAGGGCATTTCCGCCGAGGGCGGCATGATCCTGTTCCAGGGCCAGGCCATTCCCTGGCGGCCGCTGTGGGACCCCCTGGGGGAGCCCAGCGTGTTCCGCGAATTCGACGAGCTGGCCCAGACCCTGCCCCGGCGGCGGCAGGACCATCTGGACTGGATGGCAGCCCTGGAGCAGTCCCTGCGCCACGACATTCCTTTCACCAAGGCCCACAGTCCCCGGGAGTGCGCCTTCGGCCAGTGGTTCTACGCCTTCCGCACCGAGGATCGGCGGCTGGCCCTGCTGCTGTCCCAGTTCGAGCATCCCCACGCCCTGGTCCATGGCCTGGCCGAAGTGCTGCTCGGCCAGGTGGCGGCCGGTCGGCGGGAGGAGGCCCTGGCAGCCCTGGAGGCGGCCCGGCAGGGCGTGCTGGCGGAACTGCTGGCGCTGTTCGATACGGTCATTGCCCTGGTGCCTACTTTGAAGCGGCCCCTGGCCCTGATCCTCAATGACTCGGGCCAGCGCACCGCCCTGGGCGTGGACCGGGTGCTGGACATCCGCTCCGTCACCGCGGCCGAGGTGCATCCGGCCCGGGGCCGGCTGGGCAGCCTGGTGCCCCAGGCCTTCATCGGCGACAGCGCTTCCGGCGGCGCCCTCATTCCCCTGCTGGCGGCCTCCCAGCTGGCCAGCCTGGGCTGAGGCGGAGGGCGCTGTCTAGCCGCCGGTGGCGGACATGAAGCGCACCACCTGGGGCGCATCCAGCTGGCGGGTGAAATCGTGGCCCAGGGCCTTCATGCCCAGGGTGCGCAGGATGGCCTGGCGCGCCGGTTCGTCGTCTTCGGGGTGGCGGCGCAGCAGGGGCAACAGGGGGGTGGCGTCGTTCTGCCCGAGGCAGGGATAAAGCTCGCCGGTGGCGGTGACCCGCACCCGGTTGCAGGTGTCGCAGAAATTGTGGGAGTGGGGCGAGATGAAGCCGACCCGGGTCTCGCTGCCGGCAATGCGCCAGTAGCGGGCCGGGCCGCCGCTGCTCTCGTCGCTGGCCTGCAGGGGGAAGCGTTCCTGCAGGCGCAGCAGGGCTTCGTCGGAGGAGAAGTAGGTGCCGCTGCGACCGTGGCCCAGGTCTCCCAGGGGCATTTCCTCGATGAAGGCGATGTCCAGCCCTTCGGCCATGCAGTAGGCCACCAGGTCCGCCAGTTCATCGTCGTTGGTGCCGCGCATCATCACCGTGTTGAGCTTGATGCGCCGGAAGCCGGCGGCCTGGGCCGCGGCGATGCCCCGCAGCACCTGGTGCAGGTCGCCGATGCGGGTGATGGCGCGGAAACGCTCCGGGCGCAGGCTGTCCAGGCTGATGTTGAGGCGCTGTACGCCGGCCCGGGCCAGGGGCGCGGCAAAGCGTTCCAGCTGGGAGCCGTTGGTGGTCAGCACCAGTTCCTTCAGGCCCTCCAGGGCGGCCAGCCGTTCCAACAGCCACAGAGCGTCCCGCCGGACCAGGGGTTCGCCGCCGGTGATGCGCAGCTTGGTGACGCCCAGGCCGACGAAAAGGCGGGACAGGCGCAGGGACTCCTCCAGGCTCATCACCTGGTGCCGGGGCAGGAAGGTCATGTCCTCGGCCATGCAGTAGGTACAGCGGAAGTCGCAGCGGTCGGTGAGGGACAGGCGGAGATAGCTGATGCGGCGCCCGTGGCCGTCCTGCAGCGGGCCGGCGCCCGGCGGCAGGGCAATGGCTGCGGCATTGTCCGGGGGGAAGGCGAGGAGGCCGGAGCGGGGCGGCAGGCTGTCGTTCTGCATGATTACTTGGCTGTCGGGGATGGCGGTTGGACCAGATCGAGCTTCATTGGTTTTATCCGGGGCGCCCATGATATGGGTCAAATCCGTTTTTCGTCGCCAAGGCTGTCGGTGGTTTTACCTCCGGGGTGTGCCATACGTCATACATGGCTTATGATGCCCTATCTCCACAGCCCGGTTCGTCTGCCATGTTCCGCTTCGCCACCAAGGAATCGCCCCGGCTCAAGCGCCTTCGCTCCATTTCCCTGTTCCAGGACCTCAGCGTCCGGGAGCTGGTGATTGTGGACCTGCTGCTGCATGAACGCCGCTATCTGGCCGGCGAGGTGGTCTTCGATGCGGGGGAGGACGGGCAGGGCATCTATTTCGCCCTGGACGGCCGCATCGGCATCTTCCATCCGGGCCACAGCAATACGCCCCTGGCCGAACTGGGGGGCGGCAGCTTTTTCGGCGAACTGGCCCTGCTCGACGACAGCCCCCGCATGGCCCAGGCCCGGGCCCTGGACGACAGCACCCTGGCGGTGATGTTCCGCGGCGAGTTTGTCGGCCTGTTGCAGACCCATGCCCTCATCGCCTCCAAGATTTCCCTGCAGCTGGCCCGCCATCTGGGGCAGCGGTTGCGCAGCATCAGCCTGCCCCAGCCTCAGCCCCAGGAGGTGGTGGCGTGAGCCCTGTGGTCCGCCCCTTCCCCCGCCAGCCCCGTGCGGCGGGCCCCCTGGTGTGGGCCTGCATCCTCGGCACGACCTGTCTGCTGCTGTTCCTCTTCCAGAAAATCCTGTGGCTGGTGGTGCCCTTCATCCTGGCCCTGATCATCTATTACGCCCTCCTGCCCGCTGTCTTGCGACTGGTGCTGGCGGGCTATTCCGTCACTGCCGGCGCCTCGTTGGTTTGCTTTGGTGCCTTCCTTCTCCTGGGCGGCGCCCTGGGCCTGGCGGCCCCCTGGATTGCCGCCCATGCGGTGAGCTGGAACGAGTGGGGCGGGCGCTATCTTGCCGGCGGC
Organism: Azospira sp.; assembly: GCF_030247495.1. NCBI lineage: Bacteria > Pseudomonadati > Pseudomonadota > Betaproteobacteria > Rhodocyclales > Rhodocyclaceae > Azospira > Azospira sp. The sequence goes on along the minus strand of NZ_JAOTRW010000010.1, from coordinate 1,003 downwards.
GTGGGCTTCGTCCTGGGGAGTCTGTCCTCCCTGGAAAACAGCTTTGAATTCCTGGCCCAGGCCCATCTCACGGACAGCGTGCGCAAGGGCATCTCCGATTTTTCCGCCAATTTCGTCTCCCGCAACCTGGCCGGCGCGGTGATGCTGGCGGCGGCCTGGCTGCCCTCCCTGCTGCTGGCGCCTTTCCTGGCCTTCTTTTTCCTGCGGGACGGGCGGCGTTTCAAGAAATTCATCATCCATGCCGTGCCCAATGCCTTTCTCGAGCGCACCCTGTACCTGCTGGACGAAGTGGATCGCACCGCCCGCATGTACTTCACCGGCCTGCTCAAGCTGACCCTGCTCGACACCCTGACCCTGGCTCTGGGGTTGTGGGCCCTGGGGATTTCGGCCCCCTTCCTGCTGGGGCTGGTGACTGCCGTCCTGGCCTGGGTTCCCTATGTGGGCTCCATCCTCGGCTGCGCGTTGGTGGTGCTGGTGGCGGCCACCGATTTTCCCGGCAATCCGGGCATGGCCTACGGTGCCATCGGCCTCTTCATCCTGGTGCGCCTGCTCGACGATTTCTTCTTCATGCCCATGACGGTGGGGCGCAGTCTGCACCTGCATCCGCTGCTGACGGTGATCATGATTTTCGTCGGCGGTGCCGTGGCGGGCATCTCCGGCCTCATGCTGGTGTTGCCCCTGCTCGGCGTGGTGATGGTACTGGGGGAAACGGTGGGGCAGGTGGTGAACGATCCCCGCCTGCAGGCCCGCCATGCCCATGCCCGCCGCCTGCGGCACGCGGCAGTGACCGGGGACCTGCTGTGATATTGGCCCCTTGGCGGGCGCCGTCGCTTGCGCGTAGAGTGGGGGTGCGGCCTGTCCGGGCCGGCTGGGAAGGAGGGTTGGCCGGGAATCGTGCGAAATCCTCAAAAAAACAACTTAACTTATTGTTCGTGAAAGGAAAATAACTTGGTTTAGGGTAAGGCCAGTTTTCACTGGCCTTACCCTCTTCTCATCAATTGAG
>NZ_JAOTRW010000016.1:0-1862 GCF_030247495.1 Azospira sp. | reverse complement strand
AACGCATAGTCCGCTGAAATAATTGCATTGCACCAGTAGTAAATATGTGGAAATATTTTCAACTGTTACGTATGAAAATCTCCTCTGGTAATCCTAAATAACGCATAACTTCCTTCACATTTGGTCGAAGTTCCTCAGTAAATTCTCGCGTAATCACCCCTTTTTCATACGTCGCTATCGTTTGGACCGAATAGAAGATCCGAAAAATTGCAATCAAAGAGGGCCTTGTAAGGATTTTCTTACCTGGGCCTACAATGCTCGCTGATTCCTTTTCCATTTCTCTACGTACGACATGTTCGCCAACGCTTAAGAGTAATATGAGAATCAACATTAGATATCCCAATGATTCAGCGCGTCTTGGGGAATCCACATAAAGGGCATTAACAAACTGTGGGGACTTCAAAAATTGAAATTTTCTTTCGACTGCGCTCTGACTTTTATACTCTCGAAGAATCTCAATTCCACTCATCGTAACCACTGTAGAAGCCACGACAAATATACACTCACGTTGAATCGCTCTATCTATAGCAGCTTGATCCACTTCAATCACTGAATGGATGGTATATTCGGTGCGCGTGCAATTCAAAGCGGGATCTTTACTTGGTCGGCCTGGGCGCTTAATGTTCTGTTCTGAGATTTGAAAATCTACAGAGTGATACATTGCTTTTTTAAGCACAGTCTTATTGAGCTTTTCAATTTCAAGATTTGCATCTTCAATGCAAGCAAATGGCCGCTTTTTAAGTAGTTTGATCTGTGCTTCTAACGTATCGCGTTCCTTTAAAACTTTCTTATGTATCAGTTTGAACTTCGTACTTTCAAGTTTTTGAGAGTAACAGACACCTAAGCTTAACGGGATGCCTTCGTAGATACATTGGTCTGACATAACCTGATATACAGTTGGGGAAGTCGACGAAGGGAAAACGTAGGTTGGAAGAGTTTCTAACACATCAAGGGCTTTTTCAATGACGCGTTTGCATTCGTTAATATTGTCCGGCATACGTGTAATAACATCCATTTTAGCCAGCTTGGCTTTTTCTAAAAAAGCCACGGTAAATGAAGCACTGTCAGCAATATAGAAAAATGGACTTTCATCATCTGTTTTAAAGCGCGCTTTTACTTCAACTGCACGATCAAGATTTTCAACATTATAGGTTTTGTCACTTTGATTACCGGAGTGAATGCCGCCATCCACGCAGATTCCTTGAGTTGTGCCCATGGACAGTATCATTTGCCTTTTGTCTGGTCGGTGTTGTTTAGAGTGGCCAAATGTAATATCTATAGTACCAACGACACCATCCTGTGTCTGATACTCTCCCCACATAATTTTTGAAGTCGTATCATAGTTTACACTTTTCAACAGAATGCCATAGTGATTGAACGCACTTACTGCAACTCTTGAGAGAATTTCGGAACCACCAGCTTGATGCATCAGATCAAGAAAGCCACCGAATCGATCATCGTTAAGTTGGTCAATATCTACTTTACACTTGATCAATGCTTCTAAATCAAGAGTCTCTAGGTATTCCAACAAGCGGCTAAGTGGATGGTGATCATCCGCCATTGACATTAAAAACATCTGCGCTAAATCACCATAGGCGATTTCAGGCGGTCTACCAACCTCCGGTGTCAAGAGTTCATTAAAGATCCGATCTACGCCAACCGCTTGGCATAATCCGGCTATGAGACCTGCTTTTCCATTTCGATAAGGTATTATTTTTCGATTTGAATTGTCCATCAACATCAAATCCCTTCTAAACAATCAATTATAGAAGAATTCGACGTTAGTTTCAAAATTCCTTTTTGAAATATATGGTAATTTTAAACTTTTCATTTCTCTTTCTTAATTCAGCGGACTATGCGTT
>NZ_JAOTRW010000009.1:0-235141 GCF_030247495.1 Azospira sp. | reverse complement strand
GGCCGCGTTACACGGCGTTACGGGGAGTTACCGTTCACCTGCAAACCGGAAGTTGGTGGTTGGCGTTATTGCCCTCAAGGGAGCGAAATGGTTTCGCGACCGGAAGGACAAGCCAAATTTCAGGAGATAGAGAAATGACCAAGAACCTCATCGCTGTTGCCCTCTTCGCTGCTTTCGGTACCGCTTTCGCCCAGGCTCCCGCCACGCCGGCCACCCCCGCCACTCCTGCGGCGCCTGCTGCCGCACCGGCCAAGGCCGCGGTGGAAGCACCGAAGGCCGAAGTGAAGGCGGAAGCGAAGGCCGAGGCCAAGCCGGCCGTGAAGCACGGCCACAAGAAGGTGGAGAAGAAGGCCGAGCAGGCCGGCGAGAAGGCTGAAAAGGCCGAGGCCGCCAAGCCCGAAGCGAAGCCTGCCGAACCCGCCAAGAAGTAAGCGCTGCGCTGCCCCGGGGCAGCCACGAATGACCCGTTGCACGAGGGCGCCCGATCCTGCGATCCGGCGCCCTTTTCTTTTGTCCGCCCGCCATCGCGATGACGACATCAATGTACAAAGGGTACGACTTTGTAATAATGACGCCTGCGCTTGACCGGGCCACGGCAACCATGGGCCCCGTCTGTCGCCGGCCGCGGCCCCATTCCAACACAACCAGCAGGGGCTGGCGGCATCGCCTGTATGTAGCCTCCCGCATTGCCCGAGGCCGACTACACAAGAACCGAGCAGTACCAATAACGGGCACCCGGGGGCCGAATGACATCGCAGCTGTCGCGCCGCGCGAGAATCTGGATCTATTCGATCAGGGACGCCTTCGTCTCCCTGATTCCCCTGACCCTGTTCGGGGTGCTGGCGGTGCTGGCGCGCAACTTTCCCCTGCCCGCCTTCCAGCAATTCCTGCTGGGTGGCAGCGGCCAGGCCTTCTCCGGCATCCTCGACCTCATCATCGGCGGTACACACGGCGTCTTCGGCCTCTCCCTGGCGGTCGTGGTGGCCATCCACCTGCGCCAGCGTCTGCCTGTCGGCCAGCCGTTGGACGACGGGCCGTCGATCATGGCGGTGGGCCTGTCGAGCCTGATCAATTTCATGCTCGCCACCCTGGCCATCTTCCAGCACCACGGCGGCCTCGGCTACGACCTGATGCTGGTGGGCATCGGCGTCGGCCTCTTCTCCGCCGAGTTCATGCGCTGGGCCGCCCGCCGCTCCTGGCTGACCCTCATCAGCGCCACCCGGGATGCGGACCTGGCGGTGCACAACGCCCTGCGCCTGAGCGTGCCGACCGCCGTGTCCGGCCTGATCGTGCTGGCCGTGGCCAGCTTCCTGGCCGCCCTGCCCACACCCCAGGCCCTCTTCGATGGTGTCGCTGCAGGCGCCAGGGAGAGCGCCCATGGCCACTATCTGGCCATCACCTTCGTCACCCTGGTGAACCAGCTGTTCTGGTTCGTCGGCATCCACGGCGGCCACATCCTGGACACCTTCGGCCTCGATCTCTTCGTCGCCGTGCCGAACCTGCCCGGCGGCTACCTGGTGAATCGCTCCCTCTTCGACGCCTTCGTCCTGATGGGCGGGTCGGGCGCCACCCTGGGCCTGCTGGTGGCCATCTACCTGCAGTCGCGCAGCGGCTCCCTGCTCAAGGTGGCCCGGGTGGCGACCCTGCCGGCCATGTTCAACATCAATGAAATGGTGCTGTTCGGCCTGCCCGTGGTGCTATCACCCCTCTACCTGCTGCCCTTCGTCCTGACGCCGGTGCTGCTGGCCCTGCTGGCCGTGGCCGCCGTCAGCTCCGGCTGGCTGCAGCTGCTGCCGGTCAGCATTCCGTGGACCACTCCGCCCTTCCTCTCCGGCTGGCTGCTGACCGGTTCCATCAAGGGCGTATTGCTGCAGGCGCTGGGGTTGCTGCTCAGCATCGGCATTTACTGGCCCTTCGTGCGGCGGGCGGAGGCCCGGCGCCTGGCGCGGGAAGACCGGCTCTTCCGACGGGCGGCGGAAGTGGTGCTGGGCAACCGGCCGAGCAAGACATCCACCATCCGGCGCCTGGACGAAGTGGGCAGCATCAGCCGGCGGGTGCTGGGCCTGCTGCGGGAGGATGTGCGCCATGGCCGGCTGTTGCTGCACTATCAGCCCAAGCACGACTGCCGGGACCGGCTGCTCGGCTTCGAGGCCCTGGTACGCTGGCCCCAGGCGCCCCACCCCTCCGTCTCCCCGGCCATGGCGGTGATCCTGGCGGAGGAGGGGCGGCTGATCAACGAACTGGGCCTGTGGGTCTTCCGCCATGCCCTGGCCTTCAAGGCGCGTCTCAACCAGAGCGGCTTTGCCGGCTTGAGCCTGGCCATCAATGTGTCGCCCCTGCAGCTGGCCCACGGCGATTTCGCGGAGCGCATCGCCCGCCTCATGGCCGAGACGCCGGTGCAGCCGGCGGAGATTGAAATCGAAATCACCGAATCCCAGGTCATGCCCGACGACCCGGTGATCGACAGCAACATCCAGGCCCTGGGGCGGATGGGCTTCAAGCTGGCCATGGACGACTTCGGCATGGGCCACACTTCCCTGCTGCACCTGCGGCGCTTCGCCATCGACGTCATCAAGATCGACGGTTCCCTGACCCGGGATGTGCTGCACAGCGCCACCAATGGCGACATCATCCGGGCCATCGCGGCCCTGGGCCAGGCGCGGGACATCGCCATCGTCGCCGAATTCGTCGAAACGGCGGCGCAGAAGCAGGCCCTGGCCAATCTGGGCTGCCATGTCTTCCAGGGCTATTACTACAGCCCACCCCTGGCGGAGGCGGATTGTCTGGCCTATTGCCGGCGGCAGCCGGACGAGGCGGAGGTCGGCGCCGCCTGAGTCGGGGAGGGAAATGGGGACGGATGACGCAGGGCTTGCCGGCCTAGGCCGGCAAGCCCTTATTCCATCTTGTCGGCGAAGCTCAGGGCTTCCAGCTGGGCCTTGTTGATCTGGGCGGCGGAGAGACCCAGCAGGCCGGCCTGCTGGATCAGGCGGGTGCCGTCGCCGTCCTCGCAGGCCAGGGCGATGTCGAGGAAGGGGCCGTAGAGGCCGCCGCGGCCGAGCAGGGCCTCGCTGATGGGCTCGGGCAGGTGCATGGCTTCCAGCACCTGTTCCATGGGCACGCCGAGCATGTGGTCGAGCAGGGAGAAGGCGCCGGTGATGAACAGGTTGTCGTACTCGGACTTGTCCACCACGCCGTGGCCCAGGGCCTCCATGAGGCGGGCCCGGGTCAGGGCGGTGTGCATCAGGGCCGGGGCCATGGGGTCCTTGGAGGCGGTCACCAGCAGCAGGGAGAGCCACTTGTTGAGCTTCTCGTAGCCGAGGATGGTGACGGCGTGCTTGAAGGACTGGATCTCGCAGGAGAGGCCGAAGCCCACCGAGTTGATGTAGCGCAGCAGCTTGTAGGAGAGGGCCACGTCCTGCTTCAGGGCCGCTTCGATCTTACCCGTGTCCTCGTTGTTGCGCACCAGGTTGAGCACCCGCACGATGTGGGCATGGCTGGGGTTGAGGGTCTTGCCGGCCGGCGCCGTCAGGTTCTTGAAGAACCAGCCGGCGGCGGCGGAGACGCCCGCATCCATGCAGGCCTGGAATTCCTGGGGCGTGTCGGCGTTGAAGGCGACGGGAATGCCCACCTGCTGGGTCTTGGCCACCAGGGCGGCCATCTGGGCCGGGGTATAGGCATCCACGTCAAAACCGATGAAGCGGAAGTGCAGGCCGCTGGCCAGGGCTTCACCGGCATCCTCGCCGAAATCCAGACAGAGGGAAGGATTGCGGTTCTTCAACTCGCCCAGGAGGGTGCCGTCGCCGGTGGTGAGGGCGAAGGGATGGACCTCCAAAGTGGCGTTGGCGGGGATTTCCCAGTTCAGCAGTTCCGGCGAGAGGGGCGCGCCGCTGCTGACGAAGACCGACTTCTCCCCCTGGGGCCAGACGTCGGCCAGGGCGCCCAGTCCTTCGGCGGCGGCCGGCATGGGATCCACCCCGGCCGGGAAGGAAAGACGCAGCCGGGTGGCGATGATCTTGCTCTGGCGGTTGACCAGGGGCTGGCGGGTGATGAAGACCTCGGCGGGCATGACGCCTCCTGGGGCTGGAAATCAGGATGAGAAAGTGAAGGAATCGGCGAAGAACTCGGCCTCGGGCAGGCCGCAGCGGCCGGTGAAGTCCCGCTTGGCCGCCTCCACCATGACCGGGGCGCCGCAGACGTACACCTGGTGGCCGGAAAGGTCCGGGAAGTCCTGCATCACGGCCTCGTGCACCAGGCCGGTACGGCCGTTCCAGCCGTCCGTGGCGGCCGGCTCGGAAAGCACCGGCACATAGGTGATGTGGCTGTGTTCGGCGGCCCAGCGGGCGGGCAGCTCGTCCATGTAGAGGCCGGCCTTGTTGCGGTTGCCCCAGTAGATGACCATGGGCCGCTTGCTCTGGGTATACAGGGCGTGCTCGACGATGGCCTTGATGGGGGCGAAGCCGGTGCCGCCGGCCAGCAGGATCATGGGCTTGTCCGAATCCTCGCGCAGGAAGAAGCTGCCGTGGGGACCGTTGAGGCGCAGGATGTCCCGCTCCTTCATGCCGTTGAAGACGTGTTCGGTGAACAGGCCGCCGGGCACCAGGCGGATGTGCAGCTGCAGGAAGGCATCGTCGTGGGGCGCATTGGCCAGGGAGAAGCTGCGCCGCTTGCCGTCCTTGAGCAGGATGTCCACGTACTGGCCGGTGAGGAACTGGAAGCGCTCGGTGGCGGGCAGGCGTAGGTGCAGCACCATGACGTCGGCGGCCACCTTCTCCATCTTTTCGACGCGGGAGGGCAGGGTCTTCACCGGGATGTCGCTGGCGGAACGCACTTCCCGGCATTCCAGGGTCAGGTCGGTCTTGGCCTTGGCGCAGCAGAAGAGGGTCAGGCCGGCGGCCTTGTCGGCCTCGGTGAGGGCATGGGGCTGGGACTTGCCGTGGTCCACCTCGCCGCACAGCACCTTGCCCTTGCAGGCGCCGCAGGCGCCGTCGCGGCAGCCGTAGGGCATGGTCAGGCCCTGGCGCAGGGCGGCTTCCAGAATGGTCTCGTCGGATTCGGCCGCGAAATGGTGCTGGCCGGGTTCGATGGTGACGGAAAAGCTCATGGTTCCCCTTTTTCGACTTCCAAAGGCACCGAACCGGCTAAAATGCCGCGGTGCAAAGATTATTGATTGTCGGTTGCGGCGATGTGGCCTGGCGCGCCCTGCCCCAACTCCTCCGGCGCTATCGCGTTTTCGCCCTGTTGCGGGACCCGGCCCAGCACCAGCGCTGGCGGCAGGCCGGCGCCGTGCCGCTGGCGGGCGACCTGGACCGGCCGTCCACCCTGGGGCGCCTGGCCGGCGTGTTCGATCAGGTCCTGCACCTGGCTCCTCCGCCCGACCGGGGCCTGCGGGATACCCGCACGCGGCACTTGCTGGCCGCTCTGGGCAAGGCGGCAGGCGGAAATAAGTCACGGAAAAGTCTACCACAGGCCCTCACCTATATCAGTACGACAGGGGTATATGGGGACCGGGCCGGGGCCGCCACCGACGAAACCGCCCCGCCGCGCCCCCGCAGCCCCCGGGGCCAGCGGCGCCTGGACGCCGAACAGGCCCTGCGCCGCTGGGGCCGCGACAACGGGGTGCGGGTCAGCATCCTGCGCGCCCCCGGCATCTACGCCGCCGACCGCCTGCCCCTGGCGCGGCTGCAGGCGGGCACCCCGGCCCTGGTGGAGGCCGACGACGTGTTCACCAACCATATCCACGCCGCCGATCTGGCCGGTCTGGCGGCGGCGGCCCTGGTGCGGGGCCGGGCCAACCGTTGCTACAACGCCAGCGACGACTCCTGCCTGAAGATGGGCGAGTATTTCGACCGGGTGGCGGATGCCTTCGGCCTGCCCCACCCGCCGCGCCTGAGCCGGGCCGAGGCGGCTGCCGTACTGTCGCCCCTGCAGCTGTCCTTCATGAGCGAGTCCCGGCGCCTGGCCAACCGGCGTCTGAAGGAAGAACTGCGCTACCACCTGCTTTACCCCCACGTGGATGACGGCATTGCCGCCGCCCTCTCGGAGAAAACCCCATGCTGATCCTCAAGGCCCTGCACATCATTCTCGTCGCCAGCTGGTTCGCCGGCCTCTTCTACCTGCCGCGCATCTTCGTCAATCTGGCCATGGTGCCTGCGGACAGCACGGCGGAGCGGGAGCGGCTGCTGCTCATGGCGCGCAAGCTGTTCCGCTTCATGACCCCCCTGGGCGTGCTGGCCCTGGTCTTCGGCACCTGGCTGTGGCTCGGCTACGGTTTTGCCGGCGGCTGGCTCCACGCCAAGCTGACCCTGGTGCTGGTGCTGATCGGCTACCACGCCTACTGCGGCACCCTGCTCAAGCAGTTCGCCGCCGGTACCAACCGGCGCAGCCACGTCTGGTTCCGCTGGTTCAACGAACTGCCGGTGCTGATCCTCTTCGTCGTGGTCTTCCTGGTCGTCCTCAAACCCTTCTGAAAGCTGCTTCCATGTTCAAACTTTTCGCAACCTGTCCCCGGGGTCTGGAAGCCCTGCTGGCGGAAGACCTCACCGCCGCCGGCGCCAGCGACATCCGCATCGTCGCCAGCGGCGTCGCCTGCCGCGGCACCTGGGAGACGGTGTACCGCACCAACCTCAACTCCCGCATCGCCACCCGGCTCATGCTGCAGCTCTCCTTCGGCAAGTACCTGAAGGAGGAGGACATCTACAAGCAGGCGAGCAAGATCGACTGGCCCCGCCATTTCGACGTCAGCCGCACCATCCGGGTGTACGTCACCGCCATCAAGTCGCCCCTGAAGAGCCTGGAGTTCATCACCCTGCGCATCAAGGACGCGGTCTGCGATGTCTTTCGCGACCAGTGCGGCGAGCGCCCCAGCGTGGATACCCGGGAACCGGAAGTGCGCATCCACGCCTTCCTCACCGCCGAGGACTGCACCCTGTACCTGGACACCACCGGCGCCCCCCTCTACCAGCGGGGCTACCGGCAGAAGACGGTGGAGGCGCCGCTGAAGGAGAACCTGGCCGCCGGCATCCTGCGTCTGGCCGGCTGGCAGCCGGGCACCGTGCTGCTGGACCCCATGTGCGGCAGCGGCACCTTCCTCCTGGAGGCGGCCCAGCAGGTCTGCAACATCGCTCCCGGCGCCCGCCGCAGCTTCGCCTTCGAGAACCTCAAGGGCTTCGACGCCCAGCTGTGGCAGCGCCTCAAGAACGCCGCCGTGCAGGGCGAGCGCAAGCCCGCCGGCAAGCCGACCCTGTTCGGCCGCGACGTGTCCCCCAGCGCCTACCGCTCGGCCCTGGCCAACCTGGACCGGGCCGGCCTGCTGCCGGCCGTCGATCTGGCCGTGGGCGACATCCTGGAGACGGCGCCGCCGCCCGAAGCCGGCCTCATGGTCTGCAACCCGCCCTACGGCGAGCGGCTGGAGGAGCTGGACAACCTGCTGGCCTTCTATCCCCAGCTGGGCACCGCCCTCAAGCAGAAGTACGCCGGCTGGACCTGCTACTTCCTCACCGCCGACCCGGCCCTGCCCAAGGGCGTCGGCCTCAAGCCGGGCAAGAAGACGCCCCTCTACAACGGGGCCCTGGAATGCCGCCTGTACCAGTTCAAGATGGTGGCCGGCTTCAACCGGCGCAAGAAGCCGGGCGAGGAAGAGTCCGGGGAGTAAGCCTTGCGCTGCGCCGCCGCGGTGGGCGCAGGCAATAAAAAAAACGGCGGAAATTTCCGCCGTTTTTCTTTGGGGCTGCGCCCGTATCAGACGATGTCCAGGTGGCCGATGCCGGCTGCCAGGTCCCGGTCCTTCGATTCCTTGCCGTGCAGCTTGATCTGCAGGCGCAGGTCGTTCACCGAGTCGGCGTTGCGCAGGGCGTCCTCGTAGCTGATGCGGCCGGCCTCGTAGAGGTCGAAGAGGGACTGGTCGAAGGTCTGCATGCCCAGCTCCCGGGACTTCTTCATGATCTCCTTGATTTCGGTGACCTCGCCCTTGAAGATCAGGTCGGAGATCAGGGGCGAGTTGAGCATGACCTCGATGGCCGCCGCCCGGCCCTTGCCGTCCTTGAGGGGGATGAGGCGCTGGGAGACGATGCCGCGCAGGTTGAGGGAGAGGTCCATCAGCAGCTGCTGGCGCCGCTCTTCCGGGAAGAAGTTGATGATCCGGTCGAGGGCCTGGTTGGTGGAGTTGGCGTGCAGGGTGCCCATGGCCAGGTGGCCGGTCTCGGCGAAGGCCACGGCGTGCTCCATGGTCTCCCGGTCGCGGATTTCGCCGATCAGGATCACGTCCGGCGCCTGGCGCAGGGTGTTCTTCAGGGCCATTTCCCAGGAATCCGTATCGACGCCTACCTCGCGCTGGGTGACGATGCAGTTCTTGTGCTCGTGCACGTACTCCACCGGGTCCTCGATGGTGATGATGTGGCCGTAGGAGTTTTCGTTGCGGTAGCCGATCATGGCCGCCAGGGAGGTGGACTTGCCGGAGCCGGTGCCGCCGACGAACAGCACCAGGCCCCGCTTGGTCATGGCCACGTCCTTCAGCACCGGCGGCAGGCCCAGGTCTTCGAAACGGGGAATGGTGGTGTTGATGGTGCGGCAGATGACGCCGATGCGGCCTTGCTGGACGAAGGCATTGACCCGGAAGCGGCCGATGCCGGCGGGGGAGATGGCGAAGTTGCATTCCTTGGTGGATTCGAATTCCGCCGCCTGCCGGTCGTTCATGATGGAGCGGGCCAGTTCCGCCGTGTGCTGGGGCGTCAGGGCCTGGTTGGAGACCGGGGTCATCTTGCCGTCCACCTTGATGGCGGGGGGGAAGCCGGCGGTGATGAAGAGGTCCGAGCCCTTCTTCTGCACCATGAGGCGCAGCAGGTCCTGGATGAATTTGAGTGCCTGATCTCTTTCCATAATTCTTCCCCGGCGCCTAGCCGCCGAACATGTCCTTGTTGACCGCCTTGGTGCGGGCTTCCGCCGGCGAAATGACGTTGCGCCGCACCAGGTCGGTGAGGTTCTGGTCCAGGGTCTGCATGCCGAACTGCTGGCCGGTCTGGATGGCCGAATACATCTGGGCGATCTTGGCTTCCCGGATCAGGTTGCGGATGGCCGGGGTGCCGATCATGATCTCGTGGGCCGCCACCCGGCCGTTGCCGTCCTTGGTCTTCAGCAGGGTCTGGGAAATGACGGCGCGCAGGGATTCGGAGAGCATGGCCCGGATCATTTCCTTCTCCGCCGCGGGGAAGACGTCGATGATCCGGTCCACCGTCTTGGCGGCGGAGGAGGTGTGCAGGGTGCCGAACACCAGGTGGCCCGTTTCCGCCGCCGTCATGGCCAGGCGGATGGTTTCCAGGTCGCGCATTTCGCCCACCAGGATCACGTCCGGGTCTTCCCGCAGGGCCGAGCGCAGGGCGTTGTTGAAGGACAGGGTGTGGGGCCCCACTTCCCGCTGGTTGATGAGGCACTTCTTGGCTTCGTGCACGAATTCGATGGGGTCTTCCACGGTCAGGATGTGGCCGTAATCGTTTTCGTTGATGTGGTTCACCATGGCCGCCAGGGTGGTGGACTTACCGGAGCCGGTGGGGCCGGTGACCAGCACGATGCCCCGGGGGAATTCCGAAATCTCCTTGAAGATCTTCGGCGCGTTGAGGTCCTCCAGGCTCAGCACCTTGGAGGGAATGGTCCGGAAGACGGCGCCGGCGCCCCGGTGCTGGACGAAGGCATTGACCCGGAAGCGGGCCAGGTTGGGCACTTCGAAGGAGAAGTCGCACTCCAGGTTCTCTTCGTAGGTCTTACGCTGGCCGTCGTTCATGATGTCGTACACCATGGCGTGCACGTCCTTGTGCTCCATGGCCGGCAGGTTGATGCGGCGCACGTCGCCGTGGACCCGGATCATGGGCGGCAGGCCGGCGGAGAGGTGCAGGTCGGAGGCCTTGTTCTTGACGCCGAAGGCGAGCAGTTCGGTGATGTCCATCAACGGTCCTTGGAGGCGGAAAACGGGAGTGAATGGGAGCTAAACGGGGCGCCCGGCGCGCACTGGAGCAGGGCGGCGGCGCCGGCCCGGTGCCGGGCGCTCCGGCCCGGCGGTGCTATACTTTCGCGCCACGATTGCCCATGTTTTAGCGCCCGATTATGACGCCTATTTTCGCCAACCTGCAAGCTGTCAAAGCCCGCATCGACGCCGCTGCCCGCGCCTGCGGCCGGGATCCGTCCGCGGTCTCGCTGCTGGCCGTGGCCAAGACCTGGCCGGCGGAGTGCGTGGTCGAGGCGGCCGCTGCCGGCCAGCGGGCCTTCGGCGAGAACTACGTGCAGGAAGGCTGCGACAAGATCGACCAGCTGCGGGCCGCAGGGCACAGCGATCTGGAATGGCATTTCATCGGCCCCCTGCAGAGCAACAAGACCCGGCCCGTGGCCGAACGCTTCGACTGGGTGCACAGCATCGACCGGCTGAAGATCGCCCAGCGCCTCTCCGAGCAGCGGCCGGCCGATCTGCCACCGCTGCAGGTGTGCGTCCAGGTGAATATCTCCGGCGAAGCCAGCAAGAGCGGTTGCGACCTGGACCAGGCGGCCGAGCTGTGCCGGGCCGTGGCGGCCCTGCCCAAGCTGACCCTGCGCGGCCTGATGGCCATCCCGGCGCCGGCAGAAGACGAAGCGGCCCAGCGCGAGCCCTGCCGCCGCCTGCGCCAGTTCTACGAACAGCTGCGGGCCGAGGGCCTGGCCCTGGACACCCTGTCCATGGGCATGTCCCACGACCTGGAGGCCGCCGTGGCCGAAGGCGCCACCATTGTCCGCGTCGGCACCGCCATTTTCGGTGCCCGCGATTACTCCAAGACCTAGAAGGACTTTCCCCATGAAGATCACTTTCCTCGGCGGCGGCAACATGGCCAATGCCCTTATCGGCGGCCTGGTGAACAAGGGCTTTGCCGCCGGCGACATCGCCGTGGTGGAGCTCAACGCCGACAACCGCAGCAAGCTGGAAGCGGCCTACGGCGTGCGCACCTTCGCCGGCGCCGAGGCGGCGGCCTGGGACTGCGACGTCATCGTCCTGGCGGTGAAGCCCCAGAGCATGAAGGAGGCCATCGCCCCCATCGGCCCCCATCTCAAGGACCAGCTGGTGGTGAGCATCGCCGCCGGCCTCAACCTGGCCTCCCTCTCCCGCTGGCTGGGCGGCCACCGCCGCCTGGTGCGCACCATGCCCAACACCCCGGCCCTGATCGGCGCCGGCGTCACCGGCCTCTACGCCCTGCCGGAAGTGGACGCCGCCGGCCGCGCCGCCGCCCAGCGCGTGCTGGAGGCCGTCGGCAGCGCCGTGTGGTTCGCCGACGAGTCCCAGATGGATGCGGTCACCGCCGTTTCCGGCAGCGGCCCGGCCTACGTCTTCCTCTTCATTGAGGCCCTGCAGCAGGCCGGCAAGGACCTGGGCTTCGACGACGAGCAGGCCCGCCGCCTGGCCATCGAAACCGTGCTCGGCGCCGCCCAGCTGGCGGCCCAGTCGCCGGACCCGGCCAGCGTGCTGCGGGAGCGGGTCACCTCCAAGGGCGGCACCACCGCCGCCGCCCTGGCGGTGATGGAAACGGCCGGGGTCAAGGCCGGCATCATCGCCGGCGTCAAGGCGGCCGAAGCCCGGGGCGTGGAACTGGGCCAGCAGCTCGGCGCCGACTGAGCCACGCTCCCATAGCCCCTAACCGAACGGATACCCACCATGCTGCTCGACATCCTCAATTTCCTGCTCGACGTGGTCGCCAGTTTCTTCGGCTATCTGCTGCTGCTGCGCTTCGTCATGCAGTGGCGCCGGGTTTCCTTCAAGACCCCCCTGGGCCACTTCGTTCTGCAGACTACCAACTGGGTGGTGCTGCCCCTGCGCCGGGCGATTCCCGGCCTCTTCGGCCTGGACTTCGCCAGCCTGGTGCCGGCCTGGCTGCTGCAGGCCGCGGTCAAGGCGGCCATGCTGGCGGTCAAGGGTGGCGCTGCCCTCGGCGCCGGCGCCCTGGTCACGGCGGCCCTGGCCATGGGCTTCTTCGAACTGCTGCACATGGCGGTGATGGCGGCCATCGTCCTCATGCTGGTGCAGGCGGTGATTTCCTGGGTCAATCCCCATACGCCCCTGGCCGGCCCCATCCACGCCCTCACCGACCCGCTGCTCAAGCCCCTGCGCCGCATCGTGCCGCCCATCGCCAACGTGGACCTGTCGCCCCTGGTGGCCATCGTCCTGGCCCAGGTGCTGCTGATGCTGTTGGCCTACGCCAAGGCCGCCCTCATGCCCCTGCTCTTCTGATGTTCCACCAGCGCGGCGGCGACGGCCGCCTGCTCCTCACCCTGCACATCCAGCCCGGGGCGAAGAAGACGGAGGTCTGCGGCCTCCACGGCGACGCCCTGAAAATCCGCCTGGCGGCGCCGCCGGTGGACGGCAAGGCCAACGGGGCCCTGCTGGCCTTCGTCGCCGACCGCCTCGGCCTGCCCAAGAGCGCCGTCAGCCTGAAGAGCGGCCAGACCTCCCGGCGCAAGGTGGTGGAAGTGGCCGAGCCGCCGGCCGACGCGGTGCAGCGCCTGCTGCCCGACGCCTGACTTTTTCCTTCTCCGATTCCCTGTTGTAGGGCAGGCGGCTACCAGCCGAGGCGGGCCGCCACGGCCGCGGCCCGGCTGCGGCCGATGGGCAGACGGCTGGCGGGAAAGGTGGCCATCACCACCGAGGGCCGTCCCTCCTGGCGCTCCAGGCGGGCGGCGTGGGCCACGGCGATGAGGTGGCGGCGGTGGATGCGCAGGAACTGTTCCGGGTCCAGGCGCCGCTCCAGCTGGGCCAGGCTCAGGTGGCAGAGGAAGGATTCCCGGGCGGTGTACAGCCGGGCGTAATGGCCTTCGGCCTGCAGGTGCACCACCTCCGCCGGGTCCACCAGGGCGGTGCCGCCCTGCAGAAGCACCGGCAGCTTGGCCAGGCGCCCTTCTTCCGCCGCGGCCTGGGGCAGGGCGGTGAGACCCCGGTAGTCGTAGAGAAGCAGGCAGAAGCCGGCGGCGGCTTCGCCAGCGCCGTCGCTGCTTTCCAGGCGGCTGATGCTGAGCAGCAGGGGCCGGTCGGGGGTGTTGATGGTCATGGTCACCGGCACCGGGGTATCGCCCGCGGCGGCCTCCTGCAGCAGCCAGGCGATCTTGCGTCGGCTCGGCTCCGGGTGCAGGTCCACCACGGCGCGGCCCTCCAGGGCCGGATGGTAGCGTTGCAGCAACTGGCGGGCGGCGGGATTGAGCTGGCGGATGCGCCCCTCCCGGTCCAGCATGACCACGCCGGGGTCCATCTTCTGCAGCAGGTATTCCAGGCTTTCCATGTCGGCTTTCCGTCGTTCGTGCAGGAATGATGTCGTTCATGCAAGAAGCCTGCCGTTGGTGCAGGGGCCCTTGTCCGCCCCGCGCCGGGCTCCCCAGAATGGGCTGTCAATCATTGCAATCAGGGGAGGATGGGCCATGTCAGAACAAGCAGCCGCCGCGGCGGACCGTTACGTTTCCTTCGAGGGTATCGACTGCTGGCACAACGCCTGTGCGGTGGTGGCCCGGGTGCTGCACCACTACGAGGGGCCGGAGCGCACCAACAAGTACTGGGAATACTTCGTCGCCAAGATCCCGCCGGGCTACTACAGCGGCGAGCCGACGGAGGACCTGCTCTATCTGGTCTGTTCCAATACCTACTACATCGAGGAACTGTTCGAGAAATTCGGCGACGGGGAAGGGCTGCAGTTGCTGCAGCGGGCCGAACTGGAGTGCTGCTAGAGCGGGAATGGGAGCCGGGCAGGGGCCTGCCCGGAGAGGCAGGCGGGGCGGCCGTTGCGGCGCCCGCCTACCGGAGAATGACTAGAGCAGACGGCCGCCAGCCACCACGGCCTGGATGCGGCCGCTCATGGTGCGTCCCGCCAGGGGGCTGTTGCGGCCCACGCTGGTAAAGGCGTCCGGAGTGATGGTCCATTCCGTCTCGGCGTCGAAGACGCAGACGTCGGCCACGGCACCCACGGCCAGGTGGCCCAGGTCGCTGCGGCCGATGACGGCGGCGGCGTCGCTGGTGACCCGGGCCAGGGCCGTGCCCAGGGACAGTCCGTCCTCCCGGGCCCAGGCCAGCACCAGGGGCAGCAGCAGTTCCAGGCCCCGGGCCCCCACTTCCGCCTCGCCGAAGGGCACCTGCTTGCCGTCCGCCTCCATCGGCGTGTGGTCGGAACAGACCGCCTGGATCACGCCTTCGGCCAGGCCGAAGCGCAGGGCGGCCCGGTCCGCCACGGAGCGCAGGGGCGGGTCGAAGCGGGCCTGGGCGTTGAAGTAGCCGATGTCCTCTTCCGCCAGGTGCAGGTGGTGGGCGGCCACGTCGCAGCTGACGGCGACGCCCCGGGCCTTGGCCTCGCGCACCATGGCGACGCCGGCGGCGGAGGAGAGGCGCATCAGGTGCAGGCGCACGCCGGTGCTCTTGGCCAGTTCGATCAGGGTGGCGATGGCCACCGTCTCGGCGGCCACGGGGATGCCGGCCAGGCCCAGGCGGGCGGCCATTTCGCCGTCGTGGGCGACGCCGTCCTTGGCCAGCTGGTAATCCTGGGGCCGCAGCCAGACGGCGAAGTCGTAGGTGGCGGCGTACTGCATGGCCCGGTACAGGGACTGCAGGTCGGTGACGGGCTGGCTGGCCTGGGTGAAGGCGACGCAGCCGGCGCTGGCGAGGCCGGCCATGCTGGCCAGGGTCTGGCCCTGCAGGCCCTTGGTGAGGGCGCCCAGGGGCAGCACCCGGGCCAGGCCCAGGGCTTCGGCGCGCTGGATCAGGCGTTCCACCAGGCTCGGTTCGTCCAGCACCGGCCGGGTGTCCGGCGGGCAGACCACGGTGGTGATGCCGTTGGCGGCGGCGCAGGCCAGCTCGGTCTCCAGGCTCGGCAGGCGGGCGGAAAGGTCGATCAGGCCGGGGCAGACCACGTAGCCGGCGGCGTCGATTTCCCGCTCCGGGACGAAGCCGGCGGGGGCCTGGCCGACGGCGGCGATGCGGCCGTCGGCGATGAAGAGATCCTGCCGGGCATCGATGCCGTTCTTGGGGTCGATGAGGCGGCCGTTCTTGATGCTGATGTTCATGGTGTTCAGTTCCCCGCGAGGATGCCCATCACCGCCATGCGCACGGCGATGCCGAAAGTGACCTGGTTGAGGATCACCGCCTGGGGCCCGTCGGCCACGGACGAGTCGATTTCCACGCCCCGGTTCATGGGGCCCGGGTGCATGACGATGGCGTCGGGCTTGGCCAGAGCCAGCTTTTCCGGCGTCAGGCCGTAGCGCTTGAAATACTCGCCGGCGGAGGGCAGCAGGGCCCCGTTCATGCGTTCGTTCTGCAGGCGCAGCATGATCACCACGTCGCAGTCCTTGAGGCCTTCGTTCATGTCGTGGAAGACCTTCACCCCCAGGTTTTCCAGGTAGCCGGGCAGCAGGGTCTTCGGCGCGATGGCGCGGATTTCGCCGCAGCCCAGGGTGCGCAGGGCATGCAGGTCGGAGCGGGCGACCCGGGAATGGAGGATGTCGCCGACGATGGCCACCGTCAGGTTGGAGAAATCCTTCTTGTAGTGGCGGATGGTGTACATGTCCAGCAGCCCCTGGGTGGGGTGGGCATGGCGGCCGTCGCCGGCGTTCACCACGTGGATGTCGTCCCGGCCGATGCGCTTCAAGTGCTCGGCGATGAGGAAGGGGGCGCCGGAGGTGGCGTGGCGCACCACGAACATGTCGGCGTGCATGGAGCAGAGGTTGTCGATGGTGTCGAGCAGGGTCTCGCCCTTGGCCGTGGAGGAGCGGGACACGTCCAGGTTGATGACGTCCGCCGAGAGGCGTTTGGCGGCGATCTCGAAGGTGGTGCGGGTGCGGGTGGAGTTCTCGAAGAAGAGGTTGAAGACGCTCTTGCCGCGCAGCAGGGGCACCTTCTTCACGTCCCGGTCCGAGACCTCAAGGAAGCTCTCGGCGGTGTCCAGGATCTGGGTGATCACCGGCAGGGGCAGGCCCTCGGTGGACAGCAGGTGCTGCAGCTTGCCCTCGGCGTCGAGCTGCGGATTCAGACGGCTCTGGGTGAGCATCTCAGCCACGGTCGTTCCTCCCCATTTTCCAGAACAGGCGGCCGGATTCCTCCCGGCCCAGGATCAATTCTTCACCTTCTTCCAGGTCCACTTCCCAGACGCAGTAGCCGGGCTCGATGGGTAGCTCCCGCTCGCCCCGGTCAGCCAGCACTGCCAGTTCGACCCGGGCCGGGCGGCCGTAATCGAACAGCTCGTTGATGGCGGCCCGGGTGGTGCGGCCGGTGTACAGCACGTCGTCCACCAGGATCAGGGGCCGGCCTTCCACCTCGAAGGGGATGTGGCTGGGGCGCACCTGGGGATGCAGGCCCTTCTCGGCGAAGTCGTCGCGGTAGAAGGAGACGTCGATCTGGCCCACTTCCTCGCGAATGTCGAGCAGCTGCTTGAGACGCTCGGCGACCCAGGCGCCGCCGGAGTAGATGCCCACCAGGGCGGTGTCGGGAGTGAGGTGGGGGCGCAGTTGCTCGGCCAGGCTGGCGAGCTGCAGTTCTGCGTCGGGGAGCTGGGTGGGAATGGCTTCAGGCATGGGCGGCAGGTTCGGAGAAAGGGTCGGAAGTGTCGAAATAGGCTTGCAGAATGAGTTGGGCCGCCACCGCGTCCAGGTGCTGCTTGGCGGATTTGGCGTTGTGGCCGGTTTCCCGCAGGCGCTCGTTGGCGTCGAGGGAGGTCAGGCGTTCGTCGGCGAAGGCCACCGGCAGGGCGAAGCGGCCCTTCAGCTGGTTGGCGAAGCGGGTGCAGCGGGCCGTCATGCCGTGGGGATTGCCGTCCAGACTGACCGGCAGGCCGACCACCAGCAAGGCGGGGCGCCATTCTGCGATGAGGGCGGCGATGGCGGCGAAACGCTCCTGGTTGGACTGGGCGTGGATCACCGTCAGGGGATGGGCGTGCTTGACCTGGGGCTCGCCGACGGCGACGCCGATGCGCTTCTCGCCGAAGTCGAAGGCCAGGACCGTGCCGGTCGGAGCGGAAGGGGAGCCGACGGCAGCCTCAGGCATGCCCGGCGTCCTCGGCCAGATGGGCGAAGTCGATGCCCAGGGCGAGCATGGCAGCGGCCAGGCGCTCTTCCGGCGGCAGGGAAAAGACGATGGAGGGATCGGCGCGCACGGTGAGCCAGCCGTTCTGGGCCAGTTCGCTTTCCAGCTGGCCGGCGCCCCAGCCGGCGTAGCCCAGGGTCACCAGCACTTCGCTGGGCTGGCCCTGCCGGCCCATGGCCACCAGGATGTCGCGGGAGCTGGTGAGGCCCACCTCGTCATTGACCGCCAGGGTGGATTGCCACTGGCCCACCGGCCGGTGCAGGACGAAGCCCCGGTCCGTCTGCACCGGGCCGCCGAAATACACCGGCAGGTTGTTCAGGCCGGCCGCGTCGAGGGGAATGTCCACCTTCTCGAAGAGGTCCTGCAGGGGCATGTCCAGGGGCTTGTTGACGACGATGCCGAGGGCGCCCTGGTCGTTGTGCTCGCAGACGTAGACGAGGGCGCGGGAAAAATAGGGATCGTCCATCGCCGGCATGGCGATGAGGAAGTGGTCGGTGAGATTGACGCTGTCCATGGCAGGGCGGATTTTACCCCGGAACGGGTCCCGGCATGGGCGTCCTGCTCAGCTCTTGCCCCGGGCCAGTTGGTCGGCCTCCAGGGCCCCTTCCGCCACCCGCACCTGCAGCCCGTGGGCCTTGTCCCCCACCAGGGTGTAGTGCAGCAGGCCGCAATGAACCTCCATGCCCTCGTACACCGCCTGCTCGGCGATGACCTTGGCGTTCTGGGCCAGGCGCAGCTGTTCCTGCAGCAGGGTTTCCTCCTCCCCCAGGCGGGTCAGGGTGCGCAGCAGGGATTCCCGGGTGATGCGGGCCCGCTTCAGGGTCTCCGGCGGCACCCGTTCCGGCAGCTTGGCCGCCAGCTCCAGCAGCTTGACCACCTGGGCCAGCTGCTCCTCCACCTGCTGCCGGTGCAGCACCAGGCGCTGCTGCTGGGCCCGCAGCTTGGGGTCCAGGCCGATGTCGATGCGCGTGCCGATGTGGGCGCCGGAGCCGATCACCTTGGCCTTCACCAGCAGGGTGGCCTGGGCCCGGCCGCCGATGATGTGGCCCCGCTGCTTGTGGCCGACGACGATCTGGTTGATGGCGATGAGATTGCTCTGCATGGCCACGTCGTCGATGAAGATGCTGTCGCCTGCCTCCACCTTGGCCTGCTGCACGTAGGTGGCGGTGAAGCTGCCGCCGCACTGGATGTAGGAGGGGATTTCGTTGCCCTGGGCGTCCTTGCGGCCGCCGGCGCCGATGGCGCCGCCCTTGATGACGATGTCGCCGCCGGCGACGATGACCGCCGCCTCCACCGTGCCGCCGATCTCGATGTCGCCGCTGGCGCGGATGGTCATGCCGGCCTGGACGTCGCCCTTGACCGTGACGGCGCCGTCGAAGTCGATGTTGCCCGAATTGATGGTGACTTCATTCACCGTGTAGGTGGGCTCGACGATCACCCCTTCCCGGGTGCGCACCGGCTGGCCGGTGATGGCGGCGGCCAGCTTGTTGGGGTCCGCCGGGTCCGGGGCGACGCCGGAGAGGTTGGGGGAGAACATGGTCTCCTTGCCCGCCAGGGCCGGGATCACGGCGCCGGAAACGGTTTCCCCCGGGGTGCCGGGGGTGGCGGGAATGCGCTGCATGACGGCCTGGCCGGCGTGTACCGTGAGGATTTCCCCCAGGTTGCGGTAGTCCATGAGGCCCTTTTCGTTGACCTGGGGCACCCGGCTGCGGCTTTCCGGCACCAGCACCTCGATGCGCCCGTCCTCGCCGTGGACCGGGGCCCGGCCCTCGGCGATGAGCAGGTTGTCGGCCTGGCCCAGGGCCAGGGCCTGGGCGATGGCGGACTCCCGGATGCCGGTGGTGACGCCCTGCTGGGCCAGGGCCCGGCGGATGGCGGCGTCGTCGATGGGGGCGCCGCCCTGGGGCGGGGTGATGCTGAGGAAGGCGGCCATCTTGTCGCCGGCGACGCTGACCTCGGCCTTGGCGTCCACCGCCTCGGCCACCGCCAGGGCCGCCACCGGGCGGGCGCCCTTGATGCTGTCGGCGAGCACGCCGAGGGCGGCCGCATTGCGCCGCAGGGCGCCGTGGCCGAGCTCGGCGATGCGTTCTTCCAGCCAGGGGACGTCTATCGTGGGGGGCGCCACTCCCGCTTCCGGTGTGAAGCTGGCGACCAGGCTACGACTTTCGGGGTCGTAGGTGAAATCGAGTCCTTGCGCTTCCATTGATCCCTTCCTGAGATCAGGCGTGTCTGTCGCACGCCTCTTCGCCGACTGGAGTATTTAGAGCTAACATCTGGCGCACCTTCCGGCCGTCGAACCCGGAAGCCCCTTCCCTGTGGGGGCGGCACTGCCCCGCCGCGCCTGAATCGATTGCCATTATGCTTGAATCCGCCCTTGTCTGGTTCCGCCGTGATCTACGCGATTACGACCACGCCGCCCTCTACCACGCCCTGAAGTCGGCGCGCCGGGTGTGGTGCGCCTTCGTCTTCGACAGCGACATCCTGGAGGCCCTGCCCGGGCGCAGCGACCGGCGGGTCGAGTTCATCCGGGAATCCCTGGCGGAACTCCATGTGGCCCTCCAGGCCAAGGGCGGCGGCCTCATGGTGCGCCACGGCCCGGCGGCCGCGGAAATTGCCGCCCTGGCGCGCCAGCTGGGCGTGGTGGCGGTGTTCGCCAATCGGGACTACGAGCCCCGGGCCAAGGCCCGGGACGCGGCGGTGGCCGCCGACCTGGAGCGGGACGGCATCGCCCTGCACCTGTTCAAGGACCAGGCCGTCTTCGACGGCGACGAGGTCCTGACCAAGGGCGGCACGCCCTACACCGTGTTCACGCCCTACAAGAACTGCTGGCTGGGGAAACTGGAGGATTTTCATGTCCGTCCCTATCCGGTGGATCGCTACAGCGGGCACCTGGCCCCGCCCCCGGACGGCGGCGGGGTGCCTTCACTGGCAGATATCGGCTTTTTGCCGACGGACCTTGAGCGCATCGGCGTCGTTCCCGGCATGAGTGGCGGCGCCGCCCGCTGGCAGGACTTCCGCCAGCGCCTGGAGCGCTACGCCGAGCAGCGGGATTTTCCGGCGGTGAAGGGCGTCTCCTACCTCTCCGTCTATCTGCGCTTCGGCTGCCTCTCCATTCGCCAGCTGGCGGGCGAGGCCTGGCGCAGCGGCGGCCCTGGCGCCGCCACCTGGCTCTCGGAGCTGATCTGGCGCGACTTCTATTTCATGGTGCTGGACCGTTTCCCCCAACTGCCGGACGGCTGCTTCAAGCCCGAGTTCGACCGGGTGCTGTGGGACGAGGCCCCCGCCCTGCTGGCGGCCTGGCGGGAGGGCCGTACCGGCTATCCCCTGGTGGATGCGGCCATGCGCCAGCTGGCCCAGACCGGCTGGATGCACAACCGGCTGCGCATGGTGGTGGCCTCCTTCCTGACCAAGGACCTGGGCCTGGACTGGCGCCTGGGGGAAGGGCATTTTGCCGACCTGCTGCTGGATTTCGACCTCTCCGCCAACAACGGCGGCTGGCAATGGGCCGCCTCCACCGGCTGCGACGCCCAGCCCTGGTTCCGCATCTTCAACCCCGTCACCCAGTCGGAAAAATTCGATCCCCAGGGCCGCTTCATCCGCCGCTACGTGCCGGAGCTGGCCGGGGTGCCGGACAAGCACATCCACGCCCCCTGGCGCATGGCCCCCCTGGAGCAGCAGGCTGCTGGCGTAATCATCGGCCGCGACTACCCGGCGCCGGTGGTGGACCACAATCTGGCCCGCCAACGCACCCTGGCCCGTTTCGAGGCGGTGAAGGGCAAGGCCGGCAAGGAGGCGGCGGCGGAGTAAGTGCAACACAATTGCAGTTGCAATAGTGTTGTGCTCTAATGGCCCTCCCGCCAATTCCCGCCGCGCCCGTGCACCTCGGGCGCCTGACGCCATGACCGATTCCGCCGCCGCTCCCGCCCTCCAGGCGGCCGCCGCCATCCGCGCCGCCGGCGCCCGGGTGACGCCGGCCCGGGTCCAGGTGCTGGCCCTGCTGCGGGGCGCCGCCGGGCCCCTGACCCACCTGGAGGTGGAAAAGGCCCTGGGCCCCCTGGCCGGCGACCGGGTCACCCTCTACCGGGCCCTGGACTGGCTGGTCTCCGCCGGCCTGGCGGCCAAGGCCACCGATGCCTCCCGGGTCTTCCGCTACTCCGCCACCGGCCCCGCCGCCGAACACATCGCCCACGCCCATTTCCGCTGCGAAGCCTGCGGCCGCATCTTCTGCCTGGATGCGCCGCCCCCCGCCGCCCCCGAACTCCCCGCCGGCTTCCGCCTGGCCCGCATGGAAGTGGATCTCCACGGCCAGTGCCCCGCCTGCGCCGCCGCCCAGCCCTGAAAGCCGCCATGCTCACCACCGATCCCCGTATTCCCGTCACCCTGCTCACCGGCTTTCTCGGCAGCGGCAAGACCACCCTGCTCAACCGCATCCTCAAGGAAGCCCACGGCCAGCGCATCGCCGTCATCGAAAACGAATTCGGCGAAGTGGGGGTGGACAACGACCTGCTGCTGGAAAGCGAAGAGCAGATCGTGGAGATGAACAACGGCTGCATCTGCTGCACCGTGCGCGGCGACCTCACCCGCATCCTGGGCGAGCTGGTGGCAAAGCGCGCCAACGGCACCCTGCATTTCGACCGGGTGCTGATCGAGACCACCGGCCTGGCCGACCCGGGCCCGGTGGCCCAGACCTTCCTGGTGGAGCCGGAGGTGGCCCAGGCCTACCGCCTGGACGCCATCCTCACCCTGGTGGATGCCAAGCACGCCATGGCGCAGCTGGACCAGCACGAGATCGCCCAGGAGCAGGTGGGTTTCGCCGACCGCCTGCTGCTGACCAAGACCGACCTGGTGAGCGAGGCCGAGAAGGCCGCCCTGATCGCCCGCCTGGTGGACATCAACGGCCGCGCCGCCATCTACGAGACGCTCCAGGGCCAGGGCGTGGACCTGGCGGCCCTGCTGGACGTGAACAGCTTCTCCCTGGAGTCGGTGCTGGAGCGGGAGCCGGATTTCCTCGCCAGCGGCCACCACCATCACCACAACAACGCCATCAGCAGCTTCGCCTTCACCACCCACGGCGAGTTCGACCCGGCCCGCCTGGACGAATTCTTCGGCGCCCTGGTGCAGGTTTACGGCGAGGACATGCTGCGCTACAAGGGCCTCCTGGCCGTGACCGGCCAGGCCCACCAGATCATCCTGCAGGGGGTGCACATGCTGGTGGCCACCAACGTGGGCCGGCCCTGGGCCGAGAACGAGGCGCGGGAGTCGCGCATCGTCTTCATCGGCCGCAACCTGCCCCGGGACATTTTCGAGAAGGGCCTGCGCCAGTGCATCGGCAAGCCCTGGTGAGCGCTTAAACAATGGACCGCCGCGTTCCCGTCAGCGTCCTCACCGGCTTCCTCGGCGCCGGCAAGACCACCCTGCTCAACCACCTCCTGCGCCAGCCGGAGATGGCCGATACCGCCGTGCTCATCAACGAGTTCGGCGAGACGGGCCTGGACCACCATCTGGTGGAAAAGGTGGACGAGAACCTGGTGCTGCTCGACTCCGGCTGCCTCTGCTGTTCCGTCCGCGGCGACCTGGTGCGGGCCCTGAAGGACCTGGCCATGCGCGCCCAGCGGCGCGAGATCAAGGCCCTCAAGCGGGTACTGATCGAGACCACCGGCCTGGCCGATCCGGCGCCGGTGATGCACACCCTGATGGAAGACTTCTTCATCGCCGAGCGCTACCGTACCGATGGCGTCATCACGGCGGTGGATGCCACCCATGCCGAGGGCCAGCTGTCGCGCCACTTCGAGGCGGTGAAGCAGGTCACCATGGCCGACCGCCTGCTGCTGACCAAGACCGACCTGCTCGCCGATCCCGAGGCCCTGCCGCGCCTGGAGCGCCGCCTGCAGCGCCTCAACCCCGGCGCGCCGCGCCATGTGGTGGTGCAGGGCCGGGCCGACGCCGCCTGGTTCCTCGACAGCGGCACCTTCAACGCCGCCGCCAAGGCGCCGGAAGTAGCCCGCTGGCTGGCGGAGGAAGCGGTCAAGGCGACCCGGGCCAGCCACAGCGGCCACGACCACGATCCCAACCGCCACGACGCCCTGGTGCACGCCTTCACCCTGCGCTTTGCCGAGCCCCTGCACTGGGGCGATTTCCTCGAAGCCCTGGACGTGCTGCTGGCCACCTGCGGCGACCGCATCCTGCGGGTCAAGGGCCTGGTGCACGTGGCCGGGGAGGCGCAGCCCCGGGTGGTGCATTGCGTGCAGCACACCCGCTACCCGACCCTGGTGCTGGATGCCTGGCCGGAAGCCGAACCCTTCAACGACCGCAGCACCCGGCTGGTGTTCATCGTGCGCAACTTCGCCAAGGACAACGTGGAGAAGGCTTTCACCATGTTCTGCGGCGGCGTTCGCGATGCCGACGGGCAGGCCGTCTAAACCGCCATGATGCCGGCGCCGCGCTGCCGCCCCCCCGCCCGCCTCGCCCGCTGGCTGGCCCTGCTGCCCCTGTTGCTGGCGGCGGTGTGGCTGCTGCACCTGGCCAGCCATCTGCAGGGCGAGGAGGGGGCCGGCCCGGCGGCCGAGTCCTGTCTCGTCTGTCTGCACCTGGGCGGCCACGCGACGCCCCTGGCGGCGACAGCTGCTCCCCTGCCCTTGTCCCTGGCCGCTTTCGAGCCGGCCATCGCCAGCGCGTCCCGCTGGCGCCATCTGCCGACCCCCCTGCCCCGCCAGGGCGCCCCGCCTCGATCCTGAGCAACGAGCCATGAAGAGCCGCATCCCCCTTGCCTCTCCGGCCGGGGGCTGGCGGCCGTCGCTGTCCCGTCGTTGTCAGATTTGAATTGAGGTAGACCATGTTCACTCCCCGTTACACCCCCCTGGCCCTGGCCGTTTCGTTTGCCCTGGCCGCCGGCGCCGCCCAGGCCGCTCCCGATGCCGACGTGGCCCGGGAAATGAAGCAGATGCGCGAGCAGCTGCAGCAGATGCAGCGCGCCTACGAGCAGCGCATCGCCGCCCTGGAAGGGCGCCTGGCCCAGGCTGAAACCAAGGCCGTCAAGGCCGAGAAGACGGCGGTGGATGCCAGCGCCACCGCCGGCGAGGCCAAGGCCAGCGCCGAGAGCGCCCAGGCCTCCCGCAGCCGGGAACCGGTGCGGGCCAATGCCTTCAACCCGGAAATCTCCCTCATCCTCACCGGCACCTACAACAACCTGAAGAAGGACCCCAACAGCTACCAGATCACCGGCTTCACCCCGACCCTGGGCGAAGTGGGCCCCGGCAGCCGCAGCTTCAGCCTGGGCGAGACCGAGCTGGTGCTGAGCGCCAACGTGGACCCCAACTGGCGCGGCGTCGCCATCGCCGCCCTGAAGCCCGAAGGCGGCGTGGATATGGAAAACGCCTACATCGAGAGCCTGGGCCTGGGCCGCGGCTTCAACTTCAAGGCCGGCCGCTTCTTCTCCAGCCTCGGCTATCTCAACGAGCAGCACGCCCACGCCTGGGACTTCGTCGATGCGCCCCTGGCCTACAAGGCCTTCCTCGGCAACCAGTTCGGCCAGGACGGGGTGCAGCTGCGCTGGCTGGCACCCACCGAGACCTTCCTCGAGATCGGCGCCGAAGCCGGCCGCGGCCAGTCCTTCCCCAGCACCGACCGCAACAAGAACGGCACCACCACCGGCGTCCTCTTCGCCCACCTGGGCGGCGACGTGGGCCCCAGCAACGCCTGGCGCGCCGGCCTCTCCTACCTGGGCACCTCGCCCAAGGACCGTACCTACCAGGACACGGACAGCCTGGGGGCGGCGGTGGACGACACCTTCAGCGGCAAGAGCCGCCTGTGGATTCTGGACGGGGTGTGGAAGTGGGCGCCCAACGGCAACCCCAGCGTCACCAACTTCACCCTCCAGGGCGAGTACTTCCGCCGCACCGAAAGCGGCACCCTGGCCAGCAACTCGGCCGCCGGCGCCTGCGGCGGCGATTGCAGCGGCAGCTACGAGAGCAAGCAGTCCGGCTGGTACCTGCAAGGGGTGTACCAGTTCATGCCGCGCTGGCGCGCCGGCCTGCGCCACGACCGCCTCGATTACGGCACGGTGGACATCGGCCTGGCGAAGAACGGCATCCTCAGCGGTTCCGACTTCCCGGTCATGGCCAGCCACAACCCGACCCGCAACAGCGTCATGTTCGACTACAGCCCCAGCGAGTTCTCCCGCTTCCGCGTGCAGCTGGCGCGGGACCAGTCCGGGCTGGGGGAAACGGACAACCAGGTGTTCCTGCAATACATCCAGAGTCTGGGCACCCACGGCGCCCACAAATTCTAAAAACCACGCTGGCACCGGCGATGCGTCGTTGCTTGGGGCCTTGTGTGCAAGAGCACACGGCGGCTCCTCGCGCCTAGCCTCGCCGGCACCAGCGTGGTTTTCAAGGTGATCTGAATTTTTTGGCGGAGTGGGTTTTGCCCCTTCGCCGGCTGAAAGGAATTTCCATGCAACGACTGATTGTTTTACTGCTCCTGGCTTTCACCCTGCCGGCCCAGGCGGCGCTCAATGTGCTGGCCACGGTGCCCGAATGGGCGGCCCTGGTGAAGGAGATCGGCGGCGACAAGGTCAATGTGGTGGCCGCCACCAACGGCCTGCAGGACCCCCACCGCATCGAGGCCAAGCCCTCCCTCATCGCCCGGGGCCGCAATGCCCAGCTGCTGGTGGCCACCGGCGCCGAGCTGGAGGTGGGCTGGCTGCCCCTGGTGCAGCGGGAGTCGGGCAATCCGGCGATCCAGAGCGGCCAGCCCGGCTATTTCGAGGCGGCCCGCTACGTCACCCTGCGCGAAGTGCCGGCGGTGCTGGACCGCTCCCACGGTGACGTCCATGCCGGCGGCAATCCCCACATCCAGACCGATCCGCGCCTCTACCTGAAAATCGGCGAGGCCCTGGCCGAGCGCCTGGCCCTGCTGGACCCGGCCCAGGCCCAGGCCTACCAGGCCGGCTACCGCAGCTTCGCCGAACGCTGGAAGGCCGCCATCGCCCGCTGGGAAGCCAAGGCCGCCCCGCTCAAGGGCGTGCCGGTACTGGTGCAGCACGACGCCTTCCCCTACCTCAATGCCTGGCTCGGCCTGAAGCAGGTCGGCGTGCTGGAGCAGAAGCCGGGCATGGAACCGTCTTCCGGCTACCTGGCGGAAGTGCTGGCGCGGCAGCAGCACAACCCGGGGCGCATGGTCCTGCGGCCCGCTTACCAGTATGATGCCCCCTCCCGCTGGATCGCCGACAAGGCCGGCATCCCCTCCGTGATCCTGCCCTTCACCGTGGGCGGCACGGCCGAGGCCAAGGACCTGTTCTCCCTTTTCGACGACACGGTGAACCGCCTCCTGGCCGCCCTGCGCTGAACCCTCCATGCCCACTGCCTCCGCCCATCCCCTGCTCAGCGTTGCCGCCCTCGTCGCCGGCTACGGCCGGCCCGTGGTGGGGCCGGTGGATTTCACCCTGGCCCGGGGCGAGGTGCTGGGGCTGGCGGGGCCCAACGGTTCGGGCAAGAGCACCCTGCTCTCGGTCCTGGCCGGCGCCGGCCGGCGTTTTGCCGGCAGCGTCGAGCTGGCGCCGGGGGTGGAAATCTCCTGGCAGACCCAGCGCCAGCCGGCAGTGGCCGGCATCCCCCTCAACGGCCGGGAGCTGCTGGCCCTTACCGGCGCCAGCGCTGCCGGCCTGCCGCCCTGGCTGGCGGCCCGCCTGGAGGAGCGCCTGGACCGGCTTTCCGGCGGCCAGCTGCAGTTCCTGCACCTGTGGGCCTGCCTGCAGGCGCCGGCGGACGTGATCCTGCTCGACGAACCCACCAACAACCTGGACCCCCAGGGCGTGGCCGCCCTGGGAGCCGCCATCGCCGCCCGGGCGGCGGCCGGCGCCGGCATCGTCCTGGTCAGCCACGACGACGATTTCGTCGCCGCCGCCTGCCAGCGGGTGGTGCGCCTGCCGGGAGGGCCCCGGCCATGAACCTGGATCTGCTGTCCGACCCCCTCTTTCTCTGGCCCTGCCTCACCGGCCTGGTCTTCGCCCTGCTGCTGCCCCTCTGCGGCGCCTACCTGCGCCTGCGCGGCGAGTGGCTGGCGGCCCTCTCCTACGCCCAGATGGCGGCTGCCGGCAGCCTTTCGGCGGCAGCCCTGGCCCTGCCCCTGGTCCTGGGCGGGCCGGCTGCGGCCTTCCTGGCGGCGGCGGTGAAAAACGCCTTCGAGGAGGCGGCCGAAGCCACCCGGGGCGCCGCCTACGCCATGCTGCTGCTGGCCGGCTGGGGCACGGCGGTGCTGCTGGCGGCCAACCTGCCCCTGGCCGAGCGCCTGGGCCATGCCCTCTTCGACGGCCAGCTCTATTTCACCGACCGCAGCCATTTCCTCGCCGCCCTGGGCGCCTTCGCCGTGGCCGTGCCCCTGCTGCGCTGGCTCTCCCGGCCCCTGCTGCTGTCCCATTTCTACCCGGATTTCTACCGGGCCCGGGGCCGCTCCAGCCGCCGCCTGCACCTGGCCTTCGACCTGGTGGTGGCCGGCGTCCTGGCCCTGGCCACCACCAGCGTCGGCGTCATGGCCGCCTTCGCCCTGGTCTTCATCCCGCCCCTGGCCGCCGCCCCCTGGGCCCGCAGCTGGCGTGCCGCCCTGTGGCTGGGCGCCCTCCTGGGCGGCCTGGCTCACCTGCTGGCCTTCGCCCTGGCCCTGGTCCTGGATCAGCCCTTCGGCCCGGTACTGGCCCTGCTGCTGGTTCTCCTGGGGGCCGCCAGCGCCCTGCTGGCGCGCGGCTTTCCCCGGATTGCGGCATGACGGCGTAGTGTGATAAAAGTCATAAGCTAGTCGTTATATACTGCTGCGGCGTTTTGCTGCCCACTGAAAGCAGGCCATGATTTTCTCGCTGTTCAAGAAGAGTCGCGAAGACAACAAGGTTCCCGAAGCCCGCATGGTCAAGGTACCGGCGCCGACCCCGGCCGCCGCGCCCCAGCCCGCCGGGGCTCCTGCCGCGCCCGCCGCCGCGCCCCTCGAAACTCCCTCCAAGGCCGCCCCGGCCGTGGATTCCATGTCCCTGGACTTCACCGGCTTCTCCCTCGGCGACCTGGAGTCCGGCGGCATCGAGCTGGATAACGAAAGCGATCCCCTGGAAGCCGTGGTGGAACAGGCCGCCGTGCTCTACGCCAACGGCCAGGAAGGTGTCGCCAAGGCCACCCTGGAAGACGCGGTGGGCCGCTACCGTTCCGGCCCCACGGCCATCCGCCTGTGGATGATGCTGTTCGATTTCTACCAGCTGCACGGCGACAAGGCCGCCTTCGAAAACCTGGAACTGGACTTCGCCCGCATTTTCGAGCGATCCCCGCCGGCCTGGTGCGATACCAAGAAGGCCGAGGCGGTGGTGGCTGGCGGCACGCCCACCACCCTCTTCAAGGGCGCCATGGAAGGCAGCAATCATGCCGCTTTCGGCATCCTGGCCGATGCCCTGGAGAAGAACCAGAAGCAGCGCCTGGACCTGTCCAAGGTGCAGCAGCTGGACGATGCCGGGGCCGAGCGTTTCCTCAAACTGTTGCAGCAGTCGGCCAAGCGCAAGCAGGTGCTGGAACTGGCCGGCATCGAGGCCCTGGAAGGCCTGCTGGCCGCTGCCGCAGTCACCGGCAAGGCCGAGAATCCCCAGTGCTGGCTGCTGCAGCTGGAACTGCTGCAACGGGCCGGCCGCCAGGAACAGTTCGAGGAGCGGGCGGTGGATTACGCCGTCACCTTCGAAGTGTCGCCCCCCTCCTGGGACCCGGCCCGGGTCCAGGCCACCCCGGTGGCCGCCGCCCAGTGTCCGGACTGTACGGACGGCAGCGAGGGCGACGAGGCCTACCGTCTCAGCGGCGAACTGAAAAACGCCCGCTTCAACGACCTCAAGGATTTCGCCGAAAGCCGGGACCCGGTGGTCCTGGATTTCACCGCCGTGGTGCGCATCGACTTCGTCAGCGCCGGCGCCCTGGTGAATATGCTGACCCCCTGCAAATCCGCCGGCAAGGCGGTCATCATCCGCAACACCAACCGCCTGGTGTTCGAGCTGCTGGCGGTGGTGGGGGTCAATGCGGTGGCCCGCATCGAGCCGGCCCGCAAGTGAATTGGCAGCCTGCCGCCCCGCCGTGGCGCGGGCGGCAGCGCATTTCCCCTTCTTTCCCGAACTGAAGAAACCGCATGGAACAGTATCACGGCACCACCATCCTCTCGGTGCGCCGCGGCGCCTCCGTCGCCATGGGCGGCGACGGCCAGGTGACCCTGGGCAACATCGTCGTCAAGGCCACGGCGCGTAAGGTACGCCGCCTCTACAACGACCGCATCCTGGCCGGCTTTGCCGGCGGCACTGCCGACGCCTTCACCCTCTTCGAGCGCTTCGAGGCCAAGCTGGAAAAGCACCAGGGCAACCTGGTCCGCTCCGCCGTGGAGCTGGCCAAGGACTGGCGCAGCGACCGGGCCCTGCGCCGGCTGGAGGCCATGCTCTCCGTCGCCGACCGGGAGTCCTCCCTCATCATCACCGGCAACGGCGACGTGCTGGAACCGGAGTACGGCATCGTCGCCATCGGTTCCGGCGGCGCCTACGCCCAGTCCGCCGCCCGGGCCCTGATCGAGAACACCGAGCTGGCCCCCGGCGAGGTGGTGCGCAAGTCCCTGGAGATTGCCGGCGACCTGTGCATCTACACCAACCGCAATTTCACCATCGAGACCCTGGAGTAAGGACGCCATGACTCAGATGACTCCCCAGGAAATCGTGCACGAGCTGGACAAGCACATCGTCGGTCAGGCCCAGGCCAAGAAGGCCGTGGCCATCGCTCTGCGCAACCGCTGGCGCCGCTCCCAGGTGGAAGAGGGCCTGCGCCACGAGATCACGCCGAAGAACATCCTCATGATCGGCCCCACCGGCGTCGGCAAGACCGAGATCGCCCGCCGCCTGGCGCGCCTGGCCAATGCCCCCTTCATCAAGATCGAGGCCACCAAGTTCACCGAGGTGGGCTATGTGGGCCGGGACGTGGACACCATCATCCGCGACCTCATGGAGACCGCCATCAAGGGCCAGCGCGAGCAGGCCATGAAGCGGGTGCGGGCCCGGGCCGAAGACGCGGCCGAGGACCGGGTCCTCGACGCCCTGCTGCCTCCCGCCCGGGGTGCCGGCTTCTTCAACGAGAACCAGGGCAGCAGCGAGGATTCCACCACTCGCCAGAAATTCCGCAAGAAGCTGCGGGAGGGCGAACTGGACGACAAGGAAATCGACATCGAGGTGGCGGCCCCCGGCATGCAGGCGGAGATTTTTGCGCCGCCGGGCATGGAGGAGCTGACCAGCCAGATCCAGGGCATGTTCCAGAGCATGGGCACGGCCCGCAAGAAGTCGCGCAAGCTGAAAATTCCCGAAGCCATGAAACTGCTGGTGGAGGAAGAGGCGGCCAAGCTGGTCAATGACGAGGAAGTGAAGCTGGAAGCCCTGAAGAACGTGGAGCAGAACGGCATCGTCTTCCTCGACGAGATCGACAAGATCGCCTCCCGCTCCGATGCCCATGGCGCCGACGTCTCCCGCCAGGGCGTGCAGCGGGACCTCTTGCCCCTGGTGGAAGGCACCACCGTGTCCACCAAGTACGGCATGGTCAAGACGGACCACATCCTCTTCATCGCCAGCGGCGCCTTCCACCTGGCCAAGCCGTCGGACCTGATCCCCGAGCTGCAGGGCCGCCTGCCCATCCGGGTGGAACTGGATTCCCTCTCCGTCTCCGATTTCGAGCAGATCCTGACCCAGACCGACGCCTGCCTGACGCGCCAGTACCAGGCCCTGCTCGGCACCGAGGGCCTGAAGCTGGAATTCACCGCCGACGGCATCAAGCGCTTGGCGGAGATCGCCTACTCGGTCAATGAAAAGACCGAGAACATCGGCGCTCGCCGCCTGTACACGGTCATGGAAAAGCTGCTGGAGGAAGTCTCCTTCACCGCCGGCAAGTCCGGCGCCGAGACCCTCACCGTGGACGGCGCCTACGTGGATGCCCGCCTGGGCGAACTGTCCCGGGACGAGGACCTCTCCCGCTACGTGCTGTAAGAAGCGGGGCGGCGGCAGGCCGCCCCGACGTCCCCAACTAGGGGCAACCCTGATGGCCGCCCCGCCCGGGCCGCCGTTACACTCTCCCGGAACCCCGCCCTGGAGCCGGCATGCTGCTGCGCATCGTCGCCATCGTCTTTCCCCTCTTCGCCATCGTCTTCTTCGGCTGGCTCTACGGCCGCAAGAAGCAGCCGGACATGGCCTTCGCCAACCAGCTCAACATGGAAGTGTTCGTGCCGGCCCTGGTCTTCGCCGCCATGGCCGACAAATCCTTCGACCTGGCCGCCAACTGGGGGCTGGCCGTAGGCGCCGTGGTGGGCGTGGTCGGCTCCGGCCTCGCCGGCTGGGGCCTGGCCCGTCTGCTGGGCAGCGCCCCCAAGACCTTCGTGCCGCCCATGATGTTCAACAACTGCGGCAACCTGGGTTTGCCCCTGGCGGTGCTGGCCTTCGGCGACGGAGCCCTGGCTCCCATGGTGGTGCTGTTCATGGTCTCCAACCTGCTGCACTTCTCCTTCGGCGCCTGGCTGCTCGACCACCACACCCGCCTGGCCAATCTGTGGCGCATTCCCGTGGTGCTGGCCAGTCTGGCCGGCCTGGCGGTGAGCCTGCTGCACATTCCCATCTGGCCGCCCCTGAAGCTGGCCATCAAGATGCTGGGCGACGTCTCCATTCCCCTGCTGCTCTTTTCCCTCGGCGTGCGCCTGGCCGGCTCCAGCCTGTCGGCGGTGCGGGTCGGCCTGTGGGGCGCCCTGGCCCGGCCCCTGGTGGGCCTGCTGCTGGCCTACGCCACCGCCCTGGCCTTGGGCCTGGAAGGGCAGCAGAAAGCCCTGCTGGTGATCTTCGGCGCCCTGCCGCCGGCCGTGCTCAACTACGTCTTCGCCGAACGCTATCGCCAGGAGCCGGACCAGGTGGCCTCCATCGTCCTGCTCGGCAACCTGGCCGCCCTCCTGTTCCTGCCCCTGGCCCTGGCCCTGGTGTTGCCCTAGTCCGTCGAGTCCGGGAGCGGCCTACCGGGCCGGCAGGTTTTCGGGCCAGGGCAGGGGCCTCTTCCCCTGTCCGAAAACCTACAAATGTCGCATTCCTCTCCCCCCGCTGCGGGCCCTGTCTGAAATCAGCAACCGCATGATTTAAATAGCTTGTTTTAAAAAATCCGGCCCTGGCACCCTTATTGCTGATACCCCGGCAAGAGGCCATGCCATGACAACCATCACCATCAACGACACCACCCTGCGCGACGGCGAACAGACCGCCGGGGTGGCGTTCACCGCCGCGGAGAAACTGGCCATTGCCCAGGCCCTGGCGGCGGCCGGGGTGCCGGAGATGGAGGTGGGCATTCCCGCCATGGGCGAGCAGGAGCAGGAAGTGATCCGGGCCATCGCCGGCCTTGGGCTGTCCAGCCGGCTCATGGTGTGGGGCCGCATGTGCGCCGCCGACCTGGAGGTGACGCGGCGCTGCAATGCCCACATCGTCAATCTCTCCATTCCCGTTTCCGACCAGCAGATCCGCCACAAGCTGAACAAGGACCACCGCTGGGTGCTCGATTCCATCCGCCGCTTCGTGCCCGAGGCCCGGGCGGCGGGGCTGGAGGTGTGCGTCGGCGGCGAGGATTCCTCCCGGGCCGACCTGGACTTCCTGCACCGGGTCATGGAGGCGGCCCAGGCCGCCGGCGCCCGCCGTTTCCGCTTTGCCGATACCCTGGGGGTGCTGGACCCCTTCATCACCCACCAGCGCATCGCCGCCCTGCGGGCCCGCAGCGACCTGGAAATCGAAATCCACGCCCATGACGACCTGGGCCTGGCCACCGCCAACACCCTGGCTGCGGTGACCGCCGGCGCCACCCACATCAACACCACGGTGAACGGTCTTGGCGAGCGGGCCGGCAATGCGCCCCTGGAAGAGTCGGTGATCGCCCTCCGGCATCTCTACGACATCGACAGTGGCGTCGATCCCCTGCAGCTGCCGGCCATCTCCGATCTGGTGGCCAAGGCTTCCGGCCGGCCGGTGGCGGTGAACAAGAGCATCGTCGGCGCCAACGTGTTCACCCACGAGGCCGGCATCCACGTGGATGGCCTGGCCAAGAACCCGGCCAACTACCAGGCCTTCGATCCGGCGGAAGTGGGCAAGGGCCACCGCATCGTGCTGGGCAAGCATTCCGGCTCCACCGCCGTGATCCACGCCTACAAGGACTTAGGGATAGACATCGACGAGGGCATGGCCCGCCGCATCCTCTCCCGGGTGCGCAGCTACGCCATGGCCTTCAAGCGCCCGCCGGGCTTTCGCGAACTGATGAGTTACTACCTGGAAGGGATGCAGGGGAGCGGCCGTCCGGCCCCCCGGCTGCATGTCGTCTGAACAAGGAGAAGCCTATGGAAACCCTGATGGACGAACTGCAGCAGCTCTCCACCGCCGAGGAATTCCTCGACTACTTCGGCCTGGAATACGACCCGGCCGTGGTCAGCGTTTCGCGCCTGCACATCCTCAAGCGCTTCAACCAGTACCTGGCCCGGGAAGGCGGACTGGCGGGCCTCAACGAGGGCCTGAGCCGCATCAAGTGCCGGGAGCTGCTGGCCCGGGCCTACACCGATTTCGTTCATTCCTCCGGGATCGAGCAGAAGGTTTTCAAAGTGTTTCAACAGGGCGTGCAGCGGGTATCCGTGGATAGCCTGCGCCGCTCCCTAGGAGAGGCAAGCCATGCATAGTGTCGTCTGTATCAAGCAGGTGCCGGACTCGGCCCAGATCCGGGTGCATCCGGTGACCAACACCATCATGCGCCAGGGGGTGCCGGCCATCATCAACCCCTACGACCTGTTCGCCCTGGAAGAGGCCCTGCGCCTCAAGGACAGGTTCCGCGGCACCGTCACCGTGGTCACCATGGGCCCGCCCATGGCCGAGGCGGCCCTGCGCAAGTGCCTTTCCTACGGCGCCGACGACGCCATCCTGGTGTCCGACCGGGCCTTTGCCGGTTCCGACACCCTGGCCACCTCCTACGCCCTGGCCACGACCATCAAGAAGATCATGGGCAACATGCCGGTGGACCTGATCTTCACCGGCAAGCAGACCATCGACGGCGACACCGCCCAGGTGGGCCCCGGCATCGCCAAGCGCCTCGACTACCAGCTCCTCACCTACGTCTCCAAGATCGTGGACCTGGACCTGGAGAAGAAGGAAATCACCGTGGAGCGCCGGGCCGAGGGCGGCGTGCAGCTCCTGAAGACCGCTACCCCCTGCCTCATCACCATGCTTGAAGGCACCAACGAGATGCGCTTCGGCGACCTGGACGACCTGTTCCGCGCCGCCCGCTATGACCTCAAGGTGTGGAACCGGGAAGCCGCCGGTATCGACGATGCCGAGATGATCGGTCTCAAGGGCAGCCCCACCGTGGTGAGCAAGGTCTTCGCCCCCCGTCCCCGCAGCCAGCGGGCCGAGATGGTGGAGACGGTGGACAACGATCCGAAGAACCTGGCCGTGACCCTCCTGGCCAAGGTGTTCACCCAGCACCCCAAGCTGGAAAAGGAAATCGCCAAGCGGGCGGGTTAACCAGGGAAGAGGACAACAGCCATGAGCGAACAACCGAAAAAGCCGGCGAAGAAAAAGGTCGAACTGGACCCCCGCTTCGTCAATTACAAGCACGTCTGGGTGGTCGTCGAGAGCGAGCGCGGCGAAGTGCATCCGGTCTCCTGGGAACTGCTGGGTGAGGGCCGCAAGCTGGCCGACGCCCTCGGCGTGCAGCTGTGCGGCGTGGTCATGTGCGGCCCCGGCGAACGCGGTGCCGGCATCTGCGGCGAGGCCTTCACCTACGGCGCCGACAAGTGCTACCTGATGCAGGACGAGGTGCTGAAGGACTACCGCAACGAGCCCTACACCAAGGCCCTCACCGATCTGGTGAACACCTACCAGCCGGAAATCCTCATGCTCGGCGCCTCCACCCTGGGCCGGGACCTGGCCGGCTCGGTGGCCACCACCCTGGGCACCGGCCTGGTGGCCGACTGTACCGAACTGGTGATCGAGACCGAGACCCGCAACCTGGCCTCCACCCGTCCCACCTTCGGCGGCTCCCTGCTCTGCACCATCATGACCCAGCGCCACCGGCCCCAGATGGCCACCGTGCGCCCCCGGGTGATGGCCATGCCGGAAGCCGACGGCAGCCGTAGCGGCGAGATCGTCACGGTGCCCTTCTCCATGGTCGAGACCTCCATCGTCACCAAGGTGCTGGAGTTCATCGCCGACGACACCCGGGACAAGCCCAACCTGCCCTTCGCCGACATCATCGTCTCCGGCGGCCGGGGCCTGAAGAAGCCGGAGAACTTCCAGCTGGTGTGGGACCTGGCCAAGGTCCTGGGGGCCGAGGTGGGCGCCTCCCGTCCGGTGGTGCAGGCCGGCTGGGCCGAGCTGGACCGCCAGGTGGGCCAGTCCGGCAAGACGGTGCGACCCAAGCTGTACATCGCCGCCGGCATCTCCGGCGCCATCCAGCACCGGGTGGGCATGGACGGAGCCGACGTCATCATCGCCATCAACACCGATGCCAACGCCCCCATTTTCGACTTCGCCCACTACGGCATCGTCGGCAACGCCATGACCATCCTTCCGGCGCTGACCGAAGCCTTCAAGGCCCACCTGGCGCAAGCCAAAAAAGCCGGCTAACAGGAGAACACCATGGCTGAAAAATTTGACGTGATCGTGGTCGGCGCCGGCATGGCCGGCAACGCCGCCGCCTACACCCTGGCCAAGGGCGGCCTCAAGGTGCTGCAGATCGAGCGGGGCGAAACCCCGGGCTCGAAGAACGTGCAGGGCGCCATCCTCTACTCGGACGCCATCGAGAAGATCATTCCCGACTTCCGCGACGACGCCCCCCTGGAGCGCCACCTCATCGAGCAGCGGGTGTGGATCCTGGACGACAATTCCTATGTCGGCACCAACTACCGCTCCGAGGATTTCAACAAGCCGCCCTACAACCGCTACACCATCATCCGCGCCCACTTCGACCAGTGGTTCAGCAAGAAGGCGCGGGAGGTCGGTGCCCTCACCATCTGCGAGACCACCGTCACCGAGCTGCTGCTGGACGGCAAGAAGGTGGTGGGGGTGATGACCGACCGCAAGGGCGGCGAAATCTACGCCGACGCGGTGATCCTGGCCGACGGGGTGAATTCCCGCCTGGCCACCAAGGCCGGCTTCCATCCCGAGATCAAGCCCAAGGATGTGGCCCTGGCGGTGAAGGAAATCCACTTCCTGCCCCAGGAGACCATCGAGGCCCGCTTCAACATCGGCGAGGAAGAGGGCGTGGTCATCGAAATGGCCGGCACCATCTCCGAAGGCATGATGGGCACCGCCTTCCTCTACACCAACAAGGAATCCATCACCCTCGGCATCGGCTGCATGCTGTCGGACTTCAAGAAGCAGAAGACCACGCCCTACGAGCTGCTGGACAAGATGAAGAAGCATCCTTCCATCGCCCCCCTGATCGAAGGCGGCGAGATGAAGGAATACGCCGCCCACCTGATCCCCGAAGGCGGCTACAACGCCGTGCCCCAGGTCTATGGCGACGGCTGGCTGATCGCCGGGGATGCCGGCATGTTCGTGAACGGCATCCACCGCGAAGGCTCCAACCTGGCCATGACTACCGGCATGCTGGCGGCCCAGACCCTGGTGGAGCTGAAGCAGGCGGGCAAGGCCTTCACCGCCCCCAACCTTTCCAAGTACAAGGCCAAGCTGGACGACAGCTTCGTCATGAAGGACCTGAAGAAGTACCGCCGCATGCCGGACATCTTCCACAAGAACAACCAGTTCTTCACCACCTACCCGACCCTGCTGTCGAAGGCGGCCCAGACCATCATCCGGGTGGACGGGGTGGACAAGAAGACCAAGGAAAAGGAGATCAAGAAGAGCTTCATCGCCTCCCGCTCCGTCTTTGGCCTGATCGGCGACGCCTTCAAGTTCTGGCGCGCCATGGAATAACCCGGAGGACATGACCATGTTGAAAGTCGAAGAGAAACTGTTCCAGGACCGCTACCGGGTCGATTCGGGCCGTCCCCACATCCAGATCAAGAACGCGGAAATCTGCACCCACAAGTGCGCCGAGCAGCAATGCACGGTGTGCTGTCCCGCCGGCTGCTATACCCAGGAGGGCAACGGCAAGGTGGTGCTGATCTCCGACGGTTGTCTGGAGTGCGGCACCTGCCGCATCATCTGCGACGAACACCGCAACCTGGAATGGGAATGGCCCCGGGGCGGTTTCGGCATCCTCTTCAAGTTTGGTTGAGGGCTGTTAGAACCTTTGCCACAGAGGGCACAGAGAACACAGAGTTTCCTGCGGATTTTTACCCAGGTTTGGATTGAAATGAGCCATGCCGTAGGACCCAGGAGGGACGGTCGTTGCAGCCGTTCGGTGTCGGAGAATGGCGTCCTTATTGGTCCGCGCGGCAGCCGGTTTTGACTTTACTCTGTGATCTCTGTGCCCTCTGTGGCTAAAAAAGAAAGCGCAAAAATGGAAGACATTCATCTGTTCCTCGCCCACGCCATCACCCTGGAGCGGGATTCCGCCCGGCGCTACGAGGAGCTGGCCGAAGGCATGAAAACCCTGGGCGATCCGGAAGTGGCCGCCTTCTTCGAGCAGATGGCCCACTACTCCCGCCTGCACCTGGCCGAGGCCACGGAGCGGGGCG
Organism: Azospira sp.; assembly: GCF_030247495.1. Lineage (NCBI taxonomy): Bacteria > Pseudomonadati > Pseudomonadota > Betaproteobacteria > Rhodocyclales > Rhodocyclaceae > Azospira > Azospira sp. The sequence continues at coordinate 197,406 of NZ_JAOTRW010000009.1, read as the reverse complement.
GCTTCCGCCATCCGCCCAAGCTGGAGGCCCACGAGTACCAGTGGCCCGACGGCACCAGCCCGGAAACCGCCGCCTGGGCCGGGGTGGATGCCTTCATGGACGTGCCCTCCGCCCTGGCCCTGGCCCTGGACGGGGAGCAGCGCAGCTACGCCTTCTACGCCGGCATCGCCGCCACCACCAGCAATCCCCGGGTCAAGCTGATGGCCGAGGAATTCGCCGCCGAAGAAGGCGAACACGTGGCCGAGCTGGAAAAACGCATCGCCAAACTTCCCGCCTGAGGAGGCGCCATGAAACCCAAGAAGCACGTTTTCGTCTGTACCCAGGGCCGGCCCCCCGGCCATCCCCGGGGCAGCTGCATGCAGAGCGGCGGCCAGGCGGTGATGCAGGCCTTCCTCAACGAGCTGGGCAGCCGCAACGCCTTCGACCGCTTTGCCGTCACCGCCTGCGGCTGTCTCGGCCCCTGCGACGGCGGCCCCCACGTCCTGGTCTATCCGGACGGGGTGCTGTACCAGCACGTGCAGCCCGGCGACGCCGGGGAAATCTTCGACCAGCATCTGGAATTCGACGAGCCCCTGGAACGGCTGCGGGCTCCCGCCGGAGTATGGGACTAGATCTGGAAGACGGCGACCCGGCCGGCGGCGAAAGCATCCCCGGCTACTGCGGCGACCTCCCCGCCGCCACCGCGGCCCTGCTGCAGGAAGCCGCCGCCTGCGACGACGAACGGCGGGCCGAGTTCCTCATCCTCCGGGCCCATCACCAGTCCCCCTTCCACTTCGCCGTGTACCTGGCCCTGTACAAGTTCCACTTCTACCGCCAGCACTTCGAGGCGGCGGAACAGTGGATGCGGGCCGGCCTGGCGGCCAGCGCCCAGGCCGCCGGCTTTCCCCTGGATGCGCCGGCCCCGGCCCGCTTCGCCGAGCCCCTGGCGGCGGCGCCCCGCTTCTATCTTTTCTCCCTCAAGGCCCTGGCCTTCACCCTGCTGCGCCAGCAGCGCCCGGAGGAAGCCCGGGCCTACCTGGACCAGCTGCAGCGCCTGGACCCGGAGGATCGCATCGGCGCCGGCCCGGTCCGGGCGGTGGCCGCGGCGACGGCGTAAAGGGCGGCCCGGCGCGTCCATGGTTCCTGCTCCGGCCAGCCAGGCGCCGCCCCGGGCGGCCTGCCCCGAACTGCACCTGCCGCCGCCCCTGCCCGGCATCGTCGCCGCCGTCGGCGAGGACGAGCTGCGCTGGCTCTGCCTGCGCCTGGCGGAAGCCCTCCAGGCCGGGCCCCTGGCGGCGGTGTGGCAGCTGGAGGTGGATGAGTTCTCCGACCTCGCCGGCGAACTGGCCGAGCTGGTGGTGCACGGCCTGGCCGGCCGCCAGCGGCAGCGGGCGGTGATCGCCTGGGTCCGCCTGTGGGGCCGCCACGGCCCCCTGGCGCTGGACGAAGGGCTGCGCCAGTCCTGGCTGGGGCTGTGGTCCGGGCAGTTGCAGCGGGTGCCCCTGCCGGCCTACCTGGCCCGTCCCCTGGTGCGCTGGATGGAGGCCCTGACGGCCCAGTGGGTGCAGCCCGGTGCCGCCACGGTGCTGGCTTTTCCCCGGGCATCCCCCGGGTAGCGCCCGTGGTTTTCCCCGGGCTGTAATTTGCCCCCGTTTCCCCTAGACTGGCCTCAAAAACCACTCCCGGGAAGACGTCTTATGGCCATCAAGGAAAGCTGGCGCTGGATCGCCCTGGTGCTGCTGCTGGTATGCGGCATCGACCTGCGCCTGTACTTCCTGGCCCAGGACGAACGGCAGGCAACCCTGGCCCGGGCCCACGCCACCCTGCACACCAGCGCCAAGGTGCTGCTGGGCCGCATGGACCAGTTGCTCGATACCTACGACCGCACCCTGTCCGGCATCGGCGAGGCCATTGGTGCCCACGGCGGCCTCTCCCGCCGGCCCGATCTCTACCTGCACCGTCTGCTGCTGCGCCGCCACGCCATCACCCCGGGCCTCAACTGGCTGATGCTGGCCGGGACCGATGGCCGCATCGCCGAACTGTCGGACCGCTTCCCCGCCAGCGACGTGGACGACGTCTCCCAATGGCCGTTCTACCAGCTCCCCCTGCGTCATTGGGAGATGGGCCTGTACATCGGCCCGGCCCAGCGCTCGCCCCACTCCAACGAGCCCTTCGTCCCCGTCAGCCGCCGCGTCGAGAACGACGGCGAACGCCTCCTCGGCGTGGTGGCAGGCGGCATCAACCCGGAGCAGCTGCGCCGCCTGCTGGAAGACGAGGACCTGCCCCCCGGCTTCGCCCTGCACCTGCTGCTGGAAGACGGCCGGGCCCTGGCCTGCCTGCCCCTGGGTCCCGACTGCCTGGAACGCAACTGGCTGGCCGACCCGGGGCTGGCCCGCGCCATCCTGGCGGCACCCCACGGCCCCTTCGACAACGGCCGGGTCATCGGCGACGTGGTGGGGCCCGGCGCCTTTGCCCGCTCCGAGCGCTACCCGGTGCTGGTGGTGGCCACCGCTGACGAGGCCCGGGTGCTGGCGCCGTGGCGGGACAGCCTGCCCAGCTACTGGGTCATCGCCCTGGGCAGCAACATTGGCCTGGCGGCCCTGGCCTATTTTGCCTACCACCAACTGCTGCGCCGCCGCCGCGCCCTGGAGGCCCTGCGGGAAGCCAACCAGGGCCTGGAGGCCCGGGTGGCCCAGCGCACCGCGGAACTGCGCCAGCGCGAGGCCCAGGCCCGCACCTTCATGGACACCGCCATGGACGCGGTGGTCGTCCTCGACCAGGAACGCCGGGTGCTGGAATTCAACCGGGCGGCGGAGCGGCTCTTCGGTTTCCGCGCCGAGGAACTGCTGGGCCGCAGCGTGGAGGAGTTCATGCCGGAGCAGACGGTGCCGATCCACCGCGCCCTGCTGGCGGAAGCGGCCGCCGGCCATGCCGCCGATGGGGCCGGCCACGGCCGCGAGATGCTGGCCCGCGCCGCCGACGGCCGCGAATTCCCGGTGGAAGTGAGCATCGGCAGCACGGAACTGGCGGGGGGGCGGGTTTTCGTCGGCATCCTGCGCGACATCAGCGAACGCAAGGCGGTGGAAGAGGAGCTGCAGCGCCTGGCCACCACCGACGGCCTCACCGGCATTCTCAACCGCCGCGCCTTCACCGCCGAGGCCGAGCGCCTGGTGGCCCTGGCCCGGCGCCACGATCACCCCCTGGCCCTGTTCATCCTCGATGCGGACAAGTTCAAGAACATCAACGACAGCCACGGCCACCCGGTGGGCGACCAGGTGCTCCAGGCCCTGGTCCGTGCCATCGGCGGCGGCCTGCGCCAGAGCGACGTCTTCGGCCGCCTGGGAGGCGAGGAATTCGGCCTGCTGCTGCCGCAGACGCCGCCGGCCGGGGCCCACCAGCTGGGCCAGCGCCTGTTGCAGGCGGTGCGCCAGGTGCGGCTGCCCCTGGCCCAGGGCGAACTGTCCTTCAGCGTCAGCATCGGAGCCTCCCTCCTGGCCGGTCCGGGGGACGACCTGGAGGCCATGATGCACCGGGCCGATGCCGCCCTCTATGCCGCCAAGGCCGGCGGCCGGGACCGGCTGGCCTGGGAAGGCTGGCAGCCCCCCGCTGCCTGAGCGCACTGGCCTGGGGCGCGGGGTCCTCCGGGCGACCCAAGGCGGGGCCCGGCACCCGGCCCCGGGGCGCCCCCATTCCCGCCATTGCCGGGAAATTCCCCTAAGTCCTTGTCCGGCATGGGCTTTGCTAATCGTTATATATTCGAAAAATAACGAAGGAAAGCCGCCATGAACGACCAGCCCGTTAGCGACATTGCCGATCAACTCAGCCCCGACCGGGTCGCGCCCCTGCGCCTGTACCCGGTGGCGGGTATTCCCGGTCCCTTTGCCGTGGCCGCCGGCCACGACCGTCTGGCCTGGCTGGAGCGGGCCGCCGTGGCCGACGCCCTGGCGGTGGGCGCGGAGGCCGCCGGGGAGGCCCGCCGCGCCGCCGAGGAACTGAACAATCTGGCCGGCGAACGCCTGGCCGAATGGGAGGCAGAGGATGGTGGGGAAGGCAGTGGCCGCCTGCGCCTGACGCCCCGGGGCCGGCGCCTGGCCATGGTGCTGGTGGCACTGGCGGAGGAACGGCAACTGCTGCGCCAGCGCTGCGGCGGCCATTTCGATGCGGATCTGCAACTGCTGGAACGGGTGGCGGTGCGCACCAGCGCCCGCAACCAGTTCTGCGGCCGGGTGCAGGCGGTGGAGCAGGGGCCCCTGCTCGACCAGGTGCTGCTGGCCCTGCCCGGCGGTCGCCTGCTGCGGGCCAGCGTCACCCCGGAGAGTACCCGCTGCCTGGGCCTGGCTCCGGGCCAGGAACTGGTGGCCCTGGTCAAGGCCTCGGCCACCCTGGTGCTGGGCAGCGGCGAAGGCAGTGACTACGCCGACTACAACCGCCTCGGCGGCATCGTCCAGCGCATCCAGGAAAGCGGCGAACGGCGGGAGATCGTGGTGGACCTGGGCCACGGCCTCACCGGCGTCGCCAACGCCGGCGCCGACCTGGCCGAACCCTTCGCCCCGGGCCAGCCGGCCTGGATCGCCTTCCGTCCCTCGGCCGTGCTGCTGGGTCTCGTCGGCTAGACCAGCACCAGGCTCACCGCCACGTCCCGGGGCGGGGCGCTGTAGGGCCAGGAGGAGACCAGCAGGCGGGCGCCGCTGGCGGCGTAGGCCGCCGCGTTGCCGGGGTGGATGCCGCCGGCGGCGGCGAGGATGGGGCGGAGCTCGTGGCTGGCCAGCAGGTCGCGGCAGGCGGTGACGGCGGCGGGGCTGAATTTCTCCAGTTGCAGGATTTCGGCGCCGGCCCGGGCCCAGACCAGGGCCTCTTCGGCGCTATGCACCTCCACCGCCAGCTTGTGCTCCGGCAGGGCGCCATGGAGCCGGGCCGCGGTGGCGGCGGGGGGCTCGGCGAGAAAGCGGCGGTGCTCGGCGAAGAGCAGGAGGGACTCGGAGAGGCCCAGGCGGTGCATGACGGCACCGCCACAGCGCATCGCTTTCACCGCCAGGGCTTTGTTGCCCGGCGGCGTCTTGCGCGTGCAGGCCACCGGCAGGGGCGCCGCCGCGGCCACCAGTTCGGTAGCGGCGCTGGCCAGGCCGCTGCTCCATTCCAGCAGCACCTGGGCGCTTTTCCAGGCCCGGTGCAGGGCGGCGGCACTGCCCTGGGCTTCCAGGATGGGGGCGTCGGCGGCCAGGGCCTCGCCGCTGGCCACCAGGGGGCGTGCCGCGCAGCCGGCCAGGGTCAGCAGGCGGACCGCCTCCTCGACGCCGCACAGGGTCATGGGCTGGCGGGCCCGGCAGTCGAGGCGGCCGGCCTGGGGGCCGATGCCCAGGGCGGCGGTGGTGAGGTCGCCGTGGGGTACGTCGTCGGCCAGCAGCCGGGTCAGGTCGGCGTCGCCGAGGACACAGTCGGTGTCGACCGCAGGCGTGGCGGAGGGGGAATGAGGATGGGAAAGAGGAGCGGCGGCAACCATGGCGGGCTTTCGTCGTTGGCGCCGCGCCGGGGGCGCGGCTAGTGGCGGGAGGTGAGCAGGTCCTTCAGCTTGCACAGGATCAGGGTCGGGTCGAAACGTGTGTCGGGCAGCACCTCGCCGGCCAGCACCCGGGCCAGGGCCGCCGCCGGGTCGGTCTCGCCGGTGAGCAGCACCTGGGCGCCGTGCTTGGCCATGTGGCGGATGAAGCCGTCGCCGGCGCTGGCGGCGATGACCACTTCCACCCCGTCCAGGGGATGGGGGCCGTTGTCGTCGAAGTGGTGGATGACCTGTTCCTTGGCCAGCTCGATGCGTTCCCCGGCGGGCAGGGGCGCACCCGGCCGGCAGTCGTAGAGCAGCCACTGGCGGGCCTGGCCGGCATGGCTGGAGACGGTGGCGAAATCCTTGGCGGCGATGGCGATTTTCATGGTGTCGGAAATCCTACAAAGGGAGGCGGATGGCTCTTCAGAGCGAATTCCGTACCGCTTCGCCTTCCTTGCAAGGGCCGGTCTGGGAGGCAGAAGGGACGGCCTTCTCGACGATGCCATGCTGAATAGTGGCGTCCCGCTTGCCGTTGCGGGCAGCGCCTGCAGAAAACCCGAGTCGCGGCCTGGCGGTCGCCTTCGCCAGCCGTGCAGCCCTCAGGCCAGCAGGGCCACGGCCTTGATCTGGGCCCACACGTTTTTCCCCGGCTGCAGTTGCAGCTGGTCCCGGGAGCGGCGGGTGATGCGGGCCAGCAGGGGCGTGCCGCCGGCTTCCAGACGTACCAGGACGTGGGCCGGGGTGTCGGCGTCGGCGATGGCGGCCACCGTGGCCGGCACCCGGTTGAGGATGGAGCTGTCGTCCCGTTCCGAGAGGGAGAGGCTGACGTCCCGGGCCCGCACCTGGAAGCGCAGGCGCTTGCCCGGGTTTTCCGGGCCGTGGGCCACCTGCACCCGGCCGCCGGGGAAATCCAGGGCCAGCAGGTGGTAGGCGGCATCGTGGCCGGCCACGAGGCCTTCCACCACCACGCCGGCGTCGTCGCTCACCGCCGTGGGCAGGTCGAGACGGGCCAGGGTTTCCGCCAGGGGGCCGCTGGCCGCCACCTGGCCGTTGTCCAGCAGCACCAGGTGGTCCGCCAGGCGCGCCACTTCATCGGGGGAATGGGTGACGTAGAGCACCGGGATGTCCAGCTCCTCCCGCAGGCGGGTGAGATAGGGCAGGATCTCGGCCTTGCGCTTGCCGTCCAGGGCGGCCAGGGGCTCGTCCATGAGCAGCAGCCGGGGCGAGGCCAGCAGGGCCCGGGCGATGGCCACCCGCTGCCGCTCGCCGCCGGAGAGCTTGTCCGGGCGGCGGGCCAGGAGGTGGCCGATGCCCAGCAGTTCCACCGCCTGGGCCAGGTCCACCCGCCGTTCGGCGGCGGCCAGGCGCTTGCGGCCGAAGTCCAGGTTGGCCTCGACGCTGAGGTGGGGAAAGAGGCTGGCCTCCTGGAAGACATAGCCCAGGGGGCGACGATGGGTGGGTAGGAAGTGGTCGCCGTCCTGCCACACCTCGCCGTTCACCTCCAGGTAGGCGCCGGGGTGGCGCTCCAGGCCGGCGATGGCTCGCAGCAGGGTGGTCTTGCCCGAGCCGGAGTGGCCGAACAGGGCGGTGACGCCCCGGCCCGGCAGGGTCAGGTCTGCCGCCAGGGAAAATTCCCCGTAGGCGATGTGAAAGCGGGCGCGAATGGCCTGATCGTCGTTGGGCATTTCAGTAGCCATGGCGGCTCCTTGCCTTGCTGCCGTAGAGGGCCAGCAGCACCAGGAAGCTGAAGACCAGCATGCCGCCGGCCAGCCAGTGGGCCTGGGTGTATTCCAGAGCCTCCACGTGGTCGTAGATCTGCACCGAGACCACCCGGGTCTTTTCCGGGATATTGCCGCCGATCATCAGCACCACGCCGAACTCGCCCACGGTGTGGGCGAAGCCCAGGATGGTGGCGGTGACGAAGCCGGGCCGGGCCAGGGGCAGCACTACCGAGAAGAAGGTGTCCCAGGGCGAGGCCCGCAGGGTGGCGGCCGCCTCCAGGGGCCGTTCCCCCAGGGACTCGAAGGCCTGCTGCAGGGGCTGCACCACGAAGGGCATGGAGTAGAGCACGGAGGCCAGCACCAGGCCGGGAAAGGTGAAGGGCAGCAGGCCCAGGCCGAGGGACTGGGTCAGCTGGCCGATGGGGCCGTTGGGGCCCAGGGTCACCAGCAGGTAGAAACCGAGCACCGTCGGCGGCAGCACCAGGGGCAGGGCCACGGCGGCCCCCACCGGGCCCTTTAGCCAGGAGCGGGTGCGGGCCAGCCACCAGGCGATGGGCGTGCCGAAGAGCAGCAGGAGGAGGGTGGTGGTACCGGCCAGCTTGAGGGTCAGCAGGACGGCGTTCCAATCATCGGGACCGAAGGGCATGGGCGGCGTGGGGCAGTCGGGTCAGGTAAGTATGGCCGAAGGGCGGTGCAGGTGGTGATTGTGGCAGCCGGCGCAAAAGGGGGCCGGGGCGGCGCCTGGCGCCCCGCCCGGCCCAAGGGGGTGACTCAGAGGTCGTAGCCGTAGGTCTTGATCACAGCCCTGGCCTTGTCGCCCTTCAGATACTTGACCAGGGCCTCGGCGGCGGGCTTGGCCTTGCCGTTGACGGTGCCCTTTTCCAGGATGGCGGCGTCCTGGCGGATGGGGCTGTACAGCTTGCCCGGCACCAGCCAGACGGAGCCGCCCTTGAGCTGGCCGTGCTCGTCCAGCACCTGGGCATAGGCGACGAAGCCGAGCAGGGCGTTGCCGGTGGCGACGAAGTTGTAGGCCTGGGCGATGTTCTCGGCCTGCACGAACTTGGGCGCCAGGGTGTCGTAGGCGCCCAGGGCCTTCATGGTCTCCACGGCGGCGGCGCCGTAGGGGGCCAGCTTGGGATTGGCCAGGGAGAGATGATCGAAGCCGCCCTTCTTCAGCACTTCGCCCTGGTTGTCCACGATGGCCGGCTTGGCGCTCCACAGCACCAGCTTGCCGATGGCGTAGGTGAAGCGGCTGCCGGGCAGGATGCCGTTTTCCTTTTCCAGTCGGGCCGGGGTCTCGTCGTCGGCGGCGAGGAAGACCTCGAAGGGGGCGCCGTTCCTGATCTGGGAATAGAACTTGCCGGTGGCGCCGAAGGACAGCACCGCCTTGTGGCCCGTGTCCTTCTCGAACTGGGCGGCAATCTTCTGCATGGGGGCGGTGAAGTTGGCGGCCACGGCCACCTGCACCTCGTCCGCCTGGGCGGCGGTGGCGGCGAAGGCGCCCAGGAGGGCGGTGGCGAGGATGGCGGCGGAACGGCGGGGCAGGGTCATGGCGGTTCTCCGAAGGTCGTGAAAGGGGATTGGGAAAAGCGGGAATCAGGCGGTGGCGGCGAGGATCACGCTGGAGGCCTTGAAGAAGGCGCAGGCCTTCTTGCCCGGCACCAGTTCCAGGGACTCGATGCTGCCGTGGGTGACCACGGCGGTGAGGGTCTTGCCGCCGGGCAGGGTCAGGGTGACCTCGGCATTCACCGGGCCGTCGTGGATGTGGCTGATCTCGCCCCACAGCTGGTTGCGGGCGGTGATGCGGCCGGCGCCCTCGGTCAGCAGCATCAGGGAGGAGGCCTTGACCAGGGCGCAGATCTCCTTGCCCAGGGCCAGTTCCAGGTTCTCCGAGGATTCCCTGGTGATGATGGCCACCAGCTCGGTGGATTCATCCAGGGCGATGCGCACCTCGAAATCCACGCCGCCGTCGCGCAGGCCGACGATCTTGCCGACGAACTGGTTGCGGGCACTGGTGCGCACCGAGAGGCGGCGCAGCAGGGACTGGAACTGGCGCACGTCGCCCTCGCTGATTTCCGCCATATGGCCGGCGAGGCGGTCCAGGGCGCCCTGGTATTCCTGCTCCACGGCCCGGTAGAGGGCGATGATCTTGCGTCCGTAGTCAGTCAGCAGGGTGCCGCCGCCGTGGCGGCCGCCGGTGCTGCGCACCACCAGGGCCTCGTCGGCCAGGTTGTTCATGGCATCCACCGCATCCCAGGCCGCCTTGTAGGAGAGGGGCACGGCCTTGGCCGCCTGGGAAATGGAGCCGTGGGTGTCGATGGCCTCCAGCAGGCGGATGCGGGTGTCGCCGAGAAAGGGGCCGAACTCGGTTTCCAGGGCCAGCTTGCCCACCAGCTTCTGTTGATTTTGGGACATCACAGCCTCTTCCTTGTCACGAAATATACAAAACTACATAGCCATTCTGGTGCGCGGGCGATCATTGATGCACCACCGCGGGGATTTGCAGCGCTATGGTTGAACTTATGCAACGGAACGACCTAGACTGCGCTTCATCACGCAAGAACCATGCGCGATATTATGTAGTAAATAGCGCAATTGAAAATAACCCGGATCAAAAAGGAGTTCAGCATGAAGACCAGCGCCCGTAACGTCTTTTCCGGCAAGGTGAGCGCCCTCACGGCCGGCGCCATCAATACCGAGGTCGAAATCACCACCGACGGCGGTGACCGGCTGGTCGCCATCGTCACCCAGGCCAGCGTCAGGGAACTGGGCCTGGCCCTGGGCAAGGAAGCCTTCGCCCTGGTCAAGGCGCCCTGGGTCATCCTCATGGCCGACGACGGCGAGGTGAGGTTCTCCGCCCGCAACCAGCTAAAGGGCACGGTGCAGAAAATTTCCCGGGGCGCCATCAACACCGATGTGGTGCTGGCCCTGGCCGGCGGCACCCAGGTGCACGCCGTGGTCACCAACGAGGCGGTGACCGAACTGGGCCTCAGGGAAGGCAGCCCGGCCACCGCCCTGATCAAGGCCAGTCACGTGGTGCTGGGCGTGCCGGCCTGAGTTTTTCGGCCAGCAGAAAAGGAAAAAGCCGCCCGTGGGCGGCTTTTCTATTTTGCGGCATCGACTCCTGCGGCGAGGAGTGCTGGCCGCTTCCCCTTTGGGGGAAATTTGCTCCGGGTGCGCCGGATCAGGCGCGGCAGGTTGCCGGTTTGGGTTGGGGCTTCTTGCCCTTGGATTCCTTCTTCTTGTCCTTGCTGCCCATATGTTTGCTCCTTGAATGAGGGTGCCGGCGCGATGCCGGCACTGTCTGGATCATAGTACGGATGGCGGATGCCGGGAGGCCGGAATTCCTTCTGCATGCCGGTGATTGGGCGGGGGAGGGCGGCGATCGGTTAAAATCCCGTCCCTGTTAACTGGAGAACCCCATGTCCAACCTGCCCGCCTGCCCCCAATGCACCCTGGAAAACACCTACCCGGACGGCGACAACTACGTCTGCGCCGATTGCGGTTTTGAATGGCCCCAGGCCGGTGCGGCGGCGGAAGAGGAAGCCGACGCCGTGATCAAGGACGCCAACGGCACCGTCCTCAACGACGGGGACGCCGTGGTGCTGATCAAGGACCTCAAGGTCAAGGGTTCCTCCATCGTCCTCAAGCAGGGCTCCAAGGTGAAGAGCATCCGTCTGGTGAGTGGCGGCGACCACGAGGTGGACTGCAAGCTGGACCAGGGCAATTTCATGCTCAAGGCCTGCTTCCTGAAGAAGGTCTGAGTCGTATAGGCACCGGCAGCGCCGGTCCCGCCGCAGCAAGGCCCGCCTCTCCGGCGGGCCTTTGTTTTTGCGGCTTTACATTCTTTTACCGAGGCCGTCAGCTACTTAACGGGGACCGCCCCTAAATTTTCCGCATCGCCATACTTACGGCGCCCACCGTCAGGGTCCGCCGCCGCTGCCATGACTTTGCCCCCCATCTCCGCCAGCGCAGCCGCCCGGGCGGAACGCCTCTACCACCAGGGCATCGCCTGTCTGGAAGCGGGGCAGGGGCAGCAGGCGGAAGCGCACCTGCGCCAGGCCCTGGCCCTGGCGCCCCAGCTGACCCGGGCCCGGGCCAACCTGGGCTATGTGCTGGAGGAACGGGGCGCCTGGGCGGAGGCCGAGGCCGCCTACCGCCGCGCCCTGGCGGAAGATCCCGGCCTGGGGCCGGTGTGGCTCAACCTGGGCGGCCTGCTGCTGTCCCGGGGGCGGGCCGAGGAGGCCCTGCCTGTGTGCCTGCAGACCCTCTCCCTGCTGCCCGGGGCGGCGGCGGCCTGGGTCAATCTGGGGGCAGCCTGCATCTGCCTGGAGGATTTCGCCCAGGGCGAGCGCTGCCTGCTGAAGGCCCTCAGCCTGGAGCCGGACCGGCCGTCGGCCCACATCAACCTGGCCTACCTGCTGCTGCGCCAGGGGCGCTACGAGGCGGGCTGGGAGTGCCTCGAGGCCCGGCCCTGGTACCGGGAACTGGCGGCCCACGCCCATTGCCCGCGCTGGCGCGGCGAGGCGCCGGCGGGGCGCCACCTGCTGGTGCTGTGCGAGGCCGGCCACGGCGACATGATCCAGTTCTGCCGCTACCTGCCCCTGCTTGAGGCCCGGGGCGCCCGTCTCAGCCTGGTCTGCCAGCCGGCCCTGGTGCGCCTCTTCGCTGCCCTGCCGGGGGTGGAGCGGGTGATTCCCCTGGCCGACCTGCCCGGCGCCCGGGGCGACTGGGATGCCTGGGTGCCCCTGATGAGCCTGCCCCGCCATTTCGCCACCCGGGTGGACAGCATTCCCGCCGCCCTGCCCTATCTGCAGGCTGGCGCCCCTGAACGCCAGGCCTGGCGGCGGCGCCTGCCGGCGGCAGGCCTGCGGGTGGGTCTGGCCTGGCGCGGCAATCCCCGCTTCGAGAACGACGGCGAGCGCTCCCTGCCCGGGCTGTGGACCCTGGCGCCCCTGGCGGCGGTGCCCGGCATCGCCCTGGTCAGCCTGCAGAAGGGCGAGGCGGAGGAAGAGGCCCTGTGGCCCCCGGCCGGCATGCACATCGCCGCCTTGGGCTCGGAGCTGACGGACTTCGCCGACACGGCGGCCCTCATCGCCAACCTGGATCTGGTGATTGCGGTGGATACGGCGGTGGCCCATCTGGCGGCGGCCCTGGGCGTGCCCTGCTGGCTGCTGCTGCCCCGCTACAAGACCGACTGGCGCTGGCTCGAAGGGCGCCAGGATTCGCCCTGGTATCCGGGAGTGATGCGCCTGTTCCGCCAGGAGCGGCGGGGCGACTGGGACGAGGTGGTGTCCCGGGTGGCCGGGGAACTGGCGGCCTGGGCTGACGGTGCAACTCCTGACAGCGGGACCCCTGCCCTAGAGGTGGGCGCTCACGGAGAGGGTGCCTAGGGCCGGCCCGTCCTCGTTGCCGAAGCACTCCGCCAGATGGGCGCAGACGCCGCAGGAGGGAGCGCGGCAGGCGCGGATCTCGGCCTGCTCGCACAGTTGCAGGTAGAAGAACTTTTTCCAGCGCATATTGCCCGTGTTGCGCGCGAAAAGCCGGGGAAAGTGTTCCCGCAGCAGGTCCGACAGGGCCTGCCGGTGGGGCAGGCCCAGGTCCTGCCACAGGTGGTTGTCGCCGAGGCAGCCCTTGGCCACGGCGGCGGCCAGGGGCCGGCTCTCCGGTCCGCTGCCATGGTCGAGCAGGAGGGCCAGCAGGTCCTCGTACTCGTCGTCCCGCGCCCGGGGCAGGCGGGCGAGACGGCCCAGGTCCATCAGGGCCAGGTAGTGGGCGGCGTCCATGGCGGCGGCTCGGGGCGGAACGGGTTCAGGCCTTGGCCGGGGCGTGGCTGATGCACTTCTTGGAACAGTTGCGGGCGCAGGCCTCGCAGCCGACGCAGTTTTCCGGGTGGGCCACGGTCATGACCTTTTTCTCGTACTCGTCGTCGTCGCCGTCGTCGATGGCGATCAGCTCGCCCTCGTCGTCCATGGCCATGAGGGAGAGCACATCCCGGCCGCAGGTCTTGAAGCAGCGGCCGCAGCCGATGCACTTTTCGTCGTCGATGCTTTGCACGAAGTTGGGAATCCACTCCACACCGGAGGGCAGGGTGACGCTGAAGACAGACATGATGGCTCCTTGTAGAAAAATTCAGCGGGGCAGGGTGGCGGCCAGGGCGTAGTGGCGCCGCTCCGGGCGGCAGGCGCCGGCGGCGCCGTGCTCCCGGGTGCACACCAGCCAGTTGCCGGCGAGGCGCCAGGCGAACACCGACTGGCCGTAGCAGCGGGCTTCTTGGAAGGCGCCTTCCTCGTCGTCCACGATGGGGGCGGGCACTTCATAGACGTGGTGGTAGAAGCAGTTCTCGCCCCAGCGGTCAAAGCCCATGACCCGCACGCCGCCGGCCTGGAGGTCCGCCTCCCGCTCGAAGCGGATGGGCACCGCGGTACGCCGCCGGTAGTCCGCCGGCAGGTAGCGTTGCCATTCGCGGCGCCAGGAGGTCTCGTCCCGGGTCAGGTCGGGCAGGCGTTCCACGATTCCTCCTAGCCCAGCTCGGCCAGGCGCTGCCGCGCCGCGGTGAGGGCGGCGTAGGCGTCGTGGGTCTTCTGGGCCGTTTCCATGATGTTTTCCCAGTTCACCGGCAGCTCCTCCGAGAGGTCGTGCAGGTTCATCTTCCAGGTCATGGCCTGGGCCGAGAGCTTCTTGATCTGGGCCTTCAGTTCTTCGGGGTTGTCGCTCATGGGGGGATTCCTTAAATCGTGGCCACAGAGGGCACAGAGATCACAGAGGGGAAAACATCGCAGCGGAAACGCCGGGGACTTTGACGATCCGTATTGCCGCCGCTACTGCCCGGAATTTCTCTGTGCTCTCTGTGTCCTCTGTGGCTAAAGCCTTTCAACCGTAATTCGCCACCTCGCCAAAGCGGGCGATCATGGCCACTGCTTCGTTGACGATCTTGTCGCCCTGTTCGGCCAGGGCTTCCAGGGAGTCGAAGCCGAAGCGGTGCACGTCCCGGTGGTACTTGTTGAACACCACCAGTCGGCCGGCGATGAGCACCACGCGGCCGAAGCCCTCGTGGCTCATCTTGATCATGGGGGCGCACATCACCTTGCTCTGGCGCTCGATGGCCAGGCCGATGGCGTTGTAGTACAGCTCCAGGCGCCACAGCACTTCCGGGTCCGGGTCGTCGATGATGGGGATGGCCTTGCGCGCCTCCTTGTCCAGCACGTAGGGACCCACCACTTCCACATCGCTCTTGCCGTCCCAGTGGCCGTAGCTGTCCTGGGAACGCAGCTGCTTGACCAGCTCGGAGAGGAAGGGGGAGTCGGCAATGGCAAAAGTTGTGCAGACAGCTGAATCAGACATGGGATTTTTCCTCTTCCAGGGCGTCGTCGAAATTGCGTTCCTGATCCTTCATCAGGGCCTTGCGCAGCCAGGGCGGCGGGGTGCCCTTGAGCACGGCCTGCAGCTTGCCGATGATGGCGGTGATGGGTTCCGGATTGGGCACCTTCACCGGGTGGATCTTCATGTTCACCACCCGGGCCGCCGCCGAGCCGCCAATGGCGGCCACGTACACGATGGCGCAGTCCTGGATGGCTTCCAGTTTGGCTCCCAGCTTGTCCTCGGTGCCGTCCTCCTTCAGGTCTCCCTCGAAGCGGACCACGGTGGCCAGGGTCGAGCTGTCGGCGGTGATGTCGTAGATGGCGATGTTGCGGGCCCAGCCGAAGTGGGCGTCCACCTGTTGCAGGTCCTCGGTAGCGAATGCGACTTTCAGCGGTTTGCTCATGGCGGCACCTTCCTTGGTTGATTCAGTGACAAGCGACAGCCGCCGCACCGTGCGCGCAGCCGGTGCCGCAGCTGGCGGCGGGTTCGGCGGTCGGCCGGAAATCGTCGGGGACGGCTTCGTGCAGGTTTTCAATGAAGACATTGCCCACCTCGAAAATCAGGTTCCGGGTGCCCCGGTAGCCCACGCTCACCTTGTGGGCCGCGCCGAGGCGGTCGAAGGTGGGCAGGCCGGAGCGGCAGAAGGGGATGCCCAGCCGCGCCGCCGCCTGGCGGCCGTGGGCATGGGTGATGAGCAGGTCGGCGCCGACGGCGCCCTGCTCGAAGTCTTCCAGGTCGCCGATCAGCACTTCGTCCGCCGGTACCCGGTTGAGGAGCGGGGATTCGGTGCTGGTGACGGCCACCTGGATTTCCGCCCCCATTTCCGTGAGGAAGGTGGTGAGGGCGTACAGCAGGTCCGGCTCGGCGGCCACCGCCACCTTCTTCTTGCCGAAGTGGAAGTGGCCGTCCAGCATGGCGTCCAGCAGCTGGCTGCGCTGGCGCTTGAAGCGGGGCGGCACCTCGGTGTTGGCGATGCGGGAGAGCAGGGCCAGGAAGTCGTCGCAGGGCTTCAGCCCGGTGAGCCGGTCGAAGACGGTGTAGGGCACGCCGGCGATGTCCTTCAGCTTTGCCGCCGCCGCCCGGCCCTGTTCGCCGATGACCAGGGTGTAGGCCGACTCGCCCATGCTGCGCAGTTCGTCGAGCCGGGTGCCGCCCAGGGTGGTGGGCAGGAAGGTCTCGGGAATGTGGCCGTCCATGGAGCCGGAGAGGTCGGGCAGCACCACCGGGGTGAGACCGAAGGCTTCCACCATCTCCTTCACCTCCTCGATGTCGCCGGGGGTGAGGTGGCAGCCGGGCAGGATGTTCACCTGCCAGGGGCGGCGCACGTTCGACGGTTTGGCGATGGTCTCCACCATGCGCAGCACCGCCTTGCCCCAGCCGTCCTGGAAGGCGCCGGCGAAGTCCGGGGTGGAGACGAACACCACCTCCATGTCCGCCAGTTCCGGGTGCTTCTGCCGGATCAGCTGGAGGAAGCCGTCCACGTCGTCGCCCTTGGCCTCGGTGATGCCGGTGGAGATGAGGCCCACCAGGGCCGGGGCGGCCCGCTTGTGGATATTCACCAGGGCCTGCTCCACATTCTCCAGGCCGCCGAGGATGGTAGTGACCTCGTTCATGGCCGTGGTCTGCAGGGGAATGGTCTCGCGGAAGTGCTTGACGAAGAGCACCAGGCCGAAGGCGGTGCAGCCCTGGGAGCCGTGCAGCAGGGGCAGGGCCTGGTCCATGCCGAGGAAGGCCAGGGCGGCGCCGATGGGCTGGCTCATTTTCAGCGGATTGACGGCGCAGGCCTTCCTGCTGTGCTTGACCTCAGCCATGGCACACCTCGCCTTCAAGTGCTTCCTGGTTACAGGACTGCCACTCTTCCAAGTCCTGTTCCCAGTCGGGCCGCTCCCAGGGGGCCGGCTGGCGCACCTGCTGCCACACCGGGTTGTAGAGGGCCTTGTCGATTTCATCCACCAGATTGACGATGCCGTCGTAGCCGGCCAGGGCGTGGTGCCGCTCCTGGTTGATCTCCACCCAGGGGGTCTTGGCCTTCAGCGCCACGAACTGGGAACGGCCGCCGGAGAGCATCACGTCGGCCTGGGAGTCCCTGAGCATCCGGTACATCTCCCGGGGCGGCAGCTCGTCGAACATGTGGGCGTCGGTGCCCATGATCTCCTTCACCTTCTCCCGGTCGTTGGCGGTGGTCTTGCGCATGGAGGTGCCGACGATTTCCATGCCCACTTCCTGCAGGGCCGAGACCACGGACCAGGACTTCACCCCGCCGGTGAACAGCAGCACCCGCTTGCCCTTCAGGCGCGCCTTGTAGGGCTCCAGTCGGGCCCAGGCCTTGGCTTCCTCCCGGGCGATGAGGGCCTCGGCCCGTTCCGGCAGATCCGCCGGGCCGCCCTGGCGCACCAGCAGGGCGCTGATCTTGCGCAGGGCGTCGGACATGTCGGAAACGCCGTAGAAGCTGCCCTCGAAGAAGGGAATGCCGTAGCGCTCCTCCATCTTGCGCGCCACGTTGATGAGGGCCTGGGAGCACAGCATGATGGCCGCCCTCGCCTTGTGGGCCGTGGCGATGTCGTTGTAGCGGCCGTCGCCGGAGATGGTGGCGAGGATGCGGATGCCCAGTTCGTCGAAGAGGGGCTTCACCTGCCACAACTCCCCCACCACGTTGTATTCGCCGATCAGGTTGATGTCGCAGGGGGTGGTGTACTCGGGCTCCCGGGTGCCGATGACGTAGTCCAGCAGGGCTTCGCCCCCCAGCTTGTTGCCCAGGTTCTTGCTGCCGACGAAGCCGGGGGCATTCACCGGGATCACCGGCTTGCCGAACTTGGCGGCGGCGGCCTTGCACACCGCCTCGATGTCGTCGCCGATCATGGCCGGCAGGCAGGTCTGGTACACGAAGACGGCGGGCGGGTCGTACTTGTCGATGATTTCCTTGATGGCCCGATAGAGCTTCTTCTCGCCGCCGTACACCACGTCCATCTCGTTCATGTCGGTGGTGAAGCCGGTGCGGTAGATATGGGAGCCGGAGGAGAGGGTATGGCGCGAATCCCAGGAATTGCCTTCGCAGGCGATGGGGCCGTGTACCAGATGGGCCACGTCCACGATGGGCTGCAGGGCGATCTTGGCCCCGTCGAAGGCACAGCCGCCGGCAGCGGCGCCCGGAGTGAGCTGCTTCTTGCAGCCCGCCTTGCGTTCCTTCTCGCCCTTGGCCTGGTTGGTGGCGCAACCCGGCTCTTCCAGGACACTGGCCACCTTCTGTTGCAACGCGCTCATGTCGGCTCTCCTACAATTTTTCTTTTGTGAGCCTTAAGTAGCAGGTTTGGTGCCAGTGCCCGGCACTGCCCCAAAGTGCTTGTTTTTGCTGCCTCGTCAGGGCCGTGGCGGCGCCATGGGGCACCGTCCTGTCGGTTTCGCGACAGCCCCGGGGGGCCTCTTGTTGCACTTGGCACCAGACCGGCCGGACCGGGGGCCAGCCTTTATGCCGGCCCCTGCTCGCGGTATATTTGCCCGCCTATGACTGACATTCGCCCTGCCATCGTCCTGCTTTCCGGCGGCCTGGACTCCGCCACCTGCCTGGCCATCGCCAAGAGCGAAGGCTTTGCCCCCTATTGCCTGTCCTTCGACTACGGCCAGCGCCACAAGGCCGAGCTGCAGGCCGCCGCCCGGGTGGCGGCCGCCCTCGGCGCCAAGGAGCACCGCGTGGTGCGCCTGGACATCGGCCAGTTCGGCGGCTCCGCCCTCACCGACAGTTCCATTGCCGTGCCCGTCGAGGGCGTCCAGGCCGGCGGCATCCCCGTCACCTATGTGCCGGCCCGCAACACCGTCATGCTCTCCTTCGCCCTGGCCTGGGCCGAGGTGCTGGGGGCCAAGGACATATTCGTCGGTGTGAATGCCGTGGATTATTCCGGCTACCCGGACTGCCGCCCCGAATTCATCGCCGCCTTCGAACGCATGGCCAATCTGGCCACCAAGGCCGGGGTGGAAGGGGCCGAGCTGCATGTGCATGCGCCCCTGATCGACCTCACCAAGGCCCAGATCATCCAGCGCGGCACCGCCCTCGGTGTCGATTACGGCATCACCGTCTCCTGCTACCAGGCCGACGACGAGGGCCGGGCCTGCGGCGTCTGCGATTCCTGCCGCCTGCGGGCCGAAGGCTTCCGCGCCGCCGGCCTGGCCGATCCCACGCCCTACCGTAGCGCCTGATGGACAGCCTGCCCGATCTGTCGCCCCTGCTGTGGCTGGCCGCCGGCCTCGGCGGCCTCTTCGGCGCCGTCGCTCAGCGCACCTGCTTCTGCACCATGGGCGCGGTGTCCGACATCGTGAACATGGGGGACTGGAACCGCATGGGCATGTGGCTGCTGGCCATGGGCACGGCGGTGCTGGGTACTGCCGGCCTGCAGCTGGCGGGCCTCATCGACGTGGCCAATTCCATCTACACCGCCCCCCGCCTGCTGTGGGCGTCCCACCTGGTGGGCGGCCTGCTGTTCGGCATCGGCATGGTGCTGGCCTCGGGCTGCGGCGCCAAGACCCTGGTGCGCCTGGGGGGCGGCAATCTCAAGTCCCTGGTGGTGTTCCTGGTCATGGGCCTCACCGCCCTGGCCACCCTCAAGGGCCTGCCGGCCCTGCTGCGGGTCGGCCTGCTGGATGTCCTGGCCGTGGATCTGTCCGCCCCGGGCCAGGACCTGCCCCGGCTGCTGCAGCCCCTCCTGGGCCTGCCGCCGGCCACGGCGTCGGCCCTGGTGGCCGGCAGCGTCGGCGGCCTGCTGCTGGCGGCGCCCCTGCTGCGCGCCGACTTCCGCCAGGCCGAGTACATCCTCGGCGGTCTGGCCATCGGCGCCGCCGTGGTGGGCGGCTGGTTCCTCAGCGGCCATCTGGCCTTCGTCGCCGAACATCCCGACACCCTGCAGCCGGCCTTTCTCGGCACCAACAGCGGCCGCATGGAATCCCTCACCTTCGTCGCCCCGCCGGCCTATGCCCTGGAACTGTTCGCCACCTGGAGCGACGCCAGCCGCAGGCTGACCCTGGGCATCGCCACGGTGCTCGGCGTCGTTGCCGGTTCCGCCCTGGTGGCCCTGTCCCGCCGCAGCTTCCGTTGGGAAGGCTTCCGCGATGCGGAAGACACGGCCAGCCACCTCATCGGCGCCGTCCTCATGGGCTTCGGCGGCGTCACCGCCCTCGGCTGCACCGTGGGCCAGGGCCTCTCCGGCATCTCCACCCTGGCCCTGGGCAGCCTCATCACCACCCTGGCCATCATTGCCGGCGCCTGGCTGGCCCTGCGCCTGCAGTACCAGCGCATGCTCAGCGAATAGCCCGCTTGCCCGCATCAATCCCGGGTTTGACAGGCCAGGGGGTGCCCCCTATAATTCGCGCTCCGTTTTTGCGGGTCGGTAGCTCAGTCGGTAGAGCAGCGGACTTTTAATCCGTTGGTCGCGAGTTCGAATCTCGCCCGACCCACCAGCCTCTTAAAAAAGAGGTGTACAAACGGAAGTAGGGCGGCTATAATGCGCCCCTCATTCGGGTTGTTAGCTCAGTTGGTAGAGCAGCGGACTCTTAATCCGTAGGTCGAGTGTTCGAGCCACTCACAACCCACCAGATTCAGGTAAAACGGCCTCCGCTAGGGGGCCGTTTTATTTTGCAGGGCTGCCGTTTTCTCGTTGGCGGCCCGAATGTGTGGCCCATGTAGCTCAGTGGCAGAGCACTCCCTTGGTAAGGGAGAGGTCGGCAGTTCAATCCTGCCCATGGGCACCATCCTTTCCGGTGGCGCCAAGCCGTCCGCAGCGCGCCCCGTCCGGGGCTATTTTTTTGTCTTGAGCCGGTGCAGGTTTTCTCTCCAGGGGAAGTCATGAAGATGATTGCGCGGAGTTGCTCTGTCCTGTTGTGCCTGTTCGCCTTCCTGGCGGCGCCGGCCTTTGCCAATGAAGGCGGCGGCGGGGCGGCGGCGGAGCCCCTGCGTTTCGTCGTCAATCTGGCCGGCAGCGGCCGCATCCTGCAGGTGGACATGGTGTTCGAAGTGGCCCACGCCGAGGTGGATGGGACTCTCAAGGCCATCCGTCCCAAGGTGCAGCACAAGCTCATCATCCTGCTCTCCTCCGAGCAGCCGGAACAGCTGCTGACCCTGGAGGGCAAGAAGGCCCTGGCGGAAAGCATCCGCGACGTCCTCAACAGACTCCTCGACGAGACGCCCAAGAGCGGCGTCAAGGAAGTGCTGTTCACCAACTTCATCATCCAGTAGGCGAGTCCGCCTTCCTGGTCGCCAGGGCCGCTACAGGCGGTGCCGGGCGGCAAGAAAAAAGCCCCGGGGCCTTGCGGCCGGCGGGGCTTTTCTTTTTGGCCGGGGCTAGCCCGGCCGTTGCGACTCAGCGCTGCTTCTTGGCATCCACCACGGCCAGGGCCGTCATGTTCACCAGGCGGCGCACGGTGGCGGTGGCGGTCAGCACGTGCACCGGCTTGGCCACACCCATGAGGATGGGGCCGATGGTGACGCCTTCGCCGCCGGTCATCTTCAGCAGGTTGTAGGAGATGTTGGCGGCGTCCAGGTTGGGCATCACCAGCACGTTGGCCTCGCCCTTGAGGGGGGATTCCGGATCGGACTGCAGGCGGATTTCCTCGGACAGGGCGGAGTCGCCGTGCATTTCGCCGTCGATCTCTAGGTCCGGGGCCTTGGCCCGGGCGATGTCGGCGGCTTCGGACATCTTGCGGGCGGAGGCGGACTGGGAGGAGCCGAAGTTGGAGTGGGAGAGCAGGGCCACCTTGGGGGTGATGCCGAAGCTGCGCACGGTCTCGGCGGCCATCACGGCGATGTCGGCCAGCTGCTGGGCGTCCGGGTTCTCATTGACGTGGGTGTCGCAGAGGAACAGGGCCCGGTTGGGCAGCAGCAGGTGGTTCATGGCGGCCAGGGTGTTGTGGCCGGCGGCCTTGCCGATCACCTCTTCCACCTGGCGCAGGTGGTGGGCGAAGCGACCGCTCATGCCGCAGATCAGGGCGTCGGCGTAGCCGAGCTTGACCAGCATGGCGCCGATGATGGTGTTGTCGGAGCGCAGGCGCATCTTGGCGATGTCGATGGTGACGCCGCGACGCTTCATCAGCTGGTGGTAGGCGCTCCAGCATTCCTTGTAGCGCTCGTCGTAGTTGGGGTTCACCACTTCGAAGTGCTCGCCGGCCTTGAGCTTGGAGCCGATCTTCTGCAGCCGGGCTTCGATCACTTCCGGGCGGCCCACCAGGATGGGCTTGGCCAGGCGCTCTTCCAGGATCACCTGGATGGCGCGCAGGACGCGCTCGTCCTCGCCTTCGGCGTAGATGACGCGGCTGGCTTCGCCCTGCTTGGCGGCGGAGAAGACGGCGCGCATGCCGACGCCGGTGTGGGTGTTGAATTCCTTCAGCTTGTCCCGGTAGGCGTCCATGTCCACGATGGGACGGGTGGCGACGCCGGATTCCATGGCGGCCCGGGCTACGGCCGGGGCGATGATGGAGATGAGGCGGGGATCGAAGGGCTTGGGAATCAGGTACTCGGGGCCGAAGGTCAGCTGCTGGCCCTGGTAGGCCATGGCCACTTCGTCGCTGACTTCTTCCTGGGCCAGGGCGGCGATGGCCTTGACGCAGGCCAGCTTCATTTCCTCGGTGATGCGCTTGGCACCCACATCCAGGGCGCCGCGGAAGATGAAGGGGAAACAGAGGACGTTATTGACCTGGTTGGCGTAGTCGGAGCGGCCGGTGGCGATGATGGCGTCGGGACGGACTTCCTTGGCCAGTTCCGGCATGATTTCCGGGGTCGGGTTGGCCAGGGCGAAGATCAGCGGGTCCTTGGCCATCTGCTTGACCATCTCGGCCTTCAGCACGCCGGCGGCGGAGAGGCCGAGGAAGATGTCGGCACCGACGATGGCATCGGCCAGAGTGCGGGCGCTGGTTTCCTGGGCGTAGCGGGCCTTGGTGGCTTCCATCTTGGCGTCGCGGCCGACGTAGATGACACCCTTGGAGTCGCAGACGGTGACGTTCTCGCGCTTGATGCCCAGTTCGCACCACAGGTTGAGGCAGGAGATGGCGGCGGCGCCGGCGCCGGAGCAGACCACCTTGACGCTGGCGATGTCCTTGCCGATGACCTTGAGGCCATTGAGCATGGCGGCGGCGGAAATGATGGCGGTGCCGTGCTGGTCGTCGTGGAAGACGGGGATGGACATGCGTTCCTTCAGCTTCTCTTCGATGTAGAAGCATTCGGGGGCCTTGATGTCCTCCAGGTTCACACCACCCAGGGTGGGTTCCAGGGCGGCGATCATGTCGATCAGCTTGTCCGGGTCGTTCTCGGAGATTTCGATGTCGAAAACGTCGATGCCGGCGAATTTCTTGAACAGGCAGCCCTTGCCTTCCATCACCGGCTTGGCGGCGAGGGGGCCGATGTTGCCCAGGCCCAGCACGGCGGTGCCGTTGGTGACCACGCCCACCAGGTTGCCGCGGGAAGTCATTTCGTCCACGGCGTTGGGGTTGGCGACGATTTCCTCACAGGCGTAAGCCACGCCGGGGGAGTAGGCCAGGGCCAGGTCCCGCTGGTTGGTCAGACCCTTGGTGGGGCGAACGGCGATCTTGCCGGGGGTCGGCAGGCGGTGATATTCGAGCGCTGCTTCGCGCAGATCCTTTTCCATGACTTAACTCCTGGGGAGCCGCGCGGGCTCCCGGGCTTGCTGTGAAAAATAAAAGAGCGGAAGTATGCGGGTTTTTCCCAATGGACGCAAAGAGCGGTTATCCACAACTGCTTGTTGCGGCACAGCATTTTTGCCTCGGGAGGCGGGCGGCAAAAGCGCGAAAAATCGCTGCCGGGAATGTCGCCGCTGATGGGGTGGCGGCCGCTGCCGGCAGCCACCCCGTCAGCGCTACCAGGGCTGGCCGGGCAGGGCGGCGCGCCACTTGTCCCAGTCGATGGCGGCAACGGTGGCGTCGGCCAGACGGTTGAGGTCCGCCTCGCGCCGGGCCACCGGGTCCACCGTCTGCGCCGGGGCGAAGCCCGTGTCGGCACCGGCCCAGGCCAGCAGGGCGGCGAGGGCCTCGGGCTGGTCGAAGAGGCCGTGGCAGTAGGTGGCGAGGATCTGCCCGTCCGCCGACAGGGCGCCGTCGGGGCGGCCGTCGGCGAAGATGGCGGCGGGCCGCTCCAGGGCCGGGCCGTGGCTGACGCCCATATGGATTTCGTAGCCGGCCAGGGCCGCGTCCCCGGGCAGGCACAGCCGGCCGCTCACGTTGCGCAGCTGCTTTTCCGCCGCCAGGGAGGTTTCCAGGTCCAGCAGGCCGAGGCCGTCGGCGGAGCCGGGGGCGCCTTCCAGGCCGAGGGGGTCGTGCAGGCGGCGGCCCAGCATCTGCAGGCCGCCGCAGATGCCGATGACCTTGCCGCCGTAGCGCAGGTGGCGGCGCAGGGCAGTGTCCCAGCCATGCTGGCGCAGCCAGGCCAGGTCGGCCTGGACGCTCTTGGAGCCGGGCAGGACGATCAGGTCCACGTCCTGGGGCGGCGCCTCGTTGGGGCCGATGAAGCGGAAATCCACTTCCGGATGCAGGCGCAGGGGGTCCAGGTCGTTGTGGTTGGAGGTGCGCGGATAGACAGGCGCCACGGCCCTGAGACGGCGGCCCTGGCTGGGGCCCGCATCCAGGCTGGTGCGCGCCACGGCATCCTCCGCGTCCAGGTACAGGCCGTGCAGGTAGGGCAGGACCCCCAGAACGGGTTTGCCGGTGCGGGCCTCCAGCCAGTCCAGTCCCGGTTGCAGCAGGCTGATGTCGCCGCGGAAGCGGTTGATGAGAAAGCCCACGGTGCGCTGCTGTTCGCTCTCCGAGAGCAGCGCCAGGGTGCCCACCAGATGGGCGAAGACGCCGCCCCGGTCGATGTCGGCCACCAGCACCACCGGGCAATCCACCGCCTCGGCGAAGCCCATGTTGGCGATGTCCCGGTCCCGCAGGTTGATCTCCGCCGGGCTGCCGGCCCCTTCCACCAGCACCGCCTCGTATTGCTCACAGAGGCGGCCGTAGGATTGCAGCACCGCCGCCATGGCCCGGGGCTTGTACTCGTGGTAGTCCCGGGCGTTGAGGTCGGCCACCGCCTGGCCGTGGATGATGACCTGGGCGCCGGTGTCGGTATTGGGTTTCAGGAGCACCGGATTGAAGTCGGTATGGGGCTCCAGGCCGGCCGCCAGGGCCTGCAGGGCCTGGGCCCGGCCGATCTCGCCGCCGTCCACGGTGACGGCGGAATTCAAGGCCATGTTCTGGGACTTGAAGGGCGCCACGCGTACGCCGCGCCGGTGCAGCAGACGGCACAGGGCCGCCACCACGGTGCTTTTTCCCGCGTCCGAGGTGCAACCCTGGACCATGAGGGTGGGCTTATTCATTTAAAATCCGCTCTTTCGTGCCAGGACGATGCAACAGCGCCGGCACTGTTGCCCGGTCGGCCGGCCGCTCTGTGCGGCCCCCGCCCGGGGTCTGATTGAAACCACGGATTATCCCATGCCCAGCTGGCTTGCCCTGCCCTTAGCCGCCCTTCTCGGCGTCGGTCTCGACCGGCTGCTGGGGGAGCCGCGTCGCGGCCATCCCCTGGTGGCCTTCGGCGCCCTGGCCAACCTGCTGGAAAAAGCCCTGCGGCCGCCGCCCGCCGTTGCCTCCCGCTCCGCCCTGCGCATCTTCGGCCTGCTCGCCTGGAGCTTCGCCGTGCTGCCGCCTGTGCTGCTCGCCGCCTGGGCCAGCGCCACGCCCTGGCTGGGCATCCTGGCCGACGCCGGCCTGCTCTACTTCGCCCTCGGCGCCCGCAGCCTGAAGGAACACGCCGACGCCGTGGCCGTGCCCCTGGCCGGCGGCGACCTGGCCACGGCGCGCCAGAAGGTGGGCTACATGGTCAGCCGCGACACCACCGCCCTGGACGAATCCGGGGTGGCCAAGGCCTGCGTCGAATCGGTGCTGGAGAACGGCAACGACGCCGTCTTCGGCACCCTCTTCTGGTTCGCCCTGCTGGGCGGCCCCGGCGCTTTGTTGTTCCGCCTGGCCAACACCCTGGATGCCATGTGGGGCTACAAGAACGAGCGCTTCCTGCACTTCGGCTGGGCCGCCGCCCGCCTCGACGACCTGCTCAACTGGCCCGCCGCCCGCCTCACCGCCCTGACCTACGCCTGGCTCGGCAACACCCGCCAGGCCCTGGCCTGCTGGAAAGCCCAGGCCCCCACCTGGGAGAGCCCCAACGCCGGCCCGGTGATGGCCGCCGGCGCCGGCTCCCTCGGCATCCTCTTGGGCGGCGCCGCCATCTACCACGGCCGGGAGGAACAGCGCCCGCCTTTGGGCGAAGGCCGTCCTGCCGCCGCCTTCGACATCGACCGGGCCAGCCATCTGGTGCAACGCGGCCTGGTCCTGTGGCTGGCAGCCATCGTCGCCCTGCTGCCCCTCATCGCCCTGGTGCAGTTCCTTCTCGGAAAGGTCTTCCATGCTTGAACACGGCGGCCGCCTGCGCCAGGCAGCCCGGCAGTGGGGCATTCCCCTGGCGGACTGGCTCGATCTGTCCACCGGAATCAACCCCTGGGCCTACCCCATTCCCGGCATTCCCATCAATGCCTGGCAGCGCCTGCCGGAAGAGGAGGACGGCCTGGAGGCGGCCGCCCGCAATTACTACGGGGCCAAGCACGTGCTGGCCCTGGCCGGTTCCCAGGCTGCCATCCAGACCCTGCCCAAGCTGCTGCCGCCGGGCCGGGCGGCGGTGCTGGCTCCGTCCTACGCCGAACATGCGGCCGCCTGGGTCAAGGCCGAATGGGCCGTCACCCCCTTCGCCCCGCCCCGGCTGGAAGAGGTGGCCAAGGAGCACAACGTGGTGGTGGTGGTGAACCCCAACAATCCCACCGGCGAGCGCATCACCGCCCGCCGCCTGCGCGCCGCCGCCCGGGCCCTGGCCAAGCGGGGCGGCCTGCTGGTGGTGGACGAGGCCTTTGCCGACGCCGATCCCCGGGATTCCCTGGCCGACCTGGCCGGCACCAAGGCGGCGCCCAACATCATCGTGCTGCGTTCCCTGGGCAAGTTCTTCGGCCTGGCCGGGGCCCGGGTCGGCTTTGCCATCGGCCGGCCCGAACTGCTGGAGGCCCTGGCCGACACCCTGGGCCCCTGGCCGGTGGCCGGCCCGGCCCGCTGGGTGGCCCGCTGCGCCCTGGAAGACCGGGCCTGGCAGGCCGACATGCGCCAGGAGCTGCAGGTGGCCGCCGAGCGCCTGGAAACCCTGCTGCAGGACAGCCTGGGGGCCAGCACCGGCACCGGCCTCTTCCGCTGGCTGCCCCATCCCCGGGCCGACTGGGTGTATGACGAGCTGGCCCGCCGCGGCATCCTGGTGCGCCTGTTCCTGGAAGTGGACGGCTCCTCCAGCCTGCGCTTCGGCCTGCCCGGCAGCGACGACGAATGGCGCCGCCTGGAAGGCGCCCTCAACGAACTGAGGAAGGATCTATGAAAGCCGTTCTGCTGCTGTCCCTGGCCCTCTGCGGCGGCGCCGCCCAGGCCGCCGACATCGTGCTCAAGGACGACACGGGGGCGACCCTGCGGCTGCCGGCCCCGGCCCGGCGCATCGTCAGCCTGGCGCCCCATGTCACGGAAAACCTCTTCGCCGCCGGCGCCGGCGGGCAGGTGGTGGGCACCGTGGACTACAGCGACTATCCGGAGGCGGCGAAGAAAATCGCCCGGGTCGGCGGCTACTCCCGCCTGGACCTGGAGGCGGTGGCGGCCCTGCGCCCCGATCTCATCATCGCCTGGGAAAGCGGCAACGCCCCCGGCCACGTGGCCAAGCTGCGCAGCCTGGGCATCCCAGTCTTCATCTCCCAGCCCAACCGCATCGAGGACGTGGCCGAGCAGCTGGAGAAGTTCGGTCAGCTGGCCGGCACCAGTGCCGTCGCCAACGGCGCCGTCGCCCGCTTCCGCGCGCGGCTGGCGGAAATCCGCAAGCAGTATTCCGGGCAACCCAGGGTGCCCACCTTCTACCAGATCTGGAAACAGCCCCTGATGTCCGTCGGCCGCCAGCAGATCATTTCCGACGTCATCAGCCTGTGCGGCGGCAGCAACGTCTTCGGCCAGGTGGAACAGATGGCGCCCAAGGTGAGCGAGGAAGCGGTGCTGGCCGCCAATCCGGAGGCCATCATCGCCAGCGGCATGGGCGATTCCCGGCCCGAGTGGCTGGACGACTGGAAGCGCTGGAAGCAGATCACCGCCGTGGCCCGGGACAACCTCTTCTTCGTCCCGCCCGAGCTGATCCAGCGCCACACGCCGCGCATCCTGGAAGGGGCGGCCCGCCTCTGCGAACACCTGGAGACGGCCCGCCACCGCCGTCCGGCCCGGTAGGTCGCCGCCATGCGCATGCTCCTGCTGCTGTGCTCCCTGTTCCTGGCCTGGGGCGCCCGGGCCGAGGCGGAAATGGATGCCGAGACGGACTTCCATTTCCGCGCCTTCGGCATCGAGCCGGCAGACCGGGTGGAGTGGGGCGAAGGCCATCTCACCGCCGGCGTGGACCGGGAGCTGCGGCCCGAGCGGGGCACCCGGCGGCGCACGGTGACGCCCCTGGAAGCCACCTTCGGCCTGGGCGCCGGCTTCAGCGCCGTGGTCGGCCTGGAGGGCAGTTCCCGCACCCTCTTCGACGACGGCAGCGGTTCCCGCGCCGCCTCCCGGGAGGTGCTGCTCAAATACGCCCTGCCGGCCTGGAACGGGCTCCACGTGGCGGCCTTTGCCGGCGCCAACCGCCTGCAGGACCAGGAGCACCACAGCCACACCCGGGGCTTCAGCCTCAACCTGGACACGGACCTGGGCACCTTCGGCAGCGGCTATTCCCAGGACCGGCGGCGTCCCGGCGAGCCCCACCAGGGGCGCGAGTGGGGCGTGAACTGGTTCCGCCTGTGGGACGCCGGCCCCCTGCACGGCTGGGGCCTGGCGGCGGAGGCGCGCTTCGTGCGCAGCCCCCTGGGGGAACGCATCGACCACTGGCTGCTGGGCGTCGCCCGGGTGGTGGGCAAGGGCCTGCTGGCGGACGTGGCCATCGGTGGCAGCGGCGGCGACACCGACGCGCGGCGGCTGACGGCGGGCATTTCCTGGTTCTACTGAGCCCGTCGCCGCCGGGCTGGCTATGATGGAAGGGTTCTGCCCGCCGGAGCCCGTCATGAAAAAACAGTCCGTTCCCCTCGCCGAAGCCTACCGCCTGCTGGAACCCGGCCCGGTGCTGCTGCTCACCACCGCCGATCCCCGGGGCGGGCGGCCCAATGTGATGACCCTCTCCTGGCACATGATGATGGAGTTCGAGCCGCCCCTGGTGGGCGTCCTGGTCAGCGGCCGGGACGACAGCTTCGCCTGGCTCGAGGCCAACGGCGAGTGCGTGCTCAACATTCCCACCGCCGACCTGGCGCCCCAGGTGGTGGCCTGCGGCAACAGCCACGGGCGCCGCCGCGACAAGTTCCGCCTCACCGGCCTGACGCCGAGTCCCGCCTCCCGGGTCGGCGCTCCCCTCATCGACGAGTGCTATGCCAGCCTGGAGTGCGTGGTGCACGACCGGGGCTGGGTGGCGCGCTACAACCTGTTCGTGCTCGAAGTGGTGGCCGCCTGGGCCGCACCGCGCAAGCGTCCCCGCACCCTGCACCACCGGGGCTGGGGCGAATTTGCCGTGGCCGGCTCGGTGCTGCGCCTGCCCTCGGCCATGAAGTGAGATGAAGGTTTGACCCTGCTGCTTCACCCCGCCCGGGAACTAGGGTGTTGCCGGGTGGCAGGGCGGCGGCCGGCGCTGTACCCTATCGGCATGCAATCGTGTCCTGGGATCAGGGAGCGTCATGGAAGCTTTTGTCTGGGATGAGCGTTTCGTCACCGGCATCCCCAGCGTGGATGCCCAGCACCGGCATCTGGTGGACATCGTCAACCGGGTCGGCGACCTTTTGCTGGCCGAGGGCGAGGGCACCGACGAGGCCCTGCAGCAGATTTTCAAGCAGCTGGCCGACTACGCCCACCTGCATTTCGCCGACGAAGAGCGGCTGATGACGGAGCTGGGCCTGGACATCCGCCACCAGGACCTCCACGTGCAGCACCACCGCCAGTTCGTCGAGCAGCTGCTGTCCATGTGGCAGGCCCGTTCCTCCCTCAGCCAGCCGGCGGAGACGGTGCACGGCTTTCTCGCCGCCTGGCTGACGGTGCACATCCTGGGCGAGGACCAGGTCATGGCGCGCCAGATGTCCCGGGTCCAGGCCGGCCAGTCCGCCGCCGAGGCCTTCGCCGCCGAGAGCGGCGAAGTGGCCGACAGCACCAGCGCCCTGCTCGACGCCCTGGGCCGCCTCTACCACCTGGTGTCCCAGCAGAACCGGGACCTGGCGGCCATGAACCAGCAGCTGGAGGCCAAGGTGGAGGAGCGCACCCGGGAGCTGTCGACGGCCAACGTCCGCCTGGCGGCGGAGCAGGCCGAACTGGCGCGGCTGCTGCAGAAGGTGGAAAGCACCCAGCAGCAATTGCTGCAGTCGGAAAAGATGGCGGCCATCGGCCAGCTGGCGGCCGGGGTGGCCCACGAGATCAACAATCCGGTGGGCTTCGTCCATTCCAACCTGGGCAGCCTGAAGCAGGACATCGCCCTGCTGTTCAAGGTCATCGACACCTACGAGCAGCACCTGCCGGACAGCGGCCCGGCCTTCGCCGCCCTGCAGCAGGTGCGGGAGGAGGCGGACCTGGCCTACCTGAAGAGCGACCTGCCGGCCCTGCTGGCCGAGTCCGACGAGGGTCTGGCCCGGGTCACCAAGATCGTCAAGGACCTCAAGGATTTCTCCCACGTGGACGAGGCCGAGCTGCAGGCGGCGGATCTCAACAAGGGCATGGAAAGCACCCTCAACGTGGTGTGGAACGAGCTCAAGTACAAGGCCGAGGTGGTGCGGGAGTACGGCGACATTCCCCTGGTGCAGTGCATGCCGGCCCAGATCAACCAAGTGTTCATGAACCTGCTGGTGAACGCGGCCCACGCCATTCCTGAGCACGGCACCATCACCGTGCGCTCGGGCCGGGAAGAAAACGGGGTGTGGATGGAGGTGCAGGACACCGGCAAGGGCATGACGCCGGAAGTGCAGAAGCGCATTTTCGAGCCCTTCTTCACCACCAAGCCGGTGGGCAAGGGCACGGGCCTGGGCCTTTCCCTCTCCTACGACATCGTGGTCAAGAAGCACGGCGGCCGCATCGAAGTGCGCAGCGCCCCGGGCCAGGGTTCCACCTTCCGCGTCAGCCTGCCCCTGGAGCCGGCCGCCCCAGGGGCCGCCTAGGCCTCAGGGTTCAGCCGCCGCGGTGGTTGGCGGCGTCCTGCTCCTCTTCCTGCACCATGAGGCGACGCAGGACGAAGGGAAAGAAGCCCGAAATGATGAGGGAGACGGCCGTCACCAGGGCGGCGATGCCGGCGCCGCTGTCGGCCAGGATGGGATGCAGGAGGGCGCCGAATCCGGCCAGGCTGGCCACGGCGGGCACCAGGCAGAGCAGGCCGAGAAACTCCATGACGATGAAGCTGAAGGGCAGATTTTTCATGGGGGCAATGATGCCAGACTCGGGCGCCGGGCTAAAGCCGGGCCACCAGGGCGCGGATGCGGGCCACCGTATCTTCCGGTCGGGCCTGGCGGGAGACTTCCAGACCCAGTTCCCGGGCCAGCCGGTTGAGGGCGATGGGGTTGAGGGGAATGCCGCCGGCATCGATGGCGGAGATCAGCCGCCGTGCCCGTTCCTCCGGGCTGGTCGGCGGGGTCGGCCGGCGCCGGCCCAGGAGGTGTCGCAGCAGACGGACCAGCATGACGCTCTCAGGCCCCCAGTAGCCGGGCCACCGCCTCCGGGTTGGCGGGGAAGTAGAAGTGCACGTAGGAGGCGGTGAGGCGGCCGACCCGGTAGATGGGCTCCCCGGGCGTGTTGCCGGTGAGCTTGAGCGCCCGTACCAGGGGTTCCAGGGGCGTGCTGCTGGTGGAGTAGTGGAAGCTGTGGCCGGGCAGGCGGCCTTCCGGCAGTTCGGCGGCCATCAGGCCCAGGGCGGCCAGCTTTTTCTGCATGCGGCTCTCGCCGGGCAGCAGACCGAAGCCGGCCGTGCTTTCCCCCGTCACCGAGACCAGGGTTGCGAACAGGCTCATCATGCCGCCGCATTCGGCCAGCAGGGGCTTGCCGGCGGCCGCGTGGGCCTGCAGGGCGGCAGCCATGGAGCGGTTGGCGGCGATGGCGGCACCGTGCAGTTCCGGGTAGCCGCCGGGCAGCCACAGGGCGTCGCAGGGGGGCAGGGCGGCGTCGGCCAGGGGCGAGAAATGGACGAGGCGGGCGCCCAGGTTCTCCAGGCATTCCAGGTTGGCCGGGTAGGCGAAGCAGAAGGCGGCGTCCCGGGCCACCGCCACGGTCTTGCCCGCCAGCAGGCGGGGCAGGGCGGGCGGCGGGGCCGGGGCGAAGTGTACCGGCGGCGGCAACTGGGCCGCGGCGGTGGCGGCGAGGGCGTCGGCCATGGCGTCCAGGCGCTGTTTCAGGTCCTCGATCTCGGCGGCGGGGAGCAGGCCCAGGTGGCGCTCCGGCATGGCGGCGTCGTTGTCCCGGGGCAGGTGGCCGTACCAGGCGATGTCGGCTTCATCCAGAGTGTCGCGGCACAGTTGGGCGTGGTAGGCGCTGCCGACCCGGTTGGCCAGCACCGCGCCAATGGGGGCGCCACCGCCCTGTTCCTCCCGGTAGTGCTTGAGGCCGAAGGCGACGGCGCCGAAGCTGCCGGCCATGGCGGAGGCGTCCAGCACCAGCAGGATGGGCAGGCCCAGCAGGCGGGCCAGGGCGGCGGCGGAGGGTTCGCCGTCATTGAGGCCCATCACCCCTTCCACCAGGATCAGGTCGTTCTCCGCCGCGGCCCGGGCCAGGCGCCAGCGGGCGTCGGCCTCGCCGCCCATGCGGAAGTCGATGTTGTCGCAGGGCTGGCCGCTGGCCACCTGGTGGATCTGGGGATCGAGGAAGTCCGGGCCGCACTTGAAGACCTTGACCCGGCGCCCCTGGCGCGCGTGGAGCCGGGCCAGGGCGGCGACCACGGTGGTCTTGCCCTGGCCGGAGGCGGGGGCGGCGACGAGGAGGGCGGGGCAGGCGAGGGAAGTCATGGGCGGCGGCTCGGTGGAGATTTTGGGGGGATGGCCTGGGAGGCAGGCGGGACGGGCATCGGCGGCATGTCGTCGCCAGGATTCCCGTGCCTATTGCCGGTCAGGCCGGCGGCCCTTCAGAACTCGATCCCGGGCATGGCGGCGACGCCGGCCTGGAAGGCGTGCTTGACCATGCCCATTTCGCTGACCGTGTCGGCGGCGGCCACCAGGGCCTCCGGCGCGGCGCGGCCGGTGACGATGACGTGCTGGTGCGGCGGGCGGGCGGCGAAGGCGGCCAGCACCGCATCCAGCTCCAGCCAGCCATACTTGAAGGCGTAGGTCAGCTCGTCCAGGATCACCAGGTCGATGGCCGGGTCGGCGAGGTAGACACAGGCCTGCTCCCAGGCGGCCCGGGCGGCGCGCAGGTCCTTCTCCCGGTCCTGGGTTTCCCAGGTGAAGCCTTCGCCCATGACGTGCCAGTGCACCCGGGGCTGCTGCCGGAAAAAGCCTTCCTCGCCGGTGTCGGAGCGGCTCTTCACCAGCTGGATGACGGCGGCGCTGAGGCCGTGGCCCAGGGCCCGGGCGAGGACGCCGAAGGCGGCGGAACTCTTGCCCTTGCCGTTGCCGGTATGCACCAGCAGGACGCCGCGCTCCTGGCTGGCCTGGGCGATCTTGGCGTCGACCACTTCCTTCTTGCGGGCCATGCGGCTGTTGTGGCGTTGGTTGCGCTCGTCGCTCATGGGGAACTCCGGGAATCGGGGAAAAAGGGAAAAGAGGCGGCTGGAGAAAAGGCTGGAATCAGCAGGGGATGAACCAGCGGCTGCCCCCGTCCTCCACCTCCCGCAGGGGATGGCCGTAGAGGCGGCTGAGGTGGGCGGCGGTGAGGATCTCGGCCACCGGGCCGCTCTCCCAGGTGCCGTCGCCCTGCAGCAGCAGGGCCCGGTCGCAGTAGCGGGCGGCCAGGCCCGGGTCGTGCAGCACCATCACCACGCCGGCGCCCCGCTCCCGGGCCAGGCCGGCGAACAGTTCCAGGGCGGTGATCTGGTGGGAAAGGTCCAGGTGGGCCAGGGGCTCGTCCAGCAGGTAGAGGTCCGGCGCCTGGGTCAGCAGGGTGGCGATGGCCAGGCGCTGGCGCTCGCCGCCGGAGAGGGAAGGCGTCTCCCGCTGTTCCATGCCGGCCAGCCCCACCCGGGCCAGGGCGGCCCGGGCCAGTTCCGCATCGGCGCCCGATTCCCAGTCCCAGCGGCCCAGGTGGGGATGGCGCCCGGCCAGGGCCGTCTCCAGCACGCTGGAAGCGAAGGCGTCGGCCTGGGTCTGGGCCATCCAGCCCCGTTGCCGGGCCGCCGCCCGGGGCCCCAGTTCCCCATAGCTGCGCCCCTGCAGGCGCACCTCGCCGCCCTGGGCCGGACGCAGGCCGGCCAGGGTGGACAGCAGGGTGGACTTGCCGGCCCCGTTGCGTCCCAGGATGGCCAGCCGTTCCCCCGGCTGCAGTTGCAGTTCCAGGTCGCGGCAGACCTCCCGGTCGCCGATGCGCACGGTGAGTCGGCTGGCTTGCAGCAAGGCAGTCATCGCGGCGCCCGGGTGAGGAGGAAGAGGAACACGGGCACGCCGATGAGGGCGGTCAGCACCCCCACCGGCAGCTGCTGGGGCGCCGCTACGGTGCGGGCCAGGGTGTCGGCCAGGGCCAGCAGGGCGCCGCCGGCCAGGGCCGAGGCGGGCAGCAGCAGGCGCTGGTCGTTGCCCACCGCCAGGCGCACCAGATGGGGCACCACCAGGCCGACGAAGCCGATGGAGCCGGCAGTGGTGACGGCGGTGGCGGTGGCCAGGGAAGCCACCACATAGACCAGCCGGCGCAGGCGCACCACGGCCACGCCGAGGGCCTGGGCCGTGGCCAGGCCCCGGGCCAGCAGGTTGAGTTCCCGGGCGAAGGGCAGGGCCAGCAGCAGGGCCGCCGCCAGGGCCAGCAGGGGCGGCCGGGCGTCGGTGGCCTGGGAGAGGTCGCCCATCAGCCAGTAGAGCATGCCGTGCAGCTTGTGCTCCGGCGCCAGGGACAGCATCAGGGCCACCAGGGCGCCGCAGCCGGCGGCGACGATGACCCCGGTGAGCAGCAGGCGGGTCTGGGTCCACGAGCCGTCGCCGTGGGCCAGGCCGAAGACCAGGAAAGTGGCGGCCAGGGCGCCGCTGAAGGCGAGGCCGTTGATGCCGAAGGCGGACAGCCCGAGCAGGATGGCCACCAGGGCGCCGACCCCGGCGCCGCCGGAGATGCCCAGCACATAGGGATCGGCCAGGGGATTGCGCAGCAGCACCTGCATCAGGCAGCCGGCCACCGCCAGCAGCCCGCCGCAGGCAAAGGCGGCCAGGGCCCGGGGCAGGCGCAGGTTATGCACCACCGCGTAGCCCGGCGCCTCGGCATCGCCGAGCAGCCCCTGCAGGACGGCGCCGGGGGGAATGCTGATGCTGCCCACCGCCAGGGCCACGACCAGACTCACCCCGGCCAGCAGCACCAGCAGGGCAATGACGATCAGGGCACGACGGCGGGAGGGCATGGTTGGTCAGGCAGAACAGTCGGTCAGAAATCGTAACGCCCGGAGACGAACAGGGCGCGCCCGTCGGTCGGGTAATAGTAGTGACCGGCCGTGCTGGAATAGCCGGCAAACGCAGCATGCTTGTGGTCCAGGGCATTGGCGATCTGAGCCTTCAGGGTCCAGGGCTTGAAGTTCCATGAAGCCTGCAGGTCCAGGGTGGCGTAGCCGGCCAGGTCGCCGTGGCTGTTGTCGAAATCGCTGCCGTAGGCCCGTTTGCCGACCATGCGGGTGAGGACCCCGTACTGGCCGATGCTGCCGCCGTCCCAGGTGAGCAGGACGCTGCCCTGGTGTGTCGGGGCCAGGGGCACCCGCTTGCCGGCATAGGTGCCGCTGCGGAAGGTGGCATCCAGATAGGTGTAGCTGACCTTGGCGCTGACGCTGGAACTCAGCTTCCAGTCGGCCTCGGTTTCCAGGCCCTGGCGGCGGGTGGGGTCCAGGTTGACGTTGGCACCGGCGCTGGCGTCGTAACCGATTTCATCGCTCAGGGTGGTGCGGAAGAGGGCGGCTCGGGCCGACCAGGAGCCTTGGGCAACGCGGGCGCCGATTTCGTTGGTGCGGCCGTGCTGGGGCTTGAGGTCGCCGGCGAACACCGGACGGAAGGCCAGGTTGTCGTAGCCGAAGAGCTCGTCCAGGTTGGCGAAGCGGAAGGTGGTGCCGGTCTTGCCGAAGAACTGCCAGGCGCCGCTGCCGTAGGTCAGGCCCAGGTCGTAGGCGGAACGGGTGCGGCTGGCACTGCCGTCCATGCCGGGCTGAAACCAGGCCGGATAGGCATCCTGGTAGGCGCTCTGCTTCATGCGCTGCTGGCGGGCGCCCAGGGTCAGGCTGAGGGCGGAGGTGAGGTTGGTCAGGTTCTGCAGGTAGAAGGCGCTGCTTTTCTGGGTGGCGCGCTGGTTGGGGCCGTTCTGGTTGGTGGAGGTGACCTTGGCGTCGTAGTAATCCACCCCCACCGTGGTTTCGCTGCCCAGTGTCCCGAGGCCGTGGTTGATGCGCAGACGCGGGGTGAAGGAAAGGGTGTCGCGGACGCGCTCGCTCTTCCAGTTGGAAGAGACGAGGTCGGTGTTGAGGGTCTGGTGTTCGAAGCTGACTTCCGTCTCCAGGTCCACCTTGTCGGAGAGGGCATAGGCCACACCAGGGCGGACACGATAGCCGTCACGGCGTTGGGTGTCGTAGGGCTTGCGGCTGTTACGCGGATCGTTTTCGTAGGTCGCCTGCAGCAGATTGCCTGGGAGTCCGGAGGATTCCTTGTATACGGCGAAATCTGAGAAGACCTCGCCCCGCTCCAGCTTCAAGCCTACGCGGCCGCTGGCAGCCTGCTGGTCCTGCTGGCTGTTCTGGCGGTAGCCGTCGAGGCTGGCACTGCGCACGAACAGATTGCCGTAGAGGTGCTCATTGCCACCGGCGAAGCTGCCGTCCAGGCCTCGGTAGCCGAAGGAGCCAGCGGTGGCGGTAATGGAGGCCCGGGGCTTGCCGGACTTGTCGGTGATGATGTTGATGACGCCGCCGGTGGCTCCGTCGCCGTAGAGTACCGTGCCGGAGCCGCGTACCACCTCGATGCGCTCAATGCCGGTGAGGGGAATGGAGGACCAGATGATGGTTCCCATGTCGGTGGGGCTGATGCGCTGGCCGTCCAGCAGTACCAGGGTGTTGCTGGTGGCGGTGGAGCCGAAGCCGCGCATGTCCAC
The DNA here is from genome assembly GCF_030247495.1 of Azospira sp. NCBI lineage: Bacteria > Pseudomonadati > Pseudomonadota > Betaproteobacteria > Rhodocyclales > Rhodocyclaceae > Azospira > Azospira sp. The sequence goes on along the minus strand of NZ_JAOTRW010000009.1, from coordinate 160,491 downwards.
CGTCGCGTCCAGGCCCAGAGGGCCGTAGATCGGCATGGCGTTGATGCCGGCCCGGGTCGCCAGCAGGTCGGTCAGATTGGTGGCTGGCGTCTTCTCGATGTCTTCCCGGGAAATGACGCTGATGTTGGCTGCCGTACGGCAATCGGCCTCGGAGAAACGGGTGGCGGTGACGATGACGGACTGGAGCGAGGCTTCCTCCGCCAGGGCCGCGGTCGCAGGCAGGGCAAAGGCAGCGGTCAGGGCGGTGGATAACAGGGAACGGCGCATGGGAGTGACTCCTGCATGGCAACGATGCGCATCCCGCAGCACCGTCGCCGATGGTAATTGGACGCGGGCAGGGAACCTTCGGATCAGGAGTGCTTTTTGGACAGACCAGTCTTGCCGCTTCCCCGCGACGCTTCCGCGAATTCCGTTCAGGCCGGTATCCGGGCTCGGAAGTCTTGATCCATCGCCTTCCCGGGGGTGACCCAGTGGCGTCGTGATGGACCCGCACTTCCTTACCGTTGCGGGGGCAGCACAGGCATTGCGCCGCTGCTGGCGGCGCGCACCTGTTTCCCGTTTAACCGCGGAGGAGGACTCCTCCCGCGGCACCTGACGCGGAGCGTTGTCCCTGGTGGAACAACGGGGGCGGATGGTACTCCATACCTGCCTGTATGGCGAGGCCGGCGCCTGGGCGCTTTGGCATAAAACACATTCAAAATATGGTCTTAGTCCTTGACCTTGCGTGTTTTTGGCCTCTATAGTTCGCGCCTATGACTAAGCAATTGGATGCCCTCGAGGGCAAGGTGGCGCAGGTGGTCAGCCTCTGCCACAGCCTGCGGGCCGAGAACCAGGAACTGCGCGCCCGACTGGCCAGCGCGGAAGACGAGCGCCTGCGTCTGGTCGAGCGCATGGAGGCGGCCCGTGCCCGCCTCGAGGCGCTGGCCGAGCAGTTGCCGGAGGAGGGCAAGGCATGAGCGGCAATTTCATCGACGTGGCCATCCTCGGCCGCGAATACCGGGTGGCCTGCCCGCCCGGCGAACAGGAAGCGCTGCTGGCTGCCGTCGCCTATGTGGACCGCAAGATGCAGGACATCGCAGCCAAGAGCAAAACTGCCGCCGCCGAGCGCGTGGCGGTCATGGCGGCCCTGAATATCGCCCACGAACTGCTTTCCGCCGGGAAGGCGGAGAGCCCCGCAGAAAATCCTGAAACCCCCGTTGACGGCTCTGACTTTCAGCGTAGAATCGGAGCCATGGAAACACAGTTGGACGCGGCCCTCCAAGGCCAGGAACCCTTGTTCTGAAGCCTTCTTGGCCGCACCAGCAAAAGTTTCCGCCGATTGTCCCCTGCGGTGTTCGTCAAGGCCATATATTCCTTGAACCAATGCTAATTGGCATCGGCCGCGAACCACTCATCCGCTGTTGTGAGCGCCCTTCGTCGGGTGCACCTGATGCGGACGGCAAGCGACCACTCTGAACTCAGGTTCAGGATGCCGGCCTAACGGCACAGGCGGGGGCCTAATACAGCAGCGCGGTGCGAGCAATCCACCGCGCTGTTTCCTTTTGTGGCCCCTCTTTTCCCCTGTTCGCCCATGGCTTACTGGCTGATGAAATCCGAGCCGGACGAAGTGTCCATCGACGACCTGGCCCGTCTCGGCCGGGTGCCCTGGTTCGGCGTGCGCAACTACCAGGCCCGCAATTTCATGCGCGATGCCATGAAGCTGGGCGACGGCGTGCTCTTCTACCATTCCGGCTGTGCCGTGCCGGGCATCGCCGGCCTGGGTCAGGTGGCGTCCGCCGCCTACGCCGATGCCACCCAGTTCGATCCGGCCAGTCCCTATTTCGATGCCAAATCCTCGCCCGGGCAGCCCCGCTGGCTCAACGTGGATGTGGCCTTCGTCGCCCGCGGGCGCTTCGTGCCCCTGACCGAACTGCGCTGCCATCCGGCCCTGGCGGCCATGGGAGTGCTGCAAAAGGGCAGCCGCCTGTCCATCACCCCGGTGACGACGGAAGAGTGGCAATTCATTACCCGCAAGTTGATGGAGCTGAACGATGCTTTTTGATTTCTGGTGGCTGGCCTATGTGGGTCTGGGCCTCTTCGCCGGTTTCATGGCCGGCCTCCTGGGCATCGGCGGCGGCGCCGTGATGGTGCCCCTGCTGGCCATGATCTTCGCCGGCCAGCAGTTCCCGCCGGAGCAGATGCTGCATCTGGCCCTCGGCACCTCCATGGCCACCATCATCTTCACCGCCATTTCCAGCCTGCGCACCCACCACCAGCATGGCGCCGTGATGTGGGACACGCTGCGCTCCTTCACTCCGGGGGTGCTGGTGGGGACAGTGCTGGGCACCCAGCTCGCCGCCCGCATTTCCACCCAGGGCCTGGCCCTGTTCTTTGCCTGCTTCATTTCCTGCGTGGCGTTGCAGATGGCGTTGAACTTCAAGCCGAAACCCCACCGGGAACTGCCCGGCCCGGCCGGCCTGGGGCTGGCGGGCGGGGTCATCGGCGCCCTCTCTTCCCTGGTGGCCATCGGCGGCGGCTCCCTGACGGTGCCTTACCTGGCCTGGTGTAACGTGCCGGTGCGCAACGCCATCGGCACTTCGGCGGCCCTCGGCCTGCCCATCGCCTTCTTCGGCACCCTGGGCTACGTCTGGAACGGCTGGGGCGAGGCCGGCCTGCCGGCCTGGAGCGTTGGTTACGTCTATCTGCCGGCCCTGCTGTGGGTGATGGCGGGCAGCGTGGTGGCGGCCCCGGTGGGGGCGCGTCTGGCCCATCGCCTGCCGGTGGCGACCCTGAAGCGGATTTTCGCCGGCGTGCTGGTGCTGCTGGCAGCCAAGATGTTGCATGGCGTCATGTAGATGGCGGCTTGCCGACCTTGATGCATATGGAAAGGGCCTGCGGGCCCTTTTTTGTTTTTGCGCCGCGACATACGGGCGGGTATGGAAATTTGCGTAACTGTTATATCATTGCGTAATCCATGTCCGTTCCCGGACGCAATACGGGTTTCCCACATTGGGGAAAACCCGCCGGGAGGGCTGGGTAGAGGGGGAGTCGGTCTTTTTCTGCCGACCTAAACAAATACTCAAACTGAGGAGAACACTCGTGAGCAGCGCTGCCTACGAACGGATTCGCAACAATCCGAAGTTCGACAAGCTGGTTGCCACCCGCAGCCGCTTCGCCTGGACCCTGTCTGCCGTGGTCCTGATCCTGTACTACGGCTTCATGGCCGTGGTCGCCTTCAATCCCACCCTGCTGGCCTCCCCCCTGGGCGAAGGCCGTATCGCCACCATCGGCTGGCCCATCGCCGCCCTGATGATGCTGCTGTTCTGGGTCATGACCGGCCTCTACGTGCATCGCGCCAACGGCAAGTTCGACGAAATCAACGCCGAACTGATCAAGGAAGCCACCAAGGAGGCCCAATAATGCGTAACCTGTCCCGCTTCCTGCCCCTGCTGGGCCTGCTGCTGGCCGCCGGTGCCGCCTATGCCGGTCCCGGCACCGTCGGCGAGGCTGAAAAGCAGCCCCTGAACGTGGCCGCCATCGCCATGTTCGTGGCCTTCGTGCTGTCCACCCTGGGCATCACCTACTGGGCCGCCAACCGCACCAAGTCCACCGCCGACTTCTACACTGCCGGCGGCGGCATCACCGGTTTCCAGAACGGCCTGGCCATTGCCGGCGACTACATGTCCGCCGCCACCCTGCTGGGTCTGACCTCCATGGTGTTCGCCAAGGGCTATGACGGTTTCGTCTACATCGTCGGCTTCTTCGTCGGCTGGCCCATCATCCTGTTCCTGATGGCCGAGCGCCTGCGTAACCTGGGCCGCTTCACCTTTGCCGACATCACCTCCTACCGTCTCGATCAGAGCAAGGTGCGGACGGTGGCTGCCATCTCCTCCCTGACCGTGGTGCTGTTCTACCTGATCACCCAGATGGTCGGCGCCGGCCAGCTGATCAAGCTGCTCTTCGGCCTGGACTATGAGGTGGCCGTGGTCGTGGTGGGCGTGCTGATGATGGTCTATGTGACCTTCGGCGGCATGATCGCCACCACCTGGGTGCAGATCATCAAGGCCTGTCTGCTGCTTGGCGGCGGCACCCTGATGATGCTGCTGGCCATGTCCCACTTCGGCTTCGATTTCGAAACCCTGGTCACCAAGGCTACCGAAGTGCACAAGGACGGCACCAAGATCATGGGTCCGGGTTCCCTGCTGGCCGATCCGGTTAATGCGGTGTCCCTGTCCCTGGGCCTGATGTTCGGTACCGCCGGCCTGCCCCACATCCTGATGCGCTTCTTCACCGTGCCGGATGCCAAGCAGGCCCGCAAGTCCGTGTTCGTGGCCACCGGCTTCATCGGCTTCTTCTTCCTGGTGGTGGTGCTGCTGGGTATGTCCGCCATCGTTCTGGTCGGCACCAACCCCGAGTTCTTCGAAGGCGGCAACGTCGGCGGCAAGATGATCGGCGGCGGCAACATGGTGGCCATGCACCTGGCCAAGTTCGTCGGCGGCAACATCTTCCTCGGCTTCCTTTCCGCCGTGGCCTTCGCCACCATCCTGGCCGTGGTTTCCGGCCTGGCTCTGGCCGGCGCTTCCGCCATCTCCCACGACATCTACGCCAATGTGATCTGCAAGGGCAAGCCCAAGGGCGGTTCCGAGCTGAAGGTGTCCAAGATCGCCTCCATCTTCATCGGTCTGGCTGCCATCGGCCTGGGCATCATGTTCGAAAAGCAGAACCTGGCCTTCATGGTCGGCCTGGCTTTCGGCATCGCTGCTTCTGCCAACTTCCCGGTGCTGATCCTCTCCATGTACTGGAAGGGTCTGACCACCAAGGGCGCCATTGCCGGCACCATCTGCGGCCTGACTGCTGCCGTGGTCTTCGTGGTGCTGTCCAAGGCCGTGTGGGTGACCGTGCTGGGCAAGGCCCAGGCCATCTTCCCCTACGACCAGCCGGCCCTGTTCTCCATGCCCCTGGCTTTCCTCATCGCCTTCGTGGTCTCCAAGCTGGATACCAGCGCCCAGGCCAAGCGCGAGATCGAAGCCTTCGACGACCAGTACGTGCGTGCCCAGACCGGTCTGGGTGCCGCCGGCGCCAGCAACCACTAAGCGCCAGCTGCAGCGTCAGCGCCATAAAAAAGCCCCGGGAGTTTCCCGGGGCTTTTTCTTTTTGCCGTTGCCGGCGGCCAGCGCAGTTTATTGATCAGCAGCCCTTGAAGGCGGGCTTGCGCTTGGCCAGGAAGGCGTCCAGGCCTTCCTTGTAGTCGGCGGTGTCGAGGAAGGCGAAGGAGGCGGCCTTTTCTTCCTGGGTCAGGGGCGCGCCGGAAGCCAGGCGGCGCATCCACTGCTTGTGCCAGCGGGCCACCAGGGGAGCGCCGGCGGCGATGCGGCGGGCGGTGGCGGTGACTTCGTCCTCCAGCTGGGCATCGGCCACCACCCGCGTCAGCAGTCCCTTGCCGTAGGCCTCGGCGGCAGAGAGGATGCGCCCTTCCAGCAGGATCTCGGACATCACGGCGGGGCCGGCCAGGGCCAGCAGGCCGGACATCTCGCCCGGATACATGGAGAAGCCCAGCTTGTTGATGGGGGCGCCGAACTTGGCCCCTTCGCCGGCGATGCGCAGGTCGCAGTTGCCGGCGATCTCCAGGCCGCCGCCGATGCAGGCGCCCCGGATCAGGGCCACGGTGGGGTGGGGGCAGTCGCGCACCGCATCCAGGGCAGCGCCCACCTTATCGTGGTAGTGCAGGGCCTGTTCCAGGTTGGTGCGCTTGACCAAGAATTCCTCGATGTCGCCGCCGGCGGCGAAGGCTTCGCCGGCACCGGCGAGGACGACGGAGCGCAGGCTGGAGTCGGCCGAGAGTTCGGCCATGGCGGCGGCCAGGTCGCACCACATGGCGTAGTTAACGGCGTTGAGCTTCTCCGGGTTGGAGAGGGTGACGGTGGCGATGTCGCCGTCACGGGAGACGAGAATGCGTCCGGACATGGCGGTTCTTTCAAGGCGGGGTGGAAAAAAACAGGGGCTGCACAGGCAGCCCCGGGGTGTGCGGCGGGTGCGGTTCAGCGGCTGGTGGCCTTGGCCATGGCTTCGCTGCCGGCGATGAGGTGGCTCTTCATGACCTTCTCGGCCAGGTCCGGGTCCTTGGCGGTGATGGCGGCCAGCAGTTCCCGGTGTTCTTCCATGGACTTCTTCAGGCGGCCGTCCACGGACAGGGACTGGTAGCGGGTCAGCTTGAGGACCTTGCGCAAATCCTGGATCACCTGCAGCAGCCAGCGGTTGCCGGCGATTTCCCAGAGGGTCAGGTGGAAATTCTGGTTGGCCTCGAAGTAGGCCGGAATGTTGCCGGTGGCTGCCGCCTTTTCCAGGATGTCCTGGATCGCCTGCAGGCGGGCCACGTCGGCCGGGGTGGCCTTCTGGGTGGCCTCGAAGGCGCAACGGCCTTCCAGCATGGCGATGATGGGGAAGATTTCCTGGATGTCGCCCCCGGACAGCTCGGTGACGTAGCAGCCGCGGCGCGGCTTGAGGGTCACCAGGCCTTCGGAGGCCAGCACCTTCAGGGCCTCGCGCAGGGGGGTGCGGGAGATGCCGTAGTCTTCGGCCAGGGCCTGCTCGTCGATCCAGGTGCCGGGTGGCAGTTCATGGGAAAAGATGCGCTGACGCAGGCGCTCGGCCACTTCTTCGTAGAGGGCGGGCTGGGCGATACGGATGGCGTTCATGAACGATCGGTGGGACAGAAATTCAGCAGGATATAGAAAATCCGGACGCAGAGTCTGGTGTCTTTGCCCTATGCGTTACGTAATAAGCCAAGCATTACGCAAGCCGCAAGCAGGGCGCAATTATAGCCCAGTTGGCAAGTATTGCATTCATAATTATGGATACAGTATTATCCAGGGTTCGGGATGTCAAGCTGGCCGAGAAGCGGGTTCATGGCTGCCGGCGCTCCCTTAGCAAGCCCTTCCCCGCCGCCTGTTTGGGCGGCGTAGAATCGAAAATCTAGCCGTCGCAGCGCCTCTGGCATGCGGCGGGTGTACCGAGAAAGGTCTGACATGTCTGCCGACGCATCCAAGCCCCAATTGCCCAATTCCGACAACCTGGACGCCTGGGCCAAGGCCGCCGCCAAGTCCGCTCCCGGCGGCGACGTCAATGCGCTCAACTGGATCACGCCGGAAGGCCTGACCGTCAAGCCCCTGTACACCAAGAAGGACGTGGAGAATCTGCCCTACGCCGACACCCTGCCCGGCTTCGCCCCCTATCTGCGCGGCCCCCAGGCCACCATGTACGCCGTGCGGCCGTGGACCATCCGCCAGTACGCGGGCTTCTCCACCGCTGAAGAATCCAACGCCTTCTACCGCAAGGCTCTGGCAGCCGGCGGCCAGGGCGTTTCCGTGGCCTTCGACCTGGCCACCCACCGCGGCTACGACTCGGACAATCCCCGGGTCCTGGGCGACGTCGGCAAGGCCGGCGTGGCCATCGATTCCGTCGAGGACATGAAGATCCTCTTCGACGGCATCCCCCTCGACAAGATTTCCGTTTCCATGACCATGAACGGCGCCGTGCTGCCCATCCTGGCCGGCTACATCGTCGCCGCCGAAGAGCAGGGCGTCTCCCAGGAACAGTTGTCCGGCACCATCCAGAACGACATCCTGAAGGAGTTCATGGTCCGCAACACCTATATCTATCCGCCCAAGCCGTCGATGAAGATCATCTCCGACATCTTCGGCTACACCGCGCAGCACATGCCCAAGTTCAACTCGATTTCCATCTCGGGTTATCACATCCAGGAAGCCGGGGCCAACCAGGCCATCGAACTGGCCTTCACCCTGGCTGACGGCATGGAGTACGTGCGCACCGGCATCGCCTCCGGCCTCGATGTGGACGCCTTCGCCGGCCGTCTGTCCTTCTTCTGGGCGGTGGGCATGAACTTCTACCTGGAAATCGCCAAGATGCGCGCCGGCCGGATGCTGTGGCACCGCATCATGAGCCAGTTCAATCCCAAGAGCGCCAAGTCCCTCATGCTGCGGACCCACAGCCAGACCTCCGGCTGGTCCCTCACCGAGCAGGACCCGTACAACAACGTGGTGCGCACCACCATCGAGGCCATGGCGGCCGTCTTCGGCGGCACCCAGTCCCTGCACACCAACGCCCTGGACGAGGCCATCGCCCTGCCGACGGAATTCTCCGCCCGCATCGCCCGCAACACCCAGCTCATCATCCAGGAAGAAACCCACATCTGTAACGTGGTGGACCCCTGGGCCGGTTCCTACATGATGGAAAAGCTGACCCAGGACATGGCCGACAAGGCCTGGAGCATCATCCAGGAAATCGAAGCCATGGGCGGCATGACCAAGGCCGTGGAATCCGGCTGGGCCAAGATGCAGGTGGAAACCTGCGCCGCCGACAAGCAGGCGCGCATCGACTCCGGCAAGGACGTCATCGTCGGCGTGAACAAGTACAAGCTGGCCAAGGAAGACCAGATCGACATTCTGGACATCGACAACCACGCCGTGCGCGAAGCCCAGATCGCCCGCCTGAAGAAGATCCGCGCCAGCCGCGACAGCGCCGCCGTGCAGGCCGCCCTGGATGCCCTGACCCAGTGCGCCGAGAGCGGCGAGGGCAACCTGCTGGACCTGAGCGTCAAGGCCATCCGCCTGCGCGCCACCGTGGGCGAAGTGTCCGATGCCCTGGAAAAGGTCTTCGGCCGCTTCCGCGCCAACAACCAGACCATTTCCGGTGTTTATGGAGGCGTCGTGGAAGGACAGGAAAGCTGGGAATCCATCAAGGCCGACATCGCCAAGTTTGCCGAAGAAGAAGGCCGTCGCCCCCGCATCATGATCGCCAAGCTGGGCCAAGACGGCCACGACCGTGGCGCCAAGGTGGTGGCCACCGCCTTCGCCGACCTGGGCTTCGACATCGACATGGGCCCCCTCTTCCAGACCCCGGAAGAAGCCGCCCGCCAGGCCGTGGAAAACGACGTGCACGCCATCGGCGTTTCCTCCCTGGCCGCCGGTCACAAGACCCTGCTGCCGGCCCTGGTGAACTCCCTCAAGGAACAGGGCGCCGACGACATCATCGTCTTCGCCGGCGGCGTCATTCCCGCCCAGGATTACGATACCCTCTACGCCGCAGGCGCCAAGGCTATCTTCGGCCCCGGTACCCGAATCGAAGATTCCGCCAAGCGCGTTCTGGAAGAAATCCGCAAGTCCCGCGGCTAAGCCTTGACGATGCAGATGTCGGAAGCCTCCACGGTGGGGCAGCACTCCCTCGCCGGGGCCGACCAGGCCCTGGTGGACGGGGTCCTGGCGCGTCAGCGCCGGGCCCTGGCCAAGGCCATCACCCTGATCGAGTCCAGCCGGGCCGACCATCAGGTGCGGGCCCAGCAGGTGCTCGCCTCCCTTCTGCCCCACACGGGCAAGGCCATCCGCATCGGCATTTCCGGCGTCCCCGGCGCCGGCAAGTCCACCTTCATCGAAGCCCTGGGCATCCACCTGATCGAACGGGGCCATCGCCTGGCCGTGCTGGCGGTGGATCCTTCCTCCTCCGTCTCCGGCGGCTCCATCCTGGGTGACAAGACCCGCATGGAAACCCTGTGCCAGCGCGAGGAGGCCTTCATCCGGCCGTCCCCCTCCGCCGGCAGCCTGGGCGGCGTCGCCGAAAAGACCCGGGAAGCCATGCTGCTGTGCGAGGCCGCCGGCTTCGACGTGATCATCGTCGAGACCGTCGGCGTCGGCCAGTCCGAGACCACGGTGGCCGGCATGGTGGATATGTTCTGCCTGCTGCAGCTGCCCAATGCCGGCGACGACCTGCAGGCCATCAAGAAAGGCATCGTCGAGATCGCCGACATGGTGGTCATCAACAAGGCCGACATCGACCCCCGGGCCGCCCAGGTGGTGCGGGCCCAGTGGAACAACGCCCTGCACATGCTGCGCCACGCCAGCCCCAACTGGGCGCCGCCGGTGATCACCCTGTCGGCCCTGCACAAGGAAGGCATCGGCGACTTCTGGGCCCAGGTGGAAAAGTACCGCCAGGCCCTGACGCCCACCGGCGAGTTCGAGGCCCGGCGCCAGCGCCAGTCCATCGACTGGATGTGGAGCCTGATCGATTCCGGCCTGCGCCAGTATTTCCGTAACCACCCGGCGGTGCGCCGGGACCTGCCCGGGCTCACCCAAGCGGTGACCCAGGGCCGCACCACGCCGGCCGCGGCGGCTTACAAGCTGTTGGGCGACCTGCGAACCGATTCGCCATCCGAATAACGTTTCAAACCTTTCGACCCTGTTTCGACCCATTGGGAGAAGTCCACATGCACGACATCATTCACGAGCTGGAGAAAAAGCGCGAAGCCGCCCGCCTCGGCGGTGGCCAGAAGCGCATCGACAGCCAGCACAAGAAGGGCAAGCTGACCGCCCGCGAACGCCTCGAGCTGCTGCTCGATCCCGATTCCTTCGAGGAATGGGACATGTTCAAGGAGCACCGCTGCACCGACTTCGGCATGGCCGAGACCAAGAACCCGGGTGACGGCGTCGTCACCGGCTACGGCACCATCAACGGCCGTCTGGTCTTCGTTTTCTCCCAGGACTTCACCGTCTTCGGCGGCTCCCTCTCCGAGACCCACGCCGAGAAAATCTGCAAGGTCATGGACCACGCCATGAAGGTCGGCGCTCCCGTGATCGGCCTGAACGACTCCGGCGGCGCCCGTATTCAGGAAGGCGTTGCCTCCCTGGGCGGCTACGCCGACGTGTTCCAGCGCAACGTCATGGCCTCCGGCGTGATCCCCCAGATCTCCATGATCATGGGCCCCTGTGCCGGCGGCGCCGTGTATTCCCCGGCCATGACCGACTTCATCTTCATGGTGAAGGATTCCTCCTACATGTTCGTCACCGGTCCCGAAGTGGTGAAGACCGTGACCCACGAAGAAGTGACCGCCGAGGAACTGGGCGGCGCCGTGACCCACACCACCAAGTCCGGTGTGGCCGACCTGGCCTTCGAGAACGACGTGGAAGCCCTGAACTACCTGCGTCGCCTGGTGAACTTCCTGCCCGCCAACAACCGGGAAAAGCCCCCGGTGCAGAAGACCAACGATCCTGCCGAGCGTCTGGACTTCTCCCTCGACACCCTGGTGCCGGACAACGCCAACAAGCCCTACGACATGAAGGAACTGATCATCAAGATGGTTGATGATTGCGACTTCTTCGAAATCCAGCCGGACTACGCCAAGAACATCATCACCGGCTTCGCCCGCATGGATGGCCACCCCGTCGGCATCGTCGCCAACCAGCCCCTGGTGCTGGCCGGCTGCCTGGACATCAAGTCCTCCATCAAGGCTGCCCGCTTCGTGCGCTTCTGCGACGCCTTCAACATCCCCGTGGTGACCCTGGTGGATGTGCCCGGCTTCATGCCCGGCACCTCCCAGGAATACGGCGGCATCATCAAGCACGGCGCCAAGCTGCTCTACGCCTACGCCGAATGCACCGTGCCGAAGGTCACCCTGATCACCCGCAAGGCCTACGGTGGCGCCTACGACGTGATGTCCTCCAAGCACCTGCGCGGCGACGTGAACCTGGCCTGGCCCAGCGCCGAAATTGCCGTGATGGGCCCCAAGGGCGCCGTGGAAATCATCTTCCGCGAAGAGAAGAACGACCCCGCCAAGCTGGCCGAGCGCGAAGCCGAATACAAGGCCAAGTTCGCCAACCCCTTCGTGGCCGGTGCCCGTGGCTTCATCGACGACGTCATCATGCCCAACGAGACCCGCAAGCGGATCTGCCGTTCCTTGGCCATGCTGCGTGACAAGAAACTCGACAACCCGTGGCGCAAGCACGGCAACATTCCGCTGTAAGCGACGGGAAGGACTAAAACATGTTTAAGAAAATCCTGATTGCCAACCGCGGCGAAATCGCCTGCCGCGTCATCAAGACCGCCCGCAAGATGGGCATCAAGACTGTCGCCGTTTACTCCGAGGCTGACAAGGACGCCCTGTTCGTGGAGATGGCCGACGAAGCCGTCTGCATCGGCCCGGCCGCTTCCAAGGAATCCTACCTGGTCGCCGACAAGATCATCGCCGCCTGCAAGCAGACCGGCGCCGAGGCGGTGCACCCCGGCTACGGCTTCCTCTCCGAGAACGCCGAGTTCTCCCGCCGTCTGGAAGAGGAAGGCATCAAGTTCATCGGTCCCAAGCACTACTCCATCGCCAAGATGGGCGACAAGATCGAGTCCAAGAAGCTGGCCATCGAAGCCAAGGTCAACACCATCCCCGGCTACAACGATGCCATCGACGGCCCCGACGCCGCCGTGGAAATCGCCAAGAAGATCGGCTACCCAGTGATGATCAAGGCCTCCGCCGGCGGCGGCGGCAAGGGCCTGCGCGTGGCCTACAACGACGCCGAAGCCCACGAAGGCTTCTCCTCCTGCGTCAACGAAGCCCGCAACTCCTTCGGCGACGACCGCGTCTTCATCGAGAAGTACGTGCTGGAACCCCGCCACATCGAAATCCAGGTGCTGGGCGACTCCCACGGCAACTACGTGTACCTGAACGAGCGCGACTGCTCCATCCAGCGCCGGCACCAGAAGGTCATCGAAGAGGCGCCGAGCCCCTTCGTCGACCCGGAAATGCGCAAGGCCATGGGCGAGCAGGCCGTGGCCCTGGCCCGGGCCGTGAATTACGAATCCGCCGGTACGGTGGAGTTCGTGGTCTCCGGCGCCACCAAGGAGTTCTACTTCCTGGAGATGAACACCCGTCTGCAGGTGGAGCACCCCGTCACCGAACTGATCACCGGCCTCGACCTGGTGGAACAGATGATCCGCGTCGCCTACGGCGAGAAGCTGCCCCTGACCCAGGCCGACGTGCAGATCAACGGCTGGGCCATGGAGTGCCGGATCAACGCGGAAGACCCCTTCCGCGGCTTCCTGCCCTCCACCGGCCGCCTGGTGAAGTTCCAGCCGCCGGCCGAAGTGGATGGTCAGGTGCGTGTGGATACCGGCGTCTACGACGGCGGCGAAATCTCCATGTACTACGACTCCATGATCGCCAAGCTGATCGTGCACGGCGCTTCCCGCGAGCAGGCCATCGCCCGCATGCGTGACGCCCTGAACGGCTTCGTCATCCGCGGCATCTCCTCGAACATCCCGTTCCAGGCCGCCCTGATGCAGCACGCCCGCTTCCAGTCCGGCATCTTCGACACCGGCTTCATCGCCAAGGAATACCCGAAGGGCTTCGACGCCTCCATGGTGCCCCACGACGATCCGGCCCTGCTGATCGGCGTCGCCGCCTTCGTGCATCGCCGCTACATCGACCGCGCCGCCCAGGTTTCCGGCCAGCTGCCGGGCCACGAGCGCAAGGTGGGCGACGAGTGGGTGGTGATCCGCAACGGCGAACGTCACCCCGTGGTGGCCAAGCCCATCGAGGGCGGCTATCTGGTGACCTACAACGGCGAGAAGTACGAGCTTCTCTCCGACTGGCGCCAGGGTCAGTCCCTGTTCAACGGCACCTGCAACGGCGAGGAATTCACCCTGCAGGTGGAACGCCACCGCATGACCTACCAGCTGTTCCACTGGGGCACTCGCGCCGACATGATGGTGATGTCTGCCCGTGCCGCCGAACTGCTGGCCCTCATGCCGGAAAAGGCCGCTCCCGACCTCTCCAAGTTCCTGCTGTCCCCCATGCCGGGCCTGCTGCGCGAAGTGTCCGTCGCCGTCGGTCAGGAGGTGAAGGCCGGCGAGAAGCTGGCCGTCATCGAAGCCATGAAGATGGAGAACATCCTCAAGGCCGAACAGGACTGCAAGGTGAAGAAGATCTCCGTCACCGCCGGCTCCAGCCTGTCGGTGGACGAAATCATCATCGAGTTCGAATAAGCGGCGGCTGCCGCCTCATCCCGCCCGCCGTCGCCCTCAGGTGACGGCGGCAGGATTGCCCAAGGGCCGGTTCTACCGGCCCTTTTTTTATGGCCGGACGTCGGCCCGGGCTTGCAGCACGGGATGGGGCGGGGCGGAGGGCGAGGCCAGGGTGCGCAGGGCGCCGTAGGCCAGGAAGGCGCCGAGGAGGGCGCACAGGGTGAAGAACAGCGCCAGCTCGCGGCGCAGCAGGCGTTCGATCCTGGGCAGGGTGTCCCTGCCGGGCGGTACTAGCGGCATCTGGTTCATTTTTTTCTCCCTGGGCTGGCTGCCCGCCTGCGCCGTCTGGCGGCGGGCCGGCAAGGCCAGTAAATACCCTGTTGCTTACATGGATATTACGGCGAGGGAGGGAGGCCGGCGGCGGCAGACGCGGTGCCGCGTCAGACCTGGGCCAGGATTTCCAGGATGTCCGTGGCTTCGGGCAGGGGTTGGGCCACCAGGAGAAAGTCGGCCATGGTGTCCAGTTCGGCCAGGGCCGCTTCCAGGGCCTCGCGGACTTCCGGGTGGTCGAAACCGTGGCCGGCCTGGGCCCGGACGATGGCCGCCGCCAGACCCTGGGCCAGGGCTTCGGCACTGTCCAGTTCCAGGTGGGCGGCGTGGTCTGCCAGGCAGTGGGCCGATTCGGCCAGGGCTTCCCCATCCGGTTCCAGGCAGGCCAGTTCCTCCCGCATCAGGGCCGCCTGCTCGCCGATTTCGCCGGCAAAGAGGCGCAGCAGGGTGGGCGAGACGGCGGGACGCTGGCTTTCCCGGCATTCCGCCAGGCGCTGGGCGACGTGGGCCACCCGTTCGGCGAAGATCGGCAGGCCCAGGTCCCGGGTGTCGCCGAGCAGTTCCAGGGCGGCGGCGATGGCGGCGCGCAGGTAGGGGTCCTCGGCCGCCTCCGGGGCGTCGAGAAGGTCGCCGACGCCGGCCAGGGATTCGGCCAGGTGCAGGGTCTCCGGCAGGTTGAGGCTCATGGCGGCGGCGCAGAGGTCGATCAGGGCCCGCCGGAAGGGAGCCAGATCGCCGCTGCCGCGCCCGTTCCAGGCGGCCACGGCGGCGTTGCCGGCGGCGCTCCAGGCGGCTACCGCCTCAGCGTCCAGGTCCGGGGCCTCGGGCTTGGCCATCAGGGAAATCAGTTCGGTCACCGGCGGCAGCTGGCCGGCCCCCTGGCGGATGCACTGCTGCAGTTCCTCGGCCAGGCCGCCCTCGGGGGCTTCGCTGCCATTCAGGGCGGCCCGCATCTGCAGGTCGATGCGGGCGCAGAGGCGGCGGGATTCCGCATCCACCGCCAGGGTGCCGTCGGAGATGGCGCGTAGGAACACTTCGGCACTGTGCCAGAAGGGGGCGAAGTCGCCGCCGGCGGCGGCTTCCAGGTGGCGCACCGCAGCCCGCATCTCCGGCAGCCCGGCCGGGTCCCCCGGCTGTTGCAGCCAGGCCAGCATGCCCCGCTGGTAACGGCTGCGGGCCTGACGCTGGGAGGGGGAGGGCGGGGCAACGCTCATGGCAGGGGCGGAAGGATCGGTGGATGGGGCATTTTACTCCTCTGCCCGGGGACGTCTGTGGTTAGAATGCGGGCATAAATACAAGCGGAGACATCCGTGTTCCACTCCCCCTCGGCTCCCAGAGACCGCCCGGCCTTGCTGTGGCAGGCCCTCCTGTTTTTCCTGCTCCTGCTGCCTGCCGTCGTCCGGGCCCATCCCCTGGTGCTTGATCAGGACGACGGCAGCTTTGCCCTGGTGCCCCACGTGGAAGTGCTGGAAGACCCGGGCGGCAAGCTCGACCTGGCCGCCGTGCGGCAGGCCGCCGCCGCAGGCCGCTTCGCGCCGGCCCATGCCCTGGGCGAATTGAACTTCGGCTATTCCTCTTCCGCCTTCTGGCTGCGCATTCCCCTGGAGTCCCGCCTGCAGCGTTCCAGCCCGTGGCTGCTGGAGATCGCCTTTCCCTCCCTTGACCGGGTGGAGCTGTTCCTGCCCCGGGCCGACGGCCGCGTCGACTACCAGTTAACCGGGGACCGCCTGCCCTTTGCCGAACGCCCCTATCCCAACCGCAATCTGGTGCTGCCCCTGGAGTTGGGACCCGGCGAGTCCCTCGCCCTCTATCTGCGGGTCGAGTCGGAGGGCAGCCTGACTTTGCCCCTGACCCTGTGGACGCCGGATGCCTTCCGCCTGCACAACCAGGACGCCTACGCCGGCTTCTCCCTCTACTACGGCATGCTGCTGGCCCTGGGCCTGTACAACCTGCTGCTCTTCTTCGCCCTGCGGGAGCGCATCTATCTGGTCTATGTGGCCTTCGCCGTGAGCATGGCGGTGGGCCAGCTGTCCCTCAACGGCCTGGGCAACGAATACATCTGGCCGGCCTTCCCCGCCTGGGGCAATGTGGCCCTGCCCTCGGGCTTTGCCGCCACCGGCTTCTTCGGTGCCATTTTTACCCGCCTCTTCCTCAATACCCGGCGCAGCAATCCCCGGGCCGACAAGCTGATCCTGGCCCTGGCCGCCGGCTTTGCCGTGGCCGCCCTGGGGCCGGCCCTGCTGCCTTACCGCTGGGCCGCCATCCTCACCTCCCTGCTGGGTGCCGCCTTTTCCGCCGTGGCCGTGGCGGTGGGCGTCCATGCCCAGCTGCGGCGCCACCCGGGGGCCCGCTACTTCCTCCTGGCCTGGTCCCTGCTGCTGGTGGGGGTGGGCATGATGGCCCTGCGCAACCTGGGCTGGCTGCCCACCACCCTGTTCACTTCCTACGGCATGCAGATCGGTTCGGCCCTGGAGATGCTGCTGCTCTCCTTTGCCCTGGCCGACCGCATCCAGGCCGAGCGCCTGGCCCGGGAACTGGCCCAGGGCGAGGCTCTCCACAGCAAGCAGGACCTGGTCAACGCCCTGCGCAGCAATGAGCAACTGCTGGAGGCCCGGGTGGCGGAACGGACCCGGGACCTGGCCGCCGCCAACGATCGCCTGCTGGCCAACGAGCAGCAGTTGCAGCGCATGGCGCGGCACGATCCCCTGACCGGGCTGGCCAACCGTCTGCTGCTCGACGACCGCATCAGCCATGGTCTGGCGGTGGGGCGGCGCAACGGCACCCGTCTGGCCCTGCTGCTGATCGACCTGGACGGTTTCAAGCCGATCAACGATGAGCATGGTCATGCCGTGGGCGACCAGTTGCTGGTGGTGCTGGCGGACCGCCTGCAACGCTCGGTGCGGGCGGTGGATACGGTGGCGCGCCTGGGCGGCGACGAGTTCGTGCTGGTGCTGGAGGATCTGGCGGCGGTGGAGGACGGGCGCCAGGTGGCGGCCAAGGTGGTGGCGGAAATGAGCCGGCCGGTGGTGCTGGAGGGGCGGGAACTGCTGGTCTCCGCCAGCGCCGGCCTGGCCTTCTATCCGGAGGACGGGGAGGACGCCCAGACCCTGCTCAGGCGTGCCGACGAGGCCATGTACGAAGCCAAGCGGGCCGGCCGCAACACCTTCCGTCAGGTGGGCCAGTAGGACGTTGCGGGCAGCGTGAACGTGCAAAAGGCCGCCCGCGGGCGGCCTTTTTCATTGCGGAAGCCTGTGGGCGGCGCTGCTCAGCCGGCCAGCTTGGCGAAGGCGTCCACCACTTCGGCGGGAGCCTGCACCAGTTCGATCAGCACGCCTTCGCCGCCGATGGGGGATTCCTCGTTGCCCTTGGGGTGCAGGAAGCAGATGTCGAAACCGGCCGCACCCTTGCGGATGCCGCCGGGGGCGAAGCGCACGCCGTTGGCCGTCAGCCATTCCACGGCCTTGGGCAGGTCGTCGATCCACAGGCCCACGTGGTTGAGGGGGGTGGTGTGCACCGCCGGCTTCTTTTCCGGGTCCAGGGGCTGCATCAGGTCCACTTCGACCTTGAAGGGGCCCTTGCCCATGGCGCAGATGTCCTCGTCCACGTTTTCCCGCTCGGAGACGAAATTGCCGGTGACTTCCAGGCCCAGCATGTCGACCCACAGGGTCTTCAGCTTGTCCTTGGAAGGGCCGCCGATGGCGATCTGCTGGATGCCGAGAACTTTGAAGGGACGCTGGGACATGGAGAGGCTCCTGAAATCGGTGGAATTAAAAATACATAATTATACAGAGCGGACTGCCGCCCAGGGAGAGGGGCGAGCGGTACTCGGGGCCGGAATCCGGGGGTGGAGCCCGGGCGGGCTCCCGGGGCGATGCTCCAGGGCGGACACCGGCCCCGGGCGGACGGAGGAGGATGCCGCCTCACGCCACCTGTCCGGCACGATGGGGCGCGAAAAAAAAAGCGGAGCCCCGCCGCCGCAGGTGCTCCGCTTCCCTCTGTAACCGGGCGGACCCGGAAGTGATGGCAATCGCCGTTGCTGCCGGCAGGCGCAACGGTCTGCTTATTTCTTCTTGGCCTTGGCGTCCTTGCTGGCGGCGATGTTGCCGACGAAGGTGTTTTCCACCAGGGGCGGGGCATCCACCTGGGGCACGTGGCACTGCACGCAGTTGTGGCGCAGGTGGGTGACTTCGGCGTGCTGCTTGCCTTCCCGGTCGATGAAGTGGCTCTCGCCGATCTTCGGGGCCTTCTTCTCCTTGTACTTTTCCGGACCGTGGCAGGTCAGGCACTGGTTCTCTTCCAGGGTGATCTCGTCGAAGTTGTCCACCGCGTGGGGAATCACCGGCGGCTGCTCCTTGTAGGTGCGGGCAATGGGCTGTTGCAGGCCCGGCTTCTTGCCGGCGTAGGCTTTCACCTCGGGGGCCGGGTCGCCGGCGGGAATGTCGGCGCCGCGCATGGTTTTGGGCGCATCGGCGGCCTGGGCCAGGCAGGCGAAGGAGGCGGCCAGGATGGCCAGGGTCAGTTTGTGCAGTCGGTTCATGGTCGGCTCCTCAATGGATGGTCTTGCGATGGTCTGTCTGGCCTTCGGCCTCCCCGGCCGGGGCGCAGCACTGGGTGTGCTGGTTGAAGCGGCTGCCGAAGACGAAGACGTCCTTGGCGCAAACGTCGATGCAGCGGCCGCAGTTGGTGCAGGCAGAGGCCAGGATGACCGGGCCGCTGCCGTTGGCCTCGCCCTTGAGGGCGGGGCGGATGACCTGGGGTTCGGGGCAGGCGGCGAAGCAGTCCATGCAGTCGTCGCACTCCTGGCGCCGGCGGGCGCTGACCCGCAGCAGGCTGGTGCGGCCGAGCAGGCCGTAGAAGGCGCCCACCGGACACAGGTGGCCGCACCAGCCCCGGCTCATGATCAGCAGGTCCAGCAGGAAAATGGCGAGGACCACGGTCCAGGCAGCGCCCAGGCCGAAGATGAGGCCCCGGTGCAGCATGGATACCGGATTGATCAGCTCCCAGGCCAGGCCGGCGCCGGCCAGGGGCAGTAGCAGGGTCAGCCCCAGGATCCAGTAGCGGCTGCGGCGGCTGATGTGGGCGCTGCCCTTGAGGCCGAGGCGCTCCCGCAGCCAGCCGGCCAGGTCGGTGACCAGGTTCATGGGGCAGACCCAGGAGCAATACACCCGGCCGCCCACCAGCAGGTAGAAGGCGAGGACGATGGCGGCGCCGAGCAGGGCCAGGCCCTCGGGGCGATGGCCGGAGAACAGCACCTGCAGCACCAGCAGGGGATCGGCCAGGGGCAGGGTGTCCAGGGTCAGGCTGTAGCTGAGGTTGCCCTTGACCAGCCACAGGCCGGCCAGGGGGCCGAGCAGGAACAGGCCCAGGATGCCGACCTGGGACAGGCGCCGCAGCAGCAGCCAGCGGTTGGCGCCGAGCCGGCCCTTGGCGGCCAGGGCGGCGGGGAAACGGGGAGAGAGGAAGCTCATCGCGCCGCCTCGTCGGAAAGCCGGTTGGGCAAGCCGCCACCGGGGATGTTCTGGGGTATGGCCGGAACGCCCGGTCCATGGGCGTCGGCACCGGGGATGCTCGGCGCCAGGCTATCGACGCCGCTGCCCGGGGTGGCCGGCTTGCCGGGGGCGAGGGACGGGCCTCCCTGGCTGGCAGGGTCGAAGTGACCCTCCAGACGGGCGCCTTCAGGCATGCGGTCCGGCAGGTCGCCCAGGCCCTTGTCGTCCACCAGGGAATGGCCGGCCTTCTTCTCTTCCTCCCAGCCGACCCGGTAGTGCTGGCCCAGCTCGCCCTTGGCCAGGGGCACGGGCAGGACCTTGATGGCGGCGGTTTCGAGGACGCAGGAGCGCTCGCATTTGCCGCAGCCCGTACAGTGCTCGGAATGCACCGTGGGAATGAACATGCTGTGGCGGCCGGTGCGGGTGTTGGGCCGCAGCTCCAGGGTGATGGCCTTGTCGATCACCGGGCACA
This sequence comes from Azospira sp., assembly GCF_030247495.1. Lineage (NCBI taxonomy): Bacteria > Pseudomonadati > Pseudomonadota > Betaproteobacteria > Rhodocyclales > Rhodocyclaceae > Azospira > Azospira sp. The sequence goes on along the minus strand of NZ_JAOTRW010000009.1, from coordinate 140,421 downwards.
CCCGGTAGCAGACGTCGCAGCGCAGGCCGAGGAAATTGAGGCAGGTCTCCTGGTCGAGCAGGACCGCCAGGCCCATGCGGGCCTGGTTGATGTCGGTGAGGCCGTGGTCCAGGGCGCCGGTGGGGCAGGCCTTGACGCAGGGGATGTCCTCGCACATCTCGCAGGGCACCTGGCGGGCAACGAAATAGGGCGTGCCGGTGGAGACCGGCTGCTCCGGCCGGGCCAGGGACAGGGTGCCATAGGGACAGTCGCGCACGCACAGGCCGCAACGGATGCAGGCACCGAGAAAGTCCTCCTCCGCGCCGGCGCCGGGCGGGCGCAGGGCCGCCGGCGGCAGGGCCCGGGCCTGCTTGGCATGGAAGCCCAGGCCGAGGCCCAGCAGGCCGACGCCGCAGGCCATGCGGCCGGCGTCGGCGAAGAACTGGCGCCGGGCCGCCGCAGCCTTGTCGGACTTGGCAGGGGGGGAGTTGGAAAGATCGCTCATGGCGTGACCGGCGGCGGGAACCGACTGGGGGCGGACTTAACCGTCCGCCCCGCCGGCCTCCCTGATGCCTTACCCGGTTGTGTAGGTGCTTAGGCCTTGACCACCTTGCAGGCGCACTTCTTGAAGTCCGTCTCTTTCGAGATGGGGCAGGTGGCGTCCAGGGTCAGCTTGTTCACCAGCCGGTGCTCGTCGAAGAAGGGCACGAAGACCAGGCCCAGGGGCGGCTTGTTGCGGCCCCGGGTTTCCACCCGGGTGGAAATCTCGCCGCGGCGGGACTGCACCTTGACCGTGTCGCCGCGCTGCAGGCCGCGCTTCTTGGCGTCTTCCGGATGCATGTAGATCCAGGCGTCGGGCATGGCCTTGTACAGCTCGGGCACACGCCGGGTCATGGAGCCGGTGTGCCAGTGCTCCAGCACGCGGCCGGTACAGAGCCACAGGTCGTACTCGCTGTCCGGCTGCTCGGCGGCAGGCTGGTAGGGCAGGGCGAAGACCACCGCCTTGCCGTCGGGGAAGCCGTAGAAGCGCACCTTCTCGCCGGCCTTGACGTAGGGGTCGTAGCCTTCGCGGAAGCGCCACAGGGTTTCCTTGTTGTCCACCACCGGCCAGCGCAGGCCGCGGGCCTTGTGATAGGTGTCGAAGGCGGCCAGGTCGTGGCCATGGCCGCGGCCGAAGGCGGCGTATTCCTCGAACAGGCCCTTCTGCAGGTAGAAGCCGAGGACCTTGCCTTCCTCGTTCTCGAAGCCCTTCAGCTGGTCGGAGACGGGGTACTTGTTCACTTCGCCGTTGGCGTAGAGCACGTCATAGAGGGTTTTTCCCTTGTACTCGGGCGCCTTGTCCAGCAGCTCGGCGGGCCACACTTCCTCCATCTTGAAGCGCTTGGAGAATTCCACGTACTGCAGCACGTCGGAGCGGGCCTGGCCCTGGGGCTTGACCTGCTGGCGCCAGAACTGGGTGCGGCGCTCGGCGTTGCCGTAGGCGCCTTCCTTCTCCATCCACATGGCGGAGGGCAGGATCAGGTCGGCAGCCAGGGCGGAGACGGTGGGATAGACGTCGGAGTGCACCACGAAGGCGGCCGGATTGCGCCAGCCCGGGTAGACCTCGCCGTTGATGTTGGGGCCGGCCTGCATGTTGTTGGTGGTGGTGGACCAGAAGAAGGCCACCTTGCCGTCCTTCAGGGCGCGGCTCTGGGCCACGGCGTGCAGACCCACCCAGTCGGGGATGGTGCCGGCGGGCAGCTTCCACAGCTTCTCGGTGATTTCCCGGTGCTTGGGATTGACCACCACCATGTCGGCGGGCAGGCGATGGGCGAAGGTGCCCACTTCCCGGGCCGTGCCGCAGGCGGAAGGCTGGCCGGTGAGGGAGAAGGGGCCGTTGCCCGGTTCGGAGATCTTGCCCACCAGCAGGTGCACGTTGTAGATCATGTTGTTCACCCAGGTGCCCCGGGTGTGCTGGTTGAAGCCCATGGTCCAGTAGGAGACGACCTTCACCTTGGGATCGGCATAGGCCTTGGCCAGGGCTTCCAGGTTCTCCTTCGGCACGCCGGAAATCTCGTGGGTCTTGTCCAGCGTGTATTCGGCGACGAAGGCCTTGAACTCGTCGAAGGAGATGTCGGTGGCCTTGTTGGGGTCGCCCTTGGGCTTGCCGTCCGGGCCCGGGTAGCCGTTGTTGCCGGCGGCCTGTTCCAGGGGGTGGTTGGGACGCAGGCCGTAGCCGATGTCGGTGACGCCCTTCTTGAACTTGACGTGGTTCTTGACGAAGTCCTGGTTCACCGCGCCGTTCTGGATGATGTAGTTGGCGATGTAGTTGAGGATGGCCAGGTCGGACTGGGGCTTGAAGATCAGCTCGTTGTCGGCCAGCTCGCAGGAGCGGTGGGTGAAGGTGGACAGCACGTGGATCTTGACGTGCTTGGCGTTGAGGCGGCGGTCGGTGATGCGGGACCAGAGGATGGGGTGCATCTCCGCCATGTTGGAGCCCCACAGGGCGAACACGTCGGCGTGCTCCGCATCGTCATAGCAGCCCATGGGCTCGTCGATGCCGAAGGTGCGCATGAAGCCGGCCACGGCGGAAGCCATGCAGTGGCGGGCGTTGGGGTCCAGGTTGTTGGAGCGGAACCCGGCCTTCCACAGCTTGGCGGCGGCGTAGCCTTCCCAGATGGTCCACTGGCCGGAGCCGAACATGGCGATGTTGCGCGGGCCGCCGGCCTTGAGGGCGGCCTTGCACTTCTCGGCCATGATGTCGTAGGCCTGGTCCCAGGAAATGGGGGTGAAGTCGCCGTTCTTGTCGTACTGGCCGTTCTTCATGCGCAGCAGGGGCTGGGTCAGGCGGTCCTTGCCGTACATGATCTTGGAGAGGAAGTAACCCTTGATGCAGTTGAGGCCCCGGTTCACCGGCGCTTCCGGATCGCCCTGGGTGGCCACCACGCGGCCGTCCTTGGTGCCCACCAGGACACCGCAGCCGGTGCCGCAGAAGCGGCAGACGCCCTTGTCCCAGCGGATGCCGTCATTCTTCGGCTGCTGCGCCAGGGCTTCGGATACGCCGGGCACCGCCATGCCGGCGGCGTTGGCGGCGGCGGCGACGGCGCTGCTCTTGATAAAGTCGCGACGGGTCAGGTTCATCTCAGGACTCCTTCTCGGGATCAGGTTCGAAGTGGTGATACACCATGGCCAGGGACATGACGCCCGGCAGCTGCTGTATCGCCTCGTAGGTTTGGGTGGTTTCCCGGTCGCCGTCGCTCTCGATGGTGACGATCATGCGGCCCTCTTCGGAGACGGCGTGGACCTCCACGCCCGCCAAGGTCGCCAGACCCGCCTCGACGGCCGCGATCTGCTGCGGCCCGGCGTTGACCAGAATGCTGGAAATATTCACGGATGATTCCCCCAATCGGCAGGCACGGCTCGAAGGGCCGGCTCAAGGTTCGACCACTCTATGCCCCTACGGAAACCCAGGTTTATGATGTGAATCAAAAGCGAAAAAAAGCCCCCGCAGGATGTAGGTGATTTGAAAAGTCACCGGGCTTCGGTTAGCCTGATCGGGCTTTGCCTGGTGCGGTTTTCCGCCGCATCGGGGTTAATGAGAATGACCCACAACAAGGCCCGCCCCATGCCGGCAGGCCGGCGGTTCGAGTAACAGCCCCGATTCCCCAGAAGGCTTGTTTTCCCACCCACCCATGTCCCGGCCCCTGCCCATTCTCTCGACGCCCGCAGCCGCCCCCCCGGAGGCCGCTCCCCTGACCCGCTACAGCCCCATTCCTTGGGGCCTGGTGATCGTCCTTTCCCTGCTTTTCGTCGTGGTCTGGCTGCTGCCGCCCCTGGGCGGCCTCAAACAGAGCGACACCATCTTCCCCCTGACCCTGCACACGGTGATGGAGAGCTTCTCCTTCGTCGTCTCCGTGCTGGTCTTCGCCGTCTCCTGGCATGCCTACAGCCGGGAGCGGGCGGGCAACCTGATGATCCTGGCCTGCGGCTTCCTCGCCGTGGCCCTGCTGGATTTCGGCCATACCCTCTCCTACCGGGGCATGCCCGACTTCGTCACGCCCTCCTCGCCCCAGAAGGCCATCACCTTCTGGCTGGCGGCCCGCTACGTGGCGGCCCTGACCCTGCTCACCATCGCCCTGCGCCCCTGGCAGCCCCTGGCCCGCCCCCGGGACCGCTACCGGCTGATGCTGTGGGCCCTGCTGGTGACCGCCGCGGTGTTCGTCTCGGAGCTTTACCTGCCGGATTTCTGGCCCACCATGTTCGTGCCCGGGGTGGGCCTCACCGGTCTCAAGATCGCCGCCGAATACGGCCTCATCGCCATCCTCGGCGCCACTGCGGTGATCCTCTATCCGAAGACCCAGGGCAAGCCCGCCTTCGACGCCGCCAACCTGTTTACCGCGGTGCTCATCACCATCCTCTCGGAGCTGTGCTTCACCCTGTACTCCAACGTCAATGACGTGTTCCAGCTGCTCGGCCACACCTACAAGGTCATCGCCTATTTCTGGATCTACAAGGCAGTGTTCGTCTCCAGCGTGCGCGATCCCTACCTGCGCCTGAGCCTGGAGATGGCCGAGCGCCAGGCGGCGGAGGCGCGCATCCAGTTCCTCGCCTACCACGACCCCCTGACCGAACTGCCCAACCGCATCCTGGTGCGGGAACGTTTCGAGCGGGCGGTGGAGCGGGCCCGGGACCAGTCCTCCCGGGTGGGCCTGGTCTATATCGATCTGGACAATTTCAAGACGGTGAACGACTCCCTCGGCCACACCCTGGGCGACCTGCTGCTGCAGGCCATCGGCCAGCGCCTGCAGTCCCTGGTGCCGGCCGGCAGCACGGTCAGCCGCCAGGGTGGCGACGAGTTCCTCATCCTGCTGGAAGACCTGGAGCAGTCCCGGCTGGCGGAGAGCCTGGTGAGCCGCATCGTGGAGCAGATGCAGGCGCCCTTCGAAATCCAGGGCCACGACCTGTCCACCTCCGTTTCCATCGGCGTTTCCCTTTTCCCCGACGACGGCGGCGATTTCGACACCCTGCTGAAAAAGGCGGATACGGCCATGTACCGGGCCAAGGGCGCCGGCCGCAACGGCTACCGCTTTTTCGACCGGGAAATGGACAAGGACGTGGGCGAGCGCCTGCGCCTGAGTAACGACCTGCGCCTGGCCCTGGCGCGCAACGAGTTCGTGCTGCACTACCAGCCCCAGATCGATTTGCGCACCCAGGAAGTGATCGGTGCCGAGGCCCTGATCCGCTGGCAGCATCCGGAACTGGGCCTGCTGGCCCCGGGCCGCTTCATCGGCATCGCCGAGGACACGGGCCTGATCGTGCCCATCGGCGAATGGGTGATCCGCATGGCCTGCCATCAGGCCGCCGCCTGGCAGCGGGCCGGCCTGCCGCCCCTGGTGGTGGCGGTCAATCTTTCCGCCGTACAGTTCATGCGTGGCGACCTGGTGGGTACGGTGGCCAGCGCCCTGGCCACCTCCGCCCTGCCTTCCCGCTGTCTGGAACTGGAACTGACCGAATCGATCCTGATCCAGGATGCGGAGAACATCCTGGGCACGGTGCAGCGCCTCAACGCCATCGGTGTGCAGATGTCCATCGACGACTTCGGCACCGGCTATTCCAGCCTTTCCTACCTGAAGCGCTTCGCCGTGGACAAGCTGAAGGTGGACCAGTCCTTCGTGCGCGACCTCTGCAGCGATCCGGACGACGCCGCCATCGTGCGGGCCATCATCCAGCTGGCCCGCAGCCTGGGACTGAAGACCATCGCCGAAGGGGTGGAAACGGCGGAAATCCTCGCCCTGCTGCAGGAGCTGGGCTGCGACGAAGCCCAGGGCTACTACTTCGCCAAGCCCCTGCCGGCGGACAACTTCAGCGCCTTCCTCAGCCAGCGCCTGTCCTGACGGCCCGGCGCTGCCACAGCGCCGGCCGCCCCCATTTCCCCCAACGGAAAACTACTGCCGCACTTCCCGGATGTTGTCGGGCGGCAGGAACTCGCCGCTGCTGCGGAAGGGATTGATGTCCAGGCCGCCGCGCCGGGTGTAGCGGGCATACACGGCCAGGGACTGGGGCGCGCAGCGGGCGCTGATGTCGCAGAAGATGCGCTCCACGCACTGCTCATGGAACTCGTTGTGGCCGCGGAAGGACACGATGTAGCGCAGCAGGGCGGCGCGGTCGATGGCCGGGCCCCGGTAGCGCACCACCACCATGCCCCAGTCGGGTTGGCCGGTGACCAGGCAGTTGGACTTGAGCAGGTGGGAATAGAGGGTTTCCTCGACGCAGCGGCCGGCATCGGCCTGCAGCAGTTCCGGCGCCGGCTGGTAGCGGTCGCACTCGATGTCCAGCTCGTCCAGCAGGATGCCCGAGGGGTAATCCACCCGGGGCCGCGGCTGCCCTGCCAGAGGCTCCAGCTGCACCGTCACCTGGCCGCCGGCGGCGGCGGAAAGATCCCGGGCCAGGGTGGCGGCCACCGTTTCCGCGTCGGCGAAGGGGCTCTGGTTGAAGGAATTCAGGTACAGCTTGAAGGACTTGGATTCGATCAGGTGGGGCGTCTGCGCCGGGATGCGGAAGGTGCCCAGGGCCACCACCGGCTTGCCCCGGGGATTGAGCCAGGAAATCTCGTAGGCGTTCCACAGGTCCTCGCCGACGAAGGGCAGGCGGGCCGGGTCGATGCCGATCTCGTCCCGCTTCAGCTGGCGCGGGATGGGAAAGAGCAGTTCCGGGGCGTAATGGCAGCGGTACTCGCTGGCCTTGCCGAGAGGGGAGAGGGCGCTGGGATCGATGGTCATGGGGCGGATTTTACCCCCAGGCGGAGGCGGGACCAGCATCGGCCGTGAGCGCCGCCTAGAGCAGCACGTAGCCCTGGGGCTGCAGCAGGGGCGGCAGGTCGGTCTCGCCCAGGGCTTCGCCCAGGTCTCCTTCCAGCATGCGCACCATGGCATCCAGGGGCAGGTCGTTTTCCAGGGTGCCGAAGGGCTCTTCCAGTTCGTCCCCCAGCGCGTCCAGGCCGAAGAAGGTGTAGGCCAGCACCGCCGTCAGCAGGGGCGTGGCCCAGCCGACGGAACGGGCCAGGCCGAAGGGCAGCAGCAGGCAGAAGAGGTGGGCGGTGCGGTGCAGCAGCAGGGTGTAGGCGAAGGGCAGGGGGGTGAAGCGGATGCGCTCGCAGGCGGCCTGGATGCCGGAGAGGGCGTGCAGGCGCTGGGTCAGACCCTGGTAGACGATGTCGCCGAGGCCGTCCCGTTGCCGGGCCTGGACCAGGTCGTGGCCGCACTGGCGCAGCAGGGCATCGGCCGGATTGCGGCTCTGGGCAAGGCGCTCGGCCTCGCCGGGAGGCAGGAAGGGTGCGGCTTCCAGGACTGCGTCCCGGCCCCGCAGACGGGCGGCCAGGGCGTGGGCGAAGGCCAGGCTGCGGCGCACCAGGAGGCGCCGGGGTTCCGCCTCCAGCACCAGGCTATCCCGGGCCAGGGAGCGCAGTTCGACGATGAGGCCGCCCCACTGCTTGCGCGCTTCCCACCAGCGGTCGTAGCAGGCGCTGTTGCGAAAGCCGAGGAAGATGGAAAAGGCCAGGCCGAGCAGGGCGAAGGGGGCGGCGGAATAGTCGGGGAAGAGGTGGCCGAAGTGCTGGGCGCCCCAGGTGATGAGCACGGCGAAGCTGGTGGTGAAGACGATCTGGGGCAGCACGTGGGGCACCACCGAGCCGCGCCAGATGAAAAAGAGACGGAGCAGGCTGGGGCGTTCGCGGACGATCATGTCGAGGCAGTCGGTGGAGTGGTGGTCGGGTTGGCGCTGCCGGCGCTCGCCAGTACGACCAGGCCGGGCAGGGTGGCGCGGGCGTTGGCGCCGGTGGCGGCGATCAGCGCGGCGGTCGGCATGCCCCGCAGCTCGGCCAGGAGAGCGGCGAAGCGGGGCAGGTAGGCGGGCTTGTTGCGCCGGTCCGGGCTCTCCGCGGTGAGAAAGGCCGGGGGAATGTCGGGGGCGTCCGTTTCCAGGACCAGGGCTTCCAGGGGCAGGGTGGCGGCCAGTTCCCGGATGCGGGTGGAGCCGCTGAAGGTCATGGCGCCGCCGAAGCCCAGCTTGAAGCCGAGCTTGATGAATTCGTCGGCCTGCTGCCGGCTGCCGTTGAAGGCATGGGCGATGCCGCCCCGGGGCCGGTAGCGGCGCAGCTGCTTGAGAATGGGGTCCAGGGCCCGGCGCACGTGGAGGATCACCGGCAGGTCGAACTCCACGGCAAGCTTCAGCTGTTCGGCGAAGAAGTGCTGCTGCCGCGCCAGGGCCTCGCCCTGCTGCAGTTCGGGCACGTACAGGTCGAGGCCGATCTCGCCCACCGCCAGCGGCGCCAGGGGGCCATCCCGCTCCTCGGCCAGCCAGCGGCGCAGGGTGGTGAGGTCTTCCTCCCGGGCCGCCGGCGTGTACAGGGGATGGATGCCGTAGGCGGGCGCGCAGCCCGGATAGGCGAGGCAGCAGGCGCGCACCTCGGCGAAAGTGGCGGCAGCCACTGCCGGCACCACCATGGCCTGGACGCCAACCGCGACGCCATCCTTGAAGATGGCATCCCGGTCAGTGGCGAATTCCGCCGCGTCCAGGTGGCAGTGGGTGTCGATCAGCATGGAATCTGGCTGTCCGGGCAGGCCGGGCGGAGAGGCCCGCCCTGCCTCACTTCTGGCCGAAGGCCGGTTTGCGCTTTTCCAGGAAGGCGCCCAGACCTTCGGCGAAGTCGGGATGGACGGAGCAGGCGGCGAAGTTGCCCTGTTCGGCGAACAGCTGCTCCGGCAGGGAATTGCCGCTGGAAGCCTGCAGCAGGGCCTTGGTGCGGGCCAGGGCCTGGCGCGGACCGGCGGCCAGGCGGCGGGCCAGCTTGGCGCTCTCGGCCTCCAGCTCGGCGGCGGGCACCACCCGGTTGATGAGGCCCCACTCCCTGGCCTGGGCGGCATCGAAACGGTCCCCCAGCAGGGCGATCTCGGCGGCCCGCTTGGCCCCCACGGCCCGGGGCAGGAACCAGGTGGCGCCGCCGTCGGGGGAAAGGCCGATGTGGCAGTAGGCCAGGGTGAAATAGGCGTTGTCGGCGGCCACCGCCAGGTCGCAGGCCAGCATCAGGGACAGGCCGAAGCCGGCGGCGGCACCGCTGACCGAGGCCACTACGGGTTTGCCCATGCGGCGCACCTGCAGGGTGGTGGCGTGCACGGCGGCGATGGTCTGTTCGAAGAGGGCCTGGCGTTCCGCCGGCGGCAGGGCCAGCTGGCTGTGGAACCACTTGAGGTCGCCACCGGCCATGAAGTGCTCGCCGCCGCGCAGGACCACGGCGCCGACGGCCTCGTCGTGCTCGGCCCGGGCGGTGGCGGCGCGCAGGTCCTCGATCATGGCCAGGTTGAGGGCGTTGAGGGCCTCGGGGCGGTTCAGGGTCAGGGTCAGGACCCCGTCCTCCAGGTGGGAAAGCACGGTGCTCATGGGTTGTCTCCTTTGGGTGGTGGTTTTTATGGGTTTATTGTTTTGTCGTTCCGAGGAACGGGAAATCCGGTTCCGGCCGGCGGCCGGAAATGAGGTCCGCCAGGGCCGCGGCGGAGCCGCAGGACAGGGTCCAGCCCAGGGTGCCGTGGCCGGTGTTGAGCCACAGGTTGGACAGGCGGGTGCGACCGATGAGGGGCACGTTGGAGGGCGTCACCGGGCGCAGGCCGCACCAGTAGAGCGGGTCGCCGTCGGGGCGCAGCTGGGGGAACAGTTCCAGGGCGCGCCGCAGCAGGGCCTCGCAGCGCACCGGGGTGAGGTCCAGGTTGTGGCCGTTGAACTCCGCCGTGCCGGCCACCCGCAGGCGGTTGCCGAGGCGGGACATGACGATCTTGCGTTCGTCGTCGGTGATGCTGACGCTGGGGGCGACGCTGTCCGGGGAGAGGGCGATGGTGGCGGAATAGCCCTTGCCCGGATAGACGCAGGCCTTGACCCCGGCGGGCTTGAGCAGGGCCGGGGAATAGCTGCCCAGGGCCACCACGTAGGCGTCGGCCAGGAGCAGGTCGCCGCCGGCGACGACGCCGGCCACCCGGCCGCCGGCGCTGGCAATCTTCTCCACCGGGCAGTTGTAGCGGAACTGCACGCCCCGGGCGGCGGCGGCCTCGGCCAGGCGCTGGGTGAAGCGGTGGGCGTCGCCGGATTCGTCGCTGGGGGTGTAGTCGCCACCAGCCAGGCGCCCTTGCACCGCGGCCAGGGCCGGCTCGATGGCGACGCAGCGGGCGGCGTCCACCGGCTCCCGGTCCACCCCGAATTCCCGCATCAGGGCGGCGGCGTGGCAGGCGGCCTCGAACTCGGCGGCCTGGGTGAAGATGTGCAGGATGCCCTGGCAGCGCTGGTCGTAGTCCAGGGGCAGGGCCTGGCGCAGGGCCTGCAGCCGCTGCCGGCTGTAGAGGGCGAGGGCGATGATGTCGCGGATGTTGCGGCGGGTGGCCCCGGGCGGGCAGTTGGCGAGGAAGCGCAGGCTCCAGGCGAAGAGGGCCGGGTCGTAGCGCAGGCGGAAGAGCAGGGGGGCGTCTTCCTTGCCCAGCCATTCCAGGGCCTTGAAGGGGGCCCGGGGATTGGCCCAGGGCTCGGCGTGGCAGACGGAAATCTGGCCGCCGTTGGCGAAGCTGGTTTCCAGGGCGGCGCCGGGCTGGCGGTCCACCACCGTGACTTCGTGGCCGGCCTCGGCCAGGAACCAGGCACTGGTGACGCCGACGACGCCGGCGCCGAGGACGAGAACACGCACCCGGCCTATTCCTCCTGGCGTTCCCGGGTGATGCGCACCACTTCGGGAATCAGGCGCACGGCCCGCAGGACCCGGGCCAGGTGGGCCCGGTTGGCCACCTGCACGGTGAAGTTGAGGGTGGTGTAGAAGCCCGGATCGGGGGCCATGGAGACCTTCTCGATGTTGGAGCCGGACTCGGCGATCTCGGTGGCCACCTTGGCCAGCACGCCGCGGGCGTTGCGGGCGGCGACGTGGATGTCCACGTCGAACAGCTTGCCCGGTTCCGGTTCCCACTCCACGTCGATCCAGCGCTGGGGTTCGGCACTGCGGGACTTGCGGATGACGGCGCAGTCATGGGTATGCACCACCAGGCCCTGGCCCTTCTTGATGGAGCCGATGATGGGGTCGCCCGGGATCGGGCGGCAGCAATGGGCCAGCTGGATGGCCATGCCCTCGGTGCCGCGGATCACCACCGAGGTGTGGGGTGCCGGTTCCGCGTTGGGCAGGGCCGCCTCGTGGGCCAGCAGGCGGCGCGCCACCACGGCGGCCAGGCGCCTGCCCAGGCCGATGTCGGTGTACACCTCCTTGACGGACTTGCTGCCCCCTTCCTTGAGCACCGCTTCCCAGCTGGCGTCCGGCAGTTCCGAGGGGGTGATGCCGAGGCCGAACAGTTCCTGGTTGAGCAGGCGCTCGCCCAGGGCGGCGGATTCCTCGTGCTGGCGGGTCTTCAGGAAGTGGCGGATCTTGCTGCGGGCGCGGCCGGTCTTCACATACGAGAGCCAGGCCGGATTGGGATTGGCATGGGCGGCGGTGACGATTTCCACCTGGTCGCCGCTGTTGAGCTCGCTGCGCAGTGGCATCAGCTCGTAGTTGATCTTGGCGGCGACGCAGCGGTTGCCCACGTCCGTGTGCACCGCGTAGGCGAAGTCCACTGGGGTGGCGCCCTTGGGCAGGGAGAAAATTTTGCCCTTGGGCGAGAAGACATAGACCTCGTCGGGGAAGAGGTCGATCTTGACGTGCTCGAAGAACTCAGCCGAGTCGCCGGCGGTGCTCTGCAGCTCCAGCAGGGACTGCAGCCAGCGGTGGGTCTGGTACTGCAGCTCGGCGGCGCTCTTCTCCGTGTCCTTGTACAGCCAGTGGGAGGCCACGCCCTCCTGGGCCATGTGGTGCATTTCCTCGGTGCGCAGCTGCACTTCCACCGGCATGCCGTAGGGGCCGATCAGAGTGGTGTGCAGGGACTGGTAGCCGTTGGCCTTGGGGATGGCGATGTAGTCCTTGAACTTGCCCGGCAGGGGCTTGTACAGGGCGTGCAGGGCGCCCAGGCCCAGGTAGCAGCTGGGCACGTCCTTGACCACCACGCGGAAGCCGTAGATGTCCAGCACCTGGGAGAAGGAGAGGCGCTTTTCCACCATCTTGCGGTAGATGGAATAGAGGCTCTTCTCCCGGCCGAAGACCTGGGCCTCGATGCCCGAGTCCCGCATCTTGCTCTGGACCCCGTCGAGAATCTTCGACAGCACCTCGCGCCGGTTGCCCCGGGCCGCCATGACGGCCTTCAGCAGCACCTGGTAGCGCATCGGGTGGGTGTGCTTGAAGGAGAGGTCCTGCAGCTCCCGGTAGACCGTGTTCAGCCCCAGCCGGTTGGCGATGGGGGCGTATATCTCCAGGGTCTCCAGGGCGATGCGGCGGCGCTTGTCCGGACGCATGCAGCCCAGGGTCTGCATGTTGTGCAGACGGTCGGTGAGCTTGATGAGGATGACCCGCAGGTCCTTGGCCATGGCCAGGAGCATCTTGCGGAAGTTTTCCGCCTGGGCCTCCTGGTAGGAGGAGAACTCGATCTTGTCGAGCTTGGAGAGGCCGTCCACCAGGTCGGCCACGCCCTTGCCGAAGCGTTCGGTCAGCTCCTCCTTGGAGATGCCCGTGTCCTCCATGGTGTCGTGCAGGAGGGCGGCGATGATGGCGGTAGAATCCAGCCGCCATTCGGCAATGGCCCCGGCCACGGCCAGGGGGTGGGTGATGTAGGGTTCGCCGGAAAGGCGCTTCTGGCCCCGGTGAGCGGCTTCGCCGAAGGCAAAGGCCTCCTTGATCTTGGCGATCTCTTCCGGTTTCAGGTAGTCGAGGCTGTCCAGGAAGACCCGGTAGGCCGGGTCGTCGTTGAACGGGTAGGGGGTCGGCGGCGCCGCCGGGTCAGGTGCCGGCGCGAAGGGCGCGGCGGAAGATGCAGACGGTTTGGCCGGGGCGGGGTCGGTTGCAGTATCCATACCGGTTCACCTTACCCGCCCGGGCCCGGGGTCAGGCCTGACCGCGGTTGAGGATTTCCAGGCCGATCTGGCCGGCAGCCAGTTCGCGCAGGGCGATGACGGTGGGCTTGTCCTTGCTCGGTTCCTGCATGGGGGTGGAACCATTGGCGATCTGGCGGGCCCGGTAGGTGGCGGCCAGGGTCATCTGGAAGCGGTTGGGGATTTGTTTCAGGCAGTCTTCAACGGTAATGCGGGCCATGGTCCATCCAATCAAAAAGCGGAAAATTTAGAGCAGCGAGGCGAACAGCGAAGCGTGGCGTTCCTGCTGCACGGGAAGCTTCAAGCGCGTTGCGCGCACCACGGCCAGCAGGTCGCTGAGGGCCGTCTGCAGGTCGTTGTTAATAATAACATAGTCGAATTCGCCCACATGCCGCATCTCGTCGCGGGCGGCGGCCAGACGGCGGGCGATGACGTCCTCGCTGTCGGTGCCGCGGCCGGCCAGGCGGCGGGCCAGTTCTTCCATGGAGGGCGGCAGGATGAAGACGCCGATGGCGTCGCCGAACACCTTGCGCACCTGCTGGGCGCCCTGCCAGTCGATCTCCAGCAGCACGTCGCGGCCGGAGGTCAGCTGCTGTTCGATCCAGGTGCGCGAGGTGCCGTAGTAGTTGCCGTGCACCTCGGCCCATTCGAGGAATTCGCCCCGGTCCACCCGGGCCAGGAAATCGGCCACGTCGGTGAAGTGGTAGGCCTGGCCGTTCTCCTCCCCGGTGCGGGGCGCCCGGGTGGTGTGGGAGACGGAGAGGCCGATGGCCGGGTCGTTCTGCAGCAGCAGGCGGACCAGGGTGGTCTTGCCGGCGCCGGAGGGGGCGGTGACGATGTAGAGATGGCCGCTCATGCTGGCGTCCCTTTCCTTATTCGATGTTCTGGATCTGTTCGCGCATCTGCTCGATGAGCAGCTTCAGGTCCATGGAGGCCTTGGAGACTTCGCTGAGGACCGACTTGGAGCCCAGGGTGTTGGCCTCCCGGTTCAGTTCCTGCATGAGGAAGTCGAGGCGCTTGCCGGCGTTGCCGCCGGCCTTGAGGATGCGCTCCACCTCGGTGAGATGGGCCTGCAGGCGGGACAGTTCCTCGTCCACGTCGATACGGGTGGCGTACAGCACCACTTCCTGGCGTACCCGTTCGTCGTCGGCGCTGCCCAGGGCCTCCACCAGACGCTGCTTGAGCTTGTCCTGGTAGGCGGCCTGGGCCTGGGGAATGAGGGGGGCAACGGCGGCCACGGTGGCGCGGATCTTGTCCACCCGCTCCTGGATCATGGCGGCCAGCTTGGCGCCTTCCCGGGCCCGGCTGGCGGTGAAGTCCTCCAGGGCTTCCTTCAGGGTGGCCTGGACGGCGGCGTGCAGGGCGGCCGTATCCACCTCCGGCTCGCCCAGCATGCCGGGCCAGCGCAGCACTTCGGCCACCGACAGGGCGGCGGCGTTGGGCAGGGTCTGGCGGACTTGGCCTTCCAGGGCCTGCAACTGGGTCAGCAGGTCGGCGTTGATGGCCAGTTGGCGGTTCTGGCTCTGGCTGGCGACCAGGTTGAGGCGCAGTTCCACCTTGCCCCGGGCCAGCTTGGCGGTGATGGCTTCGCGCAGGGCCGGCTCCAGCACCCGCAGGTCGTCCACGATGCGGAAATGGATGTCGAGGAAGCGGGAATTGACGCTGCGCAGTTCCAGGTGCAGGGAGCCGCCTGCCACTTCCCGGGTTTTGGCGGCATAGCCGGTCATACTGTAGATCATGGAATTCCTTGCTGTGTGGGGTGTGCCGGCCCGGACGGCGGGCCTGGGAGGGGCTTCTTGAGGCTTCTTTACAGTCCGTTGGCAAAGCCTGACAATGCGCGCAGTGCGCCTGAGGCGCTATCTTAGCTTCGGACTTCATGGCGTCACAAGCCAATCACCCCCTCCCTGCCGGATTCCAACTGGAAGACTACCGCATCGAAAAGCAGATTTCGGTCGGCGGTTTTTCCATTGTTTACCTGGCCCACGATGCCAGCGGCAAGGCGGTGGCCATCAAGGAATACCTGCCGGCCAGCCTGGCCCTGCGCTCCGAGGGGCAGACCAAGCCGGTCATTTCCCAGGAGCATCTTTCTGCCTTCCGCTACGGCATGAAATGCTTTTTCGAGGAAGGCCGGGCCCTGGCCAAGCTGAACCATCCCAACGTGATCCAGGTGCTGAATTTTTTCCGCGCCAACGACACGGTTTATATGGTCATGGAATACGAGCGGGGCCGCACCCTGCAGGAATTCATCCAGAAGCACCACGGCCACATCCATGAGAAATTCATCCGCGGCGTGTTCACCCGCATGCTCAACGGCCTGCGCGAAGTGCACACCCACAAGCTGCTGCACCTGGACCTGAAACCGTCCAACATCTACCTGCGGGCGGACAACACGCCGGTGCTGATCGACTTCGGCGCCGCCCGCCAGACCCTGCATTCCGACACCCCCATGCTGAAGCCCATGTACACCCCGGGCTTCGCCTCCCCCGAGCACTACTTCAAGCGGGACGAACTGGGGCCCTGGAGCGACATCTATTCGGTGGGCGCCTCCATGTACTCCTGTCTGGCCGGGGCGGCGCCCCAGGCGGCCGATGCGCGCATGGAGAAGGACCAGCTGCAGCCGGCCTCGGTGCGCTGGGAGGGCCAGTATTCGGACCAGCTGCTGGAGACCATCGACTGGTGCCTGTGCCTCAACCACCTGTACCGCCCCCAGAGCGTCTTCGCCCTGCAGAAGGCCCTCACCGAGGCGGTGGACATGCCGGCCCAGGGAGCCAGCAAGGCGGCGGAAAAGGAAGGATGGCTGGGCCATCTGGTGGGCAAGATCAAGGGAATGACTGCTAAATGAAATTCACCATCTACCAGGAAAGCCGCATCGGCAAGCGGCAGAACAACGAGGACCGGATCGCCTACTGCTACTCGCGGGAGGCGGTGCTGATGGTGGTGGCCGACGGCATGGGCGGCCATTACCACGGCGAGGTGGCCTCCCAGATCGCGGTGCAGACCCTGACCTCGGCCTTCCAGCGGGATGCCCAGCCGGAGATCGCCGATCCCTTCCTCTTCCTGCAGAAGGGCATGACCAATGCCCACCACGCCATCCTGGACTATTCCCAGGAGCACCGGCTGAAGGATTCGCCGCGCACCACCTGCGTCGCCTGCCTGATCCAGGACAACATCGCCTACTGGGCCCACGTCGGCGATTCCCGCCTCTACCACATGCGCGACGGCAAGGTGCTGGCGGTGACTCGGGACCATTCCCGGGTGCGCCTGCTGATGGACGAGGGCCTCATCAGCGAGGCCCAGGCCGCCACCCACCCGGACCGCAACAAGGTGTACAGCTGCCTGGGGGGCGAAAACCCGCCGGAAATCGAGTTCTCCCGCAAGACCCCCCTGGAAGTGGGGGATGTCCTGGTGCTGTGCACCGACGGCCTGTGGGGGCCGCTGCCGGCCGATGTCATGGCCGCCTCCCTGAAGGGGGCCAACCTGATGCAGGCCGTGCCCATGCTGCTCAACCAGGCGGAAATCCGCTCCGGCCCCTACGGCGACAATCTTTCCGTGGTGGCGGTGCGCTGGGAGCAGAGCTACAGCGAGGAGGCCTCCAGCACGGTGATGACCCAGACCATGCCCCTGGACGCGGTGACCACCAAGCTCGGCGAATTTGGTCGGGACCCGGCCTACAAGACCGATCTTTCTGACGACGAGATCGAAAAGGCCATCGACGAAATCCGCGCCGCCATCCAGAAATTCTCCAAATAAGGAAGTTCCATGCGTCCCAGCCAACGTGCCGCCGACCAGCTGCGCCAAGTCCGCATCACCCGCCGTTTCACCCGCCATGCCGAAGGTTCGGTGCTGGTGGAAATGGGCGACACCAAGGTGCTGTGCACCGCCAGCATCGAGGAAAACCTGCCGCCCTTCCTGCGCGGCAAGGGTCAGGGCTGGGTCACCGCCGAATACGGCATGCTGCCCCGCTCCACCCACACCCGCAGTTCCCGGGAAGCGGCCAAGGGCAAGCAGACCGGCCGCACCCAGGAAATCCAGCGCCTCATCGGCCGTTCCCTGCGCGCCGTCACCGATCTCAAGGCCCTGGGCGAGCGCCAGATCACCCTGGACTGCGACGTGCTGCAGGCCGACGGCGGCACCCGCTGTGCCTCCATCACCGGCGCCTGGGTGGCCCTGTGGGACGCCTGCCAGTCCCTGGTGGCCGCCGGCAAGCTGAGCGAAAACCCTCTCAAGGAACACGTGGCCGCCATCTCCGTCGGCATCTACAAGGGCACCCCGGTGCTGGACCTGGACTACCCGGAAGATTCCGACTGCGACACCGACATGAACGTGATCATGACCGGCAGCGGCGGACTGGTGGAAGTCCAGGGCACGGCCGAAGGCGAGCCCTTCTCCCGGCAGCAGATGAATGTGCTGCTGGACCTGGCCGAAGCCGGCATCCGCCAGCTCATCCACGCCCAGGAATCCGCCCTGGCGGATTGATTCGGAGCCCGTCATGGCCCAGGAAACCTCCCGCGACCCGATCAAGGCCCTGCTCGACGATCTGGAACAGTCCATCGCCGATTTCGATCAGCGCCTGGGTGGTGTCGAGGAGTCTCCCGCCGTGACCGGTCTGCGTTCTTCCGGGCAGCGCTATCCTGACATCGAGCCCGAAGCCAGGCGTCAGCTGCCGCCTGCCGCCCCTGTTGCCGTTGCCGGCAATGCCGACGCAACCGCTGTGTCCGAAGCGCCGGCGGTGGACCTGCTGGCCGAACTGGCCCAGGCGGCGGCCTGCCGCAGCGTGGATGATGCGGAGACCCAGCGTCGCCAGCTGGAACTGACCGAGCGCCTGCACCAGGACCTGAAGACCGTCTTCGACTACCTCAACCAGCTCATCCGCCACGCCAACACCCTGAAGCCGGTGCTGCCCCGCAGCTACCGGCTGGATGCGCGCAACAGCTTCGACGGGCTGGCCTGGCATGACGGATTCGTCGATTACCGCAGCACCAGTCGCTTCGATCGCAGCTACTACGAGCAGATTCTTTTCCAGGTGAGCTACCGGGCGCCGGCGCCGCTGGTCGCGGTCTGCGCTGCAGACCAGGCTGCCATCGTGCGCAAGGAGCTGGAACTGGTGAACCTGCGCATCCAGCGAGAAGAGCCGGTGATGCTGCCGGAGGGCGGCCCCGGGGTGCGCTATGTGCTGCCGGATGCCATTCCGCTGCATCTGGCGGTACAGGCGGACTTCGCCAACGATGCCCTGACCTTCCGCTGCCGCAATGCCGGCAACTTCGGCCCAACCGCCTACCGGTTGCAAGGGGGGAGCATCACCCGGCCCCTGCTCGACGGCATCGGCCTGGTGCTGCTGGGCCGCAGCGACACCATGCCCAAGGAACTGCAACGCATTCCCTACCAACGGATCAACTGAGTCCCATGCAAAAGATTGTCCTCGCCTCCAACAATGCCAAGAAGCTCAAGGAACTGTCGGCCCTGCTGACACCCCTGGGCATCCAGCTCATTCCCCAGGGCGAGCTGGGGGTGCCGGAGGCGGAGGAGCCCCACCACACCTTCCTCGAAAACGCCCTGGCCAAGGCCCGCCATGCGGCCCAGCTGACCGGCCTGCCGGCCCTGGCCGACGACTCCGGCCTGTGCGTCAAGGCGTTGGGCGGCGCTCCCGGAGTGCAGTCGGCCCGCTATGCCGGCGAGCCCAAGTCCGATGCCCGCAACAACGAGAAGCTGCTGGCGGCCCTCACGGGCGTGGCCGACCGCCGTGCCCACTTCGTCTCCCTGCTGGTGCTGGTGCGCCACGGCGACGACCCCCAGCCCCTGGTGGCCGAGGGCGAGTGGCACGGCGAGATCATCGACCAGTACCGGGGCGAGGGCGGCTTTGGCTACGACCCCCTGTTCTACGTGCCGGCGGAGAAGGCGACGGCGGCCGAACTCTCCGCCGAGGTGAAGAACCGTCTCTCCCATCGTGGCCAGGCCATGGCCCGGCTGCTGGAACGCCTCAAGCTGGAACTGTGAGCCCGGCCGGCTCCGGGAAACCTTCCGGCGCTGCCGCGGTCCAGGGCAGGGTGTTCCGGTCTTGCCGCTCCGCGGCGGCCTGACTCAAAGCGCCTTCGTCCAGCCATCGCATCATGCCGCCTGCGGGCGGAAAGGTTTTCTTTCGTGTCGTCCCGTTCCCATCCTTCCTCCCGCATCATTCCCATCGTCGTCGCCGGCAGCACCCGCGCTGGCGGCAGTCCCCTGCACTTCACCAGTCCGCCGCCCCTCTCGCTCTACATCCACGTGCCCTGGTGCGTGAGGAAGTGCCCCTATTGCGATTTCAATTCCCATGAGGCCCGTCCGGAAAACGACGAGGCGGCCTATGTGGCGGCCCTTATCGCCGACCTGGAGAGCGCCCTGCCCTCGGTGTGGGGACGCAAGGTATCCACCATTTTCATCGGCGGTGGCACGCCCAGCCTGCTCTCCGGCGAGGCCCTGCACGAACTGCTGAACGCGGTGCGCATGCGTCTGCCTCTGCTGCCCGAGGCGGAGGTGACCCTGGAGGCCAACCCGGGCACCGCCGAGGCGGGCAAGTTCGCCGCCTTCCGGGCCGCCGGGGTGAATCGTCTGTCCCTCGGCATCCAGAGCTTCAACGACCGGCACCTTGAGGCCCTGGGGCGCATCCACGACAGCGCCGAGGCCAGGGCTGCCATCGAGCTGGCCAAAACCCACTTCGAGCGCTTCAACCTGGACCTGATGTACGGCCTGCCCCAGCAGTCCCAGGCCGAAGCGATGGCAGACCTGGAGACGGCCCTCTCCTTTGCGCCACCCCATCTTTCCTGCTACCAGCTGACCCTGGAGCCCAATACCCTCTTTGCCGCCCGGCCGCCCCAGCTGCCCGAGGGCGACACCTGCGCCGACATGCAGGACGCCATCGAGGCCTGCCTGGCCGCCGCCGGCTATGTGCATTACGAAACCTCGGCCTTCGCCCGGCCCGGTTATCAGTGCCGGCACAACCTCAACTACTGGACCTTCGGCGACTACCTGGGCATCGGCGCCGGCGCCCATGGCAAGCTGACCCTGCCGGACCACAGCGGCTTCTCGGTGCAACGCCAGATGCGCTGGAAACAGCCCAAGCAGTACCTGGAGCAGGTGGCTGCCGGTCAGCCGGTACAGGAGCAGCACGGCGTGGGGGCGGACGAGCTGCCCTTCGAATTCCTCATGAACGCCCTGCGCCTCAACCAGGGCTTCGATCCGGCCCTCTTCGAGCAGCGCACCGGCCTGCCCCTGCTTCTGGTGCGGGGCGAGCTGGAAAAAGCGGCCCGGGAAGGGCTGCTGACCCTAGGGCCGGACTGCATCGCCCCGACCGAGCGGGGCCGGCGCTTCCTCAACGCCCTGCTGGAACGCTTCCTGCCGGGTTAACGCCGCCGGCTGCCGCTGCCGCCAAGAATCGACCCCAGCACCCCGCGGATGATCTCCCGGCCGATCTGGGAGCCGATGGCGCGGGCGGCGCTCTTGGCGACGGTGGTGAGGACGGAGTCGCTCTGGCGGCCGCGGGGGCTTTGGCCGCTGCCCAGCACATCCCCCAGCACGCCGCCGAAAAGGCCGCCGCCATTGGCTTGCGGGGCAGGGGAGGCCGGCGCCGGCTGGGCCTGGGCGGGCGGTGCGGTGCGGCCCTTGAGGATTTCGTAGGCCGATTCCCGATCCACTGCCTGTTCATAGTGGCCGTACAGCACGGAATCGCGGACGGCCTGCTGGCGCTCCTCAGCGCTCAAGGGGCCGATGCGGGAGGCGGGGGGCAGGATGAAGGCCCGTTCCACCACATTGGGCCGGCCTTTTTCGTCCAGGCAGGAGACCAGGGCTTCGCCGACACCCAGTTCGGTGATGGCCGCCTCGGCGTCGAAGGCCGGATTGGCGCGCAGGGTCTGGGCGGCGGATTTGACGGCCTTCTGGTCCCGCGGGGTGAAGGCGCGCAGGGCGTGCTGCACCCGGTTGCCGAGCTGGCC
The DNA here is from genome assembly GCF_030247495.1 of Azospira sp. Lineage (NCBI taxonomy): Bacteria > Pseudomonadati > Pseudomonadota > Betaproteobacteria > Rhodocyclales > Rhodocyclaceae > Azospira > Azospira sp. Next base: position 119,527 of record NZ_JAOTRW010000009.1, on the reverse strand, counting down.
GAGGACGGTGTCGGGAATGTCCAGGGGGTTCTGGGTGACGAAGTACACGCCGACGCCCTTGGAGCGGATCAGGCGCACCACCTGCTCCACCTTTTCCAGCAGGGCCGGCGGGGCTTCGTTGAAGAGCAGGTGGGCTTCGTCGAAGAAGAACACCAGCTTGGGCTTTTCCAGGTCCCCCACTTCCGGCAGGTGCTCGAACAGTTCGGCCAGCAGCCATAGCAGGAAGGTGGCATAGAGGCGAGGCGCGCCCATCAGCTTGTCCGCCGCCAGGATGTTCACCACGCCCTTGCCATTGTCGGTCTGCATGAGATCGGCGATGTCCAGCATGGGCTCGCCGAAGAAGCTGTCGCCGCCCTGTTCGCCCAGGGTCAGGAGGGCGCGCTGGATGGCGCCGATGGAGGCGGCGGAGACGTTGCCGTACTCGCTGGTGAATTCCTTGGCGTGCTCGCCCACGTGCTGCACCATGGCCCGCAGGTCCTTCAGGTCCAGCAGCATCAGGCCCTGGTCGTCGGCGATCTTGAACACCAGCTGCAGCACCCCGCTCTGGGTGTCGTTGAGGTTGAGCAGGCGGGCCAGCAGCAGGGGGCCCATGTCGGAAATGGTGGCCCGCACCGGGTGGCCCTGCTGGCTGAAGACGTCCCAGAAGACGGTGGGGAAGGATGTCGGAGTCCAGTCGGTGACGCCCAGGTGGTGCAGCCGCTCCTCCAGCTTGGGCGAGGTCTTGCCGGCGGCGGCCAGGCCCGAGAGGTCGCCCTTGGCGTCGGCCAGGAAGACGGGCACACCGATGCTGGAGAAGCGCTCCGCCAGCACCTGCAGGGTGATGGTCTTGCCGGTGCCGGTGGCGCCGGTGATGAGGCCGTGGCGGTTGGCCAGGGCGGGCAGGAGAGCCAGGTCGGTGGCGGCGTGGCGGGCGATGACAAGGGGCTGGGCCATGAGTGGGGTCCGGTGGCTATGCTAGAATTGTCCGATTCTATCAACAGTTTTTCGCTACGAGGTTAGCCATGGCCGGACACTCCAAATGGGCCAATATCCAGCACCGCAAGGGCCGTCAGGACGCCAAGCGGGGCAAGGTCTTCACCAAGCTGATCAAGGAAATCACCGTCGCCGCCAAGATGGGCGGGGGCGATCCGGCCATGAATCCGCGCCTGCGCCTGGCCATGGAAAAGGCCAAGGGCGAATCCATGCCCAAGGACAACATCGACAACGCCATCAAGCGCGGCACCGGCCAGCTGGAAGGCGTCAGCTATGAGGAAATCCGCTACGAAGGCTACGGCATCGGCGGCGCCGCGGTGATGGTGGACTGCCTCACCGACAACCGGGTGCGCACCGTGGCCGATGTGCGCCACGCCTTCAACAAGTACGGCGGCAACATGGGCACCGAAGGCTGCGTTTCCTTCCAGTTCAAGCACTGCGGCCAGATGCTGTTCGCCCCCGGCGCCGACGAGGCCGCCATCATGGATGCGGCCATCGAGGCCGGCGCCGACGACATCATCACCAACGACGACGGCTCCATCGAAGTGCTGACCCCGCCCAACGACCTGCTGAACGTGCAGGAAGCCCTGGAGAAGGCCGGCTTCAAGCCCGAGATGGCGGAAGTGACCATGAAGGCGCTGAACGAATCCGAACTGACCGGGGAAGACGCCCAGCGCATGCAGAAGCTGATCGACGCCCTGGAGTCCCTGGACGACGTGCAGGAGGTTTACACCTCCGCCGTGATGGACGAATAATCGGCCCGGTCTGCTTTTGTTCCCCCGAGAAAGCGGCGCCTGGCGCCGCTTTTTCTTTTGTCGCGAGGCCTCGTGCGCAAGTTTCTGCCCTTTCTCTTCGTGCTGCTGTGGAGCACCGGCTTCATCGGCGCCAAGTACGGCCTGCCCTATGCGGAGCCCCTGACCTTCCTCAGCGCCCGCTATCTCCTGGTGCTCGGACTGATGCTGCCGGTGGCCCTTGTATTTCGCGCCTCCTGGCCTGCCACCCGCCAGGAATGGCTGCACATCGGCTTCTCCGGGGTGCTGCTGCATGCGGTCTATCTCGGCGGCGTCTTCATGGCCATCCACCGCGGTCTGCCGGCCGGCATCACCGCCCTGGTGGTGGGCATGCAGCCCCTGCTGACCGCCCTGGGGGCCGGCTGGCTGCTGAGGGAGGCGGTCAGCCGGCGCCAGTGGCTGGGTCTGGTGCTGGGCCTGAGCGGCGTGGGTCTGGTGGTTTCCGGCAAGTTCGGCAGCCAGCCCCTGGCCGAGCTGCTGCCGGCCATTGTTCCGGCCCTGGTGGCCCTGCTCGGCATCACCCTGGGCACCCTGTACCAGAAGCGCTTCTGCCCTGCCTTCGACCTGCGTTCCGGCGCCGTCATCCAGTTCCTGCCGACGGCGGTGCTGACCCTGCTGGTGGCCGGCGCCAGCGAGAGCCAGGAGATCGCCTGGAGCGGTACCTTCGTTTTCGCCCTGCTGTGGCTGGTGCTGGTGCTGTCGGTGGGCGCCATCAGCCTGCTCAACGTGCTCATCCGCAGCGGCAGCGCCGTCAATGTGGCCAGCCTGTTCTACCTGACGCCGCCCACCACCGCCCTCATCGCCTGGGCCGCCTTTGGCGAAACCCTTTCCGGCCCGGCCCTGGCGGGCATGGGGCTGGCCGTGGCCGGCGTGTACCTGGCGCGGCGGGCCTAGGCGGTGTACAGGGGGTAGAGGGTCGCTTCCTCGCGCTGGATGCGCTCCACCAGCACCTTGCCGACGCCGGCCAGCTCATCGACGAAGGCCGGGGCCAACCCCGGCTCGGCGGCCAGGTTCTGGTACTTGCGCAGGAAGGCGGCCAGGGCCTTGCCGATGCCGTCCATCTCCTGGCGGAACTCGTGGATCAGGGCGAAGCTGGAGGGATCGCCGGCCAGCTGGTGCTCCAGGTAGATGTAGAGGCGCACATTCTCGGTCAGCAGGTGGCCCTGCAGCCGTACCCGGAATTTCTCCAGCAGTGAGGCGGCCTCCGCCAGGTTGCCCTGGGCGGCGGCGCTCTGGATGGCGCCGAAGGCCTGCAGCAGCACCAGGTGCTCGTCGGTGAGCTGGTGCACTAGGGCCGGATGGTAGTGAATCTGGGTTCCCGGCGCCGGGCCGCTGCGGGTAGCCGGAACCGGCTCGGGCATGGGCGGGGCCTCGGGGGCGGGCGGCGGCGGTGAATCGCCAAAGATTTTGCGTAACAGTGACATGGTTCTCCCTCCTGCGACGGTGTGGACACAGGGAATTGGTTTTTATGCCTGCCAATTTGGGCGGGAGTCCATGACGAATCCTTAACCCGTGTCAAATTTCGGGCCTGCGCTCCCGTCGGGCGCGACAGGCGGCGTCCGCCCCCTTAGAATGCTGCCATGTCCGCCATCCCCCCCGTCTCCGCCAAGCCGAATGCCGCCGCCGCACCCGTGCCGGTACGCATCCTCGGCATCGACCCGGGGCTGCGTTGCACCGGCTTCGGCCTCATCGACAAGCTGGGCAACAAGCTGGCCTACGTCAGCAGCGGCTGCATCCGCACCGACGACACCCGCACCCTGCCGGAGCGCCTGGAGGTGATCTACCAAGGCATCCGGGAAATCGTCGCCGCCCACGGCCCGGCCCAGGCGGCGGTGGAAAAGGTCTTTGTGAACGTCAATCCCCAGTCCACCCTGCTGCTGGGCCAGGCCCGCGGCGCCGCCATCACCGCCCTGGTGTCCACCGGCCTGCCGGTGGGCGAGTACACCGCCCTGCAGGTGAAGCAGGCGGTGGTGGGCAACGGCAAGGCGGCCAAGGAACAGGTGCAGCACATGGTCAAGCGCCTCCTCAGCCTGCCCGGCGACCCGTCCGCCGACGCCGCCGATGCCCTGGCCTGTGCCATCGCCCACGCCCACGGCGGCCAGGGGCTGGGCCACATCGCCACCGCCGGCCTGCGGGTGCGCGGCGGCCGCCTGATGGAAGCCCCCAATCCAAGGAAGAGAACATGATCGGAAGACTCACCGGCCTCCTGGCCGAAAAGAATCCCCCCCAGGTGGTCCTGGACGTGCAGGGCGTTGGCTACGAGGTGGATGTGCCCATGAGCACCTTCTACAACCTGCCGGGCAACGGCGACAAGGTGACCCTGCTGACCCACTTCGTGGTGCGGGAGGACGGCCATTTTCTCTTCGGCTTCCTCACCGAGGCGGAGCGTTTCGCCTTCCGCCAGCTGATCAAGATTTCCGGCGTCGGCCCCCGCATGGCCCTGGCCATTCTCTCCGGCCTTTCCGTCAGCGACCTGGCGGCGGCCATCTCCCGCCAGGAGGCCGGCCGCCTGACCAAGGTGCCGGGTATCGGCAAGAAGACTGCCGAGCGCCTGCTGCTGGAACTGAAGGACAAGCTGGCCCCGGTGGTGGGCGGCGGGGCCGCTGCGACCCTGGTGGTGCACGACGACCAGTCGGACATCCTCAATGCGCTGCTGGCCCTGGGCTACAACGAGCGGGAAGCCGCCGCCGCCCTCAAGCAGTTGCCCGCCGGCAGCGGCGTTTCGGACGGCATCCGCCAGGCCCTCAAACTGCTGGCCAAGCCCTGAGGGGGCGGCGGGAGTAAAATGGCGGCTTACCGGGCCTCGCCCGCCGCACTTTCCAGGCTCACTCCAGGCTTTCCATGATCGAAACCGATTCCTTTGATTCCTCCTTCGACGCCGACGCCGGCCGTCTCATCGGCGCCGAGAGCAAGTCGGCCCAGGAGGAAGCCATCGAGCGCGCCCTGCGGCCCAAGCGCCTGGCGGATTACGTCGGTCAGGCCAAGATCCGGGAGCAGCTCTCCATCTTCATCCACGCCGCCAAGCGGCGCAGCGAGGCCCTCGACCACGTCCTGCTGTTCGGCCCGCCGGGCCTGGGCAAGACCACCCTGGCCCACATCGTGGCCGCCGAAATGGGCGTGAACCTGCGCCAGACCTCGGGACCGGTGCTGGAGCGGGCCGGCGACCTGGCCGCCATTCTGACCAACCTGGAACCGCACGACGTGCTGTTCATCGACGAAATCCACCGTCTCAGTCCGGTGGTGGAGGAAATCCTCTACCCGGCCCTGGAGGATTTCCAGATCGACATCATGATCGGCGAGGGCCCGGCGGCCCGCTCGGTGAAGCTGGACCTGCCGCCCTTCACCCTGGTGGGCGCCACCACCCGGGCCGGCATGCTGACCAACCCCCTGCGGGACCGCTTCGGCATCGTCGCCCGGCTGGAGTTCTACAACGCCCAGGAACTGACCCACATCGTCACCCGCTCGGCCCAGCTGCTCAACGTGGCCATCGAGCCGGAAGGGGCCCTGGAGATCGCCCGCCGCTCCCGCGGCACGCCCCGCATCGCCAACCGCCTGCTGCGCCGGGTGCGGGACTACGCCGAGGTCAAGGCCGACGGCATCATCACCCGGGAGGTGGCCGACGCAGCCCTTTCCATGCTGGACGTGGACCACGGTGGCCTGGACCTGATGGACCGCAAGCTGCTCTCCGCCGTGATCGACAAGTTTGCCGGCGGTCCGGTAGGCGTGGACAACCTGGCCGCCGCCATCGGCGAGGCCCGGGACACCATCGAGGACGTGCTGGAACCCTACCTGATCCAGCAGGGCTACCTGCAGCGCACCCCCCGGGGCCGCATCGCCACCCCGGCCATCTACCGCCACCTGGGGCTGGAGGCGCCCGGCACCCCGGCCGCCACGCCCGACCTGTGGTCCCCCAAGGAGCAATGAGGACGGCTGTTACAGACTGTCATCGTCCCCAGGCCCCGAGCCGCCTAGAATTACGCCCATGAGCCATCCTGCCGACCACGCCTTCACCATTCCGGTTCGCGTCTATTACGAGGACACGGATGCGGGCGGCGTGGTCTACTACGCCAACTACCTGCGTTTTTTCGAGCGCTGCCGCACCGAATGGCTGCGCAGCATCGGCCATCACCAGGTGGACCTGCTGGCGGAGCAGGGCGTCGCCTTCGTCGTCCGTTCCGTCAGTTGCGACTACCTGCGGCCGGCCCGGCTCGACGACCTGCTGACCATCGGCCTGGCCGTGGAAAAGCTCGGCCGCGCCCAGATCACCTTCCGCCAGTTCGCCCGTCGCCACGGCAGCGACGACGACCTGGTGAGCGGTACCGTCCAGATCGTTTGCGTCAAGCTGGACGCCATGAAAACCACCCCCATTCCCGAATTCCTGCGCGAGAAACTGGAAGCCCTGCAATGAACGTCACCCAAGACCTCTCCATCCTTTCCCTCATCACCCAGGCCAGCGCCGTCGTCCAGGTCGTCATGGCCCTGCTGGCCGGCGTTTCCTTCATGTCCTGGTACTACATCTTCCGCAAGCTCTACGCGGTAAAGAATGCGCGCAACCAGACCGAGCAGTTCGAGCGGGACTTCTGGAGCGGCGGCGACCTCAACCGCCTCTACCAGAACGCCGTCGAGCAGCGCCACGACACCGGCGCCATGGAGCGGGTGTTCGAGGCCGGCTTCCGGGAATTCACCAAGCTGCGCAACCAGAAGAACCTGGAAGCCAAGGACGTGGTGGACGGCTCCCGCCGCGCCATGCGCGCCACCTACCAGCGGGAGATCGACGACCTGGAATCCCACCTGGCCTTCCTCGCCTCCGTCGGCTCCGTCTCCCCCTACATCGGCCTCTTCGGCACCGTGTGGGGCATCATGCATGCCTTCCGCGGCCTCTCCAACGTGGGCCAGGCGACCCTGGCTTCCGTCGCTCCCGGTATTGCCGAAGCCCTGGTGGCCACGGCCATCGGCCTCTTTGCCGCCATCCCCGCGGTGCTGGCCTACAACCGCTTCGCCCACGACATCGACCGCCTCTCCACCCGCTTCGAGAGCTTCATGGAAGAGTTCTCCAACATCCTGCAGCGGCAGATGCGTTAAGGGGCCGGAGCCATGCGTCCGCGTCGCCTTAAAAACGAAATCAACGTCGTTCCCTACATCGACGTCATGCTGGTGCTGCTGGTCATCTTCATGGTGGCCACGCCCATGATGCAGACCGGCTCGGTGGACCTGCCCTCCACCGGCAAGTCCTCCGCCGTGCCGGAAAATCCCTACCGGGTCATGGTCAAGGCCGACGGCAGCATTGCCGTGCAGGATGCCCGGGGCAAGGAAAAATCCATCGACCGCCGCCAGCTCAACGACCTGCTGGCCACCGAGCTGGAGGCCAATCCGGAACTGCCGGTGCTGGTGGTGGGCGACAAGGCCGCCCGCTACGACGCCGTGCTCGAGGTGCTGGACCAGATCAAGCTGCAGAACATCAAGCGGGTCGGCCTGGAGACCGTGCGCAAGTGAGTTCCCCGATGAAAGCCGGAACGGACATGCCCTTCGAACGGCGGGCGGAGCCGGGCAAGCGCAAGGCCCTGATCCTGGCGATCCTGGTGCACCTGCTGCTGGCCATCTTCCTCTTCTTCGGCATCCGCTGGCAGACCAAGCACGAGGCGGTGGAGGTCGAGCTGTGGAGCGACGTGCCCCAGGGCGCCTACAAGCCGCCCCCGCCGCCGCCGGAACCGAAGCCCGTGCCCAAACCGGAGCCGAAGCCCGAACCCAAGCCCGAGGTGAAACCGGACCCGAAGCCGGCGCCCAAGCCTGACATCGTGCTCAAGGAAGAGAAGAAAAAGCCGGAGCCGAAAAAGGAAGAGCCGAAACCCGAACCCAAGAAGGAGGAGAAGAAGCCCGAGACTCCCGACTGGCAGAAGGAATTGGAACGGGACCAGCGGGACCTCAAGCAGCGCCAGCGTGAGCAGGCCCTGAAGGAGCAGCTGAACCGGGAAATGAACATGCAGCAGGCCGCCGGCAAGGAGGCTGCCGCCGCCTCTTCCCGCAGCAAGGGCCTGGCTTCCTACGTGGACAAGATCCGCGCCAAGGTGCGGGGCAACCTGGGCTTCGTCAGCGTCAGCGGCAATCCCACGGCCAAGTTCCTGGTGACCCAGCTGCCCAGCGGCGAGATCATCAGCGCCCGCATGACACGTTCCAGCGGCGTGCCGGCCTACGACAGCGCCGTCGAACGGGCCATCATGAAGTCCTCGCCCCTGCCCCTGCCCGACGACAAGTCGGCTTTCCACCGGGAACTGGAGCTGACCTTCTGTCCCCAGGAAGGGACTTCCGGCTGCTCCCCCTGATTCTTTGTCATTCCCCCTTACGTTACCTTTCGTTACGCGGCAGCGTCGGGGGCTTTGGGTATAATCGGACCTTTTTCCGGCCCAGGTTTCTTCAATGACCGTGATTGCGCGCTATTTTTCCCGGGTTCTGCTCGGCTTGTCCCTGCTTGCCGCCCTGGGGGGCGCCCACGCCCAGCTTGCCATTGAAATCACCGGTGCCGGCGCCCACCGCCTGCCCATTGCCATCGCCGACTTTGCCGGCGAACCGGGCTACTCCCGGGCCCTGACCTCGGTCATTCGCGCCGATCTGGAGCGTTCCGGCCTGTTCCGTCTGGTGGAGCCGGGCCCGACCCCCATCAGCGAAAACGACAACGTGGATTTCGGCGCCTGGAAGAACAAGGGCGCCGACGCCTTCGTCGGCGGCAGCCTGGTGGCCGATGCCGGCGGCAAGTTCGAAGCCCGTTTCCGCCTCTACGACGTTTCCAAGCAGGCCTCCCTGGGCGGCGTCGCCTTCGTCACCACCCCCAACATGCTGCGCGCCGCCGGCCACCGCATCGCCGACTACATCTACGAGAAACTGATCGGCGAAAAGGGCTACTTCTCCACCCGCATCGCCTACGTGGTCAAGCAGGCCGGCCGCTACGAGCTGCAGATCGCCGATGCCGACGGCCAGAATGCCCAGCCGGCCCTGGTTTCCAAGGAGCCCATCATTTCCCCCGCCTGGTCGCCCGATGGCGGCCGCCTGGCCTACGTCTCCTTCGAGAACAAGAAGCCGGTGGTGTACGTGCATACCCTGGCCACCGGCCGGCGCACCGTGGTGGCCAACTTCAAGGGCTCCAACTCGGCGCCCGCCTGGGCCCCGGACGGCCGCCGCCTGGCGGTGACCCTGTCCAAGGACGGCGGCTCCCAGATCTATCTGGTCAATGCGGACGGCTCCGGTGCCCAGCGCCTGATGAGTTCCTCCTCCATCGACACCGAACCCCAGTTCTCGCCCGATGGCGAAAGCATCTACTTCACCTCCGACCGGGGCGGCGCGCCCCAGATCTACCGGGTTTCCGTCGGCGGCGGTGCGGCCCAGCGCGTCACCTTCGATGGCTCCTACAACGTTTCCCCCCGCCTCTCGCCGGACGGCCGCAGCATGGCCTTCATCTCCCGCAACGGCGGCCGCTTCCAGCTGGCCATCATGGACCTGGCGAGCAAGCAGGTGCAGATCCTCACCGATTCCCACAAGGATGAATCCCCCAGTTTCGCTTCCAATGGCCGCATGATCCTGTTCGCCACGGAAATGGGCGGGCGGGGCGTCCTTTCCGCTGTTTCGTCCGATGGTCGGGTCAAGCAGCGCCTTTCCGTCTCCGCCGGCGATGTTCGCGAACCGGCGTGGGGCCCTTACCTGAAGTAACGCGACGCAGCACCCATTTACCCCTAGGAGTACCGAAACATGCGCAAACTGGCTCTTCCCGCTCTCATCGCTTCCCTCTTCGTGCTGGCCGGCTGCGGCAGCCAGCCCGCCGCCCCGGAACAGTCCGGCGCCGGCGTCGAAAACCGTAGCGCCACTGCCACCGGCGTTGGCGGCGGCGATGTGGGCATGAAGCCCTACAACGATCCGAAGAACGTCCTCTACAAGCGCAGCGTGTACTTCGACTACGACAAGTTCGACATCAAGCCCGAGTACAAGGAACTGGTCGCCGCCCACGCCAAGTATCTGGCAGCCAACAAGGGCACCAAGATCCTGATCCAGGGCAACACCGACGAACGCGGCTCCCGCGAGTACAACCTGGCCCTGGGTCAGAAGCGTTCCGACGCCGTGAAGAAGGCCCTGTCCCTGCTGGGCGTGCGTGAAGAGCAGCTGGAATCCGTGAGCCTGGGCGAAGAAAAGCCGAAGGCTGAAGGCAACGACGAGGCTGCTTACGCCGAAAACCGTCGCGCCGACATCCTCTACAGCGGCGAGTTCTAAGCATGATGCGCCGGCTCGTTCCCTCGGCGGCGCTTCTGGCAGCCCTCTGGGTGGCCGGGCCGGTACACGCCGGCCTCTTCGACGACGAAGAGGCCCGGCGCCAGATCAACGATCTCAAGGCCCAGACCACCGAGCGTCTGGACACGGCGTCCCGGGCCCAGATCGAACTGTCCAACCAGATCGAGTCCATGCGCTCCGAAATGGCCAAGCTGCGCGGCCAGGTGGAAGTGCTGACCTACGAACTGGAGGCAGCGCAAAAACGCCAGAAGGATTTCTACATCGACCTGGATACCCGCCTGCGCAAGCTGGAAGGTCCCTCCGCTCCCGGCGCCGCCAATCCGCCGGCCGGGGAAGAGGGCGCTCCCGCCGCCGCCGCGGCAGCTCCGGCGCCCGCCAAGTCGGACCCGGCCCAGGAAGCGAAGGAATACGAAGCGGCCCTCAACCAGTTCAAGGCCGGCAAGTACAAGGAAGCCGCCGGCGCCCTGGAGGCCTTCGTCAAGAATCATCCCGCCAGCACCCTGGCGCCGTCGGCCCAGTACTGGCTGGGCAACAGCCATTTCGCCCAGCGCGACTGCAAGAAGGCCATCGAGGTGCAGAATGCCCTGGTGGCCAAGTGGCCGGAAAGCCCCAAGGCTTCCGACGCCCTGCTCAACGCCGCCACCTGCCAGCAGGAACTGGGCGACGCCAAGGGCGCGCGCAAGACCCTGGAAACCCTGGTGGCCAAGTACCCCAGCAGCCAGGCCGCCGAATCGGCCCGCCAGCGGCTGAAGAAGAAGTAGGCGCCGGCAGGATCGGCGCAGATCATGCGGGGAACGGCTGACGTTCCCCGTTGTCTTTTGCAGCGCCCCTTTTGCCGAACCGGCCCAATCGATAGCCCTTTTTCCGCCGCCGCCCATGACCGCTCCGACGCTGAAAATCAGCGAAATTTTCTACTCCCTGCAGGGGGAAACCTCCCGTACCGGCCTGCCCACGGTCTTCGTGCGTCTCACCGGCTGCCCCCTGCGCTGCGTCTGGTGCGACACCGCCTATTCCTTCTCCGGCGGCACCCTGATGAGCCTGCCGGCGATCCTGGCCGAAGTGGCGCGTCACCCCACCAAGCGGGTCTGCGTCAGCGGTGGCGAACCCCTGGCCCAGAAGAACTGCCTGCCCCTGCTTACCGCCCTGTGCGATGCGGGCTGCGACGTTTCCCTGGAAACCAGCGGCGCCCTGGATGTTTCCGGCGTCGATTCCCGGGTGTCGAAAATCGTGGACCTGAAGGCGCCGGGCTCCGGCGAGGTGGAGCGCAACCTGTGGTCCAACCTGGAACACCTGACGCCCCACGACGAGCTGAAGCTGGTGCTGGCCGACCGGGCCGACTACGACTGGGCCGTGGCCCAGTTGCGCCAGCATGGCCTGATCGGCCGCTGTCCCATCCTCATGGCGCCGGTACAGGGCAGCCTGGAGCCGGGCACCCTGGCCGACTGGATTCTCGCCGACGGCCTGCCGGTGCGCCTGCAGGTGCAGTTGCACAAGCTGCTTTGGGGTAACATGCGAGGGAAATAAGGGCGCCCGGCCAACCCCTGGCGGCGCCCCAGCGAGGAGACTCCCATGAGCCAGGAACGCCGTCATTTCAGCCGCATCCATTTCCTCAGCAACGCCTACCTGACCACCGCCAGCGGCGGCCGCCACATCGGCGAAATCCGCGACCTTTCCCTCAAAGGGGCGCTGGTGGCCATGGCCTCGGGCTGGCAGGGCCGCTCCGGCGAAGGCTGCAAGCTGGAGATTCCCCTCAACCACAGCGATGCGGTAGTGATCATGGAAGGCCACCTAGCCCACGTGGGCGACAACAACACGGTGGGCATCCGCTGCGAATCCATCGACCTGGACAGCATCAGCCACCTGCGCCGCCTGGTGGAACTGAACCTGGGCGACCCGGAGCTGCTCAACCGGGAACTATCGGCCCTGGTCAGCCACGACTGATCCCCGCCCGACTTCTTCCCAGCCAAGATTCCCCAGCCAAGAAAAAAGGCCGGACGCCCTTTCGGGTATCCGGCCTTTTTGTTTTGCGGCAGCTCTTGGGTGAGCGCTTACTCGCCCCGTACCAGCAGGATGGAGCAGGAGGCGCGGCGCACCACGCGCTCGGCCACGCTGCCGACGAAATAGCGTTCCAGGCCGCGGCGGCCGTGGGTGCCCAGGATCAGCAGGTCGGCCTTCCAGGCTTCGGCGGTGTCCGCCAGGATGTCGGAAACGTGCTTCTTCTCCGAATCCACCACCTTCAGTTCGGGCTCGATGCCGGCGGCCCGGGCGGTGGCGGCGGCCTTCTCCAGGAAGGCCCGGGCGGCGGTGCGCAGCTGGGATTCCACTTCGCCGATGGGGGTGGGGGCCAGGCTCTCCACATTGGAGCGGGCCAGGATGGTTTCGTCGATGGCGTGGGCGATGCAGAGGGCGGCACCGTGGGCCTTGGCCAGGGAGGCCGCCTCGGCCAGGACCCGCTGGGTCATGAAGCTGTCGTCGATGGCGACCAGGATGCGCTTGTACATGGGTGAATCTCCCCGGGACGTTGGATTGTTGGGCGCCAAGATACACCGGCCCCGGGGGGCGGCGAAACGGGGATTTTCCCTAATCAGGCGGCGCTGCCGCCAGGGCTCTTGAGGCTCAGGGGCAGGCCGGCAGCCACCAGGGTGACCTGCTCGCAGGCGGCCCCGACCCGCTGATTGAGGCGCCCCTGCTCGTCGCCGAAGAGGCGGGAGACCGGGTGCATGGGCACGATGCCCCAGCCCACCTCGTTGGAGACCAGGATGATGCGGCCGGGCAGGGTCGGCAGGAGTTCCACCAGAGCCTGGGTCTGGCCCTGCAGCAGGGGGCAGTGCACCGCCTCGCCGGCTTCGGCCTGGCGCGCCGCCTCGCCGGCAAAGAGCAGGTTGGACAGCCACAGGGTCAGGCAATCCACCAGCAGACAACGCTGGGGCGAGGCCTCCCGGGCCAGCAGGGCGGCCAGTTCCAGGGGCTCCTCGCGCAGGCCCCAGTGGGCGGGACGGCGCTCCCGGTGGTGGGCGATGCGGCGGGCCATTTCCCCGTCCCGGGACTGGGCCGTGGCCACATAAACCACTTCCAGGCCGCTGGCGGCGGCCCGCTGTTCGGCCAGGGCGCTCTTGCCGGAGCGGGCGCCGCCGATGATCAGTTCGCGCAGGGCTTTTTCCATGGGCGAGAGGGTAGCACAGGGGCGGGGCGGCTTCGGGGCGGCGGGTATAATGGCCGGCTTCACTTCCCCTCGCGTGCCGCCCCATGTCCCTGCCCGACTTCCAGATTGCCGCTCCCTCTGTCGACATCCTGCCGGCCCTGCGCCACAAGATCGATACCAAGACCAAGCCCGTGGGCGCCCTGGGCCAGCTGGAAAACCTGGCCCTGCTGATCGGCCTGATCCAGCAGAGCCTGACGCCGGCGGTGCGGCAGCCGGAAGTGATCGTCTTCGCCGGCGACCACGGCGCCGCCAAGGCCGGCGTTTCCGCCTATCCCCAGGACGTGACCTGGCAGATGGTGGAGAACTTCCTCGCCGGCGGCGCCGGCATCAACGTCTTTGCCCGCCTCAACGGCGTCGCCCTGACCGTGGTGGATGCGGGCGTAGCCCACGATTTCGCTCCCCGGGAAGGGCTGCTGTCGGCCAAGATCGGCCCCGGCACCGCCAACTACCTGGAAGGGGCCGCCATGAGCGCCGCCCAGCGGGATGAGGCCATCGCCGCCGGCGCCGCCGCGGTGCGGGCCGCCGCCGCCCGGGGCTGCAACGTCATCGGCTTCGGCGAGATGGGCATCGGCAACACCGCCGCCGCCTCCCTCATGACCCACTGCCTGACCGGCGCCAGCCTGCCCGAATGCGTCGGCCGCGGCACCGGCCTGGACGACGCCGGCCTCTCCCGCAAGCGCAACCTGCTGGCCCAGGCCATGACCCGCTACCGCCAGGCCGGCGGCGGCGACGATGCCCTGGAGGTGCTGGCCCAGTTCGGCGGCTTCGAGATCGCCCAGATGGTGGGGGCCTTCCTGGCCGCCGCCGAAGCCAAAATGCTGATCCTGGTGGACGGCTTCATCGTCACCTCGGCCCTGCTGGTGGCGGCCCGCCTGCAGCCGGAGGTGCTGGGCTACTGCGTCTTCTGCCACAACTCGGCCGAGCCCGGCCATCGCGCCCAGCTCGAGCACTTCGGCGCCACCGCCCTGCTGGATCTGGGCCTGCGCCTGGGCGAAGGCACCGGCGCCGCCTTGGCCCTGCCCCTGGTGCGGGCCGCCGTGGCCTTCCTCAACGAAATGGCCAGCTTCGAGTCGGCCGGCGTCAGCGACAAGGAAGCCTGAGGCCGTGGCCATGGGCTGCCTGCGCCGGGAGCTGGAATACTTCTTCGGCGCCCTGCGTTTTTTCACCCGCCTGCCGGTGCCGGCCTGGGTCGGCCATTCCAGCGAGGGCCTCAACCGGGCGGCCCGCTACTTCCCGGCGGTGGGCCTGCTGGTGGGTGCCATCGCCGCCCTGGCCTTCGCCCTGGCCGCCCTGGTGTGGCCCAAGGCCCTTGCCGTGCTGGCCGCCCTGGCTGCCACCATCTACGTCACCGGCGCCTTCCACGAGGACGGCCTGTCGGACATGGTGGACGGCTTCGGCGGCGGCTGGACCCGGGAGCAGGTGCTGACCATCATGAAGGACTCCCGGGTCGGCAGCTACGGCGTCGTCGCCATCGTCCTGGTGCTCCTGGGCAAGTTCCTGGCCCTTTTCGCCCTGCCTGCCGCGGCCCTGCCGGCGGCCCTGGTGGCCGGCCATGCCGTCTCCCGGGGCTGCGCCACGGTGCTGCTGAAAAGCCTGGATTACGTGCGCGAGGACCAGCTGGCCAAGGCCAAGCCCCTGGCCACCCGCATGGGCGCCGGCGAGCTGGTCCTGGCCCTGTGCTTCGCCCTGGCCGGCGTCGCCCTGCTTGCGCTCTATCTGCCTCCGGCCAACCTGGCCATGGCCCTGCTGCTGGCCGCCGCCTGCACCCTGTGGCTGGGCCGCCTGATGCGGCGGCGCCTGGGGGGCTATACCGGCGACTGTCTGGGTGCCGCCCAGCAGGGCAGCGAACTGGCCTTCTACCTGGGGTTGCTGTGGACCTTTTCCTGATCCGCCATCCCCGGCCCCTGGTGGCCGAGGGCAT
This sequence comes from Azospira sp., assembly GCF_030247495.1. Classification (NCBI taxonomy): domain Bacteria; kingdom Pseudomonadati; phylum Pseudomonadota; class Betaproteobacteria; order Rhodocyclales; family Rhodocyclaceae; genus Azospira; species Azospira sp. Next base: position 104,370 of record NZ_JAOTRW010000009.1, on the reverse strand, counting down.
CTGCTACGGCAGCACCGACCTGGCCCTGGCCGAACCTGCGGCCGTCGCGGCGGCCCGCCTGCGGCCCCTGCTGCCGACGGATGCCCCCCTCCATTCCAGCCCCCTGCGGCGCTGCCTCGAACTGGCCCGGGCCATCGGCCCGGAAGCGGCGACGGACGCCCGTCTCCAGGAGCTGCACTTCGGCCACTGGGAAGGACGGGCCTGGGACGACATCCACCGCCAGGACCCAGGCGTGCTGGACCGCTGGGCGGCGGATACGGCGAACGCCGCGCCCCACGGCGGCGAGACGGCAGCCCAGTTGCAGGCCCGGGCCCTGGCCTGGGTGGCGGAACAGGCCGCGGCCGGGGATGGGGACCGGGCCCTGGTAGTGGTGACCCACAGCGGCGTGCTCAAGGCCCTCTTCGGCCACTGGCTGGGTCTGGCCCCGGCCGACTGGTTCCGCCTGCATTTCGACTATGCCGGCGTCAGCCGGGTGCAGCTGGATGCCCAGGGCGCCCGGGTGCGCTTCCTCAACCGCTAAAAGGGCTGCGAAGCCGGTAAAATCCCGAGCCATGGCCGAAACCTATCTTCCCGATGCCGTTCCCCTCGACCAGGTGCGCCGCGCCCTGGTGATCAAGCTGCGCCACCACGGCGACGTGCTGCTGTCGGCGCCGGTGTTCGCCGCCCTCAAGGCGGCGGCGCCCCAGGCCCGCCTCGACGCCCTGGTGTACCGGGACACGGCGGAGATGCTGAGCCAGCATCCGGCCATCGACACCGTGCACTGCATCGACCGGCAATGGAAGAAGCTCGGCCCCTGGGGCCACCTGCGGGTCGAATGGCAGCTGTTGCAGACCCTGCGCCATCCCGGTTACGACCTGGTGATCCACCTCACCGACCATCCCCGGGGCGCCTGGCTGGCCCGGGCCGTCGGCGCCCGCTGGGCCGTGGGGCCCAAGGTGAGGGGCCGGGGCGGTTTCTGGCAGAACAGCTTCACCCATTTCGTCGGCGCTCCGGGCAATGCCCTGCGCCACACGGTGGAACGCAACCTGGACGCCCTGCGCCGCATCGGCCTCTATCCGGCGCCGGATCAGCGGCGCCTGTTCCTGGTGCCCGGCATGGAAGCGGAGCTCCGGGTGGGCCAGCTGCTGGCGGACCAGGGCCTGGGCGGCAAGCCCTTCGTGCATCTGCATCCCGCCTCCCGCTGGCGCTTCAAGTGCTGGACCGCGGAGGCCATGGCCGCCGTCATCAACGGCCTCCAGGCCGAGGGCTGGCCGGTGGTGATCTCCGCCGCGCCGGACCCGGCCGAGCGGGAGATGGTGGCCGCCATCCAGGCCGGCCTGGCCCGTTCCGCGGTGGACCTCTCCGGCCAGCTGAGCCTGAAGGAACTGGCGGCCCTGGCCGGCCGGGCCCGCCTCTTCATCGGCGTGGACTCGGCCCCCATGCACATCGCCGCCGCCATGGGCACGCCCGTGGTGGCCCTCTTCGGCCCTTCCGGCGACAAGGAGTGGGGCCCCTGGGGCGTGCCCTCCCGGGTCATCGTCAGCCAGGACCATCCCTGCCGCCCCTGCGGCATCGACGGCTGCGGCGGCGGCAAGGTCAGCGACTGCCTGGTCTCCCTGCCGCCGGCCACGGTGCTGGCCGCCGCCCGGGAACTGCTGGCGGAGCCTGCCGTTTGAAAATCGCCATCGTCCGTCAGCGCTACAACCCCTACGGCGGCGCCGAGCGCTTCGTCGAGCGGGCCCTGGGGGCCCTGGTGCAGGAGGGGGCCCAGGTCACCCTCATCACCCGCTCCTGGGATGGCGCCCCTGCTGCCGGCTTCGCCCAGATCACCTGCGATCCGCCCTATTCGCGCCTGTGGGGCGGCCGTGCCGCCCGGGATGCCTCCTTCGCCCGCTGCGCCCAGCAGGCCATGGCCGAGGGCGGCTTCGACATCACCCAGAGCCACGAACGCATTCCCGGCTGCCGCATTTTCCGCGCCGGCGACGGGGTCCATGCCGCCTGGCTGGAGCACCGGGCCCGGGCCCGGGGCGGCCTGACCCGCTGGCTGGACCGGCTCTCCGGCTTCCACCGCTACATCCTGGCCCAGGAGCGGGCCATGCTGACCCACCCGGCCCTGGCCCGGGTGATCTGCAATTCCCGCCTGGTGGCAGAAGAGATGCAGCGCTACTACGGGGTGCCGGAAGAAAAGCTGGTGCTGATCGAAAACGGGGTGGACCTGGAGCATTTCCACCCCCGCCTGGCCGCCGCCCACCGGGTGGAGCTGCGGGGCCGCCTCGGCATTGCGGCGGAGGCGCCCCTGTTTCTCTACGTCGGCGGCGGTTTCGAGCGCAAGGGCGTCCCCCGCCTGCTGCGGGCCTTCGCCGCCATGGCCAGCCAGGAGGCGCACCTGCTGGTCGTCGGCGGGGACCGCAGCCTGAAAGCCATGTCCCGCCTGGCCGACAGCCTTGGCATCGGCGAAAGGGTCGTCTTTACTGGCCCCCAGAAGGATGTGCGGCCCTATTACGGCGCCGCCGACGCCTTCGTCCTGCCCACCCTCTACGACCCCATGCCCAACGCCGCCCTGGAGGCCCTGGCCTGCGGCCTGCCCACCATCACCAGCACCAGCTGCGGCATCGCCGCCCGCATCCGGGAGGGGGAGAACGGCTACGTGGGCGACGCCCTCGACCTGCCCCTGCTCACCCGCCACCTGGAAGCCCTGGCCGCACCGGGCCGGGCCGCCGCCATGCGGGATGCGGCCCGGGCCTCGGTGGCGGACCTCTCCCTCGCCGCCATGGCCGAGCGGCTGGTGGCCCTTTACCGCAGCCTGGCCTAGCCGAGCGGCTATAATCGCGGTTTCCTCCGCCTCACCCCTATGAGCCGTCAAGACCTCAACACCCGCGCCCTCTATTTCCGCCTCCTCGGGTATGTGCGCCCGTACTGGAAGGCGGTGGCGCTGTCCCTGGGGGCCACCGCCATCCTGGCGGCCACCGAGCCCCTCTTCCCGGCCCTGATGAAGCCCCTGCTGGACGATGGCTTCATCAAGTCCGGCAGCTTCGGCAATCCCATCTGGATTCCCCTGGGCATCGTCGGCGTCTTCATCCTGCGCAGCATCTTCAGCTACTTCTCCTCCTACGGCTTCTCCTGGGTCTCCAACCGGGTGGTGACCGACATCCGGGACGAGATGTACCAGCGCCTGGTGCGCCTGCCCATCGCCTATTTCCAGAAGCACGGCTCCAGCGTGCCCCTGACCAAGATCGCCTATGACGTGAACGGCGTCGCCGTGGCCGCCACCAACGTGGTGGTGACCATCCTGCGCGACGGCCTCTCGGTGGTGGGTCTGCTCGGCTGGCTGCTGTGGCTCAACTGGCAGCTGACCCTGGTCTGCTTCGCCCTCATTCCCGCCATCGCCTGGTCCATGCGCACCTTCTCCTGGCGCATGCGCCGCGCCAGCCGCGGCTCCCAGGAGGCCGTGGCGCGCATGGTGGAAGCCCTGCAGGAGACCTCCCACTGCGCCCGGGTGATCAAGGTCTTCGGCGGCGAGGCCCAGGAGGCTGGCCGCTTCGGCCAGATCAACAACGAGGTGCGGCGCCAGGGCATGCGCCAGGCCGTGGCCTCCTCCGCCACCAGCCCCATCACCCACATCTTCGCTTCCATCGCTCTGGCCATCGTCGTCTATGTGGCCCTGACCCAGTCCGCCTCCGGCAGCACCTCCGTCGGCAGCTTCGTCTCCTTCATCACCGCCCTGCTCATGCTGCTGGCGCCCCTGCGCCGCCTGGCCGACGTCAGCGCCCCCCTGCAGCGCGGCCTGGCGTCTGCCGAGAGCGTCTTCCAGCTGCTCGACGAGGCGCCCGAGGCCGATCCGGGCCAGACCCGCCTGGGCCGGGCCGAAGGCCGCATCACCCTGGAGCAGGTCACCTTCCGCTACCCCGGTGCCGAGCGGGATGCCCTGGCCGGCGTCTCCCTGGACATCGCCCCCGGCCAGACCGTGGCCCTGGTGGGCCAGTCCGGCGGCGGCAAGTCCACCCTGGCGGCCCTGGTGCCCCGCTTCTACAACCCGGACAGCGGCTGCCTGCGCCTGGACGGCCACGACCTGCAGGAACTGAGCCTGGAGAGCCTGCGCCGCAACATCGCCTACGTCAGCCAGGACGTGCTGCTGTTCAACGACACGGTGGCGGCCAACATCGCCTACGGTGCCACTGCCGACGCCAGCCGGGAGCAGATCGAGGCGGCGGCGGAAGCGGCCCACGCCCTGGATTTCATCCGGGCCCTGCCGGAAGGCTTCGATACGGTCATCGGCGAAAACGGCAACCGCCTCTCCGGCGGCCAGCGGCAGCGCCTGGCCATCGCCAGGGCCCTGCTCAAGGACGCCCCGGTGCTCATCCTCGACGAGGCCACCTCGGCCCTGGACAACGAATCGGAACGGGCGGTGCAGGCCGCCCTGGAAACCCTCATGCAGAACCGCACCACCCTGGTCATCGCCCACCGCCTGTCCACCATCGAAAGCGCCGACAAGATCGTCGTCCTGGCCCAGGGCGCCATCGTCGAGCAGGGCACCCACGCCGAGCTACTGGCCCGGGAAGGGGCCTACGCCAGTCTTTATCGCCTCCAGTTCGCGGAGGTGGCGTGATGAAGATCGTGCACACCGAAGCCTCCTGCGGCTGGGGCGGCCAGGAGATCCGCATCCTCTCCGAAGCCGCCGGCATGATCGAGCGGGGCCACGAGGTGGTGCTGCTGTGTCCGCCCGAATCCCGCATCTACCAGGAAGCCCCGGGCCGGGGTGTGCCGGTGGTGGCCCTGCCCATCGGCCGCAAGCGCCTGCCCGGCTTTTTCGCCATGCGCCGCTGGCTGGCCGCCAATCCGGTGGACGTCATCAACACCCACAGCTCCACCGACAGCTGGCTGGCCGCCCTGGCCTGCGCCACCCTGGCCAAGGCTCCGCCCCTGGTGCGCACCCGCCACGTCTCGGTGCCCATCCCCAACAACCGCAGCACCCGCTGGCTGTACCTCAAGGCCTCGGCCCACATCGCCGTCACCGGTGAACTGCTGAAGCGGCGGATGATCGCCGACAACGGCATGCCGCCGGACCATCTCACCTCCGTTCCCACCGGCATCGACACCCGCCACTTCAGCCCGGCCATGCCGGCGGAGAAGGCTGCCCTGCGGCCCCAGCTGGGCCTGCCGGAAGACGCCTGCGTTTTCGGCATCGTCGCCACCCTGCGCAGCTGGAAGGGCCACAGCTACCTCATCGATGCCTTCGCCCGCATCGACGATCCCCGGGCCCGCCTGCTCATCGTCGGCGGCGGCCCCCAGCAGCAGGCCCTGGAGCAGCAGATCGCCCGCCTGGGCCTGGGCGACCGGGTCATCATGGCCGGCGAGCAGCGGGACGTGCAGCCCTGGCTGCGGGCCATGGACGTCTTCATCCTGCCTTCCTACGCCAACGAGGGCGTGCCCCAGGCCCTGATGCAGGCCATGTCCTGCGGCCTGGCCTGCATCACCACCGATGTGGGCAGCATCAGTGAGCTGGCCAGCGACGGCGAGACCGCCCTGATGGTGCCGACCAAGGACGTGGCCGCCCTGCAGGCCCGCATGGAGGAACTGGCGGCCGACAGCGGACGCCGCCAGCTGCTGGGCGCGGCGGCGCGGCGGCGCTGTCTGGAAGGCTATGACCGGGAAACCATGCTCGACCGCATGGAGACCATCTTCCGCCATGCCATCGCCCAGCAGCCGCGCTAAGGGCCGCCTGGGCCTGCTGGCCCGGGCCCTGGCCCATTCCCTGGGGCCGCGCCGGGCCCCCGGGGCGCCGGCCACCATCCTGGTGGCCCACCGCCTGCTCCTCGGCGACACCCTGATGCTGGCGCCCCTCTTCGCTGCCCTGCGTCGCCAGCATCCGGCGGCGGACATCGTCACCACCTGCGCCCCGGCCCTGGTGCCCCTTTTCGCCGGGCGGCCCTACGGCGTCCGGGCCCTGGCCTTCGACCCGCGCCAGCCGGAGACCCTGGCCGCCCTTTATGCCGAGGCCCGCCGCCTGGGCGGCTTCGACCTGGCCCTGGTGCCCGGCGACAACCGCCACGCCCTGCTGGCCCGGGCCCTGGGCAGCCGCTGGATCGCGGCCCTGGCGGCGGACCGGCCGGCGTGGAAGAACGCCCTCTGCGACGAACTGCGCCCCTGGCCCGCCGTCCCCACGGCCCTGGCCGACATCTTCGCCAGCCTGGCTGCTCCCGCGGCGCCCGGCCGCTACGCTCCGGCCGACTGGCCGGCGCCGCCGGCCGCTCCCTTCCAACGCCCTGCCGGCCCCTACGCCGTGCTGCACGTGGGCGCCGGTTCGCCCCTGCGCCACTGGGCCCCGGCCCACTGGCAGGCCCTGGCGGAGCACCTGGAAGCTTGCGGTCTGCAGCCGGTGTGGAGCTGCGGCCCCGGCGAGACGGCGGCCCTGGCCGGCATCGACGCCGTCGGCCGCTATCCCGCCTTCCCCGGTACCCTGGATCTGGCCCAGCTGTGGCAGTTGCTGGCCGGCGCCCGCCTGCTGGTCTGCCCGGATACGGGCGTGGCCCACCTGGGCAAGGTGGTGGGCGTGCCCACCGTCTGCCTGTTCGGCCCCGGCTCCCCGGCCCTCTTCGGCGCCGGCTCCTTCTGGAGCGAGGCCCCCTTTGCCGCCGTGGGCGAGGCCCATTTCCCCTGCCGCGACCAGCACACCCTGTTCAAGCGCGTCCTGCCCTGGGTCGAGCGCTGCCAGCGCAGCCCCCGGGAATGCCAACGGGCCCGCTGCATGGAGGCGGTTAGTCTGCCCGCCGTGCAGGCGGCCATCGCCTCCCTGCTGCCGGAGCTGGCCGGCGACCGTCTTTCCTCCGATCCCGATGCCGCGAGCACCGTCCATGTCCCGTCCTAAGGTCTTCCTCGACCTGGCTTCCAAGCCCACCCCCCTCAATGCCGAACTGGAGCAACTGGGGATTCGGGTGCTGCGGGGCGAGGTGGCTGCGGCGGTGCCGCCGGACTGCGAGGTGGTGGCCGGCCTGCTCGGTTTCTACGACTACGTTTCCCGTCCCTGGCGGGCCTGGAAGCTGAAGCGGGTGCTGGGCCCCGGGGTGCCGGTGATCGCCTGGAACCGGGATGCGCCGGGCTACCTCAACAAGCGCCCCTGGCGCCTGGCCCTGGCCAGCCGCCTGGAGGGGCTGGACATCTACGCCACCCACGCCATCACCGACGACTGGCGTTTCGGCAAGGAAGTGGCGCTGCTGCACAACGGCGCCAGCATCGCCGCCTACAACCTGGCCGGCCGCAGCCTGGAGTCCCTGCGGGACGAGGGCAACTACCGCTACGACGTCACCTTCTTCGGCGCCATGAATGCGGACCGCTACAAGGAATACCTGCCGCGGGAGCGCTTCTTCGGCGCCCTGGCCCAGGCCCTGGAGAGCCGTGGCATCAATTACCGCTTCATCGACACCTCGCGCACGCCCATGAGCGTGGCGGAGCAGGTGGAACTGGTGCAGACCTCGCGCATCAACATTAACTACGGTGCCGGCTGCGAGTACGGCGCCCCCATGGGCTATGGCCTGCCGGAGCGCTGTTTCGGCATTCCCGCCTGCGGCGGTTTCCTGCTCTCGGACTATCGCCTGCACGCGGCCGATGCCTTCGCCGCGGACGAGTGGGCGGACTACACCGACCTGGAGCAGGCGTTGCAGCGCATCGACTACTATCTGGGAAATTTTGCCGAAGCCCGGGCCATCGCCGAACGGGCCTATCGGCGGGTCCTGGCGTGCCACAGCTACCGGCACCGGGCCGAGGAACTGCTGGCCCTGCTGGCGGACTGGCGCCGCCGTCACGGCGCCTGAGGCGGGTCAGCGCCGGGCAGTGGCCCGGCTGCGCTGCAGCAGGCTGGCCCCCAGCAACAGGCCGGTGAGCAGCAGGGTCAGCTTGAGGCGCCAGCCGCTCAGATGGCCCTCCGGGAAGCAACGCAGGTAGTAGCTGGCGATCACCAGCATGGCCAGCAGGGCCGCCGCGTCGCCCGTCTGCCGGTAGCGCCGGTAGAGACCGCGGCAACCCAGGGCAACCAGCAGGGTGAGGCCGGCCAGGCCGAGCAGGCCCGTGCCCAGGGTGAAGTCCAGGATGCTCGAATGGCTGCTGATGATGGCAGTCCGCTCGCCCTGGTCGAGGAGGATGACGCGGCCGAAAGCATCGATGCTGTAGCCGATACCCATGGGATGGTTGGCGATGCCCTGCAGGGCCAGGGTGCCGAAGGCGGCCCGCAGGTAGGCCGAGTGGTCTGCCTCCTGGCCCGAGGGCAGGGTGGGCAGGGGGTAGCGCCGGTCGTCGAGCCAGGTACGGTTTTCCTGCACCTTGAGGCCGGCGGCGAAGGAATCCCCCAGCTTCTGCCAGCGTTTGTCCAGGGTCAGGGAGGTGGCGGCCAGCAGGGCGAGGGCAATGCCGACGCCGAGGACGGCCTTGCGCCGGGTGCCGCTGCCCCGCTGCGGATGGGCCAGGACCAGGGCGGCCACCAGCAGCAGGCCGCCGGCGCCGATGTGGATCAGGGTGGTGCGGCCATTGACGCCGACCACACCGAGCAGGGCCAGCACCAGGGCGCCGTGCAGGACACGGTTGGACCAGGGCAGCAGCCCGGGCAGGTCCCATTTGCGCAGCACGGTTTCGGCCAGCAGCAGCAGGGTCAGGGGCGCCACCAGCTGGCTGTGGAAGTCCCGTTCGGCAAACGGCATCAGGCCCAGCCGCGGCGGCTGGCCGGAAAAGACCGGCAGCAGCTGGTAGCCCAGCATCCACAGGACATGGGCCAGCAGGGCCAGCAGGGCCATGCTGATGCCCTGGGCCGCGGCCTGGCGGGGAGCACCGGCCAGCAGCGCGACGCCCATGCCAAGGCCCAGCACCAGGGCGGCTCCCAGCCATTCGCCCAGGATGGCGCCGGCGGAGAAGGCCCGATTTTCGGCAAAGAACAGGGTCTGCAGCAGCAGCAGGGCGATGAAGGCGGTCAGGCCGCCAAGGGCGAAGCGGGGCAGGGCATCCTGCCGCAGCCGGGGCAGCAGCTGCCGCCATTGCCACAGGCACAGGCCGAGACCCAGCAGCAGGACCAGATTGCGCAGGGCGATGGCCTTGTCCATGGGCAGCAGGAACACCGCCAGGAAAATCCAGAGGGAGGCGAAGAGGGGCAGGGTGGGCTGGCGCGGCATCGTCGGCATGGGCGAAGGTTCGTGGCTGGCTGGCGGGAGGGTGGGGCTCAGGGGCGCAGATGTCGTTCCAGGGCGGCCAGCACGGCCTCGTCCTCCAGCTCGGCCACCGAGTGGGGGGCTTCGAGGACGATGGCCCGGTCGCCCAGTGGGCCCCAGCGGTCCGGGTCGGCGGAATTCTGGCGGTCGGCGAAAAGGCCGACCACACCGCCGGGCGCGGCGGAGGCAATGTGCATCAGGCCGCTGTCGGGAAACAGGCTGGCCCGGGACAGGCCGATGAGGCCGATCACCGTCTGCAGGCTGCCGCTGTAGGGGCGGATGTGGGGCTGGGGCGCGGCCAGCAGGGGGGCCACCAGCTCGTCGTCGCCGGGATAGAGGGGGTTGTCCCGCTGGCCCGGCGTCCACACCACCACCGTCGGCGTGCCCCAGCGTTGCAGGGCAGCGTCGGCCCAGCGGCGGACCTGCTCGGCGCTGGGCTGCTTCTGCCGGCGGCGGGCACCCAGGCCGATGATGATGAAGTTGTCCGGTGCGCCCTGCTGCCAGGTGGCGAGCCATTGGCGGGCCGCTTCCAGCTGGGCGGGGGAGAAATTGAGCCGGGGCGGCGGCAGGGGCATGTCGCCGTCCAGGCCCAGGGGGGCGAACAGTTGCAGCATGCGTTCGCTTTCGTGGCGCTTGTCCGAGCTGATGGCCTGCAGTGCGGGATGGTGGCGGAAGCGCTCGCTTTCCACATAGGCCAGCAGCTTGCCCGGCCGGTAGGAGAGGCCGCGGCGGATGGCCCGGGGCGATTCGCCACCGTTGGCGATGACCACGTAGTCGTAGCGTTCGCGCTTGAGGCGCCGGGTCAGGGCCAGGTGGCTGAAGATGGCGCCGAGGCGCAGCCGGCCGTCGTGGCGGACCCGGGGATAGACGATTACTTCGTCCACGTCCGGATTGCCGTCGAGCACCCAGGCGTTGTAGTCGTTGGCCAGGACATGCAGGGTGGCCTGGGGGTGCTTTTGCCGCAACAGTTTGAGGATCGGGGTGGTGAGCAGCATATCCCCGATCTTGTCGCGTTTTATAATCAGAACCTTCATGGTGTCTTTTGCCATATAGCCAACTGTCTTGTCTTCTGCGGCTGCCGGGAAGATGCGGGCCCGCTTAAGGGCAGGAAGTGTCGATGCAACTCATTCAAATCAACCTGCAACAGCACATGGGCGGCGGCGAGCTGTACACCGCCGCCACGGCCCACGCTGCGGCGGAACTGGGCCTTGCGGCCAAACTCGTCTGCCATGCCGACGCGCCTTTCTGGGGTTCCCTGCTCAATCCCAGTATCGAACGGGTGGCGGTGCGCGACGCCGGGGAAATTCCCGCCCTGCTGGGCGACCAGGCGGCCTGGGTGCTGAACCAGGCGCCCTTTCCGGACGAGGTGGCGCGGCAACTGGCACCGCGGCATCTGCTCACCTCCATGGCCCACATGCCCATGTACCAGCGCAGTGCCCGGCCGTTCCTGCCCTACCGCATGGTCTTCCCGGTTTCCGGGTACGTCCGTGCGGGGCTGCAGGCCGCCAATATTCCGGTGTGGCGCGAGGCCCTGTATGGTATCCCAGACCTGCGGCCCCGGTCAGCAGCTTTGCGGCCGGTGGAGCGGGAGTCGGAGTACGACTGGGACCGGCGCAAGTTCCGCGATCGCCTGTTCGGCTTCTTCGAGCCCCTGCAGCTGGCCCTGCGGCCCCGCCAGCCCTATGTGCGCCGTCCCGGGCTGGTGCTGGGGGTGGTCTCCCGGCTGACGCCGATCAAGCAGTTTCCCCAGTTGTTTGCCGCCCTGGCGCCGGTACTGGCCCGGCATCCGGAAGTGCAGCTGGATATTTTCGGCAGCGGCGGCTACGCCTCGGTGCGGGACCTGCGCCGGGCCCTGGCGCCGGTGGCGGCCCAGGTGCGTTTCTGGGGCCAGCAGAGCGACGTGCGCAGCCTCTACGAGAGCATCGACTACCTGGTGGCGGGGCTGCCGGAAAAGGAAGCCCTGGGGCTCAATGTCCTGGAGGCCCAGGCCGCCGGCACCAAGGTCCTGGCCATGGCGGCGCCGCCCTTCAACGAGACCATCGTCGACGGGGTGACCGGCTACCTCTACGCCGACCCCCGGCTGGACCAGGGGCGGGATTTCGAACGGGTCCTGCTGGGCCTGCGGGGCGACGGGCAGGACCGGGTGGATGAGGCCCGGGCACGGGCCCACCTGGACAATTTTTCCTTCGCGGCCTTCACCCGCCGCCTGGGTGGCGTGGCCGAATGGGCCCGCAACGAACTGGAAACGGCATGAAGATACTGGTGATCCGCCGCGACAACATCGGCGACCTGTTGTGCACCACCCCCCTGCTGGCGAGCCTGCGCCAGACCTATCCCCAGGCCTGGATCGGCGTCCTCGCCAATTCCTACAACGCCCCGGCCCTGGCCGGCAATCCGGATGTGGATGCGGTCTTCGCCTATTGCAAGGGCAAGCATCGGGCCGCCGGCGAGTCCCTCCTCGGCGTCTGGTGGCGCACCCTGAAGATGCTGGTGGGCCTGCGCCGTCGGCGCCTGGACCTGATCCTGGTCGCCTCTGCCGGCGGCAGCGGCTTTGCCCGCTGGATCGGGGCCCGGCGCATCATCGCCCAGGAGGAGCGGGGCGGTGGCCACGAGGTGGAGCGAACCCAGCGCCTGCTGCAGTCCCTGGGGCCGGTGCCGGCGCCAGGTCCCATGCGCCTGGTGGCCGATGCCGCCGTGCGGGCACGTCTGCAGGCGGCGCTGCCGGCGGTGCCGGGAGAGGGGCTGCGTCTGGCCCTGCACGTGTCGGCGCGCAAGCCTTCCCAGCGCTGGCCGGAGGACCGCTTCGTCGAACTGGTGCGGCGCCTGCTGGAGCGGGGCGTGGTGCGCCAGGTGTTGCTGTTCTGGGCGCCGGGGGCGGAGGATGATCCCCTGCATCCTGGGGACGATGCCAAGGCCGGCCGCATCATGGCAGCCCTGGCCGGTCTGCCGGTGGCACCGGTGCCGACCCGGCACCTGGAAGAGCTGATCGCCGGCCTCTCCCTGGCCGACGTCATGCTCTGCGCCGACGGCGGCGCCATGCATGTGGCGGCGGCCCAGGGCAAGCCGGTGCTGGCCTTGTTCGGCAAATCGTCGGTGGAGCAGTGGCAGCCCTGGGCGGTGCCCCGCCAGGTGCTGCAGAGCGACAGTCAGGACGTGGCGGACCTGGACGTGGAGACGGTGGAGGCCGCCTTCCTGCGGGTGACCGGGGCTTCCTGAGGGACGGCGCGGGGCCTGCCTGCGCCTAGTGGGCCTCGTCCCAGTTATTGCCGACGCCCACATCCACCACCAGGGGCACGGCCAGTTTGGCCACCTGGCCCATGATGGCCGGCAGCTCGGCCCGGACCCGGGCCAGTTCCCCTTCCGGCACTTCCAGCACCAGTTCGTCGTGCACCTGCAGCACCAGGCTGCTCTGCAGGCCGCTGTCGGCGAGCCAGCGGGCGGTGGCGGTCATGGCCAGTTTGACGATGTCCGCTGCCGTGCCCTGCATGGGCGCATTGATGGCGGCCCGCTCGGCGCCCTGGCGGCGGCCGGCCTGGCTGGCGCGGATGTCCGGCAGCCACAGGCGGCGGCCGAAGACGGTTTCCACATAGCCCTGGCGCTTGGCCAGTTCCCGGGTTTCTTCCATGTAGCGGGCGACGCCGGGGTAGCGGGCGAAATAGCGTTCGATGTAGGTCTGGGCGGCGCTGCGCTCTATTTCCAGGGAGCGGGCCAGGCCGAAGGCGCTCATGCCGTAGATGAGGCCGAAGTTGATGGTCTTGGCGTAACGCCGCTGCTCCGCGGTGACTTCCAGGGGCATGATGCCGAAGATTTCCGCCGCCGTGGCCCGGTGCACGTCCTCGCCCTTGGCGAAGGCGTCGAGCAGGCCATGGTCGCCCGAAAGGTGGGCCATGATGCGCAGCTCGATCTGGGAATAGTCGGCGGAAACGATCTTGCAGCCCGGCGGGGCGATGAAGGCGGCGCGGATGCGGCGGCCTTCGGCGGTGCGCACGGGGATGTTCTGCAGATTGGGGTCGCTTGAGGCCAGGCGGCCGGTGACGGCCACGGCCTGGGAGAAGCTGGTGTGCACCCGGCCGGTATGGGGATTGACCATGCGCGGCAGCTTGTCGGTGTAGGTGCTCTTCAGCTTGGCCAGGCCCCGGTATTCGAGCAGGGCCTTGGGCAGGGGGTAGTCCAGGGCCAGTTCGGAGAGCACCTCCTCGTCGGTGGAGGGGGCGCCGCCCGGGGTCTTCTTCACCACCGGCAGGCCCAGCTGGGTGAACAGGATCTCCGCCAGCTGCTTGGGTGAATTGAGGTTGAAGGGCTGGCCGGCGATCTCCACGGCCTTGGCTTCCAGCTCCACCAGCTTGCGCCCCAGCTCGTTGCTCTGGGCCTGCAGCAGGCCGCTGTCGATGAGCACGCCGTGGCGCTCCATGGCGAACAGCACTTCCCGGGCTGGCATTTCGATGTCGCTGTAGATGCAGTTGAGCTTGGCGTCGGCGGCGATGGCGGGGAACAGGTTTTGATGGACCCGCAGGGTCAGGTCCGAATCCTCCGCCGAATATTCGGCGGCCTGGTCGATGGCCACCTGGTCGAAGCCGATCTGGTTGGCGCCCTTGCCGCACAGGGCGGTGTAGGGAATGGTCTCCAGTCCCAGGTGGCGGCGGGCCAGCTGTTCCAGGTCGTGGCCCTTGTCGCTTTCCAGCACGTAGGACTGCAGCAGGGTGTCGTGCACGATGCCCTTGAGGGCGATGTCGTGGTTGGCGAAGACGTGCTGGTCGTATTTCAGGTTCTGCCCGAGCTTGGCGTGGTTGCTGGCTTCCAGCCAGGGCTTGAGGCGCGCCAGGACTTGCTCCCGGGGCAGCTGGTCGGGGGCACCCGGGTAGTTGTGGGCCACCGGGATGTAGGCGGCCTCCCCCGGCGTCAGGGCGAAGGAAATGCCGACGATGCGGGCCGAGAGCGGGTCCAGGCTGGTGGTTTCCGTATCCAGGGCCACCAGGGGGGCGGCCTGGATCTTGGCCAGCCAGCGCTCGAAGGCCTCCCAGGTGAGGATGGTTTCGTAATGCTGGCGGTGGGCGCCAGCCGGGGCAGCGGGGGCGGTCGTGGCGTCACCGGCGGCTTCGGCATCGCCGGCGGCCGCGCCTTCGCCCTGCAGTTCCCGCAGCCAGGTCTTGAATTCGTAGCGGCTGAAGATTTCTTCCAGGGCGGCTTTGTCCAGGGGGCGGGGCGCCAGGCTGGCCGGCGTTTCCGGCAGCGGCAGGTCGCACACCACGGTCACCAGCTTTTTGCCCAGGGGCAGGAAGTCCAGGGCCTGGCGCAGGTTGTTGCCCACCACGCCGCCGATGGCCTCGGCGTTGGCCATGATGTTGTCCAGGGTGCCGTACTGTTCCAGCCACTTGAGAGCGGTCTTGGGCCCCACCTTGGCGACGCCGGGCACGTTGTCCACCGTGTCGCCGATGAGGGCCAGGTAGTCCACGATGCGGCCCGGCTCGACGCCGAACTTGGCGGTGACGCCGGCCTCGTCCAGCACCTCGTTGCTCATGGTGTTGACCCAGCGCACCCGGGGGCTGACCAGCTGGGTCAGGTCCTTGTCGCCGGTGGAGATGACCACGTCCATGCCGGCGGCTTCGGCCTGGCGGGCCAGGGTGCCGATGACGTCGTCCGCCTCCACGCCGTCCTCCATCAGCAGCGGCCAGCCGGAAGCCTTGATGGCGGCGTGCAGGGGTTCGATCTGGGCCACCAGGTCGGTGGGCATGGGCGGGCGCTGGGCCTTGTATTCCGGGTACCAGTCGTCGCGGAAGGTCTTGCCCTTGGCGTCGAAGACCACGGCCTTGTAGGTGACGCCTTCTGCCTTGTAGTCGCTTTCCAGCCGGCGTAGCATGTTCAACACGCCGTAAATGGCGCCAGTAGGCTCTCCTGCCTTGTTGCGCAGATCCGGCAGGGCGTGGAAGGCGCGGTAAAGGTAGGACGATCCGTCCACCAGCAGCAGCATCGGCATAAGAACAAAATCCAGAAGACAAAAAAATGAGCGAAAGAACCAAACTCCCGCCCCTGGCGGACCCCGACACCATCACCAGCGCCATGTCGGCCCGGGAATCCTGGCGGATTTTCGGCATTATGGCAGAGTTCGTGGAGGCCACCGAACGGCTGGCGGCCATCCGCCCGGCCGTCTCCATCTTCGGCAGCGCCCGCATCAAGCCCGAGTCGCCCTATTACCAGCTGACCGAGGAGATCGCCCGCAAGCTCTCCGATGCCGGTTTCTCGGTCATCTCCGGCGGCGGCCCCGGCATCATGGAAGCGGCCAACAAGGGCGCCTACCACGGCAAGAGCCCCTCCATTGGTCTCAACATCCAGCTGCCCCACGAGCAGATGGCCAATCCCTACCAGGACATCTCCCAGTCCTTCCGCCACTTCTTTGCGCGCAAGTTCATGTTCGTCAAGTTCGCCAGCGCCTACGTGGTCATGCCCGGGGGCTTTGGCACCCTGGACGAGGTGCTGGAGGCCCTGACCCTGATCCAGACCGGCAAGAGCCGCAAGATTCCCCTGATCCTGGTGCACGAGCCCTTCTGGCGCGGCCTTCTGGAATGGTTCAAGGACCGCCTGGTGGGCGAGGGCATGGTATCGCCGGACGACCTGGACCTGATCCAGGTGATCGACGAGCCGGACCAGATCGTCGAGGCCATTTTCAAGCACTACGAGACCCGCGGCTTTGCCCCCCTGCCCGACGAGCGGGAGATGCTGCTCAATTTGTAATAAAATCGGGCATCCGAATCGGGCTATCTTGCAAAGGCCATCCCATGCGTCGTCTTTCCCTCCTTGCCGCTTCCCTCTCCCTGCTGGTCTGCACCGGCGCGGCTTTTGCCCAGGCCGGCCGTACCGACCTGCAGCCCCTGCCGGCGGTGCCGCCGCCGCCGCCCGAGATGGTGCCCTTCGATGCCGCCATGGAACCCCAGGTGACCATCAAGAAGCGGGAGAACGAGACCGTGGAGGAATACCGGGTCAACGGCAAGCTCTACATGCTCAAGGTCACCCCCAGCCACGGCGTTCCCTACTACCTGGTGGACGACCAGGGCGACGGCACCTTCTCCCGCAAGGACCCGGTGGACAGCGGCGTGCGCGTCCCCATGTGGGTGATCGGCACCTTCTGATCCGGCCGTGTCGGTCTTCACTCCCGTCACCCGGGAGCAGCTGAAGGACTGGCTTTCCGGCTGCGACGTCGGCGCCCTGGCGGATTTCGCCGGGATCGCCGCCGGCGTCCAGAACACCAACTATTTCGTCACCACCGGCCGCGGCACCTGGGTCCTCACCCTGTTCGAGACCCTGGGGGCGGCGGAGCTTGATTTCTACCTGGGCCTGATGGCCCACCTGGCCCGCCAGGGCCTGCCCTGTCCGGCACCGGTGGCCGATGGCGCCGGGGCTATCCTGCGCCCCCTGGCCGGCAAGCCGGCGGTGCTGGTGTCCCGCCTGACGGGGCAGGAAGTGGAGGCGCCGGGCCCGGCCCACTGCGCTGCCGTGGGCGATGCCCTGGCCCGGCTGCATCTGGCCGCCGCCACCTACGATGGCGTGCAGGACAACCCCCGGGGCGAGGCGTGGCGCCGTCAGGCCGCCGCCCAGGTGCTGCCCCTGCTCTCCGGCGACGATGGGGCCCTGCTGCAGGATGAACTGGCCTACCAGGCCGGGCCGGCCGAGGCCTTGCCCGAAGGCCTCGTTCATGCTGACCTGTTCCGCGACAATGTGCTGTTCCAGGGGGAACGCCTGTCCGGCCTGCTGGATTTCTATTTCGCCGCCCGGGACCAGCTGCTGTTCGACCTGGCGGTGGCCGCCAACGACTGGTGCCTGGATGGGGCCGGCAACCTGGAACCCGGCCGCACCCGGGCCCTGTTGCAGGCCTACCACCGGCGGCGCCCCCTGCAGGCGGCGGAGGCCCGGGCCTGGCCCCGGCTCCTGCGCCGGGCGGCGCTGCGTTTCTGGCTGTCGCGCCTGCAGGACTTCCATGCGCCCCGGGCCGGCCGCCAGGTGCTGGTGAAGGATCCCCGGCATTTCCGGGACCTCCTGCTGGCCCGTCGCCGCCATCCGGCGGCCCCCTGGCTCGACTGATTTCCGGCCGCCGCCGCGGCGGTGCCAATTGCCAACCCCCCGCCGTGTCGTTAGCATGGCGCCATTCCTGATTTTTCAACGGTTTTTACCATGTCTGCCGACGCCAGCTCCCCGGATTCCACGCCCACCTTTCCCATGGCGCCGCCGCCCTTCGACGGCAGCTGCCGGGTGGTGCCGGCCGGTGCCGCCATCGAATGGCTGCGTTTCGGCTGGGACCTGTTTACCCGCGCCCCCGGCGCCTGGGTGGTGCTGGCCCTGGTCTTCCTGGTGCTGACCCTGGCGGTGGCCATGGTGCCCCTGGCCGGCGCCCTGGCCTCCCACCTGCTGCTGCCCCTGCTGGCCGCCGGCGTGCTGCAGGCGGTGCGGCGCCAGGAGGAGGGCGGCAAGGTGGAACTGAACGACCTCTTCGCCGGCTTCTCCCGGGAAACCACCGGGCTGGTGGTGGTGGGCCTGTGCTACATGCTGGGCTGGTTCGGCATCCTGGCGGTGGGCATGCTCATCGGCGGCGGTTCCCTCGTGGGCGGCGCCGCCACCGGCGGCTTTGGCGTGGCCATCGCCGGCGTCCTGCTGGCGGTGATGATCAGCCTGGCCCTGGCCGTCCCCCTGTTCATGGCCTTCTGGTTCGCCCCGGCCCTGGTCTACTTCAACCACATGCAGCCGGTGCCCGCCCTCAAGGCCAGCTTCAGCGCCTGCCTGAAGAACATCCTGCCCTTCACCGTCCTCGGCCTCATCATGGGTGTGCTCTTCTTCGTCGCCGCCCTGCCCATGGGCCTCGGTTTCCTTGTCCTGCTGCCGGTGTCCTTCGCCGTCCTCTATGCCTCCTACCGGGATATTTTCCCCACCGCTTGATCCATGCAGGCACTGAACCTTCCCGCCGCCCGCGGCTGGCGCTGGCTGGGCGCCGGCTACGCCCTGTTCCGGCGCAATCCGGCCATCCTCAGCCTGCTCCTGCTGACCTACTGGATGCTGCTGGCCCTGGTGGGCAGCCTGCCGTTCATCGGTAGCCTCATCACCTATCTGGCCATGCCGGCCCTGTCCCTGGTGCTGATGAACGCCTGCCGCGTGCTCGACCGGGGCCTGGCCGTCACGCCCCAGTCCCTGAGCACCGGCATCCGCCCCCAGGCCCCGGTGCTGGTGGGTCTGGGCGGGCTCTATCTGTGCGGCACCCTGCTGATCCTGGGCCTGGCCTCCCTGGTGGACGGGGGCGACCTGTTCCGCCTCATGTTCATCGGCGGCGACCACGGCGACCTGCCGGCGGACAATCCTGAATTCCTCCTCGCCACCCAGCTGGCCCTGCTGCTGGTGGTGCCCCTGGTCATGGCCTTCTGGTTCGCCCCCATGCTGGCCGCCTGGCACCGGCAGGGCGCCGGCAAGGCCCTCTTCTTCTCCTTCTTCGCCTGCCTGCGCAACTGGCGGCCGTTCCTCACCTACAGCCTCTCCATCCTGCTGTGGAGCGGCCTGGTGCCGGCCCTGGCCATGGGGCTGCTGGGCATGATCCTGGGCCCCGGCATGGCGGCGGCCATCGTCATGGTGCCCCTGATCCTGATCCTGGCGCCGAGCCTGGTGGCCAGCTTCTACGTCAGCTACCGGGAAGTCTTTGTCGAAGGCGCGCCGGCCTTCGCCACCACGGTGGGCGACGAGGAAGGGCCGGAAGAGGGCGGCGGCGATGGCGACCATGCCTGAGCAGCGCCCCATCGGCGTCTTCGGCGGCACCTTCGACCCCATTCACCACGGCCATCTGCGCCTGGCCCAGGAGGCGCTGGAGAATCTCGACCTGGCCCAGGTGCGCTGGATTCCCGCCGGCCGGCCGCCCCATCGGGCCGAGCCCCGGGCCACGCCCCAGCAGCGGCTGCAGATGGTGCGCCTGGCGGTGCAGGACAATCCGGCCTTCGCCGTGGACGGCGCCGAGGTGGCCAGCGCCGACCCCAGCTATACGGTGCTTACCCTGGAGCGCCTGCGCCGGGAGTGCGGCCCGGCCCAGCCCCTGGTGCTGCTCACCGGCGCCGACGCCTTCGCCGGCCTGCCCACCTGGCACCGCTGGCAGGACATCCTGGCCCTGGCCCACGTGGCGGTGGTGTACCGGCCCGGCTTTTCCATCGATCCGGCGGCCCTGCCGGTGGAGCTGGCCCGGGAATTCCAGGCCCGCCGCTGCAGCCCCCGGGAGCTGCAGGCCGCCCTCGCCGGCGGCATCGCCACCTTCCCCATGACGCCCCTGGCCATCGCCGCCACCCAGATCCGCCAGCTGCTGGCCGCCGGCCGCAGCCCCCGTTATTTGCTGCCTGAAGCGGTGATCGCTTATATTCAGGCGCAGCAACTATATCTTTCAACCCCCAGCAATTAGGCACCTGATGGAACTGCAAAAACTGCAAGCAATCGTCGTGGACGCCCTTGAGGACATCAAGGGCAAGGATATCGAGGTGATCGACACCACCAAGCTCACCTCCCTGTTCGACCGGGTCGTGGTCGCCAGCGGCGACTCCAACCGTCAGGTCAAGTCCCTTGCCCGCAACGTCCAGGAAAAGGTGCGGGAAGCCGGCGGCGAGGTGCTCTCCATTGAAGGCGAGCAGACCGGCGAATGGGTGCTGGTGGACCTGGGCGATATCGTGGTCCATGTCATGCAGCCGGCCGTGCGCAACTACTACAACCTGGAAGAGCTGTGGGGCGCCAAGGCCCCGGTGCGGCGCCAGGCCGGCAGCCAGGGCGGCTCCTCCGCCGCCTGAAGGCAGCCATGAAACTGTGCATCATCGCCGTGGGCCACCGCATGCCGGACTGGGTGGCCGAGGGCTGCGCCGAGTACATCAAGCGCATGCCCCGGGAAATGGCGGTGAGCGTGGTCGAGATCAAGCCCGAGCCCCGGGGCTCGAAAACCCGGGAGCAGCTGCTGAGTGCGGAGAAGGCCCGCATCCGGGCGGCCCTGCCCGGGGGCTGTCGCATCGTCGCCCTGGACGAGCGGGGCGAGGATCTGAGCACCGTCAAACTGGCGGCCCGCCTCGAAGGCTGGATGGGCGAGGGGCGCGACATCGCCCTGCTCATCGGCGGCGCCGACGGCCTCGACCCGGAACTGAAGGCCGAGGCCCAGCAAAATGGCGGCGCCATGCTGCGCCTGTCCAGCCTCACCCTGCCCCACGCCATGGCCCGGCTGATCCTGTGCGAACAGCTCTACCGTGCCGTCAGCGTCATTCGTAACCATCCTTACCACCGGGAAGGCTGACCTTCCCCCACTGCCATGACCATCCCCCTCGGCCCCCGCATCTACCTTGCCTCCCGCAGCCCCCGGCGGCGGGAACTGCTGTCCCTCATGGGCGTGCAGTTCGAAACCCTGCTCTTTCGCAACCCGCCCCGGGCCGACGGCGCCGTGGACGAGACGCCCCTGGCGGGCGAGGACCCGGTGGCCTACGTCAAACGGGTGGCCCGGGCCAAGGCCGAGCACGGCCTCAAGCTGGTGGTGTGGCGGCGCCAGGCGACCCAGCCGATCCTGGCGGCGGACACCACCGTCGAATGCCGGGGCGAGATTCTCGGCAAGCCGACGGACGAGGCCGACGCCCGGCGCATGCTGGAGCTGCTCTCGGGTCAGCGGCACCGGGTGCTGACCGCCGTCTCCCTGGCCTGGAGCGGCCATATCGAAACCGTGCTGTCGGAAAGCATCGTCCAGTTCCGCGAGCTGGAAGAAGCCGAGATCGGCAAGTACATCGCCAGCGGCGAACCCATGGACAAGGCCGGCGCCTACGGCATCCAGGGCAAGGCCGGGATGTTCGTCGAACGCCTGGAAGGCAGCTACACCGGAGTCATGGGCCTGCCCCTGTGCGAGACCGGCGCCCTGCTGAAGATGGCCGGGTATCCCCTGTAAGGTCGCTTCCGGTCGGGGCCGGCGGAGGGGGCGGGTATAATCCCCCCCTCTTTCCTCCCGCCCCGGCTCCCCATGGATCCCCTGCTGCTGCTCAAGGCCCTCATTCTCGGCATCGTCGAGGGCCTCACCGAATTCCTTCCCATCTCCTCCACCGGCCACCTGATCCTGGCGGGGGACCTGCTCGACTTCAACGACGCCCGGGGCAAGCTGTTCGAGATCGTCATCCAGTCCGGCGCCATCCTGGCCGTCTGCTGGGAATACCGGGCCCGCATCGCCCGGGTGCTGCTGGGCCTGCCCCGGGAGCGGGAAGCCCAGCGCTTCGTCATCAACCTGATCATCGCCTTCATCCCCCTGGCCGTCCTCGGCCTGCTCTTCGGCAAGGCCATCAAGGCCCACCTCTTCAACGCCTACGTGGTGGCCACCACCTTCATCGTCGGCGGTCTCTTCATCCTCTGGGCCGAGAGGCGCAAGCACCGCATCCGGGTGGAGACGGTGGAGGAGCTGGACGTGATCGACGCCTTCAAGCTGGGCATCGCCCAGGCCTTCGCCCTCATTCCCGGCACCTCCCGCTCCGGCGCCACCATCATCGGCGGCCTGCTCTTCGGCCTGTCGCGCAAGGCCGCCACCGAGTTCTCCTTCTTCCTCGCCATCCCCACCCTGGGTATCGCCACCCTCTACCAGCTGTACAAGGAGCGGGAGCTGCTCTCCTTCGACGATGTCGGCATGTGGGTGGTGGGCTTCGTCGCCGCCTTCGTCTCCGCCTTCATCGCCGTGCGCGGCCTGCTGCGCTACATCAGCAGCCACGACTTCACCGCCTTCGCCTGGTACCGCATCGTCTTCGGCGGCATCGTCCTGTGGACCGCCTGGAGCGGCACTGTCAGCTGGTCTGCAGGCTAGGCCGGACAATCCTTTCGGGGCGGCGCTGCTGCCCCGGCGAACCTGCCCCATGTCAGCTCCCCACAACTACGCCGCCAGCGGCCCCTGCCGGGTGTGGGAGGAACTGGAGGTGTGGCACGACGAGCGCCGCCAGCGTCCCATTCCCTGCCGCCACTACCTGCCCCAGGGCGTCGCCCGCACGCCCCTGATCCTCTTCTCCCACGGCCTCGGCGGCGACCGGGACAACGGCGAACGCTGGCTGCGCCACTGGGCCTCCCACGGCTACCGGGGCCTGGCCCTGCAGCACGCCGGCAGCGACGCCGCGGTCATGGCCGGCAGTCCCATGGCCCTGCGCCGGGCCCTGACGGCGGCCACCACGCCGGAGCAGTCCCTGGCCCGCCTGGCCGACCTGGGCTTCGTTCTCGACGAAGTCTGGCACCGCCAGGCCACCGATCCGGCCTGGGCCGGGGTGGACCTGGAGCGTGTCGGCCTGGCCGGCCATTCCTATGGCGCGGTGACGACCCAGGCCATGGCCGGGGAACGGCGCGCTTATGGGCCGCCGGTGGCGGAGCCGCGCCTGCGGGCCTTCCTCGGCCTGTCGCCCTCCGCCCGGGGCGAGGAGGCACCCCTCAATGCCCGCTTCGCCGGCATCCGGCGTCCCTTCTTCTGCATCACCGGCACCCGGGACGACGGCATCGGCCTGCACGACATCAGCGCCGCCGACCGCACCGTGCCCTTCCGCCACATGCCCGGCGGCGACAAGTTCCTGCTGGTGCTGGACGGCGCCGCCCACATGCCCCTGGCGGGCAATCCGGGCAGCCGCCACGTCCTGCCGGCCCGGGCCGCGACGGCCATCCAGGGCGCCAGCCTGGCCTTCTGGGAGGCCGCCCTGGGCGGGAGCCAGGCGGCCCGCACCTGGCTCTGCCGGGACTTTCCTTCCACCCTCGTTCCCGGCGACACCTGGGAATGCAAGTAAGCCAGTGAGGCCAGCACCATGAGCGGCATTCTCTATCTCCACGGTTTCCGTTCCTCCCCCGCTTCCTTCAAGGCCCGCGCCGTGGCCGAGGCCATGGCGGCCCGGGGCCTGCAGGAGCGCTTCTTCTGCCCGGCCCTGTCCCACGAGCCGCGCCAGGCCATGGTCCAGGCCGAGGCCATCCTCGCCGCCGAGGGTCCCCTGACCCTGGTGGGCAGCTCCCTCGGCGGCTTCTACGCCACCTGGCTGGCAGAACGCCACGGCCTGCGGGCCGTGCTGGTCAATCCGGCGGTGCTGGCCCATCTTTCCCTGGCGGATTACGTCGGCCCCCAGATCAACCTCTACAGCGGCGAGGAATTCCAGTTCACCCGGGAGCACGTGGCCCAGCTGCAGGCCATGGAAGTGGCCGACCTGCGGCCCGAGCGCTACTGGCTGCTGGTGGAGGAGGGGGACGAGGTGCTGGATTACCGCCAGGCCGTGGCCTGCTACCGGGATGCCCGCCAGACGGTGCTGGCCGGCGGCGACCACAGCTTCACGCGATTTGTCGACTTTGTGCCGCAAATCCTTGAATTCGCCGGGTTATAATCCGCCGATGAATGTTCTATTTGAAGAAGACGGCGCCTTCAAGACGGGCACCGTGCTGGCCGACAACGATGCCACCCTGCAGGTGGAAAGCGCGTCGGGCAAGCGAACCAAGGTCAAGGCTGCCGCCATCCTGCTGCGTTTCCAGAGTCCCGCCCCCGGGGCCCTGCTGGAGGCTGCCGAACCCCTGGCCCACGACATCGAACCCGAATTCCTCTGGGAGTGCTGTGCGGATGGCGAATTTTCTTTTCTGGATATTGCCAAGGACTACGTCGGCAAAGACCCCTCTCCGGTCGAGGCGGCATCGGTCCTGCTTGCCCTACACGCAGCGCCTGTCTATTTCCACCGCAAGGGTAAGGGTCGCTTCCGCAAGGCCCCTCCCGACATTCTCCAGGCTGCTCTGGCCGGTCTTGAAAAGAAGCGTCAGCAAGCGCTGGCCATAGAGCGCATGGTGGCGGAACTGAAGGCCGGTTCCCTGCCGCCCGAGTTCGCCCCCCTGCTCGACCAGCTGCTCTACGCCCCGGACCGCAACAAGCCGGAGACCAAGGCCCTGGAGGCGGCCTGCGAGGAACTGCACACCTCGGCGCCGCACCTGCTGGCCCGATGCGGTGCCATCAAGTCCCACCGCGACTACCATTTCAACCGCTTTCTGCGGGAGTACTTCCCCAAGGGCACCGGCTTCCCCGCCGTGGACGTGCCCACGGCGCCGGCCGACCTGCCCCTGGCCTCGGTGCAAGCCTTTTCCATCGACGATGCGGCCACCACCGAAATCGACGACGCCTTTTCCCTGGAAGCCCTGCCCGGCATCGGCTGGCGCGTCGGCATCCACATCGCCGCCCCCGGCCTCGGTTTCGGGCCGGGCGAGGCCCTCGACCAGATTGCCCGGGACCGCCTGTCCACCGTGTACATGCCCGGCAACAAGATCACCATGCTGCCCGACGCCGTGGTGGAGGCCTACACCCTGGCCGAAGGCAAGCCGCGGCCGGCCGTCTCCCTGTACCTGACGGTGAACGAGGGCCTGGAAATCGTCGGCCACGAATCCCGCCTGGAGCGGGTCCATGTGGCGGCCAACCTGCGCCACCACGAAATCGAGCCCCTCTTCAACGAGGCAACCCTGGCCGCCGGTCTGGGCGACTTCCGCTTCGCCCAGGAACTGAAGCTGCTGTGGCAGCTGGCCTGCGCCTGCGAAGGGCGCCGCGGCAAGCCGTCCGCCACCCAGGGCATCTTCGACTACAACTTCGACGTTTTCCCCGACGCCAGCGATCCGACTGGCGCCGCCGACCGCATCGAGATCAGCGCCCGCAAGCGGGGCAGTCCCCTGGACAAGCTGGTGGCGGAACTGATGATCGTCGCCAACGCCACCTGGGGCGGCCTCCTGGCCGAGAAGAAGGTGGCCTGCATCTACCGCGCCCAGACCGCCGGCAAGGTGCGCATGACCACTTCGCCCCTGCCCCACGAGGGCCTCGGTGTGCCCCAGTACGCCTGGTCCTCCTCGCCCCTGCGGCGCTATGTGGACCTGGTGAACCAGTGGCAGCTGATCACCCTGCTGCAGGACCGGGCGCCCCACTTCGGCGCCAAGAGCGATGCGCTCTTTGCCGCCATGCGCGACTTCGACCTGACCTACGCCGCCTATGCCGAATTCCAGCGCCACATGGAGCGCTACTGGTGCCTGCGCTGGCTGGAACAGAAGGGCGTGACGGAAATCGAAGGGACGGTGCGCAAGGAAAACCTGGTCAAGCTCGATCCCCTGCCCCTGATGCAACGGGTGCCGTCCCTGCCCGAGCTGTCCATGGGCCAGCGGGTCAAGTTGAGCGTGGAGTCCTGGGACACCCTGTCCCTGGAGCTGAACCTGCGCTTCGTCGCCGTCATCGAGAGCGCCGATGCGGTGGCCGATGTGGGTGACGACGAGGAGGCGGGAGCCTGATATGGCGGCGGCCCGGTTGATGCCCGGATTCCTGGCCCGGATGGATGCCTCCAGCCGCAACCTGACCCTGGCCGTCGGCCTCTCCGTGCTGGTGCACGGTCTGCTGCTGTCCCTCCACTTCAAGTTCCCCGATGCCTCCCGGTCCCTGCAGGACAAGGCCCTGGACATCATCCTGGTGAACAGCAAGTCGGCGCGCCGCCCGACCCACGCCCAGGCCCTGGCCCAGGCCAACCTGGACGGCGGCGGCAACGTCGAAGAGAACCGCCGGGCGGCCACGCCCCTGCCGCCCTCGGCGCGGCAGCAGGCCGGCAGCGACCTGGAACAGTCGCGGCAGCGGGTGCGGGACATGGAGGCCCAGCAGCAGCGTCTGCTGGCCGAAGTGAAGAGCAAGACCCGGGCGCCGCGCCAGGATTCCCGGGAGTCCCAGCCCCAGAATGCGCCGACCCTCTCGGGCCGGGACCTGGCCAGCAGCGCCATGGCCATGGCGCGCATGGAGGCCGAGATCAGCAAGAGCGTGGACGAGTACAACCAGCGGCCGCGCAAGAAAAACATCGGCACCCGGGCCGACGAATACCGCTTCGCCCGCTATGTGGAAGACTGGCGCCTGAAGGTGGAGCGGGTGGGTACCCTCAACTATCCCGAGGCCGCCCGGGGCCGGCTCTACGGCACCCTGGTGCTGTCCGTCACCATCAATGCCAACGGTTCCGTGGACAAGGTGGAACTGGAGCGCACCTCCGGCCACAAGGTGCTGGACGAGGCGGCCCTGCGCATCGTGCGCATGGCCGGTCCCTATGCGGCTTTCCCCGAGGATATCCGGCGGGACGTGGATCAGCTGGTGATCACCCGTACCTGGTTCTTCACCAGCGGCGACCGGGTCCAGGCCCAGTAAGGCGGCCCGGCCCGGTGCCGGGCTTTAGGCCCAGAAGCGCTTGAAGAAGCCCGACAGGCCGCTGCCCCGTTGCGGGTCCTGGCGGCAGTGGGCGGCGTAGCGCTGATCTTCCACCTGGATGTGCTGTACCAGCCAGTCCTTGAGGAAGTGCAGCAGGTCCAGGCTGATGGATTTGCCGGCGCTGACACCCTGGCGTTCGGCGGCGATGCGCTGCACGAAGGTCTCGTGCAGTTGCCGGTGGGCGGCCAGGTCCGGGTAGGCGGTGGATTCCATGAACTTCTCCTCGGCGGAGAAGTGGGCCACGGTGTAGCGTTCCAGCTCGTCGATCAGCACCAGGATCTGCTCCCGGCTGCCCTTGCCGACGATGGCGGACCACAGCCGGTTGATGGTCTCGAAGAGGGCCTGGTGCTGGGCATCGATTTCACTCATGCCCACACTGTAGCGGTCGTCCCATGTCACGATAACGGCGTCTTTTGCGCTCATTTGTTGTTAGCTCCCTGAAAAGTGCAACGCCCGGATTATAGGCAATTCCGCCATGCGTAAGCCGTTTTCTGCGGCGATTTTGTTCCCTGCGCTACGTAAGGGAGCGTTCAGGTTGCCGTCCGCCAAAAGGGATAAACTGGCGCCCTTTCCTCCATCGCAGCCTTCTTTTTGCCGCCATGACTGACCGCTATGCCGTTTTCGGCAACCCCATCGGCCACAGCAAGTCGCCCCTGATCCACTCCCTGTTTGCCGCCGCCTGCGCCCAGGACATGAGCTACGAAGCCCTGCTGGCGCCCCTGGACGGTTTCGCCGCGGCGCTGCGGGCCTTTGCCGACGGCGGCGGGCGGGGCGCCAACGTCACCGTGCCCTTCAAGGAAGAGGCTTTCCGCCTGGCCGACAGCCTGACGCCCCTGGCCGCCCGGGCCGGGGCGGTGAATACCCTGGTGCTGGAGGATGGGCACATCCTCGGCGACAACACGGACGGCGCCGGCCTGGTGCAGGACCTGCAGGTCAACCAGGCCCTGCCCCTGGCAGGCAAGGCCATTCTCCTGCTCGGCGCCGGCGGTGCCTCCCGGGGCGCCCTGGCGCCCCTGCTGGCCGCCGGTCCCTGCCGCCTGCACATCGCCAACCGCACTGCCGCCAAGGCCGCCGACCTGGCCCGGGATTTCGCCGACCTGGGCCCCGTCAGCGGCGGTGGCTATGGCGAGCTGGCCGGTCAGGGCTTCGACGTGGTGATCAATGCCACCTCCGCCAGCCTGGCCGGCGAACTGCCGCCTTTGCCTGCCGGCATCTTCAACGGTGGGGCCCTGGCCTACGACATGATGTACGGCCGGGGCGAGACGCCCTTCCTGGCCTTTGCCCGGCTGCAGGGCGCTTCCCGCCTGGTGGATGGCCTGGGCATGCTGGTGGAGCAGGCGGCGGAAGCCTTCCAGCTGTGGCGCGGCGTGCGGCCCGTCACCGCGCCGGTCCTCGACCGTCTGCGGCAGGGCTGAGGCGCCGTGCGCATCCTGCATTGGCTGAAGCTGGCGGCGGCCTGGGGCGTCGGCCTCCTGCTGGCCTACCAGTTGTGGCTGTTCGCCTGGGTGCTGTGGTGGGCCAACGTCAATCCCCACATGACCCGCTTCATGGAAATCCGCCAGGAAGAACTGTGGCTGAAGATGCCGGGGGCCAGCCTGCAGAAGCAGTGGGTGGATTACGAGCGCATCTCGCCTCACCTGAAGCGGGCCATCATCGCCGCCGAAGACGCCAAGTTCGTCGATCATGAAGGCTTCGACTGGGACGGCATCCAGAAGGCGGTGGAAAAGAACCAGCGCCGCGGCAAGGTGGTGGCCGGCGGCTCCACCATCTCCCAGCAACTGGCGAAGAACCTGTTCCTTTCCCCGAGCAAGACGCCCTGGCGCAAGGCCGAGGAGGCCGCCATCACCCTGATGCTGGAAACCGCCTGGTCCAAGCGGCGCATCTTCGAGGTCTATCTCAACGTGGTGGAGTGGGGCAACGGCGTCTTCGGCGCCGAGGCGGCAGCCCGCCATTACTTCAATGTCTCCGCCGCCCAACTGGGGCCGGAACAGGCGGCGAAGCTGGCCGCCATGCTGCCCAATCCCCGCTTCTACGACCGCAACCGCAGCGCCCCGGGGCTGCTGAAAAAGACCGGCATCATCCTGGGCCGGATGGGGGCGGCGGAACTCCCCTGAGACCGGCTTGCCCATACCCATGGGCGGGCCGTCGGGGCGCCGCTTGGGGATATCCCGTAGCCCGGTGGATTCCCGTGATTTTTGTCAAAGTCCTGACCCGGTGCGGTGCTAGAATGCGCCATCTTTTTGCGGCATCGCACCATTCCCCGGTTTGCCACCATGAGCGAAGAAATCCAGCACGCTGACGCCGATGAGCTGCAGGCGCGCCTCTCCGAGGTGCAGACCCTGCTCGCCCGGCATCACCTGGTGGAGGACCTGGTGCACAAGCAGGAGATGCCCCGCCACGAGCTGGTGGAATCCCTGGTGCACAAGCAGCACCTGAACGAGCTGCGCCACAAGCTGGACAAGATGCACCCAGCCGACGTGGCCTACATCCTGGAGGCCCTGCCCCTGGATGAGCGTCTCATGGTGTGGGACCTGGTCAAGGCGGAGCGGGACGGGGAAATCCTGCTGGAAGTGTCGGATGCGGTCCGGGAAACCCTGATCGCCAACATGGATTCGGACGAGCTGGTGGCCGCCGCCGAATCCCTGGATGCCGACGAACTGGCCGACCTGGCGCCGGACCTGCCCCACGAGGTGATCCAGGACGTCTTCCAGTCCCTCTCCGTGGAAGAGCGGGAGCAGCTGCGCGCCGCCATGTCCTACCCCGAGGACTCGGTCGGCTCCATCATGGATTTCGAAATGGTCACGGTGCGGGAAGACGTGACCCTGGAAGTGGTGCTGCGCTACCTGCGCCGCTTCGACGAACTGCCCGACCACACCGACCAGCTCTTCGTGCTGGACCGGGACGAGCGCCTGAAGGGCGTGCTGCCCCTCAACAAGCTGCTCATCAACGATCCCGAGTCCGAAGTGGCGGACGTCATGATCAGCGACTTCGTCCATCTGGAACCGGACGACGACGCCGAGGAAGCAGCCCAGGCCTTCGAACGCTACGACCTGGTGAGCGCCCCGGTGGTGGACCGGGACGACCGCCTGGTGGGTCGCGTCACCGTCAATGCAGTGGTGGACTTCATCCGGGAAGAATCGGAAAGCGAACTGCTGGCCCAGGCCGGTCTGCGGGAAGAGGAAGACATCTTCGCCTCGGTGTGGAACTCGGTGAAAAACCGCTGGACCTGGCTGGCCATCAACCTGGTGACGGCCTTCATCGCCTCCCGGGTGATCGGCGCCTTCGAAGGCTCCATCGAAAAGCTGGTGGCCCTGGCCGCCCTCATGCCCATCGTCGCCGGCATCGGCGGCAACTCGGGCAACCAGACCATCACCATGATCGTGCGCGCCATCGCCCTCGGCCAGATCCAGCCCGAATCGGCGCGGCGCCTGCTGCACAAGGAACTGGGCGTGGCCCTGATCAACGGCCTGGTGTGGGGTGGGCTGCTCGGCGTGGTCTCCTGGTGGCTGTACCACTCCTTCCAGCTGGGCCTGGTGATGACCGGGGCCATGACCCTCAACCTGCTGCTGGCTGCCACCGTCGGCGTGGTCATTCCCATGACCATGCAGAAGTTCGGCCGGGACCCGGCCCTGGGCTCCTCGGTGCTGATCACCGCCGTCACCGACTCCGGCGGCTTCTTCATCTTCCTCGGCCTGGCCACCCTGTTCCTGCTCTGAAGGGCGCCGCTCCCGACAATAAAAAGCCGCTCCAGGAGCGGCTTTTTTCATGGCGGCGATGCCGCCGCGACGTCCGGGTTCAGGCTGCCTTGCGGGCGGAATCCAGCTTGAACAGCAGGTCGTCCACGATGTCGTTGAGGTCCGTCTCGGTGAGACCGAAGAAACCGGCCACGGCACCCTTGCCCTTTTCCCACTCGCCGTCCTCGTTGAGGCGCAGGAAGGTGCCGACGATGCGCTCGGCCAGCAGGGCCAGGGCGATCAGGGTGCACGATTCGTCGGAGAGGCCGCTGCCGTCGTTGAAGACGGAGAAATCGTGGTGAGAGAGGATGGCGGAACTGACCGTCTCCGGCAGGCCCCAGTTGCGCGCCATGAGATAGCCGATGACGGCATGGTTGGTGCCGTGGATTTCGTCCTCGATGGCGGTGAAGGGCAGGTCGATGCGGCGGTTGGCTTCGCCCAGGGTCTTCTTGTAGTCCGGGTAGCGCCGCATCAGGATGGGGATGCCGCAGTCGTGGAAGAGGCCGAAGGTGTAGGCCGTGTCGCGGCTGGTGCCGGGCAGGATCTCGGCCAGCTTGGCGCAGACGCCGGCGCAGTAGGTGGCGCTGTCCCAGAAGCGGTCCATGGCATGGTTGTTCTGGGAGAGATTCTTGCGCAGCAGCTCGTTCACCACCAGGTTGAGCACGTTGTTGAAGCCCAGGCGGCCCAGGGCTTCGCCGATGGAGCCGACCTTGCTGCCGGTGGAAAAGAGGGGGGAATTGGCGCACTTGATGACGCCGGCGGCCAGGCCCACGTCCTGGCTGATGAGCCGGGCCACCTTGGTCGAACTGGCATCCGGGCGGTGCATCTCCTGGGCCAGGGCAGCGAGCACCGCGGGGCAGGGGGGAATCTCCACCCCGCGGAGCAGTTTGCTGACTTCGGTTTCGTCGATGGTACGCATGGGGAAAGGCTCTCGAATGTCGTTATTTAGGGCCTAACCCTAGCATCAACGGCGGCGCCGAAAAATATGGCTTTGGTTATACCGGCCGCAAGGCTTGGGACGGCTGGCGTTGGCAGGCCTGGCGGTATTCCGCGGCCAGCCGCGCGGCCAGTTCGGCCACCGTCGGCACGTCGTGGATGTTGGCGACGCCGTGACCGGCGCTCCACACGTCGCGCCAGGCCTTGGCCTCGTCGCCGCCGTAGTTGTGGTTGGCCTGGCCGCCGGCCGCCAGGCTCTCCTTGGTGTAGCCGGCCTTCTCCAGGCTTTGCCAGATGAAGTTGGCGTTGGTGCCGGAGACGGCGTCCGTATACACGATGTCCCGCGGGCCGGCGCTGACCAGCATGTCCTTGTAGGCCTGCTGGGCCATGGACTCCTGGGTGGCGATGAGGCGGGTGCCCATGTAGGCGAAGTCGGCCCCGGCGATTTCGGCGGCGCGGATGGAGGCGCCGTCGGAAATGGCCCCGCCCAGGATCAGCACTCCGTCCCAGAACTCACGGATTTCCCGCAGCAGGGCGAAGGGATTCTGGGTCCCGGCATGGCCGCCGGCGCCGGCGGAGACGGCGATGATGCCGTCCACCCCCGCCTCGATGGCCTTCTTGGCGTGGTAGGCGTGGATGACGTCGGAGAACACCAGGCCGCCGTAGCCATGCACCACCTCCACCAGCTTGCTGGGGTTGCCCAGGCTGGTGATGACGAAGGGCACCTTGTGCTTGACCACCAGGGCCACGTCCTCTTCCAGGCGGGTGTTGGAGTGATGCAGGATCAGGTTGATGCCGAAGGGCGCGTCCTTGGGGCCCAGCTCCTTATTCATGCGGGTCAGCCATTCATCCAGCTGGCTGGCGGGACGGGCGTTGAGGGAGGGGAAGCTGGCGGCGATGCCGGCCTTGCAGGCGTTGATGACCAGATCGGGGCCGGATACGAGAAACATGGGCGCAGCAATGGCGGGAACCGCCATCCGGCCCTGGAACAGAGCGGGAACGGGCATGTGAAACTGTCTCCTAAGATTGTGGTTTTTTTACGGCCCGACGGCTTAGTCGAAGTAGGACCGGGCAGCCTCGAAGCGTTCCGCATAGTAGCGGGCTCCCAGACTGTCGATTCGGATTCTGCCATTAGTTGCCGGCGCGTGCACGAAGCGGTCGTCGCCGATGTAGATGCCCACGTGGGAGTAGGAGCGGTTCATGGTGTTGAAGAACACCAGGTCTCCCGGCTTGAGGCCCTGGCGCGGTACGGGACGCCCGTTGCGGGCGATGTCGGCGGCGCTGCCGGAAACTTTCAGGCCCGCCGCCTGGCCATAGATGTAGCTGACCATGCCGCTGCAGTCCAGGCCCGCTTCCGGGTTCTTGCCGCCGAAGCGGTAGCCGGTGTCGATCAGGGAAAAGGCGTACAGCACCACGTCCTGGGCCTTGGCCGAGAGGGGCGCGGCGGCGCGCTCCGCTGGCCTTTCCGGGGGCGATGGCGGTAAGCTGCCGCAGCCGGCGAGGGCGGCGGCCAAGCTCAGGCAATGGATGAGCTTTCTAGTCATAACCCCAAGTATAAACGACGGTTTTTATAAAATTCCAACGACGAGACAAAGATGAAACTTGAGGATTCCAATCTGTTGCGCCAGCAGTGCTATCTCAACGGCCAGTGGGTGGGCGGCGAGAGCGACTTCCCGGTGCGCAATCCGGCCAGCGGTGCCGAACTGGCCCGGGTGCCCCGCCTCGGCGCCGCCGAGACCCGTGCCGCCATTGCCGCCGCCGATGCCGCCTGGCCGGCCTGGCGCGGCAGGACGGCGAAGGAGCGGGCAGGGGTGCTGCGCCGCTGGTTCGAGCTGATGAACCAGCATGCGGACGACCTGGCCCTGCTCATGACCAGCGAACAGGGCAAGCCTCTGGCCGAAGCCAGGGGCGAGGTGGCCTATGCTGCCTCCTTCGTCGAATGGTTTGCCGAGGAGGCCAAGCGGGCCTACGGCGAGACCATTCCCGCCGTGGCGGCGGACAAGCGCATGCTGGTGATCAAGCAGCCCATCGGCGTCTGCGCCGCCATCACACCGTGGAATTTCCCCGCCGCCATGATCACGCGCAAGGTGGCGCCGGCCCTGGCGGCCGGTTGCACGGTGGTGGTCAAGCCGGCGGAACAGACGCCCCTGACCGCCCTGGCCCTGGCCGAACTGGCCCACCGGGCAGGTTTTCCTGCCGGCGTCTTCAACGTCATCACCGGCGATCCGGTGGCCATCGGCGGCGAACTGACGTCCAACCCGACGGTGCGCAAGCTCTCCTTCACCGGCTCCACCGAAGTGGGCCGCCTGCTCATGGGCCAGTGCGCGCCGAGCATCAAGAAGCTGTCCCTGGAACTGGGAGGCAACGCCCCCTTCATCGTCTTCGACGACGCCGACCTGGATGCGGCGGTGGAAGGGGCCATGATCTCCAAGTACCGCAACACCGGCCAGACCTGCGTCTGCGCCAACCGGCTGCTGGTGCAGGACGGCATCTATGAGGCCTTCGCCGCCAGGCTGGCGGCAAAGGTGGCCACGCTCAAGGTGGGCGAAGGCACGGAGGCCGGCGTCACCCAGGGGCCCCTGATCGATGCCGACGCCCTGGCCAAGGTGGAGGCCCACATCGCCGACGCCGTGGCCCACGGCGCCCGGGTCTTGGCCGGCGGCCGGCGCCACGAGAAGGGCGGCACCTTCTTCCAGCCCACGGTGCTGGCGGACGTGACGCCCCAGATGCGGGTGGCCCGGGAGGAGACCTTCGGTCCGGTGGCGCCCCTGTTCCGCTTCCAGACCGAGGAAGAGGCCATCGCCCTGGCCAACGCCACCGAGTTCGGCCTGGCCTCCTACTTCTACTCCCGGGACATCGGCCGCATCTTCCGTGTCGGCGAGGCCCTGGAATACGGCATGGTGGGCGTGAACACGGGCCTCATCTCCAACGAGGTGGCGCCCTTCGGCGGCATCAAGCAGTCGGGCCTGGGCCGGGAAGGCTCCAAGTACGGCCTGGAGGAATACCTGGAAGTGAAGTACCTGTGTCTGGGGCTCTAAGCCCCTGCTCTGCAAGCTGGAAGGGACGGGCTTCCCCGGTGTGCCATGCCGGGGAAGCCCGTCCCTTCTGACTTCTGGGGTTGCCCGGTTTGCGGGCCCGGCTGTCTAGACGCCGTGCTGCTGCAGCCAGGCCAGCAGCCGCTGCCAGCCGTCGGCCGCGGGTTCGGGGCGGTAGCTGGGCCGGTAGTCGGCGTGGAAGGCGTGGGGCGCCTCCGGATAGACCACGATCTCGGAGGGATTGCCGGTAGCCTTGAGGGCGGCCCGCATTTTCTCCACCGTCTCCAGGGGAATGCCCTGGTCCTGGCCGCCGTAGAGGCCGAGGACCGGCGTCTTCAGGCTGGAAGCCACGTCCAGCGGGTGTTTCGGCGTCAGGTCGCTGGCGTTGCCCACCAGGCGGCCATACCAGGCCACCCCGGCCCGCACCGCCGGATTGTGGGCGCTGTACAGCCAGGTGATGCGGCCGCCCCAGCAGAAGCCGGTGATGGCCAGGCGCTCCGGATCGCCGCCGTTCTTCGCGGCCCAGGCGGCGCAGCCGTCCAGGTCGGCCAGCACCTGGGCGTCGGGCACCTTGGCGATGATGGTCTCCATGAGCTTGGGAATGCTGCCCACCGTGGCCGGGTCGCCCTGGCGGGCAAACAGCTGGGGCGCGATGGCCAGGTAGCCCTGCCTGGCCAGGCGGCGGCAGATGTCCTGGATGTATTCATGGACGCCGAAAATTTCCGACACCACCAGCACCGTGGGCAGGCGCTCGCCCTGCTCCGGCCGGGCGCAGTAGGCGGCAACGCTTTCGCCGCCCACCGGCACCTGGATGGCGGCGGTCCTGAGGCCGCTGCTGTCGGTCTTGATCTGGGTCTGGGCGCACACCGGCTGCACGGCCAGGGCGAATCCAGTGCCAATCGCGGCGCCGACGGCGGTGGCGACGAAGGTGCGGCGGTCCATGTTGTTATTGGGCACCAGGCTGTCGAATTCCGGGGAGGTGCTGACGCTCATGGCGGGCTCCGTTTCGGGTTGGGGAAACGTCAGCATAGGCAGCCGGCGGGGCTGGCGCAAATTGCCCGGCTCAGGTCTTGATCTGGCCGCCGCTCGGGCAACCCCGGCGGCCCGGTGCGACAGTCTGCCGCGCGACCATTTGCCTCATTCCGCCCCAATGTCCCTATCCATAGAATGGTTTTCCCCGGCCGCCGCCGGGCGATTGACCGTTCAAGAAAGGACATTCCATGGGGCTCCGTCACCTTAGCTGCGCCATCCTCCTGGCCCTGGGCTGCACCGCCGTCCATGCCGAACCCGCCGCCGGCGAGCGCTTCGCGCAGGCCGCCCAGGCCCACCGCCAGGGCGACTACCGCCAGGCCCTGCAACTGTGGCAACAGCTGGCCGAGCAGGGGCAGCGGGACGCCCAGTACAACCTGGGTCTGATGTACCGCTACGCCGACGGCGTGCCCCAGGACCTGGCCGCCGCCATGAAGTGGTACAAGCGGGCGGCGGAGCAGGGCGACCTGCAGTCCCAGTACGAAGTGGGGCTGATGTACCAGGAAGGGGTGGGCGTGGCCGCCGACCAGGCCGAGGCCCACCGCTGGTTCACCATGAACCGCCAGCACCACTACCACCACCTGGCCCACAATCCCCAGCTGGAGCAGTGGCGTCGGCAGGCTTCCGCCCTGCTGTGGCAGCGGGACATGCAGGAATCCCTGGCCCGCTCCCGGGACGACGGCCAGCAGGTGCTGGCCCGCCTGCAGGAACGCCTGCGCCAGGGCGACGCGCCCCGGGTGCAGACCGCGGCGGTGGCAGGAGACACCCTGGCGCGCTAGACGCCGGAGCGAAAAAACGAAGGGGCGCCCGCGGGCGCCCCTTTGTCGTTGACGCAGAATCGGCCTACATCAGCACGATGTCGTACTGCTCCTGGTTGTAGCTGGCCTCGGCCTGGAGGGATATGGCCTTGCCGATGAAGTCGGAGAGCATGGCCAGGGACTGGGATTCCTCGTCCAGGTACAGGTCGATCACCGACGGCGCCGCCAGGATGCGGTATTCCCGGGCATTGAACTGGCGCGCCTCCCGCAGCAGCTCCCGCAGGATCTCGTAGCACACGGTGCGGGCGGTCTTCACCTCGCCGCGGCCGCCGCAGGTGGGGCAGGTCTCGCACAGCACGTGGGCCAGGGATTCCCGGGTGCGCTTGCGCGTCATCTCCACCAGGCCCAGGGCGGTGAAACCGTTCACCGTCATCTTGGTGTGGTCCCGGGCCAGGGCCTTGTTGAACTCGGCCAGCACCGCGTCCCGGTGTTCCGGGTTCTCCATGTCGATGAAGTCCACGATGATGATGCCGCCCAGGTTGCGCAGGCGCAGCTGGCGGGCGATGGTCTGGGCCGCCTCCAGGTTGGTCTTGAAGATGGTGTCGTCGAAGTTGCGCACGCCGACGAAGCCGCCGGTGTTCACGTCGATAGTGGTCATGGCCTCGGTCTGATCGATGATCAGGTAGCCGCCGGATTTCAGATCGACGCGCCGGGCCAGGGCCTTCTGGATTTCATCCTCCACCCCGTGCAGGTCAAAGAGGGGCCGCTCGCCGGTGTAGTGGTCGAGCAGTTCCAGCACCTTGGGGGTGTACAGGGCGGCGAACTCCTTGAGCTTCTGGAAGTTCTCCCGGGAGTCGATGACGATGCGCGAGGTCTCCGGATTGACGAAGTCCCGCAGCACCCGCTGGGACAGGGACAGCTCCTGGTACAGCAGGTGGGGCGGAGCCACCCGCAGGGAGTTTTCCTTGATGCCGCGCCAGGTCTTGCGCAGGTATTCGATGTCGTTGGCCAGCTCCTCGTCGGAGGCGTTTTCGGCCATGGTGCGGACGATGAAGCCGCCCTTCTCGTCCTCCGGCACCAGACGGGTCAGGCGTTCCCGCAGCTGCTCCCGCTCCTGCTCGTCCTCGATGCGCTGGGAGACGCCGATGTGCTTCTCCTGGGGCAGATAGACCAGCATGCGGCCGGCGATGGAAATCTGGGTGGACAGGCGGGCGCCCTTGGTGCCGATGGGGTCCTTGATCACCTGCACCACCAGGCTCTGGCCCTCGGTGAGAATGCGCTCGATGGGGCGCATGCCGCCTTCGCCGTCGCCCTTCTCGCCGTTCTTTTCGCTATGGCGCGGCAGCCAGATGTCGGCCACGTGGAGGAAGGCGGTGCGTTCCAGGCCCACGTCGATGAAGGCCGACTGCATGCCCGGCAGGATGCGTACCACCTTGC
Source organism: Azospira sp. (assembly GCF_030247495.1). Taxonomy (NCBI): domain Bacteria; kingdom Pseudomonadati; phylum Pseudomonadota; class Betaproteobacteria; order Rhodocyclales; family Rhodocyclaceae; genus Azospira; species Azospira sp. The sequence goes on along the minus strand of NZ_JAOTRW010000009.1, from coordinate 67,050 downwards.
CCAGGTAGATGTTGCCGACGATGCCGAGGGAAGCGGTGCGCTCGATGTGCAGTTCCTGGGCGACGCCCTGGTGCATCACCGCCACCCGGGTTTCCTGGGGGGTGAAATTGATGAGGATTTCTTCAGGCATGGGAAGGATGGGAAGACAGGTAAAATTCAGGTTTTGGCCCATTCTACCCCAATGCCTTCTACCCCCTCCGCCGGCGCCACCGCGGCCCCCCAGCCCGCTCGCCGCGGCCCCGAACTGCTGGCCCCCGCCGGCACCCGGGCCATGATGGACAGCGCCTTCGCCTTCGGCGCCGACGCGGTCTACGCCGGCCAGCCCCGCTACAGCCTGCGGGTGCGCAACAACGATTTCGGCAACATGAGCGTGCTGGCCGAGGCCCGCCAGGCCGCCCGGGAACTGGGCAAGCAGTTCTACCTGGTGAGCAACATCTTCCCCCACAACGCCAAGGTGCGGACCTATCTGGCGGACATGGAACCGGTGATCGACATGGCGCCGGACGCCCTGATCATGGCCGACCCGGGGCTGATCGCCATGGTGCGGGAGAAGTGGCCGCAGATGCCGGTGCACCTTTCCGTCCAGTCCAACACGGTGAACTACGCCGCGGTGAAGTTCTGGAAGAGCGTGGGCATTTCCCGGGTCATCCTCTCCCGGGAGCTGTCCCTGGACGAGGTGGCGGAGATCCGCCAGGAATGTCCGGACATGGAGCTGGAAGTGTTCGTGCACGGCGCCCTGTGCATCGCCTATTCCGGCCGCTGCCTGCTCTCCGGCTACTTCAACCGGCGCGATCCCAACCAGGGCACCTGCACCAATTCCTGCCGCTGGGACTACAAGGTCCATCCCGAGAACGAGTCCGCCGACGGCCGGCCCGAATCCAAGGTATGGCTGCTGGAGGAGAAGGAGCGCCCCGGCGAGCTGATGCCCATCGAGGAAGACGAGCACGGCACCTACATCATGAATTCCCGGGACCTGCGGGCCATCGAGCACGTGCAGCGGCTGGTGGAGATCGGCGTTGATTCCCTGAAGATCGAGGGCCGCACCAAGTCTCCCTACTACGCTGCCCGGGCCTGCCAGGCCTACCGCCGGGCCATCGACGATGCCGTCGCCGGCCGGCCCTTTGACGCCACCCTGCTCTCCGATCTGGAAGGTCTGGCCAACCGGGGCTACACCGACGGCTTCTACCAGCGCCACCACGACGCCGAGTACCAGAACTACCTCAAGGGCCACTCCGAATCCGAGCGCAGCCTCTACGTGGGCGACGCTACCGCCTTCGATGCGGAACGGGGCCTGATGCAGGTGGAAGTGAAGAATCGTTTCGCCGTCGGCGACCGGCTGGAAATCATCCATCCCGCCGGCAACCGGGTGCTGGCCCTGGAGCGCATGGAAAACAAAGCCGGCGAGCCGGTCACCGTGGCCCCGGGCAACGGCCACATCATGTGGCTGCCCCTGCCGCCCGACTGCCAGGGCGCCTACATCGCCCGCCTGCTCTAGCCCCTGGGGCAGCGGAAGGCGCCATGATTTCCCACCCGGCCTCCTCGGTGATCTCTGTGCCCTCTGTGGCTAACGCCTTTTAGGGCCGGCCCCATGCCCCATCTCGTCGTCTACATCTCCGGCCACGGCTTCGGCCACATCGCCCAGACCGGGCCGGTGCTCGATGCCCTGCGACAGCTGCAACCGGCGTTGCGCCTGACGGTGGTGAGCGGCGCCCCCGAGTTCAAGCTGCGCCAGCGCATCGGCCGCGACTTTGCCCTGGTGCCCCGGGCGGCGGATTTCGGCTTCGTCATGAGCGATGCCTTCCGCATTGACCGGGCCGCCAGCGCCGCCGCCTACCGGGACTTCCACGCCGGCTGGGAAGAACGGGTGGCGGCCGAGGTCGACTTTCTCCAGGGCCTTGATGCCGACCTGCTGCTCAGCAACGTGGCCTACCTGCCCCTGGCGGCGGCGGAGCGCCTGGGCCTGCCGGCCTACGCCATGAGCTCCCTCAACTGGGCCGATCTCTTCGCCCACGAGTTCGCCGGCGAAACCTGGGCGTCGCCCCTCCATGCCCAGATGCTGGCGGCCTACCGCAGCGCCCGCACCTTCTTCCGCCTGGCGCCGGCCATGGCCATGCCGGACCTGCCGCAGGCCCGTCTCGTGGACCCGGTGGCCCGGCTGGGAAGCAGACAGGACGGGCTTCTGCGGCAGACGCTGGGCGTCGGGCAGGGGACCCGGCTGGTGCTGGCGGCCCTGGGCGGCATCGCCACCCGGCTGCCGGCCCAGACCTGGCCGACGATCCCGGGCCTGCACTGGCTGGTGCCCGCTGCCTGGGGCGTGGTCCGCCCCGATATGAGCGCCTTCGAGCCCCTGGGCTGGGACTTCGCCGACCTCTTGGCCTCCGTGGATGCGGTGGTGGGCAAGCCCGGCTACGGCACTTTCGCCGAAGCCGCCTGCAACGGCACCCCCATGCTCTACGCCCGCCGCCCCGACTGGCCCGAGCAGGAGGCCCTGATTCCCTGGCTGCAGGCCCACGCCGTCTGCCGCGAGGTGGAAGAGTCCGCCTTGCAGGCCGGCGACCTGGGGGCTGCCCTGGCGGCCCTGTGGCAGCAGCCGGTGCCGCCCCGGCCCCAGCCCCGGGGCGCCCTCCAGGTGGCCGCCTGCCTGCATCAGGCCCTGGGCGGTTAGCTTCCTGTAAGGATGGCCGGGCTATGCTGCCGGCTTCTCCGACTTCCGCTTCCGCCCATGTCCCGCAAACAGGTGGTGCTGCTGACCCTGGTGGCCATGCTGGCCTTCGCCGGCAATTCCCTGCTCTGCCGCCTGGCCCTCCAGCAGGGCGGCATGGACCCCGCCTCCTTCACCCTGGTGCGCCTGGGCAGCGGCGCCCTGGTGCTGTGGACCATCATCCGCCTGCGGGGCTTCTCCGGCCTGCCCGGTAGCTGGGGCTCGGCCCTGGCCCTGTTTGCCTATGCGGCGGGCTTTTCCTTTGCCTACGTTTCCCTGGCGGCCGGCACCGGCGCCCTGCTGCTGTTCGGGGCGGTGCAGGTGACCATGATCGGCTACGGCCTGTGGCGGGGGGAACGGCTCTCGCCGCGCCAGCGCCTGGGGCTGCTCCTGGCCCTGGGGGGACTGGTGGGATTGCTGCTGCCGGGGCTGTCGGCGCCGCCCCTGGCCGGGGCCCTGCTGATGCTGGGGGCCGGGGTGGCCTGGGGCGTTTATTCCATCCGCGGCCGGGGCGCGGGGGATGCCACGGCGGTGACGGCGGGCAACTTCCTGCGGGCCGTGCCCCTGGCCCTGGGACTGGGGCTCCTGGCCCTGCCGGGCGTCAATTTCAATGCCGGGGGCGTGCTCTACGCAGTGCTTTCTGGCGGCATCGCCTCCGGTCTCGGTTACGCCCTCTGGTATGCGGCCCTGCGGGGCCTGCAGGCCACCACGGCGGCCACGGTGCAGTTGAGCGTGCCCCTGCTGACCGCCGTCGGCGGCACCCTGTTCCTGGGCGAGGCCGTCAGCCTGCGCCTGGTCCTGACTGCCGTTGCCATCCTCGGCGGCATCGCCCTGGTGATCCGGGCCCGGGCTGGCTGAGCTGCCCCGGGCTTACTGGAAGACCCGACCGCCCTCGCCGATCATGGCGAAGTCCACCCGGGTGGAGCCGGGGCGGTTGCGCTGGCTGAAATCGATGGCGTAGCCCCCCAGATCCACCTTGCGCATGGCCTGCAGGGCCTTGAGCACGGCCGGGCCGTTGCCGCCGCCCTGGCGCAGGGCGCTCACCAGCACCTTGGCGGCGATGAAGCCTTCCATGGAACGGGCCGACAGTTCCGGGTCGTTGGCGGCGGCCTTGAGGCGGCTGTATTCCCGGTTGAGGGAAAGGGTGTTCTGCTGTTCCAGGGGCACCACCACGGAGAAGGCGTAGCCCCGGGCCAGGCCGGGGCCCAGCTTGTCCAGCAGCTGCTGGGTGTCGATGATGGACAGGCCGTAGAGGGTGGCCAGGCCGCCCTTCTGCCGGTACTGGCGCACGAACTCGATGGCGGCGGCGGTGGTGGCGCCGAGGAAGACCGCCTGGGGATTGGCCTTGAGCACCGCATTGACGGCGGCTTCCACCTTGGTGGTGTTGCGCTCGTAGCCGGCCTGGGCCACCAGGCTGATGCCGTTGCGGGCGGCGGCCACCTCGGCCCCGGCGATCACGTCCGCGCCCAGGGCGTCGTCCTGGAAGACCAGCCCCACCTGCTTCTGGCCGAGTTGGGAGAGATGGGCGAAGAGGCGTTCCACCTCGTCCCGGTAGCCGGCCTTGACCACGAACACGCCGGGGGCGCCGATCACGCTGGAGGCGCCGGACACGGCCCCCACCAGGGGCACGTTGCTGCGGGCCAGGATGCCGTCCTTCACCAGGGCTTCCACGTTGTTGGTGCCCACGGTGCCGAGGAAGGCCACGGGCGGCTCCTCCTCCTTCAGGCTTTCCTTCACCAGGCGCAGGGTCTCCTCCGGCTTCTGGCCGTCGTCCTTGCGCACCAGGCGGATGGGACTGCCGTTGATGCCGCCCTGGGCGTTGATGTGGTTGATGTAGAGCCGGGCGCCGGCGGCGATGGCCTTGCCGGTGACGGCCTGGGGGCCGCTCAGGGGGGCGATCTGGGCGATCACGATGTCCTTGGCCTGGGCGGCCAGGGGCGCGGTCAGCAGGGCGAACAGGGGCAGCAGGCGGAGAAGGCGCATGGTCGGAACGGCTGGGCGGTAAAGAGGCGGATTCTCGGCAGGGGGCTATGCCCTGTAAATACGGGATTTCCGCCGTCAGGACGGTGGCCCCGCCAGGGGCTTTGGCGCTAAGCTGTGGGCCCCCGTTGCCGAAGCCGCCGCCATGTCCCAGTCGCCCGCCGTCCCCAGCCTTGCTCCCGAAACCCAGGCCGCCCGCGGCACCGTCCCGGTGGACTCGACCTATCGAGACATCGTGCCGCCCCTGCATCTGGCCACCACCTTCGAGCGGGCCGGTGACGGCAGCTACCCCGGCGGCCGGGTCTATTCCCGGGACGGCAGCCCGGCCTACGACGGGCCCGAAGCCTTGTTGAAGGAGCTGGAAGGCGGCGCCGCCGCGGCTCTCTTCGCTTCCGGCATGGCCGCCGCCTCCGCCGTGTTGCAGGCCCTTAAGCCCGGGGCCCGGGTGGTGGCGCCCCGGGCCATGTACTGGGCCCTGCGCAACTGGATGATCCAGTTTGCCGCCAACTGGCAGCTGACCCTGGACTTCTTTGCCGACGATGCCGAACTGGCGGCCCTGCTGCAGCGCCCGGCGGATCTGGTGTGGCTGGAAACGCCGGCCAATCCCACCTGGGAAATCACCGACATCGCCGCTGCCGCCAAGGCGGCCCATGCTGCCGGCGCTCGCCTGGTGGTGGATTCCACGGTGCCGACGCCGGTGTTCACCCGGCCCCTGGAACTGGGCGCGGACATCGTCATGCACTCGGCCACCAAATATCTCAACGGCCATTCCGACGTGGTGGCCGGGGCCCTGGTGACCAAGGCCGTGGACGACTTCTGGCAGCGCATCAAGACCGTGCGCGCTCTCGGTGGCGCCGTGCTCGGCCCCTTCGAGGCCTGGCTGCTGGCCCGGGGCATGCGCACCCTGTTCCCCCGGGTGCGCACCGCCGCCGCTTCCGCCGCCGCCATCGCCAGCCATTTCCACGGCCATGCCAAGGTCAGCCTGGTGCTGTATCCGGGCCTGCCTTCCCATCCCGGCCACGCCGTGGCGGCGCGGCAGATGCAGGGCGGCTTCGGCGCCATGCTCTCCCTGCGCATCGCCGGCGGCGAGGCGGCGGCCAAGGCCGTGGCGGCCCGTCTGCAGGTGTTCCAGCGGGCCACCTCCCTCGGTTCGGTGGAAAGTCTGGTGGAGCACCGGGCCAGCGTCGAGGGGCCGGGGACCTTCTGTCCCGACGACCTGCTGCGCCTGTCCATCGGCATCGAGGCCACGGCGGACCTCATCGCCGACCTGGAGCAGGCCCTGGCCGGGGTCTGAGTCAGCGCCTGTCCGCTGCCCCGCCCTAGGGCGGGGGCAGGACAGAATGTCCGCCCCTGCCCCAAAAGCGTGCCGGCGGGCGGACAAAATGTCCCCGGGAGCGCCATCGGGCGGCGCTCCCCCTCTGCCTGCACCGCCTGTTTCCCGTCGTTTGCGGCGCCCGCCCCTTGTGGAAACTCCGACTGGGGCTGCGGCCCGGTTGTTGCTACGGTTGCGTTCGCGCCGTTGCCGGCCCATCCGGCCGCAGCGGGCGTGCCGTGCCAACCTGCCCCCATAAGGATGCAAGATGAAAGGACTGGGACTCCAAGCCCGTTTCGCCCTCTTCGGTTTCGCCCCCCTGGTCGTCGCCCTCATCGTCGGTTCCCTGGCCCTGTCGGCCAATGAATCCCGGCGCCTGGAGGCTGACGTGCGCCTGCGTTCGGAAGCCACCGCCGCCGGCGTCATCCAGCTGTTGCAGATGAGCGACAGCCTGATGGGGGAACAGACCCGCAGCGCCATGAAGCTGTTCCGGGAAAAGAGCGCCCAGCTGGGGCCGGTGAGCCTGGGCGAGGCTATTGCCGTGGGCGGCCAGCATCCCCTCAACCTGCGCTTCGGCGGCCGCCCCCAGGCCCTGGAGACGGCCCTGGTGGACAGCGTCAGCGGCATCGCCGGCGGCACCGCCACCCTTTTCGCGCGCCAGGGCCAGGACTTCGTGCGCATCGCCACCAACGTCAAGACGCCGGAGGGCCAGCGGGCCGTGGGCACCCTGCTCAATCCCCAGGGCAAGGCCTACGCCGCCCTGGCCCGGGGCGAGGCCTTCTACGGCCAGGTGGACATCCTCGGCGCGCCCTACCTGACGGGCTACGAGCCCATCGTGGACGCCGGCGGCAAGGTGGTGGGCGCCTGGTACGTGGGCTTCAAGGCCGATCTGGCGGGGCTCAAGGAACTGATCGGCAAGTCCGTCTCCTTCGGTTCCGGCTTCGTCGTCCTGCTGGACGGCCAGGGCAAGCCCTTCCTCCATTCCGACGGCGTCAGCCCCGAATCCATCCAGGCCCGGCTGCAGGAGGCCGCCGGCGAGGCCGGCGCCAGCCACAATTGGGAGGCCATCTTCCGGCCCTTCCCGGCCTGGGGCTTCAAGGTGGCGGTGGTCTACAGCCAGGCGGAAGTGGATGGGGCTGCCCGCCGCGCCGCCCTGCCGGTGCTGCTGGGCGGCCTGGCCATCACCGTGGCCCTGCTGGCCCTGCTCACCTTTGTCCTGCGCCGGGTGGTGCTGGGCCCGATCCGGCAGGCGGTGCGGGCCGCCGACGCCCTGGCCGAGGGCGACCTGACGGTGCATCTGCGGGCCGAGCGGGACGACGAGATCGGCCGCTTGCTGCAATCCATGGAGCGCATGGTGCGGCGCCTGGGGGACATCATCCGCCAGGTGCGGGGCGCCGCCGACAACCTTTCCTCCGCCTCCGAGGAGGTCTCGGCCACGGCCCAGAGCCTGTCCCAGTCCTCCAGCCAGCAGGCGGCCTCGGTGGAGGAGATTTCCGCCACCCTGGAACAGTCCACCGCCTCCGTCGCCAACAACACGGAGAGCGCCCGCAACACCGAGAGCATGGCCGGCACCGCCGCCAAGGAAGCGGTGGCCGGCGGCGCCGCCGTGGCCGAGAGCGTGGCGGCCATGCAGCAGATCGCCGGCAAGGTGGGCATCATCGACGACATCGCCTACCAGACCAACCTGCTGGCCCTCAACGCCGCCATCGAGGCGGCCCGGGCCGGGGAACACGGCAAGGGCTTCGCCGTGGTGGCGGCGGAAGTGCGCAAGCTGGCCGAGCGCAGCCAGGTGGCGGCCGGGGAGATCGGCACCGTCGCCGCCCAGACCGTGCACCAGGCGGAGCACGCCGGTGAACTGCTGGGGCGCATCGTCCCGGCCATCGGCCGCACCTCGGACCTGGTGCGGGAAATCGCCGCCGCCTCGGAGGAGCAGTCCCACGGCATCGCCCAGATCAACAGCGCCATGGGCCAGCTGAACCAGGCCACCCAGCAGAATGCCGCCGCCTCCGAAGAGCTGGCCGCTACCGCCGAGGAAATGGGCGCCCAGGCCGAGGAACTGCAGCGCCTGATGCACTTCTTCCGGGTGGGTCTGGAGGACGGAGCGGGCAGCGCCAGGGCCTAGGCGGGACGGACTTCTCCGGGTTGCCATGCCGGAGATGCCCGTGCCTGCTTGATCCCAGGACAGGTGCTTGGTATCGACAAAAAAGGGGACGCCTGGCGTCCCCTTTTTTCATGGCGGCTTTACTGCCGCCCGCCTTGCCGCTGCCTCAGGGCAGGGGCGAGAACACCCCTTCGGCGCCTCGCGGCGCACCGCGCCAGAACTGGGGCGGCGCCTGCACCTGGGCGCCCAGCTCGGCGGCGGCATGCCAGGGCCAGCGCGGGTCGTAGAGCATGGCCCGGGCCACGGCCACCAGGTCCGCATCGCCTTCGGTGACCACGGCCTCGGCCTGCTTGGCTTCGGTGATGAGGCCGACGCCGATGGTGGGCAGGCCGCTGGCTTCCTTCACCTGGCGGGCGAAAGGCAGCTGGTAGCCGGGGCCCACGGGAATCTTCTGTTCCAGGGAAAGACCGCCGCTGGAGACGTGGATGAAGTCTGCCCCCCGGGCCTGGATCTCCTTGGCCAGGATCACCGTCTCTTCCGGCGTCCATCCGCCGTCCACCCAGTCCGTGGCGGAGACCCGCATGCCCAGGGCCTTGTGGCGGGGCCACACGGCGCGCACGGCATCGAACACTTCGAGCACGAAGCGCAGCCGGTTGGCCAGGCTGCCGCCGTACTCGTCGCTGCGCCGGTTGGTGAGGGGGGAGAGAAACTCGTGCATCAGGTAGCCGTGGGCGGCGTGCAGTTCCACCGCGTCGAAGCCCAGGCGGTCGGCGCGGCGGGCGGCGTCGGCGAAGGCCTGCACCAGGCGCTTGATGCCGGCCGCGTCCAGGGCCTGGGGCGCCGCATCGCTGGGATCGAAGGGAACGGCCGAGGGGGCCACGTTGAACCAGCCGCCTTCGCTCAGGGGCAGTTGCTTGCCGCCCAGCCAGGGGGCGGCGCAACCGCCCTTGCGCCCGGCGTGGGCCAGCTGGATGCCGATGGGCATGGCCGAATACTGGCGGATGCCGGCCATGACCCGGGCCCAGCCGCTTTCCGTGGCGTCGTCCCACAGGCCGGGACAGCGGTCGGAGATGCGGCCTTCCGGGCTGACGGCGGTGGCTTCGGCGATGAGCAGGCCGGCGCCGCTATGGGAAAGGTTGCCCAGGTGCATCAGGTGCCAGTCGCCGACCACGCCGTTGGTGGCGGAGTACTGGCACATGGGGGCGATGACGATGCGGTTGGGCAGGCTCAGGCCGCCCAGGGCGTAGGGGGTGAACAGCTGGCTGGTCATGGAGAGTCCTCCGGGGAAATTGGGTGTACGCCGAGCAGTATCCGTCAGGACTTGAATCCAATAAATGAAAGTGTTTTGATTTCACAATTCCAAATATCGGAACTGAAAGCAGAGCCCCGTCATGCTCAACCGCCTGGAAATGCTGCGCCTCTTCGTCGCCGCCGCCGAAGCCAAGAGCTTCAAGGAGGCGGCCCTGCGCTTGCACGTCTCGCCCCAGGCCGTGACCCGGGCGGTGCAGGAGCTGGAGGAACACCTGGGGGAGCTGCTCTTCCACCGCAACACCCGGGCCAACCGCATCACAGACTTTGGCGCCCGTCTGGCGGCGGAGGCCCGCGGCGCCGTGCAGGGCGTTGATGCCCTGTTCCAGCGCGCCAGCCCCCTGCCGGACAACGAGCTCGCCGGCCTGGTGCGCCTCACCGCGCCCAAGGCCCTGGGCCAGCATTTCGTCATGCCCCTGCTGGCCGAACTGGGCCGCGAATTCCCCGGCCTGCGCCTGGACCTGCGCCTCTCGGACCGGCCGGCGGACGTGGTGGACGAGCAGATCGACATCGGCGTGCGGGTGGGCTTTCTGCGGGACAGCCGTTTCGTTGCCCGGGCCGTGGCCAAGGTGCATTTCCACACTGTCGCCAGCCCGGCCCTGCTTGATGCCCTGGGCGAGCCCCACACCCTGGCGGACCTGCAGCAGCGGCCGGTGACGGTGGTGATGGACCCGGCCACGGGCAAGCCCTGGCCCTGGTTCCTCAAGGACGGGGAGGAGTGGCTGCCCCAGACCTGGGCCTTCGCCACCGACGAGACCCTGGCCGAATTCGCCGCGGTGCGGGCCGGCCTGGGCTTCGGCCAGGTGGTGAGCCTGCTCACCATTCCCCTGCTGCGCAGCGGCGAGCTGCGGCGGGTGCTGCCGCAGCTGGAGCCGGACCCGTGGAATCTCTACGTCTATCGGCCCCAGCGGGGCCCGGTGGCGGCTCGCATCCGCCTGGTGTTCGACCGGCTGGTGGAATTCTTCGCCGACCGGGAACGCTTTCCCGAGGAGCCCTGAGCTATTTCAGGCCGCCCGGGCAGGCGCTGCTGTGCCCGACTTCATACGCACGAAGTTCAGGCCTCCGGGTGGGTGGCCTGCTCCAGCCGGGTGAGCCAGGCCATCGCCTCGCCCTGGCTGGCGCCGCACATTTCCGGCGAAGGTTGCAGGCCGCCGCAGACGGCGGGCCGCTCCGGCCGGCCGAAGATGGCGCAGCGGTTGTCTTCCAGCAGCTGGATGCAGCGCACTCCCGCCGGTTTTCCCTGGGGCATGCCGGGAATGGGGGAGGAGATGGAAGGGGCGATGCAGCAGGCGCCGCAGCCCGGGCGGCATTCCAGGACTGCCTGGCTCATGGCTGGCCGCCCCAGGTCCAGGTGTTGATCTCCTCCGGGTCCACCCCGTGGCGGTGGGCATGGGCCCGGCATTGCTGCTGCTTCTGCTCCAGGGCCTGCTTGACGTGGGCGCCGGCCACGGCCAGGCGCGGCACCCGGTCGATGACGTCGATGGCCAGGGAGTAGCGGTCGATCTGGTTGTCCATGGCCAGTTCCAGAGGGGTGCAGATGCTGCCCCGCTCCTTGTAGCCGCGCACATGCAGATTGGCGTGGTTGGGGCGGCGGTAGGCGAGGCGGTGGATCAGCCAGGGGTAGCCGTGGAAGTTGAAGACGATGGGCTTGTCGGCGGTGAACAGGCCGGTCCAGTCCCGCTCGCTGATGCCGTGGGGGTGCTCCTCCGGCGGCGTCAGGGTGAACAGGTCCACCACGTTCACGAAGCGCAGCTTGAGGTCGGGGAAGTGGCGGTAGAGCAGTTCCGCCGCCGCCAGGGCTTCCTGGGTGGCGACATCGCCGCAGCTGGCCAGCACCACCTCCGGCTCGGTGCCGGCCTCATCGTCGCTGCTGGCCCAGTCCCACAGGCCGATGCCCCGGGCGCAGTGCAGGGCGGCGGCTTCCGCGTCCAGGTACTGCAGGTGGGCCTGCTTGTCGGCGACGATGACGTTGATGACGTCGGTTTCCCCCAGGCAGCGGTCGGCCACCGCCAGCAGGCAGTTGGCGTCCGGCGGCAGGTAGATGCGGGTCACTGCCGGGCTCTTGTTCACCACCAGGTCGAGGAAGCCCGGGTCCTGGTGGGTGAAGCCGTTGTGGTCCTGGCGCCACACGGTGGAGGTGATGAGCAGGTTGAGGGCTCCCACCGGCGCCCGCCAGGGCACGTCCCGGCACATCTCCAGCCACTTGGCGTGCTGGTTGAACATGGAGTCGATGACGTGGGCGAAGGCTTCGTAGGTGGACAGGAGGCCGTAGCGACCGGTCAGCAGGTAGCCTTCGAGCCAGCCTTCCAGGGTGTGTTCCGAGAGCATTTCCATGACCCGGCCGTCGGCAGCGAGATGGCCGCCGTCCGCGTCCTCGGGGCGGGATTCCCCCAGCCAGGTCTTGCCGGTGACTTCGAAGACGGCACCCAGCTTGTTGGAGGCGGTTTCGTCCGGGCCGAAGAGGCGGAAATTGCTGGGGTTCTTTTGCATGATCTGCCCCAGGTGGCGGCCCAGGGGATCGGTGTTGCTGTGGCGGCGGCTGCCCGGGGCGGCGAAGGTGACCGCCTGTTGGCGCCAGTCGGGCCGGTCCAGGGGCAGGCGCAGCAGGCCGCCGTTGGCGTGGGGATTGGCGCCCAGGCGACGGCGGCCCCGGGGGGCGAAGTCCTGCAGTAGGGGCGCCGGTTCGCCGTCCTCGGTGAACAGTTCCTGCGGCCGGTAGGACAGCAGCCATTCCTGTAGCAGGCGGCGGTTTTCTGCGTTGTTACGCGGATCGGCCAGGGGCACCTGGTGGGCCCGCCAGGTGCCTTCTACCTGATGGCCGTCGGCCTGCCTGGGCCCGGTCCAGCCCTTGGGCGAGACGAGCACGATCATGGGCCAGCGGGGCCGCTGCAAGGGGCCCTTGCCGCTGCGGGCCGCCTGCTGGATGGCCCGGATCTCCATCAGGCATTCGTCCATGGCCGCCGCCATGGCCCGGTGCATGGCCGCCGGCTCATGGCCTTCGACGATCTTCGGCGCCCAGCCGTAGCCGCTGAACAGGGCCAGCAGTTCCTCCCGGGGGATGCGGGCCAGGATGGTGGGGTTGGCGATCTTGTAGCCGTTGAGGTGCAGGATGGGCAGCACCGCCCCGTCCCGGGCCGGGTTGAGGAACTTGTTGGAGTGCCAGGCGGTGGCCAGGGGGCCGGTCTCGGCCTCGCCGTCGCCCACCATCACGGTCACCAGCAGCTCCGGGTTGTCGAAGGCGGCGCCGAAGGCATGGGAGAGGCTGTAGCCCAGCTCGCCCCCTTCGTGGATGGAGCCGGGTACTTCCGGCGTGCAGTGGCTGCCCAGGCCGCCGGGGAAGGAGAAGTCGCGGCAGAAGCGGGTCAGGCCGGCCAGGCCCCAGCCCCGTTGCGGCTGGCGGTCGCCCAGGCTGCCGTCGAGCCAGGCCGGGCCCAGGATGCCGGGGGCGCCGTGGCCCGGGCCGGCGAGGAAGATGGCGTCCAGGTCGTGGTGGCGGATGAGCCGGGTCAGGTGGGCGTAGGCGAAGGCCAGGCCCGGGCTGGCGCCCCAGTGGCCGAGGGGTCGCTGCTTGATGTGCTCCGGCGCCAGGGGCTGGCGCAGCAGGGGATTGTCCTGCAGGTAGATCATGGCCCCGGCCAGGTAGTTGGCGGCGCGCCAGAAGGCATCCAGCTGCTGCAGTTCGGCGTCGTCGATGGCGACGGTGGCGCGGGGCGGGGTGGGGGCGGCGGAGGCAGGCATGGCGGACATGAGCAAGGGCAATGGCGCCATGGTAGGCCATTGGCGCCCCGGCTTACAGTCCGGGCCTTGCCGGGCGCGGTCCGCCGGGCGGGGAAGGCGGGTAATCGTCATGCCGATTTGTTAGCATAGCCGTCGGATGCGGTGCGGCCCGGCACTGCGTCTTTTCGTTTCGAGCACCGCTTCGACCACCGTTTCGACCACGCTTTCCTGGAAATCCTGTCCATGCAGCCCTTCCGTTCTGACCGCGTCCTCGGCTTTGCCGCCCTGGGTTTCCTCATCGTCGGTTGCTTCCTGGTGCTGCGCCCCTTCCTCTCCGCCGTGCTCTGGGCGGCGATCCTGGCCACCACGGTGTGGCCGGTGTTCCGCTGGGTGGACCAGCGCCTGCCGGGCTGGCGCAACACCTCGGCCCTGCTCACCACCCTGGCCACCGCCCTGGTGCTGGTGGCGCCCTTCATCGTGGTGGCGGTGGGCCTGGGCAGCAACGTGGCGGAACTGGCCGCCGCCACCCGTACCCTGCTGGAGGGCGGCCTGCCCGACGCGCCCCAGTGGCTGCAGGACATCCCCTTCGTCGGCGAACGCCTGCATGCCTACTGGCAGGGCTTCGCCCACAACGGCCAGCGCCTGGTGGCGGAACTGGGCCAGCTGGTGGAGCCGGCCAAGGGCCTGGTGCTCAACGGCAGCCGGGCCATCGGCATGGGGGTCTTCCACCTCATGCTGTCGGTGCTGATCGTCTTCTTCCTCTTCCGCGACGGCGAGGCCGTCACCGCCCACCTCACCGCCGTGCTGGAGCGACTGGCCGGGGCCCGGGGGCGGCGCCTGCTGCACCTGGCCCACGGCACCGTGGGCGGCGTGGTGTACGGCATCATCGGCACCGCCCTGGCCCAGGGGGTCCTGGCCGGCATCGGTTTCGCCGTGGCCGGGGTGCCCGGCGCCCTGCTGCTTGGCCTGGCCACCTTCTTCCTTTCCGCCGTGCCCGTGGGGCCGCCCCTGATCTGGGGGCCGGCCGCCTTCTGGCTGTTCCAGCAGGGGGAGCTGGGCTGGGCCATTTTCGTCGCCGCCTGGGGCTTCTTCGTTGTCAGCACCGTGGACAACGTGCTCAAGCCCCTCATCATCAGCCGCGGCGCCAGCCTGCCCTTCATCCTGGTGCTGCTGGGGGTCCTCGGCGGCGTTCTCGCCTTCGGCTTCATCGGCGTCTTCCTCGGTCCCACCCTGCTGGCGGTGGGCTACCGGCTGATGACCGAATGGACCGCCGGCCTGGCGGAAGGCATGCCCCGGGAATGAAAAACGGCGGCCTGAAGGCCGCCGTTTCCGGGTGAGTTGCCGCCGCTGCCTCAGACCTTGCGGTACAGCTCGGCGCCGCTCTTCACGAATTCCACCGCCTTGGTCTCCATGCCCTTCTCCAGGGCCTCGGCTTCGCCGATGCCTTGCTGGGCGGCGAAGTCGCGCACGTCCTGGGTGATCTTCATGGAGCAGAAGTGGGGGCCGCACATGGAGCAGAAGTGGGCCACCTTGGCCGATTCCTTGGGCAGGGTCTCGTCGTGGAAGGACTTGGCCTTGTCCGGGTCCAGGCCCAGGTTGAACTGGTCGTCCCAGCGGAACTCGTAGCGGGCCTTGGACAGGGCGTTGTCGCGGATCTGGGCGCCCGGGTGGCCCTTGGCCAGGTCGGCGGCGTGGGCGGCCAGCTTGTAGGTGATGATGCCTTCCTTGACGTCGTTCTTGTCCGGCAGGCCCAGGTGTTCCTTGGGCGTGACGTAGCAGAGCATGGCGGTGCCGTACCAGCCGATCATGGCGGCGCCGATGCCGCTGGTGATGTGGTCGTAGCCGGGGGCGATGTCGGTGGTCAGGGGGCCCAGGGTGTAGAAGGGGGCTTCCTTGCAGTGCTTCAGCTGCAGGTCCATGTTCTCCTTGATCATGTGCATGGGCACATGGCCGGGACCTTCGATGATGGTCTGCACGTCGTGCTTCCAGGCGATGTCGGTGAGTTCGCCCAGGGTTTCCAGCTCGCCCAGCTGGGCCTCGTCGTTGGCGTCGTAGATGGAGCCGGGACGCAGGCCGTCACCGAGGCTGAAGGCCACGTCGTAGGCCTTCATGATTTCGCAGATGTCCTCGAAATGGGTGTAGAGGAAGCTTTCCTTGTGATGGGCCAGGCACCACTTGGCCATGATGGAGCCGCCGCGGGAGACGATGCCGGTCATGCGGTTGGCGGTCATGGGGATGTAGCGCAGCAGCACGCCGGCGTGGATGGTGAAGTAGTCCACGCCCTGCTCGGCCTGCTCGATCAGGGTGTCGCGGAAGATTTCCCAGGTCAGTTCCTCGGCCTTGCCGTTCACCTTCTCCAGGGCCTGGTAGATGGGCACGGTGCCGATGGGAACGGGGCTGTTGCGGATGATCCATTCCCGGGTTTCGTGGATGTTCTTGCCGGTGGACAGATCCATCACCGTGTCGCCGCCCCAGCGGGTGGACCAGGTCATCTTGTCCACTTCCTCGCTGATGGAAGAACCCAGGGCGGAGTTGCCGATATTGGCGTTGATCTTCACCAGGAAGTTGCGGCCGATGATCATGGGCTCGCTTTCCGGGTGGTTGATGTTGTTGGGGATGATGGCGCGGCCCCGGGCCACTTCGGAACGCACGAATTCCGGGGTGATCTCCTGGGGAATGGCGGCGCCGAAATCCTGGCCCTTGTGCTGGCGGCCCAGCAGCTTGACCATCTTTTCGCCCATGGGGCCGGTGTTGCGCAGGTTTTCCAGGTACTGCTGGCGGTTCAGGTTTTCCCGGATGGCCACGTATTCCATTTCCGGGGTGATGATGCCTTTGCGGGCGTAGTGCATCTGGCTGACGTTGGCGCCGGCCTTGGCGCGGCGGGGCTTGCGGTGCAGGCCGGGGAAGCGCAGTTCGTCCAGGGCCGGGTCGGCGGCCCGCTGGCGGCCGTATTCGCTGGTCAGGTCGGGCAGCACCTCGGTGTCGCCCCGCTCCTCGATCCACCGCTGACGCAGGGCCGGCAGGCCGGAACGGATGTCGATTTTGGCGTTGGGGTCGGTGTAGGGGCCAGAACAGTCATAGACGTAGATGGGCGGGTTCTTCTCGCCGCCGAAACCGGTGGGGGTGTCGGCCTGGGAAATTTCCCGCATGGGCACCCGGATGTCGGGGCGGGAGCCCTCGACGTAGATCTTGCGGGAATTGGGCAGGGGCTGGACCGCCGCTTCGTCCACTTGGGCGGCGGTGGCAATGAATTTGTCGTTGGCGTTCATGGTGTCTCCTTGCTGGGGAGGGGGTGCGGTAGCGCGGCCGGGAGGCCGGCGGGACGGACCCGGTCAGGCAAAGGTGCAAGGAGGGGCGGGGGAGGGCGCAAGAGGCGGCCCGGCGACGCTTTCCCTACGACGGCATTACCCGTACAGGTCATAAGGGTATTTCTCAGCCGGAAGCCAGTATTTCCAAGGCTTTCAGGCACCCCCAAGGTACGGGCGCAAGTTACTGGAAAGCCTGGGAAAATGCAAGAAAAGCCGAGCCGGGCCTAAAGTTTTTCTTTTGCCATCCGTCAGAGTAACGTTAGCCCAAAATAACGAGCAGAGAGACGCGCCATGCCCGCCCTCGAGACAAATCCCATTTCCGCCCCCGCCTCCCTGACCCGGGGAGCGCTGACCACGGCCCTGCTGCTGACGGCCGGCCTGCTGCAGGCCGCTCCGAGCGCGGCGCCGACCAAGGTGGGCGACGACGGCCGCACCTGGCAGGCCATCTCCACCGAGCCCGGAAAGCGCATCGAGGTGGACCGGGCCAGCATCAAGCGGGACGAGTCGGGCAAGGTTTCGGCCTGGGGCCGCATCGTCCTGGAGAAGGACCTGCCCGACGCCCAGAGCGCCAGCAATTACCGCAGCATCGAGGCCCTGGGCCGTTACGACTGCAGCAACCGCACCTACGCCACCCTGAAGCGGGTCTATGTGAAGGCCAGCGGCGAACTGCTGCGGGAAGAGGAAATCAAGGTGGCCACCGACATGCCGGTGCGCGCCAACACCCTGGACGACAAACTGCTGCGGGACATCTGCCGGCCCACCACGGCGGCGGACATGCGCAAGCTGACCCAGGCCACCGTGGCCAAGGCCAATGTGGCGGCCGAGGAGCTGAAGAAGGCCAACGAGGAGATGGTGAAGAAGGCGGTGCAACGGGAATCCACCCAGGCGCCGACCCCGGTGAAGAGCCTGGAGCACATGGAAATCCAGAAGCCCCAGGCAGCACCGGCCTACGTCCCGCGTCCGGCGCCCTACACGGCGGCGGCACCCCGGGCGGCAAAGCCCCGCCCCGCTGCCAAGCCGGAGGGGCTGGAGGGGGCCGAGCAGCACCACGCCATCCACTGGTCCTACGAAGGGGAAGGCGGGCCGGACTTCTGGGGCCGCCTCAAGCCCGATTTCGCCACCTGCGACAAGGGCCGGCGCCAGTCGCCCATCGACATCTGGGACGGCATCCGCGTCGATCTGCCGCCCATCGAGTTTTCCTACCGGCCCACCCGCTTCCGCCTGGTGGACAACGGCCACACTCTGCAGGCCTCCTTCGGCCACGGCAGCCTGACTCATCTGGGCAAGACTTACGACCTGGTCCAGGTGCACTTCCACCGGCCCTCGGAAGAGCGGGTGAACGGCAAGGCCTTCGACATGGTGGCCCACATGGTGCACCGCTCCGACGACAACCAGCTGGCGGTGGTGGCGGTGCTGCTGGAGAAGGGCGCCCAGGAACACCCGGTGATCCAGACCCTGTGGAACTACATTCCCCTGGAGAAGAACCAGGAAGTGCTGCCGCCCGACGCGGCGGTGGACCTCAACCAGCTGCTGCCGGAGAAGCGCGGCTACTACACCTACATGGGTTCCCTCACCACGCCGCCCTGCAGCGAAGGCGTGCTGTGGCTGGTGATGCAGCAGCCGGTGCAGGTTTCGGCCCAGCAGATCGCCATCTTCTCCCGCCTCTACCGCAACAACGCCCGCCCGGTGCAGCCCTCCAACGGCCGCCTGATCAAGGAATCGCGCTAGGCGCCGGTTTCTTCATGGATGTTTGACCGCCGGGCGCCTGAGGGCGCCCGGCGTCGTTTCAGCCCCGGCCCAGGGTCTCGCCGAGGAAGCGCTCCAGGCGCGGGTCCTGGGTGTAGCCCACGTTGAAGCGGATCCAGGGCGAGGCCTGCAGCTGGGGACGGAAGATGTGGCCCGGGGCCAGCATGATGTCCGCCGCCGCGGCCTGGGTGGCCAGCCGCGCCGCGTCCTCCAGACCCGGCGCCCGGGCCCAGACGAACATGCCGCCGGCCGGTTCGGCGTAGGCCTCCATGCCCACCCGTTCCAGCAGGCGCAGGGTCTTGTCCGCCGCTTCCCGCAGGCGGCCGTGGATGCGCTCCAGGTACTTGCGGTAGTGGCCGGCGGTGAGCATTTCGTAGACCAGCTGTTCCGCCACTTCCGAGGTGGAGACGCAACTGACGATCTTGACGTCGGTGAGGGCCGCCATCAGGTCCGGCCGGCCGGCGACGAAGCCCACCCGCAGGTTGGCCGAGAGGGTCTTGGAGAAACTGCCGACGTAGACCACCCGCTGCAACTGGTCCAGGGTGGACAGGCGGGTGGCGCCGCCGGGATGGAAGTCGCCGTAGGTGTCGTCCTCCACCAGCAGGAAGTCGTGCTTCTCCGCCAGCTGCAGGATGCGGAAGGCGTTGGCCGGCGAGAGATTGCAGGCGGTGGGATTCTGCAGCACCGAATGGGTGAAGAAGGCCCGGGGCCGGTGTTCCGCCAGCAGGGATTCCAGGGCCTGGGGATCGGGGCCGTCCTGGCCCCAGGGAACGCCCACCAGCTGCACCCCGTGCAGGCGCAGGTTGGCGAACAGGTTCCAGTAGCCCGGGTCGTCCACGAAGACGCAGTCGCCGGGCTTGAGCAGCAGGCGGATGAGCAGGTCCAGGCCCTGGGTGGCGCCGTGGCTGAGCATGATCTGCCCGGGCTGGGCGGCGATGCCCAGGTCCGCCAGCTTGAGCCGCACCTGTTCCCGCAGGGGGGCGAAGCCCAGGGGTGTGCCGTAGCAGGTCAGCTTGACCTCGTCGCGCCGGGCCAGGGCCCGCAGCTGGCGCCGCACCCCTTCCTGGTCGTGCCATTCCGGCGGCAGCCAGCCGACGCCCACCTTGAGCCGGTTGGGCGAATCCTCCAGGCTCTGGTGCAGCACCCCGGCGTTGTCGAAGGCCCGGGCCACCTGGCCGGCCACCGGCTCCGCCGCGGCCTGGGGCAGGCTGCGGGCCTCGACATAGAAGCCGGAACCGCGGCGGGACTTGAGCAGGCCCTGGGCTACCAGCCGGTCGTAGGCCTCCACCACGGTGAAGCGGCTGACGCCGTGGTTGTCGGCGAAGTGGCGGATGGGCGGCAGGCGCATGCCGGGGCGCAGCAGCCGGTCCTCGATGCGGGCGCGGACGCCGGCGACGATCTGGTCCACCAGGGGCTGGGGGGAATCGGGGTTGAGGGAGAGGTTCAGCATCTGTTCGCTCCTGGGACGGGATTGGCCCGGTGTTTTCACCGGAACAGTGTCGCGGTCGGATGGGCTGATTGTATATTCCGATGGAAAAAAGTGTTCGCTATTGTCAGGTCTCCCATTGTCGCTTGGCCCAAGGAGCCCGCCATGGCCTGTTACGAGCACCTCCATCCCCGTCTGCCCCTTCCCCTGCTGCTGGTGGGCTGTGCCCTGGCCATTGCCGCCGCCGCCCTGCTGCTGGGGGCCGGCATCGGGGCGGGCGGTGCCGGTACGGCGGAGACGATGCCGGGCATGAGCCGGGCGGAGTGGCGGGAGGCCGGCCTGCTCTATCTGGCAGACCAGCGCAACGGCCAGGTGCGGGTGTTCCGCCTGCGGGGCGACCTGCCGGTGCCGGTGGCCACCCTGGCGCCGGGCCCCCGGCGCAGCATCCGCGCCCTGGGCCTGGATGGGGCCGCGGAGCGCCTGTGGGTGCTGGATGTGGCCGGCCTCAGCCTCTACGATGCCCGCAGCCAGGTGCTGCTGGGCCACTGGCCGGCTCCCGCCGGGGTGGCCTTCCAGTCCCTGCTGGAGGGGACGTCGCCCTCCCGTCCCCTGGCCGTGCTGGCGGCGGACGGGGCCGAGTACCGCCTGGGCGCCGCCGACCTGATGGCCGGTGGCCGCCTCGCCTGGCAGGTGCGCCGGGCTAGCTAGGGGCCGCCTCGGCACTGCTCCAGCGCTGGGCCAGCATGCCGCCGGCTAGCAGCTGCAGCGGGTGGTAGATCATGATCGGCAGCAGGATGAGGCCGATGGCCGGATTGGCGCCGAAGATCAGGTGGGCCATGGGCACCCCCGAGGCCAGGGTCTTCTTCGAGCCGCAGAAGACGCTGGCGATGCGGTCCCCCCGGGGCATGCCGAGCAGCCGGGCGCCCCATTGAGTGAGCGCCAGCACGAGGAGGAAGAGCAGGGCGCAGCCGGCCACCGTTTCCACCAGCAGCAGGGGGTTGTAGCGGGACCATACCCCTTCCTTCACCGTGTCGGCGAAGGAGGTGTAGACCAGCAGCAGGATGGTGATGCGGTCCACCTTTTGCAGCAGGCCCTTGTGCCGACTGGCCCAATCCTTCAACAGGGGGCGGCTGAACTGGCCCAGGGCCAGGGGCAGCACCACCCACAGCAGCAGGTCCACGATCACCGGGCCGACGGCGAAATTGCCGCCGCTCTGGTGCAGCACCCAGGCCATCCATAGGGGCGTCAGCAGCACGCCGATGAGGCTGGAGAGGGTGGCGTTGAAAACCGCCGCCGCCACATTGCCCCGGGCGGCGATGGTCAGGGCCACCGAGGAGGAGACGGTGGAAGGCAGGGCGCACAGGTAGAAGAAGCCGATCTGCAGCGGCGCCGCCATCCAGCCGGCGCTGCCCCACAGCAGGGCGACGCCCAGCAGGGGGAAGAGGAGGAAGGTGCTGCACTGGACCAGCAGGTGCACCCGCCAGCGCAGGGCGCCGTCCTTCATCGAGGCCAGGGACAGGGCCAGGCCGTTGAGGTAGAAGACCAGGGCCACCCCCAGCTTGTTGAGCAGCTCCGGCTGCAGGAAGCCGCCCTTGGCGCCGGGCTCGGGCCAGAGGAAGGCCAGCAGCACCGCCCCCAGCATGCCCTTCATGAACCAGTCGAATTTGAATCCCATCGTGTTGTCTCCCTGGGGAAATGTCCGTGACGCCTTACCAGGCCGCCACGCAGCCGTCGCTGCGGGGGTCCTCGCCGCCCTCGATCCAGCCCTCCGGGTGCAGCACCAGGGCGCCGGCGTGGCCCATGCGTTCGTCGAAGTCGCCGGCCATTTCCACCGGATGCCCCATGGCCCGCAGTCGTTCCACCAGAGCCGGGTCGTAGCGGGATTCCAGTTTCAGGCTGGTGCTCTGCTCGGCCCAGGTGCGGCCCAGCAGCCAGCGCGGTGCCGCCACGGCGGAACGCACGTTGTGGCCGCCCCAGACGTAGCGGGAGAAGACGGCGGCCTGGGTCTGGGGCTGGCCCTCGCCGCCCATGGTGCCGTAGACCAGCAGGCGGCCGTCGTCCAACCGGGCCAGGGCCGGATTGAGGGTGTGGAAGGGCTTGCGGCCCGGGGCCAGGGTGCGCAGCCAGCCCGGGCGCAGGTCGAAGGAGCAGCCCCGGTTCTGCCACCAGATGCCGCTCTCGGGCAGCACCACGCCGCTGCCGAATTCGAAGTAGATGCTCTGGATCATGCTCACCGCCCGGCCGGCGCTGTCGATGGCGCCCATCCAGGTGGTGTCGCCATCCGACATGGGGGCCGGCCAGGGGCTGGCCTGCTCCAGGGGAATGGCGGCGGCCAGGCGTTCCACCAATCCGTCTGCCAGCAACTCCCGGGGATCAATCTGCATCGAGCCCGGGTCGCCCACGTGGCGGTCCCGCTGCAGGAAGGCCTGCTTGGTGGCCTCCACCAGGGCGTGGATGCCCTCCGCGTTGTCCGGGTTCCAGCCCTCCCGGCGGATGCGGTCGTAGATGGCGAGGATGAGCAGGGAGGCGACGCCCTGGGTCGGCGGCGCCTGGTTGTACACGGTGCCGACGGAGAGCTTCACCGCCAGCGGGTCCTGCAGGGAGGCCCGGTGGGCGGCCAGGTCGGCGCCGCTGACGGGGCTGCCCACCCGGGCCAGGTCCCGGGCGATGACGCCGGCCAGGTCACCCCGGTAGAAGTCCTCCGCCCCGGCCCGGCCCAGCTGCTCCAGGGTCTCCGCCAGGCGGGGGAAACGGTGCTGCTGGCCGTACACCGGCAGTTGGCCGTCGTTGAGGAAGGCGGCGGCAAAGCCCGGCTGCTGCCGCAGTTCCGCCAGCTTGGCCCGGGTGTTGTCCTGCTGGCTGCGGGTCACGGGGAAGCCGTGGCGGGCATAGTGGATAGCGCTTTCCAGCAGGCGGGAGAGGGGCAGGCGTCCGCCCCAGGCCGCCCGGCTGTGGGCGTGGGCGGCGGCCCAGCCGGAGACGGTGCCGGCCACCGTGTTGGCGGCCAGGGGGCCGCGCCAAGGAATGCTTTCCAGGTTGCCGTAGAGCTCCGGGGTGACCTGGGCGCCGGCGGCGCCGCAGGCGTCGATGGAGCGCACCGGCTGGCCGGGGGCGTGCAGCAGCCAGAAGCCGTCACCGCCGATGCCGGTCATGTGGGGATAGACCACGGCCAGGGTGGCGGCCACGGCGATGGTGGCCTCGATGGCGTTGCCGCCTTCGCGCAGGATGTCGAGCCCGGCCTGGGCGGCCAGGGAATGGGAGGCGACGACGGCGCCGCGGGTTCCGAGTACGGGATTCATGGAATGGCCTTTCGCGATCAGGGCAGGGGGTCGGGCGGGAGGGGGGCGGCCGCAGCGGCCGGGGCGTTGCCCCAGGCCGGCGCCGCCCGGGTGGTGGCGCTGCGGGCGGAGATGAGGTGGGAGCGCATTTCCCGGTAGGTGGTGATGACGTCGTGGGCCAGGATGGCCTCCACGATCACCGAGTGCTCCTCGAAGGATTCGCTCATGCGCTCCAGGTTGCGGAACTGGGTGCGGCGGAAGCTGGAGACCCGGTCCCGCAGGCTGGTGGCCATGTCGATCAGCACCGGGTTGTAGCAGCCGCGGATGATGGTGGCGTGGAGGGCGATGTTGGCCGCCTCGTAGCGCTCGATGTCGCCGGCCTGCATGGCGGCCCGGCCCTCGGCGTGGTGCTGGCGCATGGCGGCCCGGTCCGCCTCGCTCATGCGCAGGGCGGCGTGGCGGGCGCAGGCGGCCTCCAGTTCGGCGATGGCCTCGAACATGTGGTTGAGCTGTTCCACCGACAGGGCGGCCACCACCGAGCCCCGGTTGGGGCGGGTCTCCACCAGGCCCATGATGGCCAGCTGCTTGAGGGCCTCCCGCACCGGGGTGCGGGAGACGGCGAAGCGGGCGGCCAGGGTCACTTCGTCCAGGCGGGTGCCGGGGGCCAGCTGGCCGAGGACGATCTCGTCGGCAATCCTGCGGCAGACGTCCTCCGCCAGGCTGCCCCGGCTGCGCCCGGCCTCCGGCGGGGCGGCGGTGTGGATGGCGCTTTCCATCAGGCGGCCTCCCCCAGCAGGCGCACCGGATGCCAGCAGGCCAGGGTGCGGGCGCCCTGCTGCTCCAGGGGCGGGATGTCGCGGTGGCAGCGCTCGCTGGCGTGGCTGCAGCGGGGGGCGAAGCTGCAGCCCGGGGGCAGGGCGGCCAGGTCCGGCGGCGAGCCGGGGATGGCCTCCAGGGGGCGGCCCCGGTGCTCGTGGCCGACGGTGGCCGCCAGCAGGCCCCGGGTGTAGGGGTGGCAGGGCTGGCGCACCAGCTGGCCCACCGGGCCCTGCTCGACGATGCGGCCGGCGTACATGACGGCGATGCGGTCGGCCACCTCCACCGCGGCGCCGATGTCGTGGGTGACGAAAATCACCGACATGCCGGTTTCCCGCTGCAGCTCCCGCAACAGCAGCAGGATCTGGATCTGCACCGTGGCGTCGAGGGCGGTGGTGGGCTCGTCCGCCAGCAGCAGCTTGGGTTTGCAGGCCAGGGCCAGGGCGATCATGGCGCGCTGGCGCATGCCGCCGGACAGCTCGTGGGGATAGGCGTCGAAGCGGCGGCGGGCCTGGGGAATCTGCACCCGCTCCAGCATGGCCAGGGCCCGGGCGGCGGCGGTGGCCTGGTCCACGCCCTCGTGCACCCGCACCGCCTCGCTGATCTGCTGGCCGATGGTGTACACCGGATCGAAGGCCAGGCCCGGCTCCTGGAACACCATGGAGACGGTGCCGCCCCGGTAGCGGTCCAGCTCCCGGCCGCGCAGGGCCAGCACGTCCTGGCCGTCCACCCGGATGCGGCCGGCGGTGCGGGTGTGGCGCTCCGGGTGCAGGCGCAGCAGGGTGCGCAGGGTGACGCTCTTGCCCGAGCCCGATTCCCCCAGCAGGCCCAGCACTTCGCCCTGGCCCAGTTCCAGGCTCACCTGGTTGAGGGCGCTGGCGCGGCGGGCGCCGTTGAATTGCACGGTCAGATCCTGGATGGAGACGAGGGGGGCGCTCATGGACGTTGCTCCTGGTGGGCTTCCGGGTGGCCGGAAGCGGGATCGTTGAGATGGCAGGCCGCCAGGTGCTCGCTATGGCGGCCCATGTCCCGCAGGGCCGGCGTGGCGCTGGCACAGACGGCGTGGGCGTGGGGGCAGCGGTCACGGAAGCGGCAGCCGCTGGGCGGGTTGATGGGGTTGGGCGGGTCGCCGGCCAGGGGCGAGGCCTGGGTGCGGTGCTCCGGGTCCATGGAGGGCACGGCGGAGAGCAGGGCCCGGGTGTAGGGGTGGGCCGGCTGGCCGTAGATGCGCTCCACCGGGCCGCTCTCGATGACCTGGCCCAGGTACATCACCATCACGTAGTCCGACAGGTAATGCACCACGTGCAGGTCGTGGGAGATGAAGAGATAGGTGAGCTGGCGCTCCGCCTTCAGCTCCTGCAGCAGGTTGAGCACCTGGGCCTGGACCGACTTGTCGAGGGCCGCCACGGCCTCGTCCAGGATCACCAGGCGCGGGTCGAAGGCCAAAGCCCGGGCGATGTTAACCCGCTGCCGCTGGCCGCCGGAAAGCTCATGGGGATAGCGGCCGGCGAAGTGGCTCGGGTCCAGCCCCACCCGGTCGAGTAGTTCCCTGGCCTGGTGGTCGGCCCGGGCGATGCCGTGCACCCTGGGCCCGTAGGCGATGGTTTCGGCGATGGTGAGGCGCGGGTTGAGGGAGGCGAAGGAATCCTGGAACACCATCTGCAGGTTGCGGCGGAACTCCTTGAGGCGCAGGCCGCGGAATTCCTCCACCCCCTCGCCGTCGAAGATCAGCTCGCCCGCATCGGCGGGCATCAGCCGGGCCACCAGGCGGGCGGTGGTGGATTTGCCGCAACCGGATTCGCCGACAATGCCCAGGGTCTTGCCCTTGGGGACGGAGAAATTGACCCCGTCCACGGCGTGGACGAACTTGCGTTCCCGGTCCAGGGGGCTGCTGCGTACGGGAAAGTGCTTCTTCAGGTCGCGCACGATGAGCAGGGGCTGGGCGGGGCCGCCCATGTCGTGGGGGGCGGGCGTGGGGGCGAGGGCGGCGTTCATTTGCGGATGTCCATGGCGGAGCGCACGCTGTCAGCGAGCAGGTTGAAGGCGATGGAAGTGACGAAGATCAGCACGCCGGGCAGGGCGGCGACCCAGGGATTGCTGTAGATGGCCGAGCGCAGGGTGTTGAGCATGAGGCCCCACTCGGGTTCCGGCGGCTTCACCCCGAGACCGAGGAAGGACAGGCCCGAGGCCAGGATCATGCTGACGCTGAGGAGGCCGGTGGCATAGACGAAGACCGGTCCCAGCACATTGCCCAGCACGTGGGTGCGGATGATGGAGAAGGCCCCGGCGCCGCTCATGCGCGCCGCCTCGATGTAGTCCAGCTGGCGCACCTGGGTGGTGACGCTCTCGGCCACCCGCACCACCTGGGGCACGAAGACCAGGGTCAGGGCGATCAGGCTGTTGCTCATACCTGGCCCCAGGGCGCCGGAGATGGCCACCGCCAGCAGCACCGAGGGGAAGGCGTAGAAGATGTCGAGCACGCGCATGATGGCCATGTTCACCCGGCCACCGACGTAGCCCGCCAGGAGGCCGATGGTGGTGCCGATGCCGAAGGCCGCCAGCACCGGCACCACACCCATGAGCAGGGAGAGGCGGCCGCCGTGCATGAGGCGGCTGAACAGGTCGCGGCCCAGCTCGTCGGTGCCGAGAAGGAAGCCGGGGCTGCCGATGGGCAGCAGGCGCTTGATCATGCTGGCCTTGTAGGGATCGGCCGGGGCCAGCCAGGGCGCGAAGACGGCGGCGCCGACGATCAGCAGCAGCACGGCGGCGCTGGCCATGGCCATGGGGTCGCGCCGCAGCTGGCGCCACACCACGGTCCAGTAGCTGCGGCTGGGCTGGGCCGGCGCCGCAGCGGCCGGCAGGGGGAGGGGAAGGGTTGCGGACATGGTCGTTCCTCTTTCAGCTGCGGCCCATGCGCGGGTCGATCAGGGGTTGCAGGATGTCCACCAGCAGGTTGAGCACCACGAAGAACATGCACAGCACCAGGATGGTTCCCTGGAGCAGGGGGATGTCCCGCTGGAAGATGGCGGTGTTGAGGAGGAAGCCGGTGCCGGGCCAGGCGAAGACGGTTTCCACCAGGATGGAACCGCCCATCAGGTAGCCGATCTGCAGGCCGGCCACGGCCAGCACGGTGGGGGCGGTGTTCTTGGCCACGTGGCGGAAGACGGCGCCGCCGGAGAGACCCCGGGCGCGCAGGGCGGTGACGAATTCCTGGCCCAGCATGTCGGCCACCAGGGCCCGCACGGTACGGGTGATGATGCCCATGGGGATCACCGACAGGGTCAGGGCCGGCAACACCAGGTAGCGCAGGTGCTCCAGGTCCCACAGCCATTCGCCGGAGCCGCCGGGGCCGGCTCCCATGGCCGGGAACCAGGGCAGCCAGATGGAAAAGAGGATGGTCAGGACCAGGCCCAGCCAGTAGTGGGGGATGCTGACGCCGACCACGGAGAGGGCGGTGGCCGCCTTGTCGATCCAGGTGCCGTGGCGGTAGCCGGCAAGGGCGCCGAGGATGCAACCGAGGACCACGCCGATGGCGGCGGCCATGCCGGCCAGGAGCAGGGTGTTGCTGACGGCGCTGAGCACTTCGGCGGTGACTTCCCGGCCCGAGGCGATGGACAGGCCCAGGTCGCCCTGCACGGCGCGCATCAGCCACAGGCCGTATTGCACGGGCACCGGCTTGTCCAGGCCGTAGGCGCTCTTCAAGGCCTGGATCACCTCTTCCGGCGCGTCGGCCGGGGCGATGGCGTTGAGGGGGTCGCCCGGGGCCAGATAGACGAGGACGAAGGACACCACCGTCACACTGAGGGCGATGGGGATGGCGTAGATCAGCCGTTTCAGGATGTAGGCAAACATGGCGGGCTTTCCGTCATGGGCCGGGGCTAACCCCGGCCCGGTGGGGATTACATGCGGATGGTGGTGAGGTCCTGGAACCAGTGCTGGGCCTGGATGAACTCCTTGACCTTGGGCGACAGGGCATGGGGATTCACGTCATGCACCACCCACAGCATCTGGGCGTCGTCCACCATGCTCTGGTGCACGAAGGCGAGCAGGCCGTCCTGGGTCTTGCTGTCGAAGGTGGTGCGGATCTTCTCCAGGGCCGCGTCAACCTTGGGGTTGTTGTAGCCGCCCCAGTTCACCCCGTTGGGCGCCACGTAATGGCTGTCGGTGAAGCGGGTGATGGCGTAGAACGGGTCGGCCGTGACGTAGCCCAGGTTGATGGCGGTGATGCCCTTGCCGGCGTTGATGTCGGCCTTGGCCCCGGCGCGCCAGTGGCGGTACAGGTTTTCCAGTTCCACCACCTCGAAGGTCACCTCGATGCCGATCTCCGCCAGGCTCTGCTGCACGAACTCGTTCATGGGCAGGGACAGCATCTGGCCGGTGCCGCCCTGGGCGATGATGACCTTGGCCTTGAGGGGCTTGGAGGGGCCGTAGCCGGCCTGTGCCATGAGGGCGCGGGCGGCGGCCAGGTCGTAGCCGATCTTGAAGTTGGGCTTGCCGAACCAGGGGCTGGTGGCGTCCACCTGGCCCTTGGCCGGGGTGGCCAGGCCGCTCATCAGCTTGACCACCGCATCCCGGTCGATGGCCAGGTTGGCCGCCTTGCGCACCCGGATGTCGGTCCACGGCGAGCCCGGGTAGGTGGAGAAGTGGTAGGGCCAGACGTGGGGCGTGACGTTCTGCACCAGCTTGAAGCCGCCGGCCTTGAGCTGGGGCAGCACGTCCGGCGGCGGCGTCTCGATGATGTCCACCTGGCCGTTGAGCAGGGCGTTGGCCCGGGTCATGGCGTCGGGGATGGGCAGCAGGACGATGCGGTCGGTCTTGGGCAGGCGGCTCTTGTCCCAGTAGGCGGCGTTCTTCACCAGGTCGGCCCGTTCCCGGGGAACCAGCTTGTCCAGCTTGAAGGGGCCGGTGCCGGAGGGCTGGCTGGCCACCTTGTTCCAGTCCTTGCCCAGCTTTTCCCACTGGGCCGGGCTGGAGACCAGGAACCAGGGCAACTGGTAGGGGAACAGGGCATCCACTTCCTTGGTGGTGATCTCCACCTCGTAGGGGCCGACCTTGCGGTAGGAGGCGATGGAGGGAATGCGCGGGCGCACCTGGGCGCTCTGCTTGGCGTCGAACTGGGGCGACTTTTCCGCCAGGACCTTGTCCAGGTTCCAGATCACCGCATCGGCAGTGAATTCGGAGCCGTCATGGAACTTGACGCCCTTGCGCAGGGTGAAGCGCCACTTCTTGTTGTCCTTCGGATCAGCCTTCCACTCGGTGGCCAGGCCGGGCACCAGCTTGCCGGGGCGGTTGCCCACATTGGCTTCCCAGGCGATCAGGGGGTCGTACAAGGTGTGGCCGGTGAACTGGTAGGCGCCGGCGCCCCGGTCCGGCTGGCCGGTGGTGAGGGGAATGTCGGCCATGGAAATGCCGTAGCGGGCCACCGTTTCTGCATGCAGTCCTGCATGCAGGGCGAAGCTCAGGGGGAGGGCTGCCAGCCAGTGGCGAAGCTTGAAATTGCGGGGTTTCATCGACTACTCCTAGGTTGGGGAGACAGTCCATGAATTGCATGCAACGTGCCAATCCGGGCCGGAGCGCCGATGTATTTCCTAGTCGCTTGAATGTGCTCTGCTAGTTGGCAAATTGTATTTTTTGACGCGCCGGCGGCGGCAGTCGAACTTGCATACAAGATGCACCTGGACGGGGCGCATGCCCGGAGAAGATCACTGCTTAGGTGCCAGGCCAGGTTCCGTCATTGGCCGTAGGGCCGGCCTGGGGCGTGGCCCTTTGTCAGCGAAAGGAAGAGGCGGCATCAAGGGAAAAGGGGCGGGCTGGCGGTGGGTTGACCGGGCCTTCCCTTTTCAATACATTACTGACCGGTCAGTCAGTAATGTATTCCCATGTCCCTCTGTGATTCCGCCGATCCACCCCGCCGCCGCCGCAAGGAAGCCCGCCCCCAGGAGCTGACGGCTGCTGCTCTGGAGCTGTTTACCGAACGCGGTTTCGCCGCCACCCGGCTGGAGGACATCGCCGCCCGGGCCGGCGTCTCCAAGGGCACCCTGTACCTGTATTTCGACAGCAAGGAAGCCCTGTTCGAGGCGGTGATCCGGGAAGGCATCATCCCGGCCATGAACGAGGGCCGCACCATGCTGGAGGAGCACCAGGGCTCGGCCAGCGAACTGCTGCGCTGCCTGCTGCTCGGCTGGTGGGAACTGCTGGGGGAAAGTCCCCTGGGCGGCGTGCCCAAGCTGATGGTTTCCGAGGCCGGCAACTTCCCCAAGGTGGCGGCGTTCTACCGGGAGAACGTCATCGATCCGGGCCGTGCCCTGCTGCGGGAGGCCCTGCAGCGCGGCATGGACCAGGGCGAGTTCCGTCCCGTAGATGTGGGCATGGCGGTGGACGTCATCTTCGCCCCCATCCTGATGCTGGCCGTGTGGCGCTATTCCATCGGCCCCTGCTGCGCCGAGGAGGAGCGGGACCCCGTCCGTTTCCTCGACACCCATTTCGATTTGTTGATCAAGGGCCTACGGCCGTGAGCGCCGCCCCTTCCGGAGTCCTCCCCATGAAAACCATTCCTTCCTTCGCGCTGCTGGCCGCCACGGCCATGGTCCTGGCCTCCTGCGGCAAGGAGGCGCCCAAGGCGCCCGAGCCCCGCCCGGCCCTGACCCAGGTGGTAGGCGCCGCCGGCCAGAGCGACATGCTGTGGGTGGGCGAGGTGCGGGCCCGCTACGAGACCGACCAGGGCTTCCGCATCGGCGGCAAGGTGGTGGAGCGCAAGGTGGATATCGGCGCCGTGGTGAAGAAGGGCCAGATTCTGGCCCGCCTGGACCCGGTGGATGCGGGCCTCTCGGCGGCCGCCGCCAATGCCCAGACCAAGGCGGCCGAAGCCGACTTCCTGGTGGCCAAGGCGGAATACGAGCGGCAGAAGAAGCTGCTGGAAAAACAGTTCATCTCCCAGAGTGCTTTCGACAGCCGGGAAGCCCAGTTCAAGGCGGCCCTGGCCCGCCTCGACCAGGCCCGGGCCCAGGCCGCGGTGACCGGCAACCAGGCCGGCTACACCGACCTGGTGGCGGAAAAGGACGGGGTGGTGACCGACGTCAAGGTGGAGCCGGGGCAGGTGGTCAGCGCCGGCCAGCCGGCCATCCGCCTGGCCCTGGCGGGCGACAAGGAAGTGGTGGTGGCGGTGCCGGAAGGCCGCATGAAGGGTATCGAGCCCGGCACCAGCGCCGTCATCCGCCTGTGGGCCAACCAGGACCAGTCCTACGCCGCCCGGGTGCGGGAAGTGGCGCCGGCAGCCGACGCCGCCACCCGCAGCTTCCAGGTCAAGGTCACCGTGCTGGAGCCGGATGCCGGCCTGCGCCTGGGCATGACCGCCGGCGTGCTGATCGGCAGCGCCGAGGCGCCCCTGCTGGTGCCCACCGCAGCCCTGACCCGTCAGGACGGCAAGAATACGGTGTGGGTGGTCAATCCCCAGAGCGGCGAGGTGCAGCCCCGCAGCGTCACCACCGGGCCCTTCCGGGAGGACGGCGTGGTGGTGGAAAAGGGCCTGGCCCGGGGTGAGCGGGTGGTCATCGCCGGTGTGCACAAGCTGCAACCCGGCCAACTGGTGCGGGCCGTGGAGCCGAGCAACGTGCCCTTGCCCATGGTGGGCGGCGGCGGGGCCGGCCCCGTAGCCGCGACCCCGGCGGCGGCCAAGCCGGCGGAGTCCGCCAAGTGAAGCGCTTCAACATTTCCGAGTGGGGCCTGCGGCATCCGGCCCTGGTGCTCTATTTCATGGTGGCCCTGACCCTGGTGGGTCTGCTGGCCTATTCCAAGCTGGGCCAGTCGGAAGATCCGCCCTTCACCTTCAAGGTCATGGTGGTGCGCACCGCCTGGCCCGGCGCCAGCGCCCAGGAGGTGGAGCGCCAGGTCACCGAGAAGATCGAGAAGACCCTGCAGTCCGTGCCCTACGCGGACATCATCCGCAGCTATTCGCGGCCCGGCGAATCCATGATCTTCTTCCAGGCCAAGGACGCGACCCCCGCCGCCGCGGTGCCGGACATCTGGTACCAGGTGCGCAAGAAGGTGGGCGACATGCGCTACACCCTGCCCAAGGGTATCGAGGGCCCCACCTTCAACGACGAGTTCGGCGACGTGTACGGCAATCTCTACGCCGTGGTCGGCGACGGTTTCGGCTATACGGAACTGAAGCGCCAGGCCGAGGCCATCCGGGCCGAACTGCTGCGGGTGAAGGACGTGGCCAAGGTGGATTTCTTCGGCGAGCAGAAGGAGCGGGTCTATATCGAACTCTCCAACGCCAAGCTGGCCACCCTGGGCATCGACGGCGCCGCCGTGGTGGCCGCCCTGCAGAACCAGAATGCGGTGCTGGCAGCCGGCAGCTTCGATACCCCCAGCGAGCACATCCGCATCGACGTCAGCGGCCGTTACGACGACCTGACGGCCCTGCGGGAAACCCGTCTACGGGCCAACGGCCGCGAGGTGCGCCTGGGCGACATCGCCAGCATCGGCCGCGGCTATGAGGATCCGCCCACCCAGAAGATCCGCTACATGGGCAAGGAGGCGGTGCTGATCGGCGTCTCCATGGCCAAGGGCGGCGACATCATCCGCCTCGGCGGCGGTCTCGACGGTGCCGTGGCCTCCATCCAGGACCGCCTGCCGGTGGGCCTGGAACTGCACACCGTCTCCTCCCAGCCCCAGGCGGTGCAGCGTTCGGTCAATGAGTTCGTGCGTTCCCTGATTGAGGCGGTGATCATCGTCCTCGGCGTCAGCCTGCTTTCCCTCGGCCTGCGCACCGGCATCGTGGTGGCCATCACCATTCCGGTGGTGCTGGCCATCACCTTCCTCTTCATGCAGATCTTCGGTGTCGGCCTGCACAAGATTTCCCTCGGCGCCCTGATCCTGGCCCTGGGCCTGCTGGTGGACGACGCCATCATCGCCGTGGAAATGATGGCGACCAAGATGGAACAGGGCTGGGCCCGGGCCAAGGCGGCCTCCTTCGCCTACGAATCCACCGCCATGCCCATGCTCTCCGGCACCCTGGTGACGGCCGCGGGCTTCCTGCCCATCGCCACCGCCGCTTCCGCCACCGGCGAGTACACCCGTTCCATCTTCCAGGTGACGGTGATCGCCCTGCTCATTTCCTGGGTGGCGGCGGTGCTGTTCGTGCCCTATCTTGGCTACAAGCTGCTGCCGGACTTCGCCCACCACCGGGTGGCCCATCAGGAGCCGGGACGCCTCAGCCGCTGGCTGATGCGCCGCCTGCCCTGGCTCGAACGCTGGCTGCACAAGGAGCCCCACACCCACAGCGAGCACGATATCTACGCCACGCCCTTCTATCGCCGCTTCCGCGCCCTGGTGGATGCCTGCGTGCGGCGCCGCTGGCTGGTGATCGGCATCACCGTGGGTGCCTTCGTCGCCTCCATCGTCGGTTTCGGCCTGGTGCAGCAGCAGTTCTTCCCAGATTCCACACGGCCCGAACTGATCGTGGACCTGCGCCTGGCCGAGGGCGCCTCCTGGGATGCCGCCGACGCCGAGGCCAAGCGCCTGGAGTCCTGGCTGGCCGAGCAGCCCGGCATCGACAATGTGGTGGCCTACGTCGGTACCGGCAGCCCCCGCTTCTATCTGCCCCTGGATCAGCAGATGCCGCAGAAGAACTTCGCCCAGTTCGTCATCCTGACCCAGGGGTCGCCGGAACGAGAGACCCTGCGCAGCAAGCTGATCGATCTTTTCGAGCATGACTTCCCCAGCCTGCGGGCGGCCATCAACCGTCTGGAGAACGGCCCGCCGGTGGGCTTCCCGGTGCAGTTCCGCGTCGCCGGCCCCGATCTCAATGTGCTGCGTGGCTACGCCCACGAGGTGGCCCAGGTGATGCGGGCCAATCCCAGTCTGGCCAATGTGCACCTGGACTGGGAGGAGCCAGCCAAGGTGGTCCGCCTCACCGTGGACCAGTCCAAGGCCCGTCTGCTGGGCGTCACCTCCAGCGACATCGCCAACCTGATCAACACCGCCCTCAAGGGCCAGAGCGTCACCGAGTTCCGCGACGGCGCCGAACTGGTGGATGTGCATCTGCGCGGTACCGAAATGGAACGGCGGCGTCTCTCCCTGCTGCCGGACCTGATGCTGCCGACCCGGGCCGGCAAGGCCGTGCCCCTGTCCCAGGTGGCAACCCTGGAGTACGGCTTCGAGGAAGGCATCGTCTGGCGCCGCAACCGGGTGCCCACCATCACCGTGCGCGGCAATATCTACGGCCACATGCAGGGGCCGGTGGTGTCGGCCCAGGTGGAGAAGTCCCTGCAGTCCATCAAAGCCTCCCTGCCCCTGGGCTACACCCTGGAAGTGGGTGGCGCCGTGGAAGAGTCGGCCAAGGGCGGCGCTTCCGTTGCCGCCGGCGTGCCCCTCTTCTTCCTGGTGGTGCTGACGGTGCTGATGCTGCAGCTGCAGAGCTTCTCCAAGGTGGCCATGGTGCTGCTGACCGCGCCCCTGGGCCTGGTCGGGGTGACCGCGTTCCTGCTGCTGTTCAACAAGCCCTTCGGCTTTGTCGCCATGCTCGGCACCATTGCCCTCTCCGGCATGATCATGCGCAACTCGGTGATCCTGGTGGACCAGATCGACCAGGACGAGAAGGCGGGCAAGCCTCGCTGGGAGGCCATCGTCGATTCCACGGTGCGGCGTCTGCGGCCCATCGTGCTGACGGCGGCAGCAGCCATCCTGGCCATGATTCCCCTGACCCGCAGCGCCTTCTTCGGCCCCATGGCCGTGGCCATCATGGGCGGCCTGACCGTGGCGACCCTGCTCACCCTGATTTTCCTGCCGGCCCTGTACGCCGCCTGGCACAAGGTCAAGCCTGCCGCACCGGCGGAGTCCCTGCAAACGGTGGACGAAACCCTGGCCGGCAGTCGCCAGGGGCCTCAGTTATAATCGCCTTTTTCCGCCAACCACATATTAGTAAGTGCTAATATAACGACCGCAGACGGGGACTCGTGATGGAACAAGTGCAAAACATGGAACAAGCCCGCTTCAACATGATCGAGCAGCAGATCCGGCCTTGGAACGTGCTGGACCAGGATGTGCTGGACCTGCTGTCCGAGGTCCGGCGCGAGGAGTTCGTCCCCGCCGCCCATCAGGCCCTGGCCTTTGCCGACCTGGAGATCCCCCTGGGCGAAGGCGCCGTGATGCTGGCCCCCAAGATGGAAGCCAAGCTGCTGCAGGAACTTGCCGTGCAACCCAAGGACAAGGTCCTGGAAATCGGTACCGGCTCCGGCTACATGGCCGCCCTGCTCGCCGCCAAGGCTGACCAGGTGACCAGCGTCGAAATCAGCCCGGCCATCGCCAAGACCGCCAAGGCCAACCTGGCCAAGGCCGGCATCAGCAACGTCTCCGTCGAAGTGGGTGATGGCGTGCATGGCTGGGCCGCCGGCGCTCCCTACGACGTAATCGTCGTTTCCGGTTCCCTGCCGGTGGTGCCCGAAGAACTGCTGCAACAGCTCAAGGTTGGTGGTCGCATGGCCGTATTTGTCGGTGAGGCCCCGGTGATGGAAGCCCAGATCGTCACCCGCACCGGCGAGACCACCTTCGCCAGCCTCAATCTTTTCGAAACCGTGGTGGCGCCCCTGCAGAACGCGCCGGCCAAGGAGCGTTTCCGTTTCTGATTGCCCCTGATGAACCAGCTTTCCGTTTCCTCCCTCGCCGACTGGCTGGCCGATCCGGCCCGCCCCCGCCCCCTGCTGCTGGATGTGCGCCAGCCGGAGGAGCTTGCCATCTGCGCCCTGCCGGACCTGGTGGCCATGCCCATGGCCACGGTGCCGGTGCGGGCCGACGAGTTGCCCCGGGATAAGGAAATCGTGGTGATCTGCCACCATGGCGGACGCAGCATGCAGGTGGCGATGTTCCTCGAGAACCGCGGTTTTAGCGCCATCCACAACCTGTCCGGCGGCATGCACGCCTGGGCCCAGGTGGTGGATCCGTCCATGCCGACCTACTGAAGGCTGTCCATGAAACTGAAAGCTGTTTCCCTGCTGCTGTCCTCCCTGTTCATTGCCGCTGCGGCCCAGGGGGCCGACCTGCTGCAGATCTACAAGGAGGCCCTGGACAACGACGCCCAGTTCACCGCCGCCAAGCACACCCTGGAAGCCGGCCGCGAAAAGCTGCCCCAGGGCCGGGCCGGCCTGCTGCCGACCCTGGGTGTGTCCGTGAACACCATGTGGAACGACGTGGAGTACCAGCGCCGGGTGTCGGGTGCGGCCGTCGCCACGGGCCAGTACAACAGCCACGGCTACAGCGTCAGCCTCAGCCAGCCCCTGTTCCGCTGGCAGAACTGGATGCAGTACGACCAGGCCAAGCTGCAGGTGGCCCAGGCCGAGGCCCAGTTCCTCCAGGCCCGCCAGGACCTGATCCTGCGCGTCGCCCAGGCCTATTTCGACGTGCTCTACGCCCAGGAGAACCTGCGCTCCCTGCAGGCCCAGAAGTCAGCCATTGCCCAGCAGCTGGAACTGGCGAAGAAGAGCTTCGAGGTGGGCACCGCCACCATCACCGACACCCACGAAGCCCAGTCCCGCTACGACCTGTCCACCGCCCAGGAAATTGCCGCCGAAAGCGATCTGGAAATCAAGCGCCGCAACCTGCAGGCCATCATCGGCCGGGAGGCGGGCGAGCTGGCCACCCTGCGTACCGACACCACCCTGGAGCCGCCCAAGCCCGCCAACATGAATGACTGGGTGGCTTCCGCCGAGAAGGACGCCCTGGCGGTGCAGATCCAGGAAGCCCAGCTGGAAATCACGGACAAGGAAGTGAGCAAGCAGCGCGCCGGTCATTTCCCCACCCTGGACCTGGTGGCCACCCGCAGCAATGCGGTGCAGACCAATGGCGTGCAGACCAACCCCCTCTTCCCGGGGGTTGGCTACGAGCAGGATTCCACCGCCATCGGCCTGCAGTTGAACATTCCCCTGTTCCAGGGCGGCGCCGTGCTCTCCAAGCAGCGTGAGGCCGAAGCCAGCCGCGAGGCGACCCGTTCGACCCTGGAGTATTCCCGCCGTCAGGCGGCCCTGGGGGCACGTCAGTACTATCTGGGCGTGGTCAATGGCCTGGCCCAGGTGCGGGCTCTGGAAGCAGCCCTGGTCTCCTCCAAGTCGGCCCTGGATTCGAACAAGCTGGGTTACGAGGTGGGGGTGCGCATCAACATCGACGTGCTGAACGCCGAGCAACAGGTCTATTCGACCCAGCGCGACCTGGCCAAGGCCCGTTTCGATACCCTGGTGAACCAGTTGCGCCTCAAGGGCGTGGTCGGCAGCCTCACCGACGAGGACCTGCAGCGGGTCAACGGCCTGCTGGCGCGATAAGGGAACGGATCAGGTCCATGGTCCTGGCGGTGGCCCCGCCGTGGGCCGCCGCGAAGGCTGACGCCGCATCGGACATGATGCGGCGTTTTTCTTTGTCCCGCAGCAGGGCCTGGGCCGTGCCGGCCAGGGATTGGCCGGCCTCAAGACGCAGGGCGGCACCGGCGGCGACGGCATCCTCCGCCGCCTGGGCGAAGTTGAAGGTGTGGGGGCCGAGCAGCAGGGGGCAGCCGCAGGCCGCCCCTTCGATCAGGTTCTGGCCGCCGAAAGGCAGCAGACTGCCCCCCATCACGGCCAAATCGGCACAACTGAAGTAGGCCGCCATTTCCCCCATGCTGTCCCCCAGCCAGGCCCGGGTTTCCGGTGTCGGCAGGCCTTGGCTGCGCCGCACCAAGCTCATTCCCCTGGACTGGACCAGTGCTTCGACTTCGCCGAAGCGCTGGGGGTGGCGCGGCACCAGCAGGAGCAGTAGGTCGGGAATGTCCATGGCCGCGCAGGCGTCCAGGATCAAGGCCTCCTCGCCCTCCCGGGTGCTGGCTGCCAGCCAGACGGTGCGGCCGGCCAGCTGGCGGCGCCAGTCCTGTCCCTGTTGCCGCAATGCCGGGGCGATCTGCACGTCGAACTTGAGATTGCCGCAGACGCTGACCTGCTTGGCGCCGAGGCCTTGCAAGCGGGCTGCATCGTCCGGGGTCTGGGCAGCGATGCCGTCGAGACCGGCCAGGGCCGGGGCGAACAGGCCGGGCCAGCGGCCGTAGCCACGGGCCGAACGGGCCGAGAGGCGGGCATTGACCAGCAGCATGGGGACGCCATGGTGCCGGGCCTGGTGCAGCAGGTTGGGCCACAGCTCGGTTTCCATGAGCAGGCCCAGGCTGGGGCGGTAGCGCTCCAGGAAGCGGCTGACGGCGCCGGGATAGTCGTAGGGCAGGTAGCGGTAATGGAGGCGCGGGGCGTGGTCCTGGCCCAGGGCGGCGAACACCTGGGTGGCGGTGTCGCGGCCCGTGGGCGTCATGCCGGTGAGCAGGATCGAGTGCTGCGGATACTGGGCCAGTAGTTCGGCCAGCAGGGGCTGGGCGGCCCGGGTCTCGCCGACGGAGACGGCATGGACCCAGATCACCGGCCCCGGGATGGCCGCGCCGCTAAGGCCGAAGCGTTCACCCCAGTGGCGGCGATACTCCGGCTGCTGCCGGCTGCGTCGCAGCAGGCGCAACAGCACCAGGGGCGTGGCCAGGCGCAGCAGCAGGGTGTACAGGAGGCGGGAAACCATGGCGCGTCAGCCGGCCAGGGCCCGCTCGACGGCATCGAGGATGGTGGCGAGACTGGGTGGCGCACCCTTCTGGCCGTAGCTTTCGCAGAAGGCGTCGCCGAAGACGGCCGCCTGCACGCTGTCCGAATCGCAGAAGATGCCGACCGTGGGGCGTCCCAGGGCAGCGGCGAAGTGGGTGAAGCCCGTGTCCAGGCCCACCACCACCCGGGCCCCGGCCAGAAAGCGGCCGGCCGTGCCCAGGTCCATCAGGGGCGGGATGAAGGAACCGGGCAGCCGGGCCCCAAGGCGCTCGCTGCGCTGGCGCTCTTCGGGGCTGCCCCAGGGCAGGGCGGCGACGATGCCGTCCCGGGCCAGGCGCTGGCCCAGGGCGACCCAGTGCTCCTCGGCCCACAGCTTGGGCGGGCGGCTGGCGGCGTGCATCAGCACGGCGTAAGGCTGGCTGGGCAGCCAGTCGGCCACCAGGGGCTCAGCCTGGATGCCATAGCGCGGCGGCGTATCCAGGTCATAGCCAAGGGCGCCGGCAGCCACGGCACGGCAGCGGTCCACCACATGGCGCGACCATTTGATGGGCAGGCGCAGGTCGTAGAAGCGGGCGGCGAAAGGCTCCTTGATGCTGCGGGCGTCGCCGCCGACGATGCGTCCGCCGGGAGCGAGCCGGGCCAGCTTGTCCACCGCGGCGCTCTTCAGCAGACCCTGAC
This sequence comes from Azospira sp., assembly GCF_030247495.1. Classification (NCBI taxonomy): domain Bacteria; kingdom Pseudomonadati; phylum Pseudomonadota; class Betaproteobacteria; order Rhodocyclales; family Rhodocyclaceae; genus Azospira; species Azospira sp. Next base: position 28,085 of record NZ_JAOTRW010000009.1, on the reverse strand, counting down.
TGTCGAGGACGAAATCGTAGGCCTGGGCCTGCAGGGCACGGCGGAATTCCCCCATTTCCTGCCAGGCGTGGCGCTGGCCCAACTGCTTGCGCCAGCGGCGCCAGGCGATGGGAATGACGCGGCGCACGCCGGGGTGCAGGGAGGGAATGGGAACGTAGGCTTCTTCGGCCACCCAGTCGATGCGGGCCTCGGGGAAGCGGGCCAGGATGTCGGTGACGGCCGGGCAGTTGTGGACCAGATCCCCCATGGAGGAGGTCTTTACCATAAGAATTTGGGGCATCGGGGCGGCGGTGGTGGTTTTTGACTTGGGGCCGGGGCCGGGGGGATTTAGAATCCCTGCTGGCCTCCATTATAGCTTGCGCATGTCTTCTGCCCCTCCTCCCGCCGCGACGGCGCCCCTCAGTGCGGTGCTGATCACCCTGAATGCCGCCCATTCGCTCCCGTCCTGTCTGCAGAGCCTGGCGTTCGCCGACGAAATCGTCATGGTTGATTCGGGCAGCAGCGACGGCACCGTGGCCCTGGCCGAGCACTACGGCGCCCGGGTTATCCATCAAGAGTGGCTGGGCTTCGGCCGCCAGAAGCAGTTTGCCGTCAGCCAGGCGCGCCACGACTGGGTCTTTTGCATCGATGCCGACGAACAGGTGACGCCGGCCCTGGCGGCAGCCATTGGCGCCGCCCTGCAGGGGCCCCGGCATCACGCCTACCGGGTGGCCCGCTGCAACCGTTTCATGGGGCGCTACCTGCGCCATGGTGAGGGCTATCCGGACTGGAACCTGCGTCTCTTCCACCGCGGCCATGCCCGCTGGTCCGACGACGCGGTGCACGAGCACGTGCTGACCGGGGAAAGCGTGGGCGATCTGGCGGGGGACCTGCTGCACGACTCGGCCGAAACCCTGGACAGCTACCTGGCCAAACAGAACCGCTACACCACCCTGGCGGCCGAGGCCGCCCATCGCGCCGGCAAGCGGGCCGGCAGCGGCCGTCTGCTGCTGTCGCCCCTGTTCCGCTTCATCAAGTTCTACCTGGTGCGTAGGGGCTTCCTGGACGGCCTGCCGGGCCTGGTGCATACCCTGATCGGCTGCACGAACAGCTTTGCCAAGTATGCGAAAATGATCGACCTGCAGCGGCGCTCCGGGCGCTGAGCTTTCTTCTGGAATTCCCATGAAAATCCTGGTTACCGGCGCCGCCGGCTTCATCGGCATGCACACCGCCCAGCGCCTCCTCGAGCGGGGCGACGAAGTGGTGGGCGTGGACAACCTGAACGACTACTACGAGGTATCCCTCAAGGAAGCACGCCTGGCACGCCTGGCCGCCTATCCGAATTTCCGCTTCGTCCGCCTCGACATCGCCGACAGCCAGGGCATGCAGGAGCTTTTTGCCGCCGAGGGCTTCCAGCGGGTGGTGCACCTGGCCGCCCAGGCCGGTGTGCGCTATTCCCTGGCCAATCCTCACGCCTACGCCCAGTCCAACCTGGTGGGTTTCGTGAACGTCCTGGAGGGGTGTCGGCACGCCCAGGCGGAGCATCTGGTCTATGCCAGCAGTTCCAGCGTCTATGGCGGCAACAGGAAGATGCCCTTCTCCGAGCACGATGCCGTGGATCACCCGGTGAGCCTTTATGCCGCCACCAAGAAGTCCAACGAACTGATGGCCCACACCTACAGCCACCTGTTCGGCCTGCCCACCACCGGGCTGCGCTTCTTCACCGTCTACGGTCCCTGGGGGCGCCCCGACATGGCCCTGTTCCTGTTCACCCGGGCCATTCTCGAGGGGAGACCCATCGACGTTTTCAACCACGGCAAGATGCAGCGGGATTTCACCTATATCGACGATATCGTCGAAGGGGTGGTGCGCGTCCTCGACCAACCGGCCCGGGCCAGCGAGTCCTTCGACGGGCTTGCGCCCGATCCGGCCTGCAGCAATGTGCCCTACCGCTTGTTCAATATCGGCAACGACCAACCGGTGGATCTCCTGGCCTTCATCGAGGCCCTGGAAGGTGCCTTGGGTCAGGTCGCCAACAAGCGCTTCCTGCCGCTGCAGGATGGTGATGTGCCGGCAACCTGGGCCGATACGGCCCTGCTGGGCCAGGCCGTCGGCTTCGCCCCCAAGACCTCGGTGCAAGACGGGGTTGGCCAGTTTGTCCGCTGGTACCGGGATTACTACCGGTAGGTCGGTCCCGGTGTCGGCCCGTTCCCGTCTGGGCCAGGGCCGTAGCCCCTTCCGTCGTCCCGACGCTGTGCAGAGCGTCGCGGTGCAGTAAAATGGCGGCATATCTCAAGACAATGATCCGATGCCTGACTCCCACCAGGGCGATTCCGCCCAGAAGGCCTTTCTGGGCCTGATTTCCCGACGTTTCATCGCTTCCGCCTACGATCTGGTCGCCCTGATCGTCTGTTGGCTGGCCGCGTACTGGCTGCGTTTCAACCTCTCCCTGCCGGATGAGTACCTGCGGGCCGGCCTCTTTTCCCTGGCCATTCTGGTACCCGTCTATGTCCCCCTGTTCTGGCTCAGCGGCCTGTACCGGGGGATCTGGCGCTACGCCAGTCTGATGGACCTGCGCCGGATCATCGTTTCCGTCGGCTTGGGTGGCCTCGTCACGGCGGTGGCGGTGTTCATGACCGGCATGCCGGGGGTGCCCCGTTCAGTTCTGGTGCTGCATCCGATCCTGCTGATTCTGGCGATGGGGGGCGGTCGTTTCCTCTACCGGGCCTGGAAGGACCGCTGCCTCTACGGTCACCTGGCCCTGTCCGGCGAGTCGGTGCTGATTCTCGGCGCCGGCGAGGTCGGCGAACGCCTGATCCGCGAGCTGCAGCGCTCCCCCCAATGGCGGGTGGCCGGCCTGCTGGACAACGATCCGGCCAAGCATGGACGGGAAGTGCATGGAGTGAAGATCCGGGGCGATATCGCCAGCATGGTGCATTGGGCCAAGGAGCTGGAAGTTGGCCATGTCATTGTCGCCATGCCCAGCGTCAGTGCCGCCGTGCGTCGCGGGGCCATGGAGCAGGCCGTGCAGGCCGGGCTCAAGGTGCTGACCGTACCGGCTCTCGACGACCTGCTGTCGGGCCGGGTGTCCCTGTCCCAGATCCGCCAAGTGGAACTGGAGGACATCCTGGGGCGGGAGCCGGTGCAGCTGGACGATGCCGGCCTCAGTCGCCTCATCGCCGAGCGCACGATCCTGGTGACGGGGGCGGGCGGCTCCATCGGTTCCGAACTGGCCCGGCAGATTGCCCGTTTTGCGCCGCGCCAGCTGGTGTTGTTCGAAGTGTCCGAATTCGCCCTGTACCAGATCGAGCAGGAATTCCGTCGTACTTTCCCTGGCCTCGATGTGGTCTGCGTCGTTGGCGACGTCAAGGACGAAGCGCGGCTGCAGCAGGTCTTCGCCGCCTACCGGCCGGCTCTGGTGTTCCATGCCGCCGCCTACAAGCACGTGCCCCTGATGGAGAGCGCCAATGCCTGGGAGGCGGTGCGCAACAACGTCCTCGGCACCTGGCGGGTGGCCATGGCGGCGCGCCAGGCGGGGGTGGAGAAGATGGTCCTGATTTCCACCGACAAGGCCGTCAATCCCACCAACGTCATGGGCACCACCAAGCGCATGGCGGAGCGGGTGGTGCAGTCCCTGGAGCAGGCCGGCGGCGGTACCCAGTTCATCGTGGTGCGCTTCGGCAACGTCCTGGGCAGCAACGGCTCGGTCATTCCCACCTTCCGCGAACAGATCGCCCGGGGCGGCCCCGTCACCGTGACCCATCCGGACATCATCCGCTATTTCATGCTCATCCCGGAGGCAGCCCAGCTGGTGCTGCAGGCCGGTCTGATGGGCAACGGCGGCGAGATTTTCGTGCTGGACATGGGGGAGCCGGTGAAGATCGTCGATCTGGCCCGGGACCTGATCCGGCTGTCCGGTTTCACGGAGGAGGAAATTCCCATCGAGTTCACCGGGCTGCGCCCCGGCGAGAAACTCTATGAGGAACTGCTTGCCGACAATGAAATGACCCTGCCCACCCCCCACGCCAAGCTGCGGGTGGCCAAGGCCGAAAGCGCGCCGGAAGAGGCGTGGATCGGCGACCTGGCCCGCTGGCTGGAAACCCCGCCGGCGGACGTGGCCGGGATCAAGGCCGGGCTTGCCCGTTTCGTGCCGGAATACCGGCCCCAATAACATGGCCACCTACGCCGTCGGCGACATCCAGGGCTGCTTCGCCTCCTTGCAGGCGCTCCTGGACAAGTGCAGCTTTTCCCCCGAATTCGACCGCCTGTGGCTGGTGGGAGACCTGGTGAACCGGGGGCCCCGCTCCCTCGAGACCCTGCGCTTCGTCAAAGGCCTGGGCGACCGGGCCGTCACGGTGCTGGGCAATCACGACCTCTCCCTGCTCATGGCCGCGGAGGGTTTCGGCAAGCGCCATCGCAGCGACACCATCGATGACATCCTTGCCGCCACGGACCGGGACGAACTGCTCCACTGGCTGCGGCACCAGCGCCTGATGCATGTGCAGGGCGACTACGCCATGGTGCATGCAGGGCTCCTGCCGGCGTGGTCCGTGGCCGAGGCCCAGGCCCTGGCGGGCGAGGTGGAGCAGGCCCTGCAGGCGGAGAACTACCGGGAGTTCCTGGCTAACATGTGGGGCAGCGAACCGGGTTCCTGGGATTCCAGCCTGACCGGTTGGCCCCGCTTGCGGGTGATCGTCAATGCCATGACCCGCATGCGCTTCTGCTCCCCGGCCGGGGAAATGGACTTCAAGGCCAAGGGCGAACTGAGCCAGGCGCCGGCCGGCTATCTGCCCTGGTTCGAGGTGCCGGGCCGGCGCAGCGCCGCGACGGTCCTGGTGACCGGCCACTGGTCGGCCCTGGGGCTGCGCCTGGAGCCCAATCTGCTGGCCCTGGACTCCGGCTGCCTGTGGGGCGGCAAGCTGTCCGCCCTGCGTCTGGAGGACCGGGCCCTGTTCCAGGTGGACTGCGCCGCCGACGAGGCCGTGCCCCTTTTCAAGGAATGAGCATGCATATTCTGGTCACCGGCGGCCTGGGCTACATCGGCTCCCATACCTGCGTCGAGTTGCTGCAGGCCGGCCATGGCGTCACCATCCTCGACAACCTCTCCAACAGCCGTGCCGATGTGGCCGAGCGCATTGCCGGCCTGGGCGGTGCTGCGCCGATCTTCATCGAGGGCGACGTGCGGGACCGCCAGTTGCTGTGCCGGATTTTCCGGGAGCAGACTGTCGATGCCGTGATCCACTTTGCCGGCCTCAAGGCGGTGGGGGAGTCGGTGGCCCAGCCTCTGCGCTATTACGAGTGCAATGTGGGCGGCAGCCTGGTGCTGTTCGAGGCAATGGCCGAAGCCGGGGTCAAGACCCTGGTGTTCAGTTCGTCGGCCACGGTCTATGGCGATCCCCATGCGGTGCCGATCCGCGAGGACTTTCCGTTACGGGCCACCAATCCCTACGGACGCAGCAAGCTCATGCTGGAAGAGGTGCTGGCCGACATGGCGGCCGCCGATTCCCAATGGCGGATTGCCCGGCTTCGTTATTTCAACCCGGTGGGGGCTCACGAGAGCGGCTTGCTTGGCGAGGCGCCCAACGGCATTCCCAACAACCTGATGCCCTATGTGGCCCAGGTTGCTGCCGGCCTGCGTGCCCGCCTGTCTGTCTTCGGCAACGACTATCCCACCCCTGACGGTACCGGGGTGCGGGATTTCATCCATGTGGTGGACCTGGCCCAGGGGCATCTGGCAGCCCTGGCAGCCCTGGCGCGTGGGGAAGGGATGCTGACGGTTAATTTGGGAACAGGGCGTGGTTACAGCGTCCTCGATCTGGTGCGGGCATTCGAAGCGGCCAGCGGGAGGACCATTCCCTTCGATTTCGTCCCACGGCGGCCGGGCGACATTGCCGCCTGTTACGCCGACCCCGCCCTGGCGGCATCCCTCCTTGGCTGGACCGCCCGGCGGGACCTGGCCGCCATGTGCCGCGACACGTGGCGCTGGCAGCAGACTGCGGTGACGTTGGGGTTGGTCTAGGCGGCGTCCTGCAGGGGCGCGACTGCCCCTGTCTCGTTGCTGCCCAGCATGAGGCGCGTGGCGATCTGCTGGCGGGCCTGCTGGGCCAGTTCCTTGCGCCCTCCCGCGGCCTCCACGGTGAGGGGCGGGCATGCCTCCACCCGACCTTCCAGCCAGCCGGCCGCCAGGATGGATTGCAGGCATTGCCACAAACTGGTTTCCCCCACGTAGGCGGCAGCGGTGCTGCGCCGGCCGTTGCGGTCATGGTAGGAGAGGGCCAGGGGAACGATGGGGCGTCCGGCCTCGATGGCCGGTTGCAGCAGGGCGCCGTGGAAGTGCAGCAGGCTGCCGCCGTCGGTGGTGGTGCCTTCCGGGAAGAGGGCCACCATGTGGCCCCGGCCCAGGATGGCGCCGATTTCTTCGTTGATGATCCGGGCGTGGCCGCGGCTGCCGCGGCGCAGGAAAATGGTGTCGGTGCGCGCCGAGAGCCAGCCGATGACGGGCCACTGCCGCACTTCGGCCTTGGAGACGAAGGCGGCCGGCTGGGCGGCGTTGATCAGATAGACGTCCAGCCAGGAGACATGATTGGCCACCAGCAGGCTGCCCGGGGGCAGACCCTGCAGCTGGGCCTGCAGGTGCACGCCGAGGATGTTGAGCAGCTTCTCCGACCAGGCCTGCTTCAGGCGCAGGCGCCGTTCCGTGCCGATCAGGGGATACCACAGGGCCACCACCAGGATGCCGTGCACCAGGTGCAGCATCAGGCGGGACAGACGGAACCAGCGGATGGGGCGGGGCAGGGGATGGGCTTCAGCCCCGCTGCGGAGTGGCGATGTATCCAGTTTCAACGTCCCAGAAAGTGTTTGGCGTAGCGGGCGTCCACCTTGGACATGGGCAGCAGCACCGGCAGGTCGGCGGTGTTGAAATCCGGGTCCCAGGCCGGTTCGCCGCAGATCCAGGCGCCGGCTCGCAGGTAGCCCTTGATCAGGGGCGGGGTCTCGGCCTTCACCTCGTTGCGCAGGGCCTCCAGGGGCAGGGGGCAGCGGGGAAAGACGCGGTACTCCAGGGGGCTCAGGTGGTCCTGCAGCTGATTATACAGAGCCGCCGCGGCGTGGCCGCCGTCGGCCATGCTGATGGAGGCGCAGCCCACCAGATACTCGTGGCCGTTTTCCAGCATGTAGCGGGCCAGGCCGGACCACAGCAGGGTGATGGTGGCGCCGGTGCGGTAATCCGGATGGACGCAGGAGCGGCCCACTTCCACCAGGCGCGGGCGCAGGTGCTGCAGGCGGGTCAGGTCGAATTCGTTTTCGGTGTAGTAGCCGCCGATCTTGCGGGCCTTTTCCGGCGACAGGATGCGGTAGGTGCCGATGATCTCGCCGCTGTCCTCGTTGCGGCAGACCAGGTGGTCGCAATAGGGGTCGTAGATGTCCTGATCCACGCCCGGCACCCGGCTGGGCAGCTTGGCGCCCATCTCCTGGCCGAAGACGCGGTAACGCAGTTTCTGGGCTTCGAGGATTTCCCGTTCGCTCTCGGCCAGGCCGACGGAAAGGTTGCGGGCGTAGATGCGGCGGCTTTGTTCCAGCGACGTCTGTTCGTTCTGCATGGTCTGTCCTCCTTGAGTCATGAGGACAGAATCTAGAGAGCGTCTGTTACGCCGAGGTTGCGCCGTAGTGAAGTTTGGATGAAGCGGGGAGCCGTGCCGGCGTGGTGCCGGCACGGGGTCGGACTCAGTGGCTGACGCGGCTGCTGCCGTTGCCGGAGAGGATGCGCACCCGCTCGCCCGGATGGAATTCCTCGTCGGCTTCCTGGACGATGGCCACCAGATTGCCGTTGTCCAGCTTGACGGTGATTTCGACGCCGTCCTTCTTGCTGATCTTCTCTTCCAGGGCGCTGCCGGCCATGCCGCCGGCGACGGCGCCGAGGATGGCGCCGACGGTGCTGCCGCGGCCGCTACCCACGTTGCTGCCGGCCATGCCGCCGATGGCGGCACCGGCGACGGTGCCCACCGGGGTGTTGCCGCCTTCGATGGTGACCTTGCGCACGGATTCGACGACACCCTGGCGCACGGTCATTTCCTGACGGGTGCTGCTGCGGCCGTAGGAGCTGCCGGACTGGCTGTTGGCACAGCCGGCCAGGCTGCCGAGCAGCAGCAGGCCGGCCAGGCCGGCGATGGCGAGGGAGGGGATACGGGTCATGCTTTCTCCTTGCCGGCGGGGCTTACCACAGGCGGCTGCCGAAGGCCTGGTGGTATTGCTCGCCGATTTCTTCACGGGTGAAGGTGTGGTTCTGGGGGCCGGAACGGGCGATCTTGATGGCGCCGACGAGGGCGGCGAGGCGGCCGATCTGGTCCCAGTCCATGCCGTTGGCGATACCGTAGAGCAGACCGGCGCGGTAGGCGTCGCCGCAGCCCGTGGGATCGACCACCTCTTCTGCCTTAACGCAGGGAATATCCAGGCGTTGACCGCCGACGTAGATATGGGAGCCTTCGCCGCCCCGGGTCACCACCAGGGCCTTGACCAGCTTGGCCAGCTCTTCCAGGGACTTGCCGGTGCGGTCGGTGAGCAGCTTGGCCTCGTAGTCGTTGAAGGTGGCGTATTCGGCCTGGGCCAGGAAATCCAGCAGTTCGTGGCCGGAGAACATGGGCATGCCCTGGCCCGGATCGAAGATGAAGGGGATGCCGGCTTCGGCGAACTGCTTGGCGTGGCCGATCATGCCGTCGCGGCCGTCCGGGGCGACGATGCCCAGGCCGATGTCCTTGGCTTCTCCCACGCTGTTGAGGTGGGAGAAGGTCATGGCACCGGGGTGGAAGGCGGTGATCTGGTTGTCGTCCAGGTCGGTGGTGATGAAGGCCTGGGCGGTGTAGCTGTTGGCCACGGGGCGCACGTGCTCCCGGGACAGGCCCAGATCGTCGAGGCGCTTCAGGTAGGGGGCGGCATCTTCGCCGACGGTGGCCATGATGACCGGCTCGCCGCCCAGCAGCTTGAGGCTGTAGGCGATGTTGCCGGCGCAGCCGCCGAATTCGCGGCGCAGTTCGGGCACCAGGAAGGCCACGTTCAGGATATGGATCTGTTCCGGCAGGATGTGGTTCTTGAAGCGGTCCGGAAAGACCATGATGTTGTCGTAGGCGATGGAACCGCAGATGAGTGCGCGCATGGGAATCGTCGGGTAAATGGATTAAGCCCGCGATTATACCCGGGCCGCCGCCCGGCGGCCCGGCCCTAGTCCGGCGCCATGACGATGGCGGTGGCGGCCTGGTAGCGGCGCTCGTGGCTGCGCACGGCCTGGCCGAGGGCGGCGGCGAAGGCGTCGTGGATGTGCTCCCAGTCGTTGCCCACCACGCTCATGCGGGCGTGGTTGCGCAGCACCCGCAGGGTATTGGGTTCGGCCGCCTCCCGGGCGGCGGCGACGAAGGCGGTCGCGTCGCCGGCCGGGGCCAGCAGGCCGTTGCGGCCGGGCACGATCAGTTCCGAGGCCGCCGCGTAGTCGTAGGCCACCACCGGCAGGCCGGAGGCCAGGGCCTCCTGGGTGACGTTGCCGAAGGTCTCGGTGAGGCTGGGGAAGAGGAACAGGTCGCCGGAGGCGTAGTGGCTGGCCAGGTCGCTGCCGCTGCGCATGCCGGCGAAGACGTGCTGGGGATGGCGGGCCTGCAGCCCCGCCCGCACAGGGCCGTCGCCGACGAAGACCAGGCGCGCCTCCGGCTGGCGGGCCTGGATGGCGGCGAAGGCCTCCAGCACCAGATTGAGGTTTTTCTCCGGCGCCATGCGGCCCACGGACAGCACCACCAGGCTGTTGTCGGTGGCGCCCCAGGAGCGGCGCAGTTCGGCGGAGCGGCGCTCCGGGTGGAACAGGGCGGTATCCACGCCCCGGGCCACCACCTGCAGGTTGTCGTAGCCGTTGTCGCCCAGTTCCCGGGCCAGCTGCCCGGTGGGGACGAAGGTGGCGTCGGTTTTGTTGTGGAAGCGGCGCAGGTAGGCGGCGATGGGGCGCTTCAGCCAGCCCATGCCGTAGTGGTGGCTGTAGGCGTGGAAGTTGGTGTGGAAATCGGAAGTGACGGGCAGGCGCAGCTTGCGGGCGGCGGCGATGGCCGAACTGCCCAGGGGGCCTTCGGTCACCACGTGCACCACGTCCGGCCGCTGCAGGGACCACAGGCGGGTGAGGGCGCGCTTGGCGGGCAGGCCCAGCTTGAGGCCGGCATAGCTGGGGATGGGCACACCGGCGGCCAGCACCTCCTCCAGGGCGTGGCCGCTGGCCGGGCGCTCCTGGGCGTGCTGGCGGGGACGCACCAGCTGGATGCGGTGGCCGCGGCGGATCAATCCATCCACCATGCGGCTCAAGGTCATGGCCACGCCATTGACTTCCGGCGGGTAGGTTTCCGTCACCACGGCGATGCGCAGCTGGGGCTGGCTGGGCGCGTAGTCGTGGACGCAGAGCGGGGGCAGGTCGTCTTCGTGCATGGAGCCCATGCTGGCGACCAATGGTGACTTTTGTGTGACCGTTCGATGAAGTTTCGCTGACGTTGCCGGCAGGCGGCCATGCCTAGTCCAGCAGCACGAGGCTCCACACGGCGGCCACGTTGGCCAGGGAAATGAGCACGGCGGCGCTGCCGATGTCCTTGGCCCGCTTGGCGAGGCGGTGGTTTTCCAGGGAGATGCGGTCCACCGTGGCTTCCACCGCCGAGTTGAGCAGTTCTACCACCAGCACCAACAGCACGCTGCCGATCATCAGGGCCTTGCCGATGCCGCTGCCGGGAAGCAGCACCGCCACGGGGATGAGCAGCACGGCCAGCCACACCTCCTGGCGGAAGGCATCCTCATGGCGGTAGGCGGCACGCAGGCCGTCGATGGAGTAGTGCAGGGCGTTCCACAGGCGGGTGAGGCCGGTCTTGCCCTTGAACGGGCTTTCGTTTTGGGAGTCGTGGCTCATGGGGTCGGGGTGCAGGGATGAAAAAAAGCCCTTCCGCCTGGAAGGGCCGAACATTCCGAACGCCACAGAGCCTACCGTGGCCGTGTTACCGGGGGATTACGGGTAGAAGACGTAGAGGCGGTAGCCCGAGGGCACCAGATCCTTGGCCTCGATCCACAGCTTGACGGGGATTTCGCCGTTGGCCTGGAAGCCGGCGGGGGCGGCGGTGCCGGTGAGATAGTCGGCGGGCTGCAGGACGCGGCGGGAGACCACCGCATCCTGGGTGTCGGTGAGGGCCAGTTCCAGGGCCGGCAGGTCCTGCACGTAGGGCGCCCGGTTCTTCAGGGTGGCCATCAGGATGAGCTGGCCCTTGGCGGCGTCGGCCTGCAGGTCGGAGGCTTCGATGCTCACCAGCTCGGCCTTGCGCGGCAGGGGAATGTCCCAGCCGGCGGCGAGCATGAGGGGCTGCAGGGAGGGCAGGGCGATGGCCAGGTCGCTGCGGAAGCGGTGGGCCATCTGGCCGAGGAGGACGGAGAAGAGGATCAGGATGGCCAGCAGGAAGGGCCAGCGGGGCTTGCGCGCCGGTTCGGCCATGAGGGCGCCGCCACCGGCCAGGGGACGCTCGGCCCATTTGCTGTAGCCGGGAATGGCGGTGGTTTCCCGGGGCAGGATCGGGTCTTCCGGGTCATGGGCCAGATCGGCCGGCGCGGCGCCGGCGTCGGCCAGCACCGGCGCGTCGTTCGGCTCCTCGATGGCGGAGGCGTCCAGGATCGGCTCCTGGCGGTCGTCTTCGAGTGTGTCTGGCTGGGAGTCAGGAGTGTCGCCGTTCTCCGGTACGGCCGCCTGGAGATCGGCTTCCATTGCGCCCGCTGGCGCAGTACTCGTTGCGGTGGCTGCGGTGGCGAGTTCCACCTCGCCCGCATCCACCGGGCCGGCCGGCGGCGCGGCGGGGCGCGGGGAGGCGGCTTCCTCGCCGCCTTCGTCCAGCAGGTGCTCCAGGGCATTGAAGACGTGCTGGCACTGGCCGCAGCGGACCTTGCCGCCCCGGGCCTTGAGCTGTTCCGGCGTGACCCGGAAGGTCGTCTGGCACTCAGGTTGGGGGCAGCGGGTGAGGATCATATGCGGCGGCCTTCCAGGCAGACCCAGCCTTCCCGGCGGTCGGCCACGGCCATGGCGAACCAGGGGCTGTAGATGGCCATCAGTTCCTCTTCCTGTTCCACCAGGATGCCGGACAGGGCCAGCCAGCCGCCGGGGCGGACGTGGGCGGCCAGGGCCGGGGCCAGGGCCTTGAGCGGGTTGGCCAGGATGTTGGCGATGAGGATGTCGAACTGGCCGTCAATGGGCTCGCGGGAATCGGCGAAGTGGGCGCTGACCCCGTTACGCTCGGCATTGGCCTTGGCCGCATCCACCGCCTGGGGATCGATGTCCACCCCGGTCACCGGGTTGGCGCCGAGACGGGCGGCGGCGATGGCCAGGATGCCGGAGCCGCAGCCGTAGTCGAGCAGGCTGCAATCGGCGGTGACGTAGCGCTCCAGCCATTCCAGACAGAGCCGGGTGGTGGGGTGGGAGCCGGTGCCGAAGGCCATGCCCGGGTCCAGAATCAGGTTGATGGCGTCCGGGGCCGGGGTCTCGTGCCAGGAGGGCACGATCCACAGCTTGTCGGAGACGCGGATGGGGTCGAACTGGGACTGGGTCAGCTGCACCCAGTTCTGCTCTTCCACCGTTTCCAGGGTGAAGGCGGGCGTCGGCAGGCCCAGCCCGGCGCAGCAGGCGGCGAGTACCGCCCCCGCGTCCGCATCGGCCTCGAACAGGGCGGCGATGCGGGAATGGTCCCAGGCCGCCGCGATGTCCATGCCCGGTTCGCCGAACTGGGGCGTCTCTTCCGGCGTGCCCGCATCCGCATCCTCGATGCCGGCGGAGAGTGCCCCCGCCTCCATCAGGGCGTCGGTGAGGGCTTCGGCGCTGGCAGCGTCGGTGTCGCAGCGGAGCTGGAGCCAGGCCATCGGCGCTTAGCCTTCCACCGACTTCACTTCGTTCTTGGCGGCCAGCTTGTGCTCCAGGTAGTGGATGCTGGTGCCGCCTTCGACGAAGCGGGCGTCCTGCATCAGTTCCTGATGCAGCGGGATATTGGTCTTGATGCCCTGCACCACGGTCTCGGAAAGGGCGATGCGCATGCGGCGGATGGCCTGTTCCCGGGTGTCGCCGAAGGTGATGATCTTGCCGATCATGGAATCGTAGTGGGGCGGCACCTTGTAGCCGGAATAGGCATGGGAATCCACGCGCACGCCGGGGCCGCCGGGCGGATGCCACCAGCTGATGGTGCCGGGAGAGGGCACGAAGGTGAAGGGATCTTCGGCGTTCACGCGGCATTCGATGGCGTGGCCGCGGAACTGGATGTCCCGCTGCTTGAAGCGCAGCTTCTCGCCGGCGGCGATGCGGATCTGTTCCTGGACGATGTCGATGCCGGTGATCAGTTCGGTCACCGGATGCTCCACTTGAACCCGGGTGTTCATCTCGATGAAGTAGAACTCGCCGTTCTCGTAGAGGAACTCGAAGGTGCCGGCGCCGCGATAGCCGATGCGGCGGCAGGCTTCGGCGCAGCGTTCGCCGACCCGGGCGATGAGGCGGGCGGGGATGCCGGGAGCCGGTGCTTCCTCGATCACCTTCTGGTGGCGGCGCTGCATGGAGCAGTCCCGCTCGCCCAGGTAGACGGCGTTCTTGAACTCATCGGCCAGCACCTGGATTTCCACGTGGCGCGGGTTCTCCAGGAACTTCTCCATGTACACCATGGGGTTGCCGAAAGCGGTCTGGGCTTCCTGGCGGGTCATGGCCACGGCGTTGATGAGGGCGGCTTCGGTATGCACCACGCGCATGCCGCGACCGCCGCCGCCGCCGGCAGCCTTGATGATCACCGGGTAGCCGACGGCGCGGCCGATCTTGATGATTTCCTTGGGGTCTTCCGGCAGGGCGCCATCGGAACCGGGCACGCAGGGCACGCCCGCAGCCTTCATGGCGTCCTTGGCGGAAACCTTGTCGCCCATGAGGCGGATGGTCTCGGCCCGGGGGCCGATGAAGACGAAGCCGGAGGATTCGACCCGCTCGGCGAAGTCCGCATTTTCGGAGAGGAAGCCGTAGCCCGGGTGAATGGCCTGGGCGTCGGTGACCTCGGCGGCGGAGATGATGGCCGGAATGTTGAGGTAGCTGAGGGCGGAGGAGGCCGGGCCGATGCAGACGGATTCGTCCGCCAGCTTCACATACTTGGCTTCCCGGTCGGCCTCGGAGTGCACCACCACGGTCTTGATGCCCAGTTCACGGCAGGCCCGCTGGACTCGCAGGGCGATCTCGCCCCGGTTGGCGATGAGGATTTTCTCGAACATGGAGAAAACTCCTTAGCCGATGACGAACAGGGGTTCGCCGAATTCAACCGGTTCGCCGTTGTCCAGCAGGATGGCCTTGATGGTGCCGGAAGCGTCGGCTTCGATCTCGTTGAGCAGCTTCATGGCTTCGATGATGCACAGGGTGTCGCCCTGCTTGACGGTCTGGCCCACCTGCACGAAGGGCTCGGCGCCGGGGGAGGAGGCGCGGTAGAAGGTGCCGACCATGGGCGACTTGACCACGTGGCCTTCCGGTAGGTCGTCGGTGTCGTCCAGGTTCACGCTGCTGGGGGCCGGTGCGGCAGCCGGTGCGGCGGCGGGCACGGCGTAGGTCATGGGCTGGCCCACGGGGGCGGCGACATGCTTGGCAATGCGGACTTTCTCTTCGCCTTCGGTGACCTCCAGCTCGGAGATGCCGGATTCCTGTACCAGGTCGATGAGTTTTTTGAGTTTACGCAGATCCATTGAATTCTCCCTCGAAAATCCGCCCTATTGAGTTGGCGGTGGAAGTAGCTAGATGTGAAAAACCGGAAACCGGGTCTGGCGTGGCAGCTCAGTCGGCGTTGAGTCGGCTCAGCAGGAACTCCAGGGCCAGGGAATATCCCTCGGACCCCAGGCCGCTGATGACCCCGATCGCCAGATCGGAAAAATAGGAGTGGTGCCGGAACGGCTCCCGGGCGAAGACATTGGAGAGATGCACTTCGACGAAGGGGATGCCGACCGCGGCCAGGGCGTCCCGCAGCGCAACGCTGGTATGGGTGTAGGCCGCCGGGTTGATGAGGATGAAGCGTACTCCCTGCTCCCGGGCCGCATGGATGCGTTCGATCAGGGCGCCTTCATGGTTGCTTTGGAAAGCTTCCAGTTCGACGCCGGCAGATTCGGCGCGCACGGCCAGAGCCCGGTTGATGTCGGCCAGGGTGGTGCTCCCGTAAATCTGGGGCTCCCGGGTGCCGAGCAGGTTCAGGTTGGGGCCGTGCAGGACCAGCAGGCGCGGCGGAATGGTTTGTTCTGCCTGGGTCTTGCCCTTGGCGGAAGATGAAGTTTGCTTCTTCATGGCGGCAAGTTTGCCGCAATTCGCGACAGTTTGTCCAGTTTGCCTCTTTCGAAAGTCATAGCAGGGGTTGCAGGATGGCAGCCAGTTCGGCGCCGTTGAGTCCGCCCAGGCGTACGTGGCGGGCCTGGCCCTGGCGGTCCAGCACCAGGGTGAAGGGCAGGCCGCCCCGGCTGTTGCCCAGATTTTTCAGGTTGCCCACGGCTTCCGGGGTGGCGATCAGCAGGGGGTAGGCGGTTGGCTGCTTGGCGGCGAATTCCTGCACGCTGTCGGCAGAATCCAGGGCAATGCCGATAAATTGCACCCCCTTGCTCCCCAGCTCCTGCTGCAGGCGGGAAAACTCGGGCATTTCCTCCCGGCAGGGCGGGCACCAGGTGGCCCAGTAATTGATGACCCGTACCTGCCCGGACCACTGGGCCAGGGCCTGGGGTTTGCCGTCAGCCGTCGGCAGCTGCAGTTGCAGGAGCTGCCGTACGGCCTTCGCCGGCGGTTCGGGGGTAAAGGCCGGGTGCTCGCCCCGGCCGAAATAGAGGCCGGCGGCGAAGGCTGTGGCGGCCAGGCCGATGGCCAGGGCCAGGCGCATTAACAAGGGGCGTGTCGGTTTCATGGATTTGCCGGTAGCAGGGCGCGCACGGCTTCCAGGCGGGCCCGCTCCCGCAGGCGGCCGTCCCGGCTGCGGTAGGCGGTGCGTTCGTCCTGGGGCGGGTAGATCACCAGATTGATGGTGTCCCCTTCCATATCCAGTTGCAGCACCGCATCCACCCGGTCGTGGCGGGGCGTGGTGTGTTCAAAGGGGATTTGCCGGTTGAGGAGGAATATCTCCACCTCCTTGGCGCTGTCCGGGTAGAGCAGAATGTCCACCTCGGCGTAGCGGCCGGCGCTGCCGTCCAGGACGGAACCGGTGAGATAGGGGTGAAATGGCGTCATGATCTCCATCATTTCTGCCGCTTTTCCCCGTAGTTCGTCGATCCGTTCCTTCTGTTCCCGCTCCTGGTAGAGGGCCTGGTAGGCCCGCAGCTCGCTTTCCACCTCGGCATTGGTGGGCAGGGCGTCCGTATCCGGGCTGCCCAGCTGCCGGGCTGCCTTGCGCTTGGCCAATGGGTAGTCGGCGATGCCGTCTTCCGCCATGAGGCGGGCGGCGGTGCTGGCGATGAGCTGGCGCAGGTGGGCGTTGCGGGAGGCCTGGGCATCGGCACGGCGAGAGGATGGCTTCATGGCAGACCCCGGCTGTTAGAATCAGGCCTCATTCTAACCGGCGGAATATTGCATGCATATTCACATTCTCGGCATCTGCGGCACCTTCATGGGCGGTATCGCCCTGCTGGCCCGGGCTGCCGGCCATCGCGTCACCGGCTGCGATGCCAATGTCTATCCGCCCATGAGCACCCAGCTGGAGGCTCAGGGCATCGAACTGACCGAGGGCTACGATGCTGGCCAGATCGCCGTCGATCCCGACATTTTTGTCGTCGGTAACGCCATTTCCCGTGGCAATCCGCTGCTCGAGGCCATTCTCGACCAGGGGCTGCCCTATGTGTCCGGCCCCCAGTGGCTGGCCGAGCATGTGCTGCAAGGCAAGTGGGTCCTGGGCGTGGCCGGCACCCACGGCAAGACCACCACCAGTTCCATGCTGGCCTGGATTCTCGAGTGCGCCGGCCTCAACCCGGGCTTTCTCATCGGCGGCGTGCCCCAGAATTTCGGCCTGTCGGCCCGCCTCACCGACCTGCCTTTCTTCGTCATCGAGGCGGATGAATACGATACGGCCTTCTGCGACAAGCGCTCCAAGTTCATCCACTACCGGCCGCGGACGGTCGTGCTGAACAACCTTGAGTTCGATCATGCCGACATTTTTGCCGATCTGGCGGCGATCGAGACCCAATTTCACCATCTGGTGCGCACCATGCCCCGTTCCGGCCTGGTGGTGGCCAATGCCCGGGAGGAAAGCTTGCAGCGGGTGCTGGCCCGGGGCTGCTGGTCTGGGGTGGAGTGGTTCGGCGGCGACAGCTGGTCCGCCATCGGCGACGACGGCGACGGTTCTCTGGTCCTGCTGCAGGATGGCCGGGAAGTGGCCCGCACCACCTGGGGCCTGACCGGCGAGCACAACCGGCAGAACGCCGTGGCCGCCATCCTGGCTGCCCGTCACGTGGGGGTGCGGCCCGAGGACGGCCTGCAGGCCCTGTCCTCCTTCCAGAATGTGAAGCGGCGCATGGAAGTGCGGGGCACGGTGCGCGACATCACGGTGCTGGACGATTTCGCCCACCATCCGACCGCCATCGCCACCACCGTGGCCGGCCTGCGGCACAAGCTGGGCAAAGGCTCCGGCCGCATCCTGGCGGTGCTGGAGCCCCGCTCCAACACCATGAAACTGGGCGTGATGAAGGACCGGCTGGCTGGCAGCCTGGTGGATGCGGATCTGGTCTTCTGCTATTCCCGGGATCTGGGCTGGGATGCGGCTGCCGCCCTGGCATCCCTGGGCGAGCGGGCCGTGGTGCTGGACGACCTGGAGGGGCTGGTGGCCCGCATCGCCGCCGCCGCCAGGCCGGGAGACCAGGTGCTGGTGATGAGCAATGGCGGCTTCGGCGGTATCCACCAGAAGCTGCTGACGGCCCTGGCTGCCTGAGCGTTGCCGTCGCGCCGCCTCGTCGTGCCGCCTATTTCGCTGCCAATAAAAAGCCCGGGCTAGTCCCGGGTTTTTTATTGGTGCTGTTGCCAGAAGTTACTGGGTTTTCTTGCTGCGGCTGCCGGCGGCAGGCTTTTTTGGCTTGGCTGCCGTCTTGGCGGCAGCCTTTGCCTTGGGCGGTTCGGCCGGGGCTTCCGGCTGGGCGGCCTGCTGTTGCTGCAGGTGTTCCTGTACCTGGTTCATCATGTTCCAGGGCCACATGGCAGCCTGGGAAAAAGCGCTGGCCGCGGCTTCGGCGGCGGCGCCGGCGGCTTCGGCCGTGCCCGAGGTGTCCTGGGCCATTTCCTCCCGCTGCTGGGCGGCCATGGCTCCCATGGTCTTTACGGCGGTGAGGGTGGAGTGCTGCATTTCCATGCCCTGGATGGTCATCTGCAGCATGGACAGGTTCATGCGCAGCCAGCCTTCCACTGCCTTCAGGTCGGTGATCTGCTTTTGCAGCTCGTCCGTGTCCAGGGTGGGGGTGACCATGCCGGGGAGGGAGAAGCCCATATTGCCCCACATGTTCTTGACGAAATCCAGGGGATCGTTGCTTCCGTTGTTGAGGCTCATGGTGGGTCTCCTTTGTTGGCGCCGTATCCTGCCATAGTAGCGAATATTTTCTGCGCCGGAATAGCCGGGAGTCCGCCGGAGTGCTAAATTAGCGCCAAAACAACAACGTCATCCCATAACCCTATGCTCAATTTGCTCGTCATCGAAGACCACGCGCTCGTCAGGGAGGGCCTGGTTCGCGTACTGCGTCAGCTGGAAGCGGAGGTGACCGTCTTCGAGGCTGGCGATTGCCATTCCGCCCTCGCCGTGCTGGAAAAGGAAGCGGACCTGGATCTGGTGCTGCTGGACATCGCCCTGCCGGGGCTTGATGGCCTGGCCTGCCTGGACCTCTTCCGCAGCCGCTTCCCCGCCGTTCCGGTGGTGGTCGTTTCCGCCTACGACGATGCCCATACGGTGAACCGGGCGCTCAAGCACGGCGCCCTGGGCTTCATTCCCAAGGCCTATTCCACCGAGAAGCTGGTGGCGGCGGTGCGGCAGGTGTTGGGCGGCAGCATCCACAAGCCGGAGCAGACCATGCCGGTGAACCTGGGGGCCGAACTGGCGCCCACGCCGGCGGTGCAGGAAGCGCCCGCTTCCGAATTCGGTCTGACCGAGCGTCAGGCCGAGGTGCTGGGGCTGATGACCAAGGGCAAGTCCAACCGGGACATCGCCAATCTGCTGGGCCTCTCCGAAGGCACGGTGAAAATCCACATCACCGCCATTTTCAAGGCCCTCGGCGTTTCC
This sequence comes from Azospira sp., assembly GCF_030247495.1. Taxonomy (NCBI): domain Bacteria; kingdom Pseudomonadati; phylum Pseudomonadota; class Betaproteobacteria; order Rhodocyclales; family Rhodocyclaceae; genus Azospira; species Azospira sp. The sequence goes on along the minus strand of NZ_JAOTRW010000009.1, from coordinate 8,835 downwards.
AGCCGGACCCAGGCCCTGGTGGCCGTCAGCCGCCTGGGCATCAAGGTCTGACCTAGGCGTTTTCCGTCTTTTCCAGTTCGCCGGCCAGGCGCTGCAGCAAGGCACGCAGCTTGGCCGGTCGCGCCGGATGGGGCAGGCTGAACCAGCCCCCATCCGCCATTCCCTCCTGCTCTTCCCCGCCGATGATCACGGCCGGGCGCTCCGGCGCCAGGGCCAGCACTTCGCGCAAGGTCGTGCCGTTGCCCGGCGCCAGCCAGAGGAAGGGGCCTTCGCTGCCGGCAGCCATCTCGGCCAGCAGGGCCTGGGCCGCGGCGACCGATTCCACCCGACGGCAGCGCAGGCCCCAGTCCCGCAGCCAGGCCTCCAGCTGCTCGGCGCTTTCGGCCATGAAGCCCGGGCCGTAGGCCAGCAGGGCGGCCAGGGGCGGGCGTTGTTCCAGTTCGGCGGCGGGCGTCTCCGCCACGGCCGCGCAGGCCGGCAGCTGGACTGCGAACACCGAGCCCTGGCCCAGGGCGGAGCGCAGATCCAGGGGGGCCTCCATGGCCTTGGCCAGCCGGTCCACGATGGCCAGGCCCAGGCCCAGGCCCTTGCCCTGGCCCCGTTCCGCATTGCCGACCTGGACGAATTCCTCGAACACGGCCCGCTGGAACTCGGGGGCGATGCCGTCGCCGCTGTCCCTTACCTCGACCCGCCAGGCCTGGCCCCGGCGGCGGGCGGCGACCAGGATGCTGCCCCGCTCGGTGTAGCGCAGGGCATTGGTGATGAGGTTGCCCAGCAGCCGTTCCACCAGGGCCGGGTCCGTATGGGCCCAGGCCCGGGTGGGGCGGAAGCGCAGGCGCAGCCCCCGGTTCTCCGCTTCCCGGGCATAGGTCTGCTGCAGCTTGTCGAAGATGGCCTGCAGGGGCGTGGCCAGGGGCTGGGGATTGACCCCGGCCACATCCAGGCGGGAGATATTGAGCAGGGCGTCCAGCAGTTCCGACATGCTGCGGATGGAGGTGCCGATCTGGCCGGCCAGCTTTTCCTGGTCCGGGCCCCGGGCGTGGTTCTTCAGGTCGGAGGCGAACAGGTTGAGGGCGTGCAGGGGTTGCCGCAGGTCGTGGCTGGCGGCAGCCAGGAAGCGGGACTTGGCCAGGCTTGAGCGCTCCGCCTCGGCCCGCTTGCGTTCCAGTTCCCGGGTGGCGTCGGCGATCTTGCCTTCCAGGTTGTCCCGGGCTTCCTGCAGGGCCTGGGCCATGGTGTTGAAGCCTTCCTCCAGGCGCTGCAGGTCGCCGCCGCTGTCGGCGGGCAGCTGCAGGTTGAGCTGGCCGGCGCGGATGCGCTCCACTGCCTTTTCCAGGCGCACGATGGGGCGGCTCACCTGGCGCGTCAGGATCATGGCCAGCAGACTGGTGGCGGCCACGGTCAGCAGCACCAGGGTCAGGGTGAAGGCGATGGTTTCCTGGCGGCGGGTCTCCAGGGACTGGCGGGACATTTCCACCACCACCCAGCCGAGCAGGGGCGGCGGCTCGGGGCGGCCGGCTACCGGGGACTCGGCGAGGAAGGGGTCCTGGATGTCGAAGCGGTGGCGCAGCACCGGGGCGGCGATGCGCAGATGGTCCTCGTCCTCGTGGATGACGTCGCTCTGGGTCGGGCTCGGCAGGGGCGAGAGGGGCGCCGGCAGGGCGCCGCTGGCCGCCAGGGCCTCGCCCTCCTGGTCGTAGACCTCGACGCTGTTCACGTGGGCTTCCTCCAGGGCGGCCAGGGCCACGCTGCCCAGGGTCTGGCGGTCGCCGGAGTAGGTGCTGTACTCGGCGATGGCCGCCAGCTGCCGGGCCAGGCCCAAGCCCCGGTCCCGCAGGTCCCGGTCCAGGTCGGAGAGCAGGGCGAGGACGAAGTAGACGCTGAGGGCGCCGGCCACCGCCACGGCGGGGGCCAGGGCGAGCAGGAGGATGCGGGTCTGGATGCCCCAGTTTTTCAAGATGGCGGCTGCTGTCGGTAGGAAGGTTGATGACGTTAGGCTAGGCCGGATTGTCCCCGGATGCGTCTTCCGCGGCAACTGCGGCGGCCAACTGGGTGCGCAGACTCTCCGGGGTGTAGCAGTAAAGGCGGGTGCGGCGGCGGTCGCCCACTTCGATGATGCGATCCGCCTCGGCCCAGGGCACGGGGAAGCTGTTGCTCACCAGCAGGCCGTCGGCCGGCAGTTCCGCGGCGGCCTTCTGGCCCAGCCAGTCCATGGGTTCGGGGGAAAGGAAGGTGTACACCAGGTCGTGGCCGGCCAGGTCGGTGCGCCACATGTCGCCGTAGCGCAGGGCGGCATTGGCCTGGCCGGAGAGGCGCAGGCGGCCAAGCAGCCAGGTGAGGGGGGCGTTCTCCAGGCCATCCACCCGGACTTCGGGCAGGGCCCGGGCCAGGGGCGCCTGCAGGCTGCCGATGCCTGCCCCCAGGTCCAGGATGCGCCGGCTGCCCCGCTCCCGGGCCAGGTTGGCCAGGGCGGCCGCCGTTTCCCGGTTGGAGAGGTAGAGCGGCACCTGGCCGGAGACGGCGCCCCGGTACACCAGCAGCATGAGAACGAAGGCCAGCAGGAACCAGCCCGGGGTAATGTCGAGCTGGGCCACGGCCCAGGCCAGGGGGGCGAAGCAGGCGTGGATCAGGCGCCACCACCAGGCCTGGCGGCTGAGGGTGGCGAAGACCAGGGCGGTGCCGCCGATGGCCAGGGCCACCTGGTCCCAGGGCAGCAGCTCGGCCTTCATGCCGTAATAGGGCCAGGCCAGGGACAGCACCAGGAGGACGGCGGCGAACTGGAGGGCGAGTTGGCGGGAAGAAGCGGGCACGGCGGAGCCTGAAAAAAAGCGGGTCGGTCATTGTAACCGACCCGCCGTTCCGGCCCGGACGGGCTCGCCGGCCTCGGACCTCGGACCTCGGACCTCAGACCTCAGACCTCAGACCTCAGACCTCAGACCTCAGACCTCAGACCTCAGACCTCAGACCTCAGACCGCTGGGGCCGCTCCGCCCCCTTCCAGTTGCCGCAGCAGCTCCTGGCGCTGCTGTCGGGCTTTCTCGGCGCTGGCGGCCTTGACGTGGCCGTAGCCGCGCACGCTTTCCGGCAGCCGCGCCAGTTCTAGCAGGGCCGGGTGGGCGCTGCCGGCGGCCAGGGCCTCCAGAATGCGCTCCAGGTCTGCCTCGTAGCCGGCCTGCAACGCCCGTTCCATGCGCCTTTCGGCGGTGTGGCCGAAAACGTCCAGGGCCGTGCCGCGCAGGAACTTGAGGCGGGCCAGCAGTTTCAGGGCGCCGAGCATCCAGGGGCCGTACTGCCGCTTGCGGATCTGGCCGCTGCGCGGATCCGGCCTGGCCCACAGGGGCGGGGCCAGGTGCACATGCACCGCGTAGTCCTTGCCCGGTTCGCCGGCGAAGGTCTGGCGCAGACGGGCGAAGAACTCGGGCCGGGTATGCAGTCGCGCCACTTCGTACTCGTCCTTGATGGCCAGAACCTTGAAGTAGTTGCGGGCGGCGGCCAGGGTCACCGGCAGGGCCGGGTCCAGGGGCGCCTCGGCCTGGCGCAGGGCTTCGATGCGCTGGCGGTAGCGGCGGGCCAGGGCGGCGTCCTGGTAGTCCGTCAGTTCCTGCTCCCGCAGGGCCAGCACTTCCTCCAGGGCGGCGTCAGGCCGGGGCGGCGGCGTGTCGGCGGCAGGCGTTGCCAGCTGGCGTACCCGGGCCTCGTCCACGGCGGCGCGGCGGCCCCAGTCGAGGGCCTGGAGATTGGCCGCCACGGCAGTACCGTTGAGCTCGATGGCCCGGCCCAGGGCCGGCAGGCTCACCGGCACCAGGCCTTTCTGCCAGGCGTAGCCGAGGAGGAACATGTTGGTATACAGGGCGTCGCCCATGAGGGCCGTGGCCAGGGCCTGGGCGTCGAGGAACCAGGCGTGGTCGGCGCCCACGGTGGCGGCCACCGTCTGCTGCATGCGGGCCAGGGGGAACTGCCAGTCCGGGTTGCGGGTGAATTCGGCGGTGGGGGTTTCCGTGCAGTTCACCACGGCCCGGGTGCGCCCTTCCAGCATCTTGGACAGGGCCTCGTTGCCTGCCGTCACCACCACGTCGCCTCCCAGGATGGCGTCCGCCTCGCCGGTGGCGATGCGGGCGGCGTGGATGTCCTCCGGCCGGTCGGCGAAGCGCAGGTGGGTGAACACGGCGCCGTATTTCTGGGCCAGACCGGTCATGTCCAGCACCGAGACGCCCTTGCCGTCCAGGTGGGCGGCCATGCCGATGAGGGCGCCCAGGGTCACCACGCCGGTGCCGCCGACCCCCGTCACCAGCAGGTTGTAGGGCCGCGCGGTGGGCGGCAGCACGGGCTCGGGCAGCGGCGGCCAGTCCTGTTCGTCCATGGCCAGGGCCTGGCCTTTTTTCAGCTTTGCCCCTTCCAGGGTGACGAAGGAGGGACAGAAGCCCTTGAGGCAGGAGAAATCCTTGTTGCAGTTGGACTGGTCGATGGCCCGCTTGCGTCCGAAATCGGTTTCCACCGGGATGACCGAGAGGCAGTTGGACTGCACCGAGCAGTCGCCGCAGCCCTCGCACACTGCCTCGTTGATGAAGACCCGGCGGTCCACGTCGGCCAGCTTGCCCCGCTTGCGGCGTCGTCGCTTTTCCGTGGCGCAGGTCTGGTCGTAGATGAGGATGGTGGTGCCGGGAATTTCCCGCAGTTCCCGCTGCACCGCGTCCAGCTCGTCCCGGTGGCGCACCGGCACGTTGGGCGCCAGGTCCGTCACCTCGGCGTATTTTTCCGGCTCGTCGGTGACGATCACCATCCGGCCCACCCCTTCGGCCTCCAGCTGGCGGGTGATGCGGGGCACGGAGAGGATGCCGTCCACCGGCTGGCCGCCCGTCATGGCCACGGCATCGTTGTAGAGGATCTTGTAGGTGATGTTGGTTTTGGCCGCCACCGACTGGCGGATGGCCAGCAGGCCGGAGTGGAAGTAGGTGCCGTCCCCCAGGTTGGCGAAGATGTGCTTTTCTTCGGTGAAGGGCGCCTGGCCGACCCAGGTGACGCCCTCGCCGCCCATGTGGGTGAAGGTGGAGGTGCTGCGGTCCATCCAGGTCACCATGTAGTGGCAGCCGATGCCGGCCACGGCCCGGGAGCCTTCCGGCACCCGGGTGGAGGTATTGTGGGGGCAGCCGGAGCAGAAGTGGGGCGTGCGCTGGGTGAGGATCAGGGGCGTCTGCAGGGCCTTCTGCTTGGCCTCGATGAGGTCCAGGCGGGCCTTGATGGCCGGGCTGGTGAAGTGGCGCTCGATGCGGCTGGCGATGGCCCGGGCGATCTGGGCCACGGACAGTTCGCCGGCTGCCGGCAGCAGCCAGTCGCCGTGGGCCAGGTGGCCCTTGCCGTCGGGCAGCAGGGCCCATTCGCCCTTCTCGTCGAACTTGCCCACCACCCGGGGGCGCACGTCCTCGCGCCAGTTGTAGAGCTCTTCCTTCAACTGGTATTCCAGCATCTGGCGCTTCTCTTCCACCACCAGGATTTCGTCCAGCCCCTCGGCGAACTGGCGCACCCCTTCCGATTCCAGGGGCCAGACCATGCCCACCTTGTAGAGGCGGATGCCGATCTGGGCGGCCAGCTGCTGGTCGATGCCCAGCTCGTCCAGGGCCTGCATCACGTCCAGATAGGACTTGCCGGCGGTGATGATGCCCAGGCGCGGTGCCGGGGAGTCGATGACGATGCGGTTGAGCCGGTTGGCCCGGGCGTAGGCGAGGGCGGCGTAGAGCTTGAAGTGGGTGAGGCGGGCCTCCTGCACCAGGGGCGGGTCGGGCCAGCGGATGTTGAGGCCGTCGGCCGGCAGTTCGAAATCATCCGGCAGGCGGATGTCCAGGGCCATGGGGTCCACCCACACCGAGGCCGAGGTTTCCACCGTGTCTGCCAGGGCCTTGAAGGCCACCCAGCAGCCCGAATAGCGGCTCATGGCCCAGCCGTGCAGGCCGTATTCCAGGTACTCCTGGACGTTGGCCGGATACAGCACCGGCATCATCACCGCCTTGAAGACGTGCTCGGTCTGGTGGGGCAGGGTGGAGGACTTGGCGGCGTGGTCGTCGCCGGCCACCACCAGCACGCCACCGTGCCGGGAGCTGCCGGCGGCGTTGGCGTGGCGGAAGACGTCACCGCTGCGGTCCACCCCCGGGCCCTTGCCGTACCACAGGGCAAACACCCCGTCGTACTTGGCGCCGGGGAAGAGATTGACCTGCTGGCTGCCCCAGACGGCGGTGGCGGCCAGGTCCTCATTGACCCCGGGCTGGAAGGTGATGTGGTTTTCCGCCAGATATTTCTGGGCTTTCCACAGGCCCTGGTCCAGACCGCCGAGAGGGCTGCCCCGGTAGCCGGAAATGAAGCCGGCAGTGCTGAGCCCCTGGGCCTGGTCCCGCAGCCGCTGCAGCATGGGCAGGCGGATCAGGGCCTGGGTGCCGGTGAGAAAGGCGCGGCCGGAAAGGGTGGTGTACTTGTCGTCCAGGCTGGCGGACGCCAGCTCCTTGGGGACGTGCAAAGAGAGATCGCTCATGCGATTTGCTCCTCCATTGGTCGCCGGCGTCTCGCCTTCATCCCGTTTGCGGGCGGGCAGGATCGCGTTGGCAGGTTGGTCTGTCCGGTCGCTGCCTTGTGGGCTGTGCCGGTCTTGTCATACGTCGCGGGTGGGCGACGCAGGCATTGTATGGGACCACGGAGGGCGCGTAACGTTGCGTTGCAGCAGGCGCGGCACGCAACGGCAGATGCGATGAAAAAGGGCGCCGCAGCGCCCTTGGTGGGGGAGGTGGCGCCTCAGGCCTGGGGCGGCAGGATCTTGCCCGGGTTCATCAGGTTGAGGGGGTCCAGGGCGGTCTTCAGGGTGCGCATCAGGGCCACACCGTCTTCCCCGTGCTCCTGCAGCAGGTAGTGCTGCTTGCCCAGGCCGATGCCGTGTTCGCCGGTGCAGGTGCCTTCCATGGCGATGGCCCGTTCCACCACGCGCTGGCTGATCCACTCGCCCTCGGCCATTTCCTTGGGGTTGTCCGTATCCACCAGCACCACCAGATGGAAGTTGCCGTCGCCCACGTGGCCGAAGAGGGCGATGGGCAGGGAAACCTGGGCGATGTCCTCATTGGTGGCGTGGATGCATTCGGCCAGGCGGGAGATGGGTACGCAGACGTCGGTGGGGAAGCAGCGGGCGCCGGGCTTGAGCTGCAGGCAGGCGAAATAGGCGTCGTGGCGGGCCTGCCACAGGCGGCTGCGGTCCTCCTGGCGGGTGGCCCACTGGAAGTCCTGGCCGCCGTTACCCTGGGCGATTTCCTGGGTCAGTTCGGCCTGCTCCTGGACGCCGCTGCCGCTGCCGTGGAATTCGAAGAACAGGGTCGGCGCTTCCGGCAGGGTGGTCTTGGAGTAGCGGTTGATGGCCTGCAGGGTGAGGGCGTCCAGCAGTTCCACCCGGGCCACCGGCACACCCAGCTGGATGGTCTGGATCACCGTGTCCACGGCGGCATCCACCGAGGGAAAGGCGCAAACGGCGGCAGACATGGCTTCCGGAATGGGGTACAGCTTCACCGTCAGCTCGGTGATGATGCCCAGGGTGCCCTCGGAGCCGACGAAAAGGCGGGTCAGGTCGTAGCCGGCGGAGGACTTGCGGGCCCGGCTGCCGGTGCGGACGATTTTGCCCTCGGGGGTGACCACGGTCAGGCTCAGCACGTTTTCCCGCATGGTGCCGTAGCGCACGGCGTTGGTGCCGGAGGCCCGGGTGGCGGCCATACCGCCCAGGGTGGCGTCGGCGCCCGGGTCGATGGGGAAGAACAGGCCGGTGCCCTTGAGTTCGTCGTTCAGCTGCTTGCGGGTGACACCGGCCTGGACGGTGACGTCCAGGTCCTCGGCATGGATGGACAGCACCCGGTTCATGCCGGACAGGTCGATGCTGATGCCGCCGTGTACCGCCAGCACATGGCCTTCGACGGAGCTGCCGACCCCGTAGGGAATGACGGGTACGCGGTATTCGCGGCAGAGGCGGACGACGGCTGCCACTTCCTCGGTGCTTTCGGCGAACACCACGCCGTCGGGCAGCATGGGCTCGTGCTTGGATTCATCGCGGCCATGCTGCAGCCGCACGGATTCGCCCTGGGAGTAACGGGTGCCGAACTGCTGGCGCAGGGCTTCAACGAGGGCGGCGGGCAGGGGCGCGGAGGCTATGGTCATAGGTAGTGTGGGGGCTTGAGCAAAGGCGGCATTCTAGGCCGAGAGGGGCGGGAAGCGAATTCGTACAAATCGGGCTGGACGTATGGGAATCTTTTGCTATAATGCGCCCTCGCTTCGCGATGCAGGGCTTGACACGGGCAACCGGCATAGCCATAATTCGCGGCTTCGTTTTGGAGGAGTTCCCGAGCGGTCAAAGGGATCAGACTGTAAATCTGACGGCTCTGCCTTCGAAGGTTCGAATCCTTCCTCCTCCACCAAGTTTTTGTTGCGGTTAGCGATGTCCGGTTCTGAAGTTTGGGCGTCGTGGGTGAAAAATCGAACGCGGGTGTAGCTCAATGGTAGAGCTGAAGCCTTCCAAGCTTAAGACGAGGGTTCGATTCCCTTCACCCGCTCCACTCCGCACGGTTGGTTGAAAGCGGATGCCCATGTAGCTCAGTGGCAGAGCACTCCCTTGGTAAGGGAGAGGTCGGCAGTTCAATCCTGCCCATGGGCACCACTGATTGCCCCGAAGTTTTTTTTACATTTTCTAAATTCGAGGTACCGCAATGGCCAAGGAAAAGTTTGAACGTACGAAGCCGCACGTTAATGTGGGCACCATCGGTCACGTTGACCACGGTAAGACCACGCTGACTGCTGCTATCACCACCATTCTGTCCAAGAA
>NZ_JAOTRW010000014.1:0-27651 GCF_030247495.1 Azospira sp. | reverse complement strand
CTTGACGGATATATTCAAGTTTCCTTGACTACATCTTTGTGCAAGCGCTTGATTCATTTGTCCGACCTAAGCCGGAACACCCAACCAAGCACCTACACCTATCGGTTGTCCTATTTTTTAAAGAGCTGGTTGCGGGGGCAGGATTTGAACCTACGACCTTCGGGTTATGAGCCCGACGAGCTGCCAGACTGCTCCACCCCGCGTCCGTCAGAGAAGCGAGATATTATCGCTTTCTCTACACCTCGTCAACCCCTGCCGGTTTGTTTCTTGCTTTGCTTTCGCTTGGCTGCACCGGCTGGTGCGTCGAGGGAGGCGAACTATAGCCTAGTCGGAGAGCCACCGCAAGAGGGAATCCCACTGTTCGTGATCTCGCTTGAACTTTGCGCGGGGAGGGTCAAAGACGGAAAGCCCTGCCGCAGCTACGTTTACGTAGTTCTGGGTGTTGCGCAGATAACTAACAATGGGAATATCGAAATGACGCAAAAACTCTTCCAGCATCACTGCCGCACGGGTTCTGGGATCCACCCGCATGGCGACAATGCCCAGCATCTGCCGCCGACCGCGGGTTTCCTGGCGCAATGAAATGAGGAAATCCTCCGTTGCCGCCATATCAAATATGGAAGGCACCACCGGAACGATAACCTTATCGACACGACGCAGGTAGTCGGAAAGCTTATAGCCCTGCAGGCCGGCCGGGGCGTCCAGCACCACCTGATCCACATCCTGGGGCGGATTGAACATCACCTGATTACCCGCAAAGTATCCGGTCACCGGTGCCATCTCCGGATCGCGGAAGGCCATCCAGCGCAGGGAGGATTGCTGGCGATCCAAATCGCACAAGGTAACCTTGTTGCCCTGGTTGGCGAAATAGCCGGCCAGATTTGTCGCCAAGGTTGTCTTGCCACACCCCCCCTTCGGATTGGCCACCAGAATTGCTTGCATACCCACCCCTTTCTCACTCGATAAAAGCCGAACTGGCATTTGGGCCACGACGGTCTCGGATGATTATATGCGAAGGTACTGACAGCGGCGGCTCCCCGATTGGGCGCACACGGATGTAATATGGCGACCGGGTTTGCTACTTAAGTCATATATGGAAAAGCCAAAAACCAAGGACCGCCAGGGAATTCAATCCATCGAAGTGGGGGGCAAGTTATTGCAGGCGCTGGCTGCCAATGGCCGCGCCATGATGCTACGGGACCTGGCCAAAGCTGCCGGCATGCCCGCCGCCAAGGCCCACCGCTACCTGGTCAGCCTCATTCGCATGGGCCTGGTCGAGCAGGACCAGACCAGCGGCCGCTATGACCTGGGCAGTTTCTCCCTGGAACTGGGCTTGGCCGCCATGGGCCGGCTGGATCCGGTTCGCCTCGCCACCCCGATACTGGAAGATCTCTGCGAGCGCCTGGGCGAAACCGTTGCCCTGGCCGTATGGGGGAATCATGGTGCCACGGTGGTCCGCCTGCTGGAGGCCGGCGGACCGATCACCGTTGCGTTGCGCGCCGGTACCGTCCTGCCGCTGGCCAGTTCGGCCACGGGTCGGGCGTTTGCCGCCTTTTTCCGTTCCCCCTACCTGCGCCAGCTGCTGGAAGTCGAAATCAAGGCGAACGCGGAAGCGAACGGCACCACCCTGGCAGCTGCGCGCCGGGAAATGGACGGCCTGCTGTCGGAAATCCGCAACCAGGGCATTGCCCGGGCCAGTGGCAGCTACTCTCCGGGCATCAACGGTTTCAGTGCGCCGGTGTTCAATCAGACGGGCACCATGGTGGCGGCGATCACTTCCCTGGGGCCGATCGGCAACTTTGCCAGCGACTGGGACAGCAACATTGCCGCCGCCATCCGGCAAGCCGCCCAGGATTTATCGCACCGGCTGGGTTATCACGAACCGGGCCCGGCCTGAACAGGCAAACAGGGAAAAGAGAGAGGGATGGTGCCGGGTACCGGAATCGAACTGGTGACCTTCGCATTACAAGTGCGCTGCTCTACCTACTGAGCTAACCCGGCGGGGCCGCCATTATAACCGAGGCATGCCCCCTGACGTGCTGTCGCATATAGAATAGGCTGCAATCTTCGAGCAAGACTCAAATTCCATGGCTGCCCTCTCCAATCCCTCCGAAATTGCTCGTGAAGTCCTCCGACAACTGGCCGTCCGGCGCATACCGCCGACTCCGGACAATTACTTCACTCTCTACAACGAAATTGCCGAACACCCGCCGGGGGATGAGCCGTTCCCGGAAAAGCAGTGCAAAAGCTTGGCGGCCGCCCTTGACCGCAGCCGACCGGCCCAGCAGCGCCTTGCCAGGTCTTTCGACGAGGCGATCCGGGACAAGAGCTGGGAACGCTTCCAGAACACCTGGAAGGCGTTCTGTACCGAAGCCAGCAGCGAACCGCCGCCCTGGAGCGACCTCATTGCCGAACTGATCCGGCAATGGGAAACCCATCATGCCGGCCTGACGCCCGGCAAGAAACGGGACTCCCTGGAACACGTGCTATCCAGTGCCGGCAAGGATCCGGACCTGCTCTTCACCCGCCTGAAAGGGCTCCTCACTTCCTGGAACCAGAATGCGGACGCCGGCGGCACACCCCTGGCCGACGCCCCCGAGATGGCAGCGGAGGACAACGGCGCCGATGCTGTCGCCGTGACCACAGCACCGGCCAGCGCCGACAACGCCCTGGTCGGCGAACTGCGGGAACTGTTTGCCTTCACCCTGGAAACGGCCGTCGCCACCCAGCTGGTGGAGTCGCCCCAGTTGGTGGAAGAAGCCCGTACCCTGGCCAGCGCCGTGCGCCGGGCCCAGGACACAAAGGCCCTGAAAAAGCTGCTGGACAAGCTCAAGCAGTTCGCCTTCCGCCTGGAACTGCTGGCGGATGACCAGCGGGAGCTGCGCACCGGCCTGCTGCATCTGCTGCAACTGCTGATCGAGAACGTCAGCGAACTGGTGGAAGACGACCAGTGGCTGCATGGTCAGATCGAAATGGTGCGGGACATCGTCACCAGCCCCCTCTCCCTGCGCACCATTGACGACGCCGAGCAGCGCATCAAGGAAGTCATCTTCAAGCAGAGCCAGCTCAAGCACAGCCTGAGCGAAGCCCAGGAGGCCCTGAAGCACATGCTGGCAGGCTTCGTGGATCATCTGGCCGATTTCGCCGACTCCACCTCCGACTACCACGACAAGGTGGAGGCCTGTGCCCAGCGCATTGCCACGGCCAACAACATTGCCGACCTGCGGGCCGTCATTGACGAAGTGATGCACGAAACCCGCATCATCCAGCTCAATGCCCAGCGCTCCCGCGACGAACTGCGGGCCACCCAGCAACGGGTACGGGAATCGGAACAGCGGGTGGCCGAACTGCAGGGCGAACTGGACAAGGCCAGCACCCTGGTGCGCCACGACCAGCTCACCGGCGCCCTCAACCGCCACGGCCTGGAAGAAGCCTTCGCCAAGGAAACGGCCCGCACCCAGCGGCGGCGCACCTCCCTCTGCCTGGCCATCCTGGACATCGACAACTTCAAGAAGCTCAACGACAGCCTGGGCCACGATGCCGGCGACGCCGCCCTAATCCACCTCATCACGGTCATCAAGAACACCATGCGCCCCACCGACCTGGTGGCCCGCTTCGGCGGCGAGGAGTTTGTCATCCTGCTGCCGGACACCGGCCTGGAAGACTCGACCCACGCCCTGCAACGGCTGCAGCGGGAGCTGACCAAGCACTACTTCATGCACGACAACCAGAAGCTGCTGATTACCTTCAGCGCCGGCGTCACTGCCTACCAGCCCGGCGAAGACCAGGCCGCGGCCATCAAGCGGGCAGATACGGCCATGTACGAAGCCAAGCGCACGGGCAAGAACCGGGTGGTGACGGCCTAACCTGAAGACGAAGCCTACGGCCAACCTAGGCCCTGTTATTTATTGGACGGGGCTGGGGCAAGCCATAAAAAAATGGTACAAGTCGTGCTTTAGCTTTAGCCTTGATCTGGGCCTTGCCCATACCTCTCTAGGATCCAGGATGAACACTGAGCAAGATTTCGCTTCCCAGCTCTACCGCATTGGCATTCTCAACTGGCAGTCCATGCAGCATTCGGGCGAAGCCTTCTTCCTCAGGAATCACCTCAAGGGAAAAATAGCTCCCGTCGTGGTCGACGTGGGCGCCAATGTGGGCCTCTATTCGGGCCTGGCACTGGAATCCTGCCCTTCGGCTCAAGTATTCGCTTTCGAGCCCCATCCTGAAACCTACCAGAAGCTGCGGCGCAATCTGCCGAACATCCAGGCCTTCAATGTGGGCATGGGCTCAGCTGCCGGCAGCTTCACGATGTATGACTATGCGGACCAGGCGTCATCCCACGCTTCGCTCTATGCAGAAGTCTTCACCGATATCCATCAGCGCCCCCACCGCAGTTTCGACATCGAAATACGCACTCTGGACGCCGTCATCCCCGAACTTGGGATTGAGCACATCGATCTGCTCAAGGTGGACGTGGAAGGACATGAACTCGAGGTTTTCAAGGGAGCGGCCCAATGTCTCGAAAAAGGCATGGTGCAAGCCATCCAGTTTGAATTCAACGAGATGAACATTGCTTCCCGCACCTACTTCAAGGACTTCTTCGATTATCTGAAGGGCTATCGCTTTTTCCGTCTCCTGCCCAATGGCTACTACCCAATTGAGCACTACTCGCCGGTTCAATGCGAAATCTTTGCTTTTCAGAACATCGTCTGTTTCAAGAAATAATTACCTTCCGCCCATGCGTGCAACCCGTCTCCAGGCAAGGATTTGATTCCCCATGCGCCTCTTCATCGCCAGCCTCAACGCCTCCGCAAATCCCCCCGTCGCCAAGGAACTGGCGGCTGCTCTCGAGACCAGGGCCCCGCAACAAGGCCTGCCCGTCCAGAAACTGGAACGCCAAGCTTCCGCCGTTCAGGCAGGCCAGGCCATGGGAGAAAGCTTTGACCAACAGGGCCAGGAGGCTTTCCGCTGGCTCTCCGTCACCCTCGGTACCCAATGCGATGCTGGCGACTACATCCTCGTTCTGGCACCCCAGCTTGCCGAGCTGGATGCCCTGATCCGCTGGTATGGCAGCCAATCCACCGCCTTGCGGCCCCATCTGGGGATCGTCCTGGCCCATGCCCCGGGCAAGGGTTTGCCGGGGGAGCAGGACCCGTTACTGTCCGAAAAGCTGTACCAGCAGTTTTCCCAGCAGCTGAGCAATCTAGCGGCGCACAAACTCACCTATTTCTGCACCGATGAAGACCTGGCAGACCAGTATCTGCCTTGGCTACGCGAACGCCTCCAGTACCTGCCGGAGACAGTGGAAAATCGCTGCCGCACTATTCTGAATACGGCCCGAAGTGCCGAACTGGCACGGGAGTCCATCACTTCCTCCTGGGGCACGGCGGCCCTGTTACGGCATCTGCTGGGGCCACGCCGGGGAGTCAGCCTGCTGGACGGAGTGGGCGGCGACCTGACCAGCGTCCTGCTCCAGACGCTGACCGGTGTCGAGTCCTACGTCACCACTGCCACTGCGGCCTTGCCCCTGGATCAACTGGCTACTCAGGTTGGAACCACCAGTCTGAACCGCCGCGGTTTTCATGCCGGCGAGAGCAATTGGCCCGAGGCGGTTGCCGGCAAGATGGACTTGGTAATCGGCAGCGCCCTCGCCGACGCCCAGGAACTCCAAGCCCTGTGGTCGGCCCTGAGCGACAGCGGCGTCCTGTTCCTGCAGGGAGACGTCACCCAGCGCCCCGAAGGCTTCGCCACCAACGGCTGGCAGGTGGACATTCGACTGCCGGGCAATCCAGGACAGCAAGTGGCCAGCCTGGTCGGCCGCCAGGCGGAAAGCTATGTGCAGATCCGCGCTGCGCTTCTCAATCTTCCCCAGCACCTCCATTGGCTGCCCTTGCCGGCAGCCCTGGAACCTGCCGCACTGACCCCCGCACGGCAAGAGCGCCTCTGGGCGGTGCAAGCCAAGATCCAGGCCGGCCAGTTGGCAGCAGCGGCCAAGGACATGGCCCAGGCCCTGGCCGATGACCCCGACGATTCCGAACTGGAACGCTGCCATGCCAGTACGTTGCAGGCGCTCGGCGATCAGGAGGGAGCCATTGCCCACTGGAGCCATCTGATCCAGAAGGAGCCGGAACGCCTGGACGTCACCGAAGCCCTGACCCGCGCCCTGGTCTCCCTGGGTGAGTACGGCATTGCCGGGGCCATCCTGGACAACTATCAACAGTATGCCGCCACGACGGAGCCGGCCCTGGAGACCATCCGCAAGGCGGTGGACAGAACCGGCGAGAACGCCCAGCAGCCCATGGCCGAACCCGCCAAGAAGCGCCTGGGCTTTCTGCAGATACACACCTTCTATCCGGCCTATCTGGAACAGTTCTACGCCAAGCGGCCGGCCCTGCCGAGCCAGGATTTCTCCACCATGATCAAGGCGCTGGAAGCCGATGCTTTCAGCGCCAACCACATGCTCACGCCCTATCTGGGCGCTCTCGGCTACGACTGCCAACTGATTGTCGCCAACGACCCCATTTCCCAGGGCCGCTGGGCCGCCCAGCACGGCCTGCCCAACGGCATCGGCATGATGGACGTGGTGCGCCGACAGGTTGAGACCTACCGGCCGGAAATCCTCTATCTGAGCGAACCCATCAGTTTTGACTCCCGCTTCCTCCAGAGCCTCAGCTACCAGCCTCGCCTGGTGCTTGGCTGGCGCGGCGCACTGGCGCCGCCGGAGACCCGCTGGCACGGTTTTGACACCATGCTTTCGGGCCTGAGCGGCATTCGCGAACTGGCCCTGAAGCTCGGGGCCGCCGATGCCACCCACTTTTTCCCGGGCCACCCCAACTGGCTCAATCCCCAGTTGAACGGGATCGAACTGCAGAGCGACGTCCTGTTCACCGGCCAATGGACCATCGGTCAGCACGAAAAACGTAACCAGCAACTGCTGGCCCTGGCCGAGGCGGCCGGCGACCCGACAGCCCCGTTCTCCCTGGCCCTGCATCTCAGCGGCCAGACCCAGGGAATCCCGGCAGTACTGACGCCCTACATCAAACCACCGGTATACGGCATGGAGATGTACCGTACCCTGGCCAGCGCCCGCATCGTCGTCGACAGCCGGGCCGACCACTGGATGTTCGACCCGGCCAGCGGCCGCCCCCTGGACGTGGGCCGGGGTGAAACGGTCAACATGCGCCTGTTCGAGGTCACCGGCGCCGGGCGTTTCCTCATCACCGAACGCTTCGACAACCTGAGCGACTATTTCGAGGCGGGCCTGGAAGTCGAGACCTTCTCCGACCGGGAAGAGCTGATCGACAAGGTGCGCTACTACCTGGCCCATCCCGAGCAACGGGAAGCCATCGCCCGGCGCGGCAAGGAACGTTGCCGCCGGGACTACGCCATGGAATGGCGGGCGGCGCACTTCGACCGCATCATTCGGCGCCACCTGGCCCAACCGGCGCAGTCCGCCCGTTCCACCGCCGCTGCGGCGCCTGCCGTACCGACCCCGGCCAGCCCCAACGGCAGCATCCCCGGCAACAGCGCCGAAGTACTGGCCCTGATGCAGCGAGCCGAAGGCGCCCTGGCCCAGGGCCAGGCCCAGGAGGCCCTCAATCTGGTGATCGACGCCAAGAAGGCCCGCATCCCCACCATCGGTCTTGATGTGCTTCGCGCCCGCTGCTTTGCTGCCCTCAACCAGCCCTGGCACGTCGCCGAATGTCTGCGGGAAGAATTGCGCTTCTTCCCGGACAACGCCGAAGCCCGCGCCCTGCTTGAACGGGTAGACGACCGCAAGGCCGGCCAGGGGCCGGCCGTGGACGAATTCAGTGAGCTGCTGCAGGTGATCCGTCCCTACACCATGCTCAGCGAAGCGCGCCTGCGCTCGCTTTACGACAGCGCCATGCGTATCTGCGCAGCGGATCTGCCGGGCAACTTCGTCGAATGCGGCGTCGCCGCCGGCGGCTCCTCGGCCCTGGTTGCCGCAGTCATCGCCCGCCACAGCAAGCGGCCGCGCAAGCTGTTCGCCTTCGACTCCTTCTCAGGCATGCCGACTCCGGGAGAAAACGACACCCACCGGGGCCAGCATGCCGAGGACACGGGCTGGGGCACCGGCACCTGCGCGGCTCCGGAAGACAGTGTCCGGGAAGCCTGCCGCAAGCTGGGCGCCGAACACATCCTGGTGACGATCAAAGGTTTCTTTGAAGACACCCTGCCGGTGGAGCGCCACAATCTGGGCGAAATCGCCTTGCTGCACCTGGATGGCGACTGGTATTCCTCGACCCGGGCCATCCTCGACAATCTCTACGACCAGGTCACGGACCAGGGCATTTTCCAGGTGGACGACTACGGCCACTGGGAAGGCTGCCGCCAAGCCATCGAAGAATTCCAGAGCGAACGTCAGGTGCGCTTCCCCATCGAGCCCATCGATGCCGTCGGCGTGCGCTTCAACAAACCCAAAGCTGCCGCCGCCCCCACCACCGCCTTGCCCCTGGCACCGATCCTCCACTTCAGCACCTGGGAACGGGGCGGCGCCGGCATGGCGGCTGCCCGCCTGCGCAATGCCCTGGTCAGCGACGGTGTCGAAGCCGGCATGGCCGTGCTGCAGAAATCCAGCCAGGGCACCGATGTCGCCCTGCTCTGCCCCAACGGGGCACAAGCCCGGACAGTGCTCTCCCCCGGCGGCTCGCCCTATCTGGCGGAAGCCACCCAGGCCTGGGGCAAGACCCTGGGGGCCTACCCGGCCCGGGCCCCGTTCATCGAAGTCTTCAGCAACGCCACCTCCCCGTTGGAACTGGCTCGCCTCGGCGGTTTCGACAGTGTCCGCATCGCCCACTTCCACTGGGTGGCGGGAATGGTCAATTTCCCCACCGCGCCCCGGACCTTTGCCGGCAAATCGGTGATTTGGACCCTGCACGACATGGCTGCCTTCACCGGCGGCTGCCACTATGCGGGCGAGTGCGAAGCCTACGCCCGCAATCCGGGTTGCGGCCAATGCCCCATGCTCGGCTCCCGCGATGAGTCTGACGCCTCCCGGCAAACCTGGCTGCAACGCCAGGCCGCCTATGCCGACCTGGATCTGACGGTGGTCGCCCCCAGCCACTGGCTTGCCGATTGCGCCCGCAAGAGCCCCCTGTTCGCCGGCAAGCGGGTCGAGGTCATTGCCAACGGCATCGACCTGGAACGTTTCCGCCCCCTGGTCCGGGCCGCCCTGCGGCGCCAGTGGCATATCGAAGCCGATGCGGCCGTCGTCCTTTTCGGCGCCGACAGCATTCAAAACCGGCGCAAGGGCTTTGACCTGCTGCTGGCGGCCCTGGCGGCCCTGGCCACCCAGGCTCCGGAACGCCCCATCACCCTGGCCGCCTTTGGCAGCCTGGCCGCCGATTTCACGCCGCCGGCGGGCTTCCGCTTCGTGCACCTGGGGGATATCAGCGACGAATCCCGTCTGCCCGAGGTCTACGGCCTGGCCGACCTGCTGGTGCTGCCATCCCGCGAGGACAACCTGCCCAACACCGCGGTGGAGGCCCTGGCCTGCGGCATTCCGGTGGTCGGCTTCCGCGTCGGCGGCTTGCCCGATATCGTCGTCGATGGCGAGACCGGCTGGCTGGCCGCCCCTGGCGATGTCGATGCACTGGCTGCCCTGATCCTCAGGGTGCTGGCCGAACAGACGCCGGCAGCCTGGAGTGAGCGTTGCCGGGCCAAAGCCGAAAGCGATTTCGACAGCCACCGGCAAGCCGAGAAATACCGCCAGCTCTACCTGGAGCTGCTGACTGCCCAGAAAGGCCGCATGACCTTCGCTTCGCCGGCGGAGCAGCTCAACTGGGAAGCCGAGTGCCTGCTGGCCCTGGCCGAACCCGAAGGTGCCCTGGCGCGGCTGGAACAGGCGCTGCAGGCGGACGCCAAGAATCCCCGGACCCTGGATAATCTGGCCGTGCTCTGCCACAGCAGCAACCACCTGCAGGAAGCCCTCAACTGGTCGGTGCAGGCCTTTGAAGCGGCGCCCGGCAATCCGGCCATCGTCCTCAACCTGCTGCACATCCTGACCGCCCTGGACCAGACGGCATCGGCCCGGGAAGTCCTGCAGGTCTTCCTCGGCGCGACCAGCACAGCGCCCGACCAGGCCTTCTACAGCCGCCTGCCCGACGCCCTCCGGACGACGGATACGGACAGCACCTTCAAGCCCCGCATCACGGCCATTGTTTCCACCTACAAGTCGGCAGAATTCATCGGCGAGTGCCTGGACGACCTGCTGGCCCAGACCGTGGCCGACCAGATCGAAATCCTGGTCATCGACGCCGACTCGCCGCAGAACGAAGGCGAAATCGTCCGTCGCTACCAGGCCAAGCACGCCAACATCCGCTACATCCGCACACCGGAGCGCATCGGCGTTTATCCGGCATGGAACCTGGCCATCCGCGAAGCCCGCGGCGAATACCTGATTTCCTGCAGCACCAACGACCGCCTCAAGAACACCGCCTGCGAAGCCCTGATGCGGGAGCTGGATGCCAGCCCCGAAGTCATGGTGGTCTATGGCGACTCCCTGCTGAGCCCCCTGCCCCACCAGAATTTCGACACGGTGGTCATCGGCGGCAGTCAGTTCTGGCCGCCCTATTCGTTCCAGCAACTGCTGGAGCAATGCATGGTCGGCTGCCACCCCATGTGGCGGCGCAAAGTGCATGAGGAACTAGGACTTTTCGACGAAAGCTATGCAGCCATCGGCGACCAGGACATGTGGCTTCGCATCGGCGAGAAGTACCCTCTCAAGCACATCCCCACCATCACCAGTATTTTCTGGGCCACCTCCGAATCCCTCTCCGGCAACTTCGAACTGTCGGGTCCGGAAGTGGACCGGGTGCACCTGCATTACCAGCAACGGGCCGACTACCGTCGCTGGGTGGATCGCAAGACCATCCAGGAAATCGACGCCCAGCTCTTTGCCGAGCGCATGCTGACCCGCTGGAAGGAGCGCCCCGCCCTGCTGCTGCTGACTGTCGTGGCAGCCGGCGAACAGGCGCGCCTGGCGCAGACCGTGGCCTCCCTGCAGACCCAGCTGTACCAGGACTGGAAACTGGTCGTACTGGCGGATACGCCGGCACCGGACCCGATTTTCGAGCAGACGGACATCCTCGGCTGGCTGCAACTGGACAGCCTGGATGACCCGGAGCTGCTGGCCCGGGCCCTGAACCAGGTCAGCGACACCCTGGCCAGCGACTGGCTCACCCTGATTCCGGTCGGCAGCACCTTCGAGCCCCACTGGGCCATCGCCGTGGCCGACTACGCCAATCTGGACCCCAAGTGGCAGGCCATCTACACCGACCATGACCATATCGGTCCGGCCGGTTTCCGCTGCGCCCCCTGGTTCAAACCCGACTTCAACCTGGACTATCTGCGCGCCATGGATTACGTGGGCCCGGCCCTGTGGTTCAAGCGCGAAGCCCTGCAGGAAATCGGCGGTTTCCACCCCTACCCCGGCGCCTGGCAGTACGAGGCCCTGTGGCGCCTGCACGACCGCTGCGGTGCCGACGCCATCGGCCACCTGCCGGAGCCCCTGCTGCACCTGCCGGAAAACCTGCCCGAACATCCCCTGGCCCAGGCGGCCCGCCAGGCCGCTGTGGAAGCCCACCTGGCCCGCCGCAACATCGCCGCCACGGTCAGCGCCGCAATGGTTCCCGGTACGCTGCGCATTGCCTACCAGCATGCCGAGCGGCCCCGGGTCTCGATCATCATCCCCAACCGGGACAGCGTCTGGTATCTGCAGCCCTGCATCGACGGCCTGCTGGAAAAGACCACCTACGACAACTACGAAATCATCGTGGTGGACAACCAGACCGACGAGCCGGACACCCTGGACTACTACCGCAAGCTGGAACGGGACCACGGGGACCGGGTGCGCATCATTGCCTACGACCATCCCTTCAACTTCTCCGCCCAGTGCAATCTGGGCGTGGCCGCGGCTACGGGTGAATATGTCGTCCTGCTCAACAACGACACGGAAATCGTGCAGCCGAACTGGCTGGAGCAGATGCTCAACCACGGCCAGCGGCCGGAAGTGGGCGCCGTCGGCGCCCGCCTGGTGTATCCGGAGAAGGGCACCATCCAGCATGCCGGGGTGATCCTGGGCCTGGACCGCCTGGCAGCCCACTGCTTCTCCAAGGTATCCATGCACGAGCCGGGTTACATGAACCGCCTGCAGGTGGACCAGGATTACAGCGCCGTCACCGCCGCCTGCATGCTGGTGCGCAAATCCATCTACCAGGACCTGGGCGGCATGAATGAGACGGATACCCCGGTCCTCTTCAACGACGTGGATTTCTGCCTGCGCCTGCGGGAAGCCGGACATCTGGTGGTATGGACCCCCGGCGCCACCCTGGTGCACCACGAGAACAAGTCCCTCGTCCTGGAGTCGTCCAATCTGCGCAAGCGCGCCGATGCTTCGGTGCGGGACGAGAAGACGGCAGACTTCATGCATCAGCGCTGGCACAAATGGCTGGCCGATGATCCCGCCTACAACCGCCACCTGTCCCTGCTCGACGGCAGTTCCTATACGCCGGAACCGGTGCTGGTGGCCGACTGGGACCGCAAGTTCCACGACCGCCCCCGGGTCCTGGCCCAGCCGCCTGCCGGCGGCGTCGGCGAATACCGCTTCATCGCCCCCTTGCGCGCCCTGGGCGCGGCCGGCACGCTGCAGAGCACCATCGTCCAGACCAAGAAGTACCACGAACTGCGTTATCCGACCCTGACGGAACTGAACCGTCTGGATCCGGATGTGTACATGATCCAGGTGGATTTCTCACCGCTTGCCGTGGAATGGCAGACCTATTTCCGCAAGCACCGGCCGGACATGCGCATCGTGGTCATGATGGATGACCTGATCACCCACATGCCCAAGGACAACCCCAACTACCGCCACATTCCCCGGGACGGACGCAATCGTCTGCGCAAGCTGTTCCGCCAGAGCGACCGTGTCATCGTCAGCACCCAGCCCCTGTACGACTTTGCCCGGGAGCTGACCGACGAAGTGCGGCTGGTACCCAACTCCCTGCGGGACGACCTGTGGACCCACCTTACCTCCCGACGCCGTACCGGCAAGAAGCCCCGCGTGGGCTGGGCGGGCGCCCAGCAGCACTCGGGCGACCTGGCCATCATTGCCGAAGCGGTGAAGCAAACCGCCGACGAGGTGGACTGGATTTTCTTCGGCATGTGCCCCGAAGAGATTCGCCCCTATGTGGCCGAATACCATCCCTTCGAGGTCGGTGTGGAAGCCTATCCGGCCAAGCTCGCCAGCCTCAACCTCGACCTGGCCGTGGCTCCCCTGGAACTGCATCCCTTCAACGAGGCCAAGAGCAATCTGCGCCTGCTGGAATACGGCATCCTGGGCCTGCCCGTGATCTGCACGGACATCTTCCCCTACCGTACCGACAATGCGCCGGTGACGCGGGTGGCCAACGAGACCGATGCCTGGGTCCAGGCCATCCGGGAGCGGGCCCACGACCTGGATGCGGCAGCCAGGGAAGGCGACATCCTGGAAGCCTGGGTACGCCGGCACTACCTGTTGAGCAGCCGCCTCAACGAATGGCAAGCCGCCCTGACGGCCCCCCGTCCCTGAAACGGCGGGGCCGTCCCGCGCGGACGGCCCCCTTCCCCTAGCGAACATGACCCAAGCCCTTCCCCAGACTCCAGAAGCCCTCTCCGCCTGTTTTGCCCAGGCCGTCCAGGCCCAGCAGCGGGGTGACCGCCACATCGCAGAACGCCACTACCGGCAAATTCTGGCGGTGGTGCCCCAGCATCTGGATACGGCCCACAATCTGGCCATCCTGCTCGGCGACCAGCAACGCCATGCCGACGCCCTGGCCCTGTGGCAGGGCGTTCTGGTTGCGCTACCAGGCAGCATTGACGCCCGTATCGAGGCGGCCATGACCCGCATCCGCATGGGCGATGGAGCCGGCGCCAAGGCCGACCTGGTCCAGGCGGCAGCGCTGCAACCGGCCGACGACGATACCTGGCGCCGCATCGCCAGCGGCTTTGTCCTGCTGCGGGAGTTTCCCGATGCAGTGGACGCCTACACGGCCGCCCTCAACTGCAATCCGCAAGAGCCGCGCAATTACACGGCCTTCGCCTCCCTCTGCTCCCACCTGGGTGAATACGCGGTGGCGCAGGAGCTGGCGGAAAGCGCCACCCGCCTTGCTCCCGACCTGCTGTGGGCCTGGGTGGAACTGGGCAACGCCCAGATGAAACAAGGCCAGGCGGCCGCTGCCGCCACCAGTTTCAGCCAGGCCATCCGCATCGCTCCCCAGGACCCGGTGGGCTACTGCAACCTGGCCATCACCCAGATGGAATCCATGGACCTGGCCGCCGCCCGCCTCACCCTGGACCAGGCCCTGGCCCTGGACCCGGAACACCCCCTGGCCCGCTGGAACCGGGCCCTGGTACTGCTCACCCTGGGCCAGCTGCGGGAAGGCTGGCCCGATTACGAATACCGGCGCCAGTCCAATATCCAGGGCGTCATCTACCGTCCCACCACGCCCCAGTGGCGCGGCGAGCCCATCGCCGGGCAGCGCATCCTGCTGCTCTGCGAACAGGGCCTGGGCGATTCCCTCCAGTTCATCCGCTATGCCGCCCTGCTGAAGCAGCGTGGCGCCTGGATTGCGGTGCGCATCCAGCGCCCCCTCAAATCCCTGTTTGCGGAACTGGACTGCATCGATGCCCTGATAGACGAGAGCGAAGCGGTGCCCGACACCGACTGGCACTGTCACCTGCTCTCCCTGCCCCTGGCCTTCAACACCGGGCTGGACGACATCCCCGCCAGGACGCCCTATCTGCGCGCCCCCCAGGTCAGCGCCGAGCGTTGGCAGCAGCGCCTCGCCGAGGTGCCCCGGCCCCGGGTCGGCCTGGTCTGGGCCGGCGGCCGCCGCCAGCATATGGCCGATGCCGTGCTCCTCGATGCCCGGCGCAGTCTTCACCTGAGCCAACTGCTGCCCCTGACCCAGGTGCCCAGCATCAGTTTCGTCAGCCTGCAAAAGGATGAAGCCGCCGCCCAGATTGCTGAGGTGGCCGGGCAGTGGCCCATCCTCGATTACAGCGGCGAACTTTCCGACTTCGCCGAAACGGCGGCCCTGGTGGAACAGCTGGATCTGGTCATCAGCGTCGATACGGCAGTGGCCCACCTGGCCGGCGCCCTGAACAAGCCCGTCTGGCTGCTCAACCGCTGGGATACGGACTGGCGCTGGCTGCTGCAGCGGGACGATTGCCCCTGGTATCCCAGCCTGCGCCAGTTCCGCCAGCCCGGCCCCGGCGACTGGGAAAGCGCCATCGCCCAGCTGACGGCGGCGCTGGCCGTCTGGGCGAGCGAGCGATGAGCCGGCTGGACGAACTGCTGCAACAGGGCCAGCAACGCTTCAGCCAGGGAGACATGGCCGGGGCGGAACAAGCCTTTGCTGCCGCCGCCCAATTGGCGCCCCAGGCCTGGCAGGTACATTTCAACCTCGGCATGTGCCGGGATCGGCTGGGTCGCCGGGAGGCAGCTTTCACCGCCTACGAAAAGGCCTACCAGCTGGCGCCGGACCATGTGCCCTGCATCACCAACCTGGCCGTCAATGCCTTCAATCTCGGCAAGACCGAGATGGCCCTGCAACTGACCCTGCGCCAGGTGGAGCTGGAACCGGGCAACGCCCTGGCCTATGACAATCTGGGCCAGATATTCCGTCAGTTGGGCCAGTACGAAGGGGCCGAACTGTCGCTGCGCAACGCCCTGCTCCTGGCACCGGACACGCCCAACCTGCACAACAACCTGGGCCTGATCCTACTCGATCAGAATAAGCTGGCGGAGGCCGAGCAGGCCTTCCTCCAGGCCCTGCGCCTGGCACCGCAGCACGCAGATGCCATGACCAATCTGAGCACTGTGCTTCAGGCCCGGGGACGCACGGCAGAAGCGCTGGAGCAGTGTCGGCGGGCGGCCGCCCTGGTACCCCGGTCCGCAGTCACCTGGACCAATCTGGGCAACGTCCTGAAATCCATGGGGCTGTATCAGGAAGCACTGGAAGCCCAGCGCCAGGCGATCGCCCTGGCGCCCGACTATGCCCTGGCCCACTGGAACTACGCCATGTCCCTGCTCGCCCTCGGCCAACTGGAGGCCGGCTGGCAGGAATATGAATGGGGGGCGGCAGCCGGTACCCGTACCCGTTTTGCGGCAACCCTGCCCCGCTGGCAAGGGGAAGATCTGGCCGGCAAGCACCTGCTGCTCAGAGCCGAACAAGGCCTGGGAGATACGCTGCAGTTCGTTCGCTTTGCCCCGGAACTGCAGCGCCGGGGCGCCAAAGTCACGCTGGAGTGCCAGCCCTCCCTCATTCCCCTGCTCCAGGGCGTTGCCGGTATCGACCACCTGGTCCCTCAGACAGGGGAACTGCCGGCTGATGCGTGGGGCTGCCAGTGCTATCTGCCGCTGATGAGCCTGCCCCACCTGCTGCACATCGGTCTGGCCGACCTGCCGGGTCCCATTCCCTATCTGCCGCTTGAGGCAGCGCGTGTGCGCCACTGGCAAGACATGCTCGGCCCCCGAAGCCGTTTCCGGGTCGGCCTGGCCTGGGCAGGCAATCCCCGGCATCGCAATGACCACCAACGCTCGTGCCCCCTGGCCCAATTGGCCGAATTACTGGCGGCACCGGGGGTTGAATTCATCAGCCTGCAACTACCGGCCGCCGAGCTTCCCCAAGGTTTGCGGGACGTCACGGCAGGCATCCGGGATTTTGCCGACACGGCAGCCATTGTCAGCCAGTTGGATCTGGTGATTTCGGTAGACACGGCCATCATCCACCTTGCCGGGGCTTTGGGACGACCAGCCTGGCTGCTCCTGCCACGGGATGCAGACTGGCGCTGGCTCCAGGAGCGGCAAGACAGCCCCTGGTATCCCAGCCTCAAACTGTACCGGCAAAAAATGCCGGGGCAATGGTTGCCGGTTCTGCAAAGCGTTCGCCGGGATTTGGAAAGTCTCGCCGGGAACGCCCGCCCAAAAATGCAGGATATGTAAAGACCCGCAATCCACGGGCCTTTCCGGCCCGCAGAAAACTCCTTGCCGGCCCTCTTGAGAAACGTGGCACACCAGTTGCTTTAAGAGAGCCAGAACGGCATTGCCCAGCAGGGCATTAGCCGTATCAAACAATTTTGCCCTCTGGTAAGGAGCTAAATATGGCACTCATCGTCAACACCAATATTGCGTCGCTCAACGCGCAACGCAATTTGAGCAACTCCAACGCCGCCCTCGGCCTGTCCCTGCAACGCCTGTCTTCCGGCCTGCGGGTTAACAGCGCCAAAGACGATGCAGCCGGCCTTGCCGTGGCAGAAAGCATCACCAGCGGCGTCCGCGGCAACACCCAGGCCATCCGCAACGCCAACGACGGTATTTCCGTCGGTCAAACGGCCGAAGGCGCCCTGGGGCAGATCGCCAACAACCTGCAGCGGATTCGTGAAATCTCCGTGCAGGCAGCCAACGGTTCCATCAGCAACAGCAACCGCAGCCAGCTGCAAAAAGAAGTGGATCAGCTGACCCAGGAAATCAGCCGTATCGTTCAGACCACCGAGTTCAACGGCACCAAGCTGCTGTCCGGCGCTTCCACCATCACTTTCCAGATCGGCTACAGCGGCTCCACGGACAACCAGGTGGCCATCAGCACCACCAACCTGGCCCAGACCGCTGCCGGATCCGCTGGCATGAACAGCTACAGTGCCGGCCTGACGGCAACCGGCACCATCAACGTCACCACCTCCGCTGGCGCCTCCGCTGCCCTGTCCAAGCTGGACTTCGACATCGCCCAGGTCGCCAATCTGCGCTCCACCTATGGTGCCGTGCAGAACCGCTTCGAGGCCGTGATCGCCAATCTGCAGAACTACGTGGAAAACCTCAGCGCCTCCAAGAGCCGCATCATGGATACGGACTTTGCCGCAGAATCCGCCCAACTGACTCGCAATCAGATTCTGCAGCAGGCAGGCACCGCGATCCTGGCTCAAGCCAATACCGTTCCCCAAAGCGCACTGACCCTCTTGAAGTAATGCGCTGACCAGCTACTTACCAGTATATTTGCGGCACCTTTCCCCCCCTCATGGGCCTGCAACGGGCGCATGGGGCGAGACGGGAGGGGTGCCTCTTTCTTTTTAAGGCACGCAAAAAAAGTTTTCGAAAAAAAGACCTAAAGTTATCTTCCCCGGCTCCGATAATTGATTCAAAGGCGGCGGGCTTCGCCACCGAAGTTTTACCCGAAGTGGTAAATAATCAATGGAACCAAGGAGATAATCATGGCTTTGATCGTCAACACCAATATTTCGTCCCTGAACGCACAGCGGAACCTGGCGACTTCCAACCAATCCCTGTCCGTTTCTCTCCAGCGCCTGTCCTCCGGTCTGCGTGTGAACAGCGCTAAGGACGATGCCGCTGGTTCCGCTATTGCAGAAGGTCTGACCAGCGCCATCCGCGGTGGCAACCAGTCCATCCGCAACGCCAACGACGGTATTTCCGTCGGTCAAACGGCTGAAGGCGCCCTGGGCCAGATCGCCAACAACCTGCAGCGGATTCGTGAAATCTCCGTGCAAGCCTCCAACGGCTCCATCAGCGACACCAACCGTAGCCAGCTGCAGAAGGAAGTGGACCAGCTGACTCAGGAAATCAGCCGTATCGTTCAGACCACCGAGTTCAACGGCACCAAGCTGCTGTCCGGCGCCTCCACCATCACCTTCCAGGTCGGCTTCAGCGGTTCTGCCGACAACCAAGTGAGCGTGGATACCTCCAACCTGGCGCAGAACGGTGCAGCCGGCCTGAACGCATACAGCGGCACCCTGACTGCAACCGGTACCGTCAATGTGACGACTTCCGGCGGCGCCTCTGCTGCAATCAACAAGCTCGACGCCGACATCGCTCAGATCGCCAACATCCGCGCAACTTTCGGTTCCGTGCAAAACCGCTTCGAAGCCGTGGTGTCCAACCTGCAAAACTATGTGGAAAACCTCAGCGCTTCCAAGAGCCGCCTGATCGACGCCGACTTCGCTGCAGAAACCGCCCAGCTGACCCGTAACCAGATTCTGCAACAAGCTGGTACGGCAATTCTGGCCCAGGCGAACACCGTGCCCCAGGGTGCGCTGACCCTCCTGCGCTAAGCCGCGTAAAGTAGCTAGCAGTATTTAGCCGGAGTGGCGGCGAGCTTGGCTCGAAGCCACTCCGGCTATGCCGTGTAGAGGAGCTGGAAATGACTATCCAACCTTTGAATAGCAGCGGACCCCCTGCCTACCCCTCCCAGGCAACCAACCGCGCAACTGGTGATGCCGTTGCTGTCAAACGCGACATTCCCACCGCCGATGTATCCTCTGTCAGCACCACGAAGAACACTGGTATCTCTGAGCAGGAAAAACAAAAGCCGGTCGAAGAAAAGGATGCCCTGCAGGAGGCAACCCATCGCGCTAATCAAACCGTAGCCGGCTTACGCAGCGACTTGCAGTTCTCGATCGATGACGCGACGGGTACGAGCGTGGTCAAGCTGATTGATGTAAAAACCAAGGAAGTGATTCGCCAGATTCCGGCACAGGAAATGCTTGTTATCGCAAAGCGACTTGATGAACTGCAAGGCCTGTTGATCAAGGAGCGTGTTTAAGTACATTTCAGTGTTGCGGCATAACGGAGAACGAACATGGGCATTTCAAGCGCAGGTATTGGTTCAGGACTCGACGTCAACAGCCTGGTAAGCCAGCTACTTCAGCTTGAGCGTCAGCCGCTCAACTCGCTTACTGCCAAGAAGCAGACGTTCAACGATCAGTTGAGCGCCTTTGGCAAGGTCAAGAGCGATTTGGATGCATTCAAGACCGCTGTCTCTGGCCTGAAGCTGGACATGGACTTTGCCGCAGCCAAGGCTACGTCTTCCAATACCTCTCTTCTGAATGCAACTGCTACCAATACGGCCACCCCGGGTAGCTACGACATAAAGATTTCTCAACTGGCACAGGCCGGTGTGCGGGCATCTGCCGCCCAGACTGACTCCAAAGCCGCAGTCGGCGCAGATGGAACGTTCACTTTGTCTGCTGGTGGCAAAAGCTTTGATATCGCCCTGACGGCCAGCGACTCGCTGGAGACCATCCGCGACAAGATCAACGCGGCGACAGTGACGGAAAGCGGCAAGACCGCCACCCAGTCCCTCGCCAAAGCCAGCGTCATCAATGCCGGCACCTCGGCAGCCCCCCAATATAAGCTGGTGATTGCATCCACGAAACAAGGCGTGGATAACGCCGTTTCCATTGATGCGGCACTGGAAACTGCCTTGGGTGGATTTACCCAGACCCAGGATGCAAAGAACGCAAAGCTGTCGCTCAATGGCCTGGAGGTTGAGCGCTCCACCAATACCATTACCGATGTAGTGGATGGGGTCACCCTTAATCTGGCCAGCGCCGATAGCACCAAAACGGTCAACCTGACGGTTGCACGGGATACCGAAGCCATCACCAAGAAAATCAATGACTTCATTTCCGCCTATAACAAGCTGGCCAGCACCGTAAACAGCCAACACCAGAAGGGTGGCACCCTTGAAGCCGACAACTCGGCCACCTCGGTCATTTATCAACTGCAGAACGTTTTCAATGACCCGGCAAAGATTGCCGGAAATGACCTGAACTACTTGGCCCAGGTTGGCATCAGTTTCAAAAAAGACGGCACTCTGTCCTTGGATAGCACGGCATTCACAAAAGCGCTGGAAACCAATTCGGGTAACGTCGTATCCCTCTTCACCGATACGGAACGCGGTTTTGCCCACCGGCTCTATGACACCGCTTCCAACATGCTCACCAACGATGGCCTGGTGGACTCTCGAATTAAGGGCCTCAACTCCCGGATCAAAATTCTTGATACCAACATGGAGCGGGAAAATGTCCGGCTTGAGAACATGGAAACCCGTCTGCGGCGTCAGTATGCAAACCTGGATTCTCTGATGGGCACCATGAAGAACACCAGCAGTTATCTCACCTCTCTGTTAGGTTAAGATGACCGTCCAGCGTTTCAGAAAGGCATCACATGTTTAACCAAGGGGTTCGGGCTTACGCCCAGGTAAAGGTCGAAACGGCTGTCAGTACGGCCAACCCCGTCCAGTTGGTCGTTCTTCTCTATGAAGGCGCCATCTCCGCAATTGCATCGGCCAAAGGCGAGATGGAGAGGCGGAACATTGCCCAGAAGGCACAATTCATCAACAAGGCCATCGACATTATCGAAGGCCTCCGCAATGCGCTAGAGTTCAGTCAAGGTGGAGACATCGCCGTCTCCCTTAACGACCTGTACCTCTACATGGTGCAACGTTTGAGCACTGCCAACCTCAAGAATGATCCGGCCATCCTGGATGAAGTAACCGCACTGCTGAGGGAACTGCTCGGCGCATGGGAAGTACTGGCAAAAGGCACTGCCGATGGCATTGATGACGACAGTACCGCCCCCAATGACGGTAACGTCCTGACCAAGGCCTAAAAGCATGGCGAACAGCGAAGAAATTCTCGCTCTGTACGATGCGATTCTCGCGACATCCAAGCAAATGCACGAGTACGCCAGGGCAGAGGAATGGGACGCGCTGGTAGACAAGGAACTGGAGAGACGGCAGTTGGTGGCCGCCTTGCGCAGTCAATTAGAAGCAGGCCCCTCCCCTCTAAGCCCTGCTGAGCAGGCGCAGTCAGAAACGACCATCAAGTCCATTCTTTCATTGGATGAAGAAACCAGGAGTTTGGCCGAGCGCTGGATGGGAGAACTGGATGAGAAACTGGGCAGCATCAAGACTTCCAGACGCCTCCAAAACACCTACCTGGCGCCATAGGTCAGATTCTCTGGGGCACACTGGTAGTGCCCCGCTCCAGCATTTAATTTGAGATCCTGGCCTCTGCCATGATTCCGTCCGACCTCGTCAATCTCCCTCGCGTCCGGCTGGATGCATCAATCCAACAGGTCGCGCCAAGCCAGGCCGTTTCCGACCTGTTGTCCGAGCTTGTTCCCGGACAACGGATTCTGGCCGACATTCAGGCCGCACTACCTAATGGAACCTATCGGGCAATGATTGCCCAGCGAGAGGTTACGCTGGCGCTTCCCTTCTCAGCGAAAAGTGGGGATTCGCTGGAAATGGAAGTGGTAGAAAACAATGGTCGGACGGCCCTCGCGGTCATCGCCAACCCCAGGCAGGAAACCACAGCAGAAAGTTCCGCCTCGACCTCTCTCAGCCGCGCCGGCCAGCTTATTGCCACACTGCTGACGGATGCCCCAGACAAACCCCAAGAGCGGGCCACCCCTCTCAACGGTAATCAACCACTCCTTGCCAACCCCAAACTCCCCGCTGAACAACTTGCGCCTTTACTCAAGCAAGCTATCAGCACTAGCGGCCTCTTTTACGAAGCACACCAAGCCCGTTGGACGAGCGGCCAATTTAATCTGGCCGAGTTACTCAAGGAACCGCAGGCTCAGGCAGGAGCCAGTCAATCGCCGCCAGCAGCGCCCTCCAGACAAGAGCCCCCCTCCGTACCTCAACCGCAGTCGCAGTCTCAGCAGCCTGCGACCAGCAATACCCCCACCATCCCCGTGGCACCACAGAAGGCGGATGAGCCCACCGGCACCCAACCCCTTCCCCCTCCCCAAACATTCACCGGCAATACAACGCAAACCACCAGCAACACGCCCCCCGGACTTGCAGCCGATCTAGTTCCCTTAATTCGACAGCAATTGGAGTCCCTAGCCAGCAACACTTATATCTGGCACGGCCAAATCTGGCCTGGACAGGAAATGTTATGGGAAATGGTGGAAGAAGATGGTCGAAATGGGGCACAGGATGAAGACGGCGAACCGGCTAGTACATGGAACACCCGTCTGCGCCTGAATCTCCCCCATCTGGGGGAAATTCAGGCTCGTATCGGACTGACAGGTCACCAGATTTCGCTGCATTTGACCGCGGCCAACCCGGAAACCCGGGAACAACTGCGCGGTCACGGTCAGGGACTTGCCAGCCAGTTTGAAGCGGCCGGACTCACCTTAGGCGGCTTCATGGTTGATAAGAATGAACCAGACACCACCCCCTGAGGACCGCCGTAGCGCCGTCGCTCTGGCCTATCTGGAGACCGATGCTGCCCCCAGGGTGGTCGCCAAAGGCCGGGGAGCGGTGGCCCAGGCCATCATCAACCGGGCCAAGGAACATGGGGTCTATGTGCATGAATCGCCCGAGCTGGTGGCCTTGCTCATGCAGGTGGATCTGGACGAGCGCATCCCCCCTCAGCTCTACCGGGCCATCGCCGAACTGCTGGCCTGGCTCTATCGACTGGAGCACGGCGACAACTCGCCGCCACCGTTATTCCAAGCCCCAAGGGAGCAAACTGAGTAATAATGCAATTCTCTAGTTTGCTGCTTTTGTTTACACTTCAGCCTTGCCGAGAAAACCGAATAAACCATGACTGACAAGGCAAGCGAGCCCTTAGAGCCGGAAGCCCATCCTGTGCCACACCACCTAGACGTCGAAGACGACGACAATTACAGTCGCTACCTGCTTTACTCCAAGGCAGAAATTCTTTTCGTACTCAAGGCGCTGGTGCAAAAAGGGGTGATGATCACCGTTTATTTTGACGGTGGTAACTCCTTCCTGCTCACCTCGTTGAACCACATCGGTGCCGACGGGAATTCCCTGATATTCGACTACGGCAGCGACGACGAAATGAATCGCCGCGCCCTGCAAGCCGACAAGCTGGTATTCACCACGACCCTGGACAAGGTCAAGATTCAGTTCAGCCTGAAAGGCCTTACGCAGACGACCTTCGAGGGGCGTACCGCCTTTGGCGGCAAGCTGCCCGAGACCCTGCTGCGCCTGCAGCGCCGCGAGTATTACCGCCTTACCACCCCCATAGCCAATCCCATCAAGGTGTCGGTGGACGTCATTCTGGCGGATGGCACCAAGACCACTATCGAAGCCAACATGCTGGACATCAGCGGTGGTGGTATCGGTCTCATGCTGCCATTGTCCATGGGTGAAACCTTTGCCATCGGTAATGTTTTCCGCGACTGCAAGTTCACCCTGCCCGAGGAAGGACAGCTGGTCACAGCCCTTTCCGTGCGCAACTCGTTCCCGGTCACCACCAAGACCGGCAGTCAGTACCTGCGCATCGGTTGCGAGTACGTTGATCTTCCGGGAACCCGGCTGACCATGATTCAGCGCTACATCACCCGGATCGAACGGGAGCGCAAAGCCCGGATCAGCGGACTGGAATAAGCAATCTACCATTAATAAAAAAGGCACCCGAGGGTGCCTTTTTTTTGCCTACGGAAGACTCACTCCTCCTTCATCGAGGCGGCGATACGCTTGGTCAGGGGATGCAGAAGGTAGGTAAGTACCGAACGCTCACCGGTCTTGATGACCACCTCTGCCGCCATGCCGGGCTGCAGATTGCGGTTGCCCAGCTTTTTCATGCCTTCGGGAGAAATGGAAATACGCACCAGGTAATAGGAAGTCGGCTGGCCGGAACTGGGCTGATTTTCTGTAATAAGGTCTGCCGAAATCGACTGGATGGTCCCTTCCACCAGCAACTGGGGAGAATGGGCAAAGGTGGTGAAACGGACATCAGTCGGCAGGCCCACCTTGATACGGTCAATCAGGTGGGGGGGTACCTTGGCCTCCAGCAACAGGGGTTCGTCAACCGGCACGATATCCATCAACCGCTGGGCGGCCTGGACGACACCGCCAACAGTCTGGGTCACCAGACCGACCACCTGCCCGGCAACCGGAGAACGAATCTCCGTGTGCTCCAGTTCCTCGGTCACCGCCCGCAACTTGTCCTCGTCGACCTGAACGTCGCGCTGCACGTCGGCCAGCAGGGTATCCACCTCCTTGCGGTATTCCTGCTGGCGCTGGATCAGGCGCATTTTCACTTCGGCGATGCCCTGACGCGACTTGATCAGGTTGCCATTCAGGTCCGCCAGGATGCTGCTGACCTCTGCGGCATTACGCTCCAGCTCCAGTTGCCTGGTCCTAGCCATGAAGCCCTGCTTCACCAAGTCGCTGATGCTCTTCAGCTCCTTTTCCAGCAAGCGCAGCTGGTTCCGGCGGCTCTCGATCATGCCCCCATAGCCCGTGACCTGGGCCTCCTGGCCACGGATGGCCTCCCGCATTGCCTGCTGTTCGGCCTCGTAGGCCAATCTGCGGGACTGCAGCAACTGCTCCTGGGTAGCCATCTGCTGCCGGACCAGGGGGTCGTCCGCATATTTCAGGATATCTTCGTGAAAACTGATCTTGGTCGCCCCTGACTGCTCCGCCAGCAGCCTGCCCTCCACCGAACGCAAACTCAGATAGTGCTGACGAACCGCCTCGTAGTTGGCCCGGGCATTGGCATCCTCGAGCTTCAGCAGCAACTCGTTAGCCTGCACGTATTGGCCTTCCTTGACGTAGACCTCCCTGATACGGCCACCAAGCAGGTGCTGGATCGTCTTACGCTTGGTATCAATCGACACCACCCCCTGGGTCGGCACCCCTTCATCCAGTGGCGCCAGGGTAGCCCAGAGAAGCAGACCGCCAAAGCCTATTGCCAGCCCCCAGATGCCGATCCTTAGCGGCCTTTCCGTATCGGTTGGCAATGCGTCGTCGGCCAGGGGAGGGGGCGGTAGAAGAGAAGTTACGGTTGTCTTCAGACGCAACAGCAGGGATCCAAGCGACATAAATACCTTCAGCCGTAGCAGGGTGTTCATTCTAATCGGGTGGCAATGATTGCCCACCAAAAAAAACACCGGCCCGAGAGCCGGTGTTTTCAATGCCAGAGGCAATTAGCCGGTGACTTGGTGAAGATTGGCACCAATCAGCAACTGGGCATCTCCCTGGGTATAGATGTGATAGGTGACACCATCAATCACGGTCACGCCACCATCCGCCCATTGGCCCTGGGAGTTGTTGAGCTGCACAGTGTCATTGGCATCGCCCTTGACCACGATCTGCACATGGCCCTCGCCGGTCTGGGCGTTTTGCACCAGGTCGGTTACACCAAACTTCAGCACATCCTGGGCATTCACGATCAGCAGATCGCCATTTCCACCGTTACCGGCAAGGTTGATCTGGCCCAAGTTGCCTTGTTCAACCACAGCCTGATCCAGGGCGGAGAGGTCGATGACCCGATTCTGCCCTGCGCCAATCTGCAGCCAGACGTCGGACAGCTCATGGGTTTGACCATCTGCCGTGGTGTAGCTGGAAACCAGACCAATCACGTTGCCGTTGTCACCGTCGACCGTCCGGGTAGCCCCAAGATTCAGGCTGGTAATCCCCAGATCGGCCAGCGTGTGCAGCTCGGAGGACTGGGATACGCCGTCTTGGTTGGCATCCACCCAAACTCGCAGATCGGCGAATCCGGCATCCTTGGCATCCACGACACCATCCTTGTTGCTATCCATGGTTTGCAGTGCCTGGAAGCCATCCACCGCGTTGCTGCCATCCGCCAGCTTGGTGCTGCTACCGAACAACTCGCTGCCATCGTTGATGGCGCCGTCGTGGTTGCGATCGATCGCCAGGAAGCCGTCCTTGGAGGAAATCCAGCCCACGCTCGACTGCTCACCCACGGCCCGCAGGTCGAAAGTGACACCGGCACTGATGTTCAGGGTATGGATGCCATCTCCATCCAGATCCAGCACCAACGGCGTCAGCGAGGCCAGATGAGGCATCTGCTCGGTCGTCAGGGCTCCCACCTGGGTGGAAGTCAGCGCGCAGGACTGAGTCGTGGTCAAGGCTTCAATCTGGGACGTCGTCAGCGCAACGATCTGGTCCGTGGTCAGACTCTGAATCTGCACAGTGCTGAGGGCCATCAGGTCCGTGGTTTCCAGGGCGGTGACCTGATCCGTGGAAAGCGAGGTCAGCTGGCTCGTCGAAAGAGCTCCAACCTGGGCCGATGTCAGCGCAGCAATCTGGGCAGTATCCAGCACGGACACCTGCTCCGTGGTCAGAACCACCAGATCACGCGTTTCCAGGGCCGCAATCTGCAGCGTACTCATCACGGTCAGCTGCTCGGTCGTCAGTGCCAGCACCTGGGCCGTCGAAAGCGCAGCAACCTGGGCAGTAGTCAGTGCCTGCAGATCGCTGGTCTCAATGGCGGCAACCGCTGCCGTACTCAATGCTCCGATTTCTGCCGTGGTCAGCGCCCCTACTTGCGCGGAGGTCAGAGCCACCACCTGCTCAGTGGTCAGTACCGCCACATCGCGGGTTTCCAGCGCCCGGATCTGTGTCGTCGTCAGCACGGCGATCTGATCGGTCGTCAGAGCCGTCACCTGATCCGTACCCAAAGCAGCCACGGAATTGACGGACAGGGCCGAAATATCGGTGGTTTCGATCGCCACAATCTGTGCGGTGGTCAGAACACTAACCTGTGTGGTGCTCAGGGCTTCCACCTGGGCAGAGCTGAGGGCCACCACCTGATCCGTGGTCAGCACCACCACATCGCGGGTTTCCAGCGCACGCACCTGGGCCGTCGTCAGCACACCCAGTTGCTCCGTGGTCAGGGCAGCCACCGCAGCCGTCGTCAGGGCAGCCACCGCGGCCGTGTTCAGCGCCGTCAGGTCACCCGTTTCGATCGCCACTACCTGGGCCGTCGTCAGGGCCCCTACCTGGCTGGTCTTCAACGCACCGATCTGGCTCGAGGTCAGCGCCACCACCTGTTCCGTGG
>NZ_JAOTRW010000008.1:0-240339 GCF_030247495.1 Azospira sp. | reverse complement strand
TGTATGTTCTGTCCAAGGACGAAGGTGGTCGTCACACCCCGTTCTTCAACAACTACCGTCCCCAGTTCTACTTCCGGACCACTGACGTGACCGGCGCCATCTCCCTGCCCGAAGGCGTGGAAATGGTCATGCCTGGTGACAACATTCAGATGACCGTGAAGCTGATCGCCCCGATCGCCATGGAAGAAGGTCTGCGCTTCGCTATCCGCGAAGGCGGCCGTACCGTCGGCGCCGGTGTGGTTGCCAAGATCATCGAGTAATTTTTACTCGGTTTAAGTAAAAGCGTCCCGACCCTCGGGGCGCTTTTGTAGTCTCTGCTGCAGGGGCGTAGCTCAATTGGCAGAGCGTCGGTCTCCAAAACCGAAGGTTGGGGGTTCGAGACCCTCCGCCCCTGCCATCCAATAAGACGCGAGATACATGGCCGACAAGATCAAGTTTGCGCTGGCGCTTCTGTTGCTTGCCGCTGGCGTGGCCGGCTTTTATGTCCTCTCCGAGCAGGCAATGATCCTGCGCGTTCTGGTGGTTCTGGTTGGTCTGGTCGCGGCTGCCGCCGTGGCCTGGAAAACCGAGCCCGGAATGCGCTTTTTCATTTTCGGCCGGGAGGCGGTTGCCGAATCCAAAAAGGTTGTCTGGCCGAGCCGCAAGGAAACGTTGCAGACGACCGGCGTAGTATTCGTCTTCATGGTCGTCATGGCCATCTTTCTCTGGCTGACGGACAAGAGTCTGGAATGGCTCCTCTATGATGTGGTCCTGGGTTGGAAAAAATCATGAGCAAACGCTGGTATGTAGTTCACGCCTATTCCGGTTTTGAGAAGAGCGTGCAGCGTGCCCTGGTGGATCGCATCCAGCGCGCTGGCATGGAAGACATGTTTGGTCGCATCCTCGTTCCCGTCGAAGAAGTCGTGGAAATGAAGGGCGGCCAAAAGAGCATTTCCGAACGCAAGTTCTTCCCCGGCTACGTGCTGGTGGAAATGGAAATGAACGACGACACCTGGCACCTGGTGAAGAACACCTCCAAGGTCACCGGTTTCGTCGGCGGCACCGCCACCAAGCCCACCCCCATTTCCGAGAAGGAAGTGGACAAGATCATGCAGCAGATGCAGGAAGGGGTGGAGAAGCCCCGTCCCAAGACGCTGTTCGAGATCGGCGAAGTGGTGCGGGTCAAGGAAGGTCCGTTCACCGACTTCCACGGCTCCGTCGAGGACGTCAATTACGAGAAGAGCAAGCTGCGTGTTTCCGTGACCATCTTCGGTCGCGCCACGCCGGTGGAGCTGGAGTTCGGCCAGGTCGAGAAGTCCTGAGTCGTTTCGCTTCGCCAAGAATTCAGCAGGACGGGGGCCGGAACCCGCCAATTCCGAGCAAGAGGAGCGTCAGTAGGCGGCGTCAGCCGCCCAACCCGCGCTAATACTCATCCAGTTAGGAGCCATCATGGCAAAGAAAATCATCGGCTTTATCAAGCTGCAAGTGCCGGCCGGCAAGGCGAATCCGTCGCCCCCCATCGGCCCCGCCCTGGGCCAACGCGGCCTCAACATCATGGAGTTCTGCAAGGCCTTCAACGCCCAGACCCAAGGTGTGGAACCCGGTCTGCCCATCCCCGTGGTGATCACCGCTTTCGCGGACAAGTCCTTCACCTTCGTGATGAAGACTCCCCCGGCCACCATTCTGATCAAGAAGGCCGCCGGCATTCAAAAGGGCTCCGCTAAGCCCCATACCGACAAGGTTGGCAAGATCACCCGCGCCCAGTGCGAGGACATTGCCAAGGCCAAGTCTCCCGATCTGACCGCTGCCGACCTGGAAGCAGCTGTTCGCACCATCGCCGGCTCCGCCCGGTCCATGGGCATCACGGTGGAGGGTCTGTAACATGGCAAAGCTGACCAAGAAGCAAAAGGCCCTGCAGGGCAAGATCGACCGCAACAAGGCTTATGCCGTTGCCCAAGCCCTGACCCTGGCCAAGGAAACCGCCACCGCCAAGTTCGATGAATCCATCGACGTGGCCGTGAACCTGGGTATCGACGCGCGCAAGTCCGACCAGCTGGTTCGTGGCTCCGTGGTGCTGCCCGCCGGTACCGGCAAGAGTGTTCGCGTCGCCGTGTTCGCCCAGGGCGACAAGGCCGAGGCTGCCAAGGCTGCCGGCGCCGACGTGGTCGGTTTCGACGACCTGGCCGAACAGGTCAAGGGCGGCAACCTGAATTTCGACGTGGTCATCGCCACTCCCGACGCCATGCGTGTCGTCGGCGCCCTGGGTCAGATCCTGGGCCCCCGCGGCCTGATGCCGAACCCCAAGGTCGGCACCGTGACCATGGACGTGGCTACCGCCGTGAAGAACGCCAAGGCCGGTCAGGTTCAGTACCGTACCGACAAGGGCGGCATCATCCACGCCACCATCGGTCGTGCTTCCTTCCCGGTTGAAAAGCTGGAAGAGAACCTGAAGGCCCTGATCGATGCCCTGAACAAGGCCAAGCCCGCTTCCTCCAAGGGTCAGTACCTGCGCAAGGTCGCCGTGTCCAGCACCATGGGCCCCGGCGTGCGCGTGGACCAGGCCACCCTGGTCGCCTAAGGCATTCGCAGCAAAAAGAACTTTGGGCCGTGGCCTCTCCCTCCGGGGTGGGGCCGCGGATCGTCAAAGACCGCAGGTGCCGCCGGGAAGTCCTCTTCCCGGTAGCTTAAGTTCCGCGAGGGGCCTGCGCAGACGGTGTTCCCGAAACAGGATTTTGGCCGGTTTCCGGCATGATTCCCTGATTCAGGTCGCCGTGGGTGCGGCGGATTCGGCTTCCGAGCCGCCGTGTTTAGACTTGAAAGGAGGAAAGACCTATGGGTCTCAATCTTAATGACAAGAAAGCCGTCGTGGCAGAGGTGTCGGCACAGGTAGCCAACGCCCAGACCATCGTCGTGGCTGAGTACCGCGGTATCGAGGTGGGCGATCTCACCGTGCTGCGGAAAAAAGCCCGCGAATCTGGTGTTTACCTGCGTGTGCTGAAGAACACCCTGGTGCGTCGTGCGGTGGCTGACACCGCCTTCGCCGGCCTGGCTGAGCACATGGTCGGTCCGCTGATTTACAGCGTTTCCGCTGACCCTGTTGCCGCTGCCAAGGTCCTCAACGACTTTGCCAAGACCAACGACAAGCTGGTGCTGAAGGCTGGCTCTTACGCCGGTAAGGTGATGGACAAGGCTGGCGTGCAAGCCCTGGCTTCCATCCCGAGCCGCGACGAGCTGCTGGCCAAGCTGCTGGGCGTGATGAAGGCTCCCGTGTCCGGCTTTGCCGTGGCTATGGGCGCTCTCGCCAAGAAGCGCGAAGCCGAAGGCGCTGCTGCCTGATCGGCCTGTCGAACACTTGCATTTCCGATTTGAATTAGGAGTTATCTAAATGGCTATTACCAAAGAAGACATCCTGGAAGCCGTCGGTTCCATGACCGTTATGGACCTGAACGACCTGGTCAAGGCTTTCGAAGAGAAGTTTGGCGTTTCCGCTGCCGCTATGGCCGTGGCCGCTCCCGGCGCTGCCGCCGGTGGCGCTGCTGCTGAAGAGCAGACCGAGTTCACCGTGGTCCTGGCTGCTGCCGGCGACAAGAAGGTTGAAGTCATCAAGGTCGTCCGCGCTGCTACCGGCCTGGGCCTGAAGGAAGCCAAGGACGTCGTCGACGGCGCTCCCAAGGCTGTGAAGGAAGGCATCTCCAAGGCTGACGCTGAAGCCCTGAAGAAGCAGCTGGAAGAAGCTGGCGCCAAGGTCGAAGTCAAGTAAATTCGACTCGCTTGCCATGGGCTGGCGGCATTTTTGCCGCCAGCCCATTTGTGCTTTTCTGAAACGCCCAGGCGTTTCAACGGTTCCAACAGCATCACCCAGTACTGCGCAACGTATAAACGCAAGCATCATCTCCCGGCGCCTGCGCCGGACAGGCAGAAAAGATGAAGCTTGCGTTTATCCGTTGCAGCCGCCGGGAACATCGGCGGATCCAACCTCTTTTGAGGAATTTTGCTTTCTGAGCTCGGAGCGACCATGACCTACTCCTACACCGAGAAAAAACGCATCCGCAAGAGTTTTGCCAAGCGTGCAAGCGTGCTCGACGTGCCGTTCTTGCTGGCCACCCAGCTGGAATCCTATACGGCCTTCCTGCAGGCGGAACTGCCCACCGCCAAGCGTCGCAATCAAGGGCTTCAGGCCGCTTTCGGCTCCATCTTCCCCATCGTTTCCCATTCCGGCAATGCCCGGCTGGAGTTCGTCAGCTACCAGCTGGCCGAGCCCGCCTTCGACGTCAAGGAATGTCAGCAACGGGGCCTGACCTTCGCTTCCGCCCTGCGCGCCAAGGTGCGCCTGGTGATCATGGACCGGGAAGCTCCGGATACCGTGAAGGAAGTGAAGGAGCAGGAAGTGTACATGGGCGAGATTCCGCTCATGACCACCACCGGTTCTTTCGTCATCAACGGTACCGAGCGGGTCATCGTCTCCCAGCTGCACCGTTCCCCCGGCGTGTTCTTCGAGCACGACCGCGGCAAGACCCATTCTTCCGGCAAGCTGCTGTTCTCCGCCCGCGTGATTCCCTACCGCGGTTCCTGGCTGGACTTCGAATTCGATCCGAAGGACATCCTCTTCTTCCGCGTTGACCGTCGCCGCAAGATGCCCGTCACCACCCTGCTCAAGGCCATCGGCCTGACCAATGAGCAGATCCTGGCCGGTTTCTTCGAATTCGACGACTTCAAGCTGCTGAAGAACGGCGCCGACTTCACCCTGGTGCCCGAGCGTCTGCGCGGCGAAACCGCCCGCTTCG
Organism: Azospira sp.; assembly: GCF_030247495.1. Taxonomy (NCBI): domain Bacteria; kingdom Pseudomonadati; phylum Pseudomonadota; class Betaproteobacteria; order Rhodocyclales; family Rhodocyclaceae; genus Azospira; species Azospira sp. Next base: position 235,576 of record NZ_JAOTRW010000008.1, on the reverse strand, counting down.
ATTTCTGCGACAAGGCCGGCAAGGTCATCGTGCCGAAGGACAAGCGCATCACCGCCAAGCACATCCGCGATCTGGACGCTGCCGGCATCAAGCACATCGCCGTGCCCGACGACTTCCTGGTCGGCCGCGTCATCGGTCACAACATCATCGACAAGGACAGCGGCGAAGTCATCGCCAATGCCAACGATGAAATCACCGAGTCCCTGCTGGCCAAGCTGCGGGAAGCCGGCGTGGCCGAATTCCAGACCCTGTACACCAACGATCTGGACCGTGGCGCCTTCATCTCCAACACCCTGCGTGCTGACGATACCGCCACCAAGCAGGCCGCCCGCGTCGCCATCTACCGCATGATGCGCCCCGGCGAACCGCCCACCGAAGAAGCCGTGGAGATCCTCTTCAACGGTCTCTTCTACTCCGACGATCGCTACGATCTGTCCGGTGTGGGCCGCATGAAGTTCAACCGTCGCATCGGCCGTCCCGATGTGGTCGAGTACAAGGTCACCATCAAGAACGCTCCGCACAAGACCGAAGCGCTGGCCAAGGCCATCGCCGAGTTCACCGGCGCCAATCAGGGCACCGTCCAGGAAATCCTGAACGAGCTGCAGTATGGTTCCCGTGCCGCTGCCGAAAATCTGACCGAAGAAGCCGCCCACACCCTGGCCGCCCAACTGAAGGCCCTGGGCGCCAACGTCGAAGTGCGCGAGCAGCTGACCCTGTCGCCCCGCGACATCGTCGAATCCATCAAGCTGCTGGTGGAACTGCGCAACGGTCGCGGCGAAATCGACGACATCGATCACCTGGGCAACCGCCGTGTGCGTTCCGTCGGCGAACTGGCTGAGAACCAGTTCCGCGCCGGTCTGGTGCGCGTCGAGCGCGCCGTCAAGGAGCGCCTGTCCCAGGCCGAGTCCGACAACCTGATGCCCCACGACCTGATCAACGCCAAGCCGATCAGCGCCGCCATCAAGGAATTCTTCGGCTCCAGCCAGCTGTCCCAGTTCATGGACCAGACCAACCCCCTGTCCGAGATCACCCACAAGCGGCGCGTTTCCGCCCTGGGCCCGGGCGGTCTGACCCGCGAACGCGCCGGCTTCGAAGTGCGCGACGTGCATCCGACCCACTACGGCCGCGTCTGCCCGATCGAAACCCCGGAAGGTCCGAACATCGGCCTGATCAACTCCCTGGCCCTGTTCGCCCGCACCAACTCCTACGGTTTCCTGGAAACCCCCTACCGCAAGGTGGTGGACGGCAAGGTGACCGACCAGATCGAATACCTCTCCGCCATTGAAGAAGGCGCTTACGTGGTGGCCCAGGCCAACGCCGCCCTGGGTGCCGACGGCACCCTGGTGGACGAGCTGGTGACCTGCCGCGAAAAGGGTGAAACCATCCTGGCCGAACCGTCCCGCGTCCAGTACATGGACGTGGCCCCGGGCCAGATCGTTTCCGTCGCTGCCTCCCTGATCCCCTTCCTCGAGCACGACGATGCGAACCGGGCCCTGATGGGCGCCAACATGCAGCGTCAGGCTGTGCCCTGCCTGCGTCCGGAGAAGCCCCTGGTCGGTACCGGCATCGAACGCACCGTGGCCGTGGACTCCGGCACCGCCGTGCAGGCCCTGCGTGGCGGCGTGGTGGATTACGTGGATGCTTCCCGCGTCGTGGTCCGTGTGCATGACGATGAAACCGTGCCGGGCGAAGTCGGCGTGGACATCTACAACCTGACCAAGTACACCCGTTCCAACCAGAACACCAACATCAACCAGCGTCCGCTGGTGAAGATGGGCGACATCATCGCCAAGGGTGACGTGGTGGCCGACGGCGCTTCTACCGACAAGGGCGAACTGGCCCTCGGTCAGAACATGCTGATCGCCTTCATGCCCTGGAACGGCTACAACTTCGAAGACTCGATCCTGATCTCCGAGCGCGTGGTGGCGGAAGACCGCTACACCTCCATCCACATCGAAGAACTGACCGTGGTGGCCCGCGACACCAAGCTCGGCCCCGAGGAAATCACCCGCGACATCGCCTCCCTGGGCGAGGTACAGCTGTCCCGTCTGGACGAATCCGGCGTGGTGTACATTGGCGCCGAAGTGGAAGCCGGCGACGTGCTGGTGGGTAAGGTCACCCCCAAGGGCGAGACCCAGCTGACGCCGGAAGAAAAGCTGCTGCGCGCCATCTTCGGCGAGAAGGCCTCCGACGTTAAGGACACCTCCCTGCGCGTGCCGTCCGGTATCGCCGGCACCGTCATCGACGTGCAGGTGTTCACCCGCGAAGGCATCGAACGCGACAAGCGCGCCCAGTCCATCATCGACGACCATCTGCGTGGCTACAAGCAGGATCTGGCTGACCAGATGCGCATTGTGGAGCGTGACACCTTCGCCCGTGTCGGTCGCCTGATCACCGGCAAGCCGGCCAACGGCGGTCCGAAGAAGCTGGCCAAGGGCACTGTCGTGACCCAGGAATACCTGGACGGCATCGATCCCCACAACTGGTTCGACGTGCGCATGGCCGACGAGGAAGTCGCCCAGCAACTGGAACAGCTGAAGGAATCCCTGGAGCAGACCCGCAAGGACTTCGACATTGCCTTCGAAGAGAAGCGCAAGAAGCTGACCCAGGGCGACGAACTGCCCCCGGGTGTGCAGAAGATGGTCAAGGTCTACGTGGCCGTGAAGCGCCGCCTGCAGCCCGGCGACAAGATGGCCGGCCGCCACGGTAACAAGGGTGTGGTTTCCCGCATCGTGCCCGTGGAAGACATGCCCTACATGGCCGACGGCCGTCCCGTGGATATCGTGCTGAACCCCCTGGGTGTGCCGTCCCGGATGAACGTGGGCCAGATTCTGGAAGTGCACCTGGGCTGGGCCGCCAAGGGCCTGGGCTACAAGATCGGCGACATGCTGCAGGCCGGCGCCAAGGCTGCCGAAGTGCGCAAGTTCCTGGAAGAGATCTACAACTCCGAAGGCAAGAAGGAAAACCTGAACGAGCTGAACGACCAGGAAATCATGGAACTGGCCGGCAACCTGACCACTGGCGTGCCTTTCGCCACCCCGGTGTTCGACGGTGCCGACGAAGCCGAAATCAAGGCCATGCTGCGTCTCGCGGGCATGCCCGAATCCGGCCAGATCACCCTGCACGACGGCCGTACCGGCGACGCCTTCGAGCGTCAGGTGACGGTGGGCTACATGCATTACCTGAAGCTGCACCACCTGGTGGACGACAAGATGCACGCCCGTTCCACCGGCCCGTACAGCCTGGTGACCCAGCAGCCCCTGGGCGGTAAGGCCCAGTTCGGTGGCCAGCGCTTCGGTGAAATGGAAGTGTGGGCCCTGGAGGCCTACGGCGCCTCCTACGTGCTGCAGGAAATGCTGACCGTGAAGTCGGACGATGTGAATGGTCGTACCAAGGTTTACGAAAACATCGTCAAGGGCGAGCACAAGATCGATGCCGGCATGCCGGAATCCTTCAACGTGCTGGTGAAGGAAATCCGCTCCCTGGCGATCGACATCGACCTGGAACGGTACTAAGCCGCCCCACGCAGCAAATTGGCCCGATACACGGAATTTTTTGGATTCACACCCCGGTTGGAGTGAACAATGAAAGCACTGCTCGATCTGTTTAAGCAGGTAACCCAGGAAGAAGAATTCGACGCGATCACCATCAGTCTCGCGTCGCCGGACAAGATCCGGTCCTGGTCCTACGGCGAAGTTAAAAAGCCGGAAACCATCAACTACCGCACCTTCAAGCCGGAGCGTGACGGCCTGTTCTGCGCCAAGATCTTTGGCCCGATCAAGGACTACGAGTGCCTGTGCGGCAAGTACAAGCGCCTCAAGCATCGTGGCGTCATCTGCGAGAAGTGCGGCGTCGAAGTAACCCTGGCCAAGGTGCGCCGCGAGCGTATGGGCCACATCGAGCTGGCCAGCCCGACCGCCCACATCTGGTTCCTCAAGTCCCTGCCCAGCCGTCTCGGCATGGTGCTGGACATGACCCTGCGCGACATCGAGCGGGTCCTCTACTTCGAAGCCTACGTGGTGATCGAGCCCGGCATGACCTCCCTCAACCGGGGCCAGCTGCTGACCGAAGACGACTACCTGGCCAAGGTGGAAGAGTACGGTGACGACTTCATCGCCCTGATGGGTGCCGAGGCCGTGCGCGAACTGCTGCGTACCCTGGACCTGGATCACGAAGTCGAGCGTCTGCGCAGCGAACTGGAAACCACCGGTTCCGAAGCCAAGAACAAGAAGATCGCCAAGCGCCTGAAGATCCTCGAAGGCTTCCAGAAGTCCGGCATCAAGCCCGACTGGATGATCCTGGAAGTGCTGCCCGTGCTGCCCCCGGACCTGCGTCCGCTGGTGCCCCTGGACGGCGGCCGTTTCGCCACTTCCGACCTGAACGACCTCTACCGTCGCGTCATTAACCGGAACAACCGTCTGAAGCGCCTGCTGGAGCTGAAGGCACCGGAAATCATCGTGCGCAACGAAAAGCGCATGCTGCAGGAGTCCGTGGACTCCCTGCTGGACAACGGTCGCCGCGGCAAGGCCATGACCGGCGCCAACAAGCGCCCCCTGAAGTCCCTGGCCGACATGATCAAGGGCAAGGGCGGCCGCTTCCGTCAGAACCTGCTGGGCAAGCGGGTGGACTACTCCGGTCGTTCCGTGATCGTGGTGGGCCCCCAGCTCAAGCTGCACCAGTGCGGTCTGCCCAAGCTGATGGCCCTGGAACTGTTCAAGCCCTTCATCTTCCACAAGCTGGAACTGATGGGCCTGGCAACCACCATCAAGCAGGCCAAGAAGATGGTCGAATCCCAGGAGCCCGTGGTGTGGGACATCCTGGAAGACGTCATCCGCGAACATCCGGTCATGCTGAACCGTGCGCCGACCCTGCACCGTCTGGGTATCCAGGCTTTCGAGCCGACCCTGATCGAAGGCAAGGCCATTCAGCTGCATCCCCTGGTGTGTGCCGCCTTCAACGCCGACTTTGACGGCGACCAGATGGCTGTCCACGTGCCCCTGTCCCTGGAAGCCCAGATGGAAGCCCGCACCCTGATGCTGGCCTCCAACAACGTGCTCTCCCCGGCCAACGGCGAACCGATCATCGTGCCGTCCCAGGATATCGTGCTGGGTCTGTACTACGCCACCCGCGACCGCATCAACGCCAAGGGCGAAGGCATGAACTTCGCTGACGTCAGCGAAGTGCTGCGGGCCGTGAATTCCGGCCTGGCCGACCTGCACGCCAAGGTTTCCGTGCGTCTGAAGGAATATGTGCGCGGCGAAAGCGGCGAGTGGGTGGAGAAGATCACCCGCTACAACACCACCTGCGGCCGTGCCATCCTTTCCGAGATCCTGCCCAAGGGCCTGCCTTTCAGCGTCATCGACAAGGCCCTGAAGAAGAAGGAAATCTCCAAGCTGATCAACACCTCCTTCCGCCGTTGCGGCCTGAAGGAAACGGTGGTGTTCGCCGACAAGCTGATGCAGAACGGCTACGCTCTGGCTACCCGTGCCGGCATCTCCTTCTGCTCTGACGACATGCGTGTGCCGACCGAAAAGCACACCATCATCGCCGAGGCCGAGAAGGAAGTTAAGGAAATCGAAACCCAATACACCAACGGTCTGGTGACCTTCGGTGAGCGCTACAACAAGGTCGTGGATATCTGGGGCCGTACCGGCGATCAGGTGGCCAAGGTCATGATGGAGCAGCTGGGTCATGAAGAGGTGGTGGACCGTCACGGCAAGACCGTGAAGCAGGAGTCCTTCAACTCCATCTACATGATGGCCGACTCCGGCGCCCGGGGTTCCGCGGCCCAGATTCGCCAGCTGGCCGGTATGCGGGGCCTGATGGCCAAGCCGGACGGCTCCATTATCGAAACGCCGATTACCACCAACTTCCGTGAAGGCCTGAACGTGCTTCAGTACTTCATCTCCACCCACGGTGCGCGGAAGGGTCTGGCCGATACGGCACTGAAGACCGCCAACTCCGGCTACCTGACTCGCCGTCTGGTGGATGTGACCCAGGATCTGGTGGTGACCGAGGACGATTGCGGCACCCAGAACGGCGTCACCATGAAGGCCCTGATCGAGGGCGGTGAGGTGATCGAGCCGCTGCGCGACCGTATTCTGGGCCGCGTGGTCGTGGCTGACGTGGTGAATCCGGAAAGCGAAGAAACCGTCATCGAAGCCGGTACCCTGGTGGACGAGGATCTGTGCGATCTGATCGACAAGCTGGGCATCGATGAAGTCAAGGTCCGTACCCCCCTGACCTGCGACACCCGTTACGGTCTGTGCGCCAAGTGCTACGGCCGTGATCTGGGCCGCGGCTCCCTGGTCAATGTGGGTGAGGCTGTCGGCGTCATCGCCGCCCAGTCCATCGGCGAACCGGGTACCCAGCTGACCATGCGGACCTTCCACGTCGGCGGTGCGGCTTCCCGTGCTGCCGTGGCCGACCGGGTCGATACCAAGTCCAACGGTGTGGTGCGCTTCACTGCCACCATGCGCTATGTGACCAACGTCAAGGGTGAGAAGATCGTCTTCACCCGTTCCGGCGAAGTGCTGGTGACCGACGACAATGGCCGCGAGCGCGAACGTCACAAGGTGCCCTACGGCGCCATCCTGACCGCCGATGACGGTCAGGTGGTGAAGGCCGGTGCCGTGCTGGCGACCTGGGATCCCCATACCCGTCCGATGATTACCGAGTACGCCGGTACCATCAAGTTCGAGAACGTGGAAGAAGGTTCCACCGTCGCCAAGCAGATCGACGATGTGACCGGCCTGTCCACCCTGGTGGTGATCGATCCCAAGCGCGGCGGCAAGGCCCAGGCCAAGGGCCTGCGTCCCCAGGTCAAGCTGCTGGACGAGAACGGCCAGGAAGTGAAGATGCATGGCACCGAGCACGCCGTGACCATCACCTTCCAGGTGGGCTCCATCATCACCGTGGCCGACGGCCAGCAGGTGGGTGTCGGCGACGTGCTGGCGAAGATTCCGCAAGAATCCGCCAAGACCCGCGACATTACCGGCGGTCTGCCCCGTGTGGCAGAGCTGTTCGAAGCCCGTACGCCCAAGGATGTGGGCATGCTGGCCGAGTACACCGGTACCGTTTCCTTCGGCAAGGACACCAAGGGCAAGCAGCGTCTGGTCATCACCGATCTGGACGGTGTCGCCCACGAGTATCTGATCCTCAAGGACAAGCACGTCATGGTGCACGACGGTCAGGTGGTGAACAAGGGCGAAGTCATTGTGGACGGCGAGCCCGATCCCCATGAAATCCTCAAGCTCAAGGGTGTCGAAGCCCTGGCCCGCTACATCACCGATGAAGTGCAGGATGTGTACCGTCTGCAGGGCGTGAAGATCAACGACAAGCACATTGAAGTTATCGTGCGCCAGATGCTGCGTCGGGTCACCATCACCGAGCCGGGCGATACCCGCTTCATCAAGAGCGAACAGGTCGAACGCGCCGATGTGCTGGACGAGAACGATCGCGTCGTTGCCGAAGGCAAGCTGCCCGCCAGCTACGATTACATGCTGCTCGGTATCACCAAGGCCTCCTTGTCCACCGACTCCTTCATCTCCGCGGCTTCCTTCCAGGAAACCACCCGCGTGCTGACGGAAGCGGCCATCATGGGCAAGCGCGACGAACTGCGCGGCCTGAAGGAAAACGTCATCGTCGGCCGCCTGATTCCTGCCGGTACCGGTCTTGCCTACCACAATTCCCGTCGTCAGCAGGCTGCTGGCAACGACCAGGGCCTCGACCGGGTCCTGGGCGGGGAGGATGTGGCTGTCGAGGAAGTGCCTGCCGGCAACGACGCCGTCTGATCTTTGGGAAGCAACCGTTGACTCGAGGGTTGCTTCCCAATAAAATCTCGGGTCTTTTCGCGGCAAAGGCTAATCATTGCCTTTGTTTGGATAAAAAAATCGCTGAGGCGAGGCGGGCAGTCAGCCCGCTGTTTCAGTGTTTTGGCGGCAAAGCCGCCTAAATGAGGATTTGTTATGCCGACCATCAACCAACTCGTGCGCAAGCCCCGGGTGGCCGAAATTACCAAGAGCAAGGTTCCTGCTCTGGAAAAGTGCCCCCAGAAGCGTGGCGTGTGCACCCGTGTTTACACCACCACTCCGAAGAAGCCGAACTCCGCACTGCGTAAGGTGTGCAAGGTTCGTCTGACCAATGGCTTCGAAGTCATTTCCTACATCGGTGGTGAAGGCCACAACCTGCAGGAGCACTCCGTGGTCCTGATTCGCGGTGGTCGTGTGAAGGATTTGCCTGGTGTGCGTTACCACACCGTGCGCGGCTCCCTGGATACCCAGGGCGTCAAGGATCGTAAGCAGTCCCGTTCCAAGTACGGGGCCAAGCGTCCGAAGGCGGCCTAATCAGGTCGTTTTAGTAAGTGGCCGCCCCCACATGGGCGGCCATGTGTCATTTCTATTCCGGAAATGTCGCAACTGAATTGTGAACTAGTGAGGTTGTTATGCCCCGTCGTCGTGAAGTACCGAAACGCGACATCCTGCCCGATCCCAAGTTCGGCAGCGTGGATGTCTCCAAGTTTGTGAATGCCGTGATGCAAAGCGGCAAGAAGTCCGTGGCCGAGCGCATCGTCTACGGTGCCTTCGACCAGATTTCTTCCAAGTCCGGCAAGGATCCTCTGGAAGTGTTTGCCTCCGCTATCGCCAACGTGCGTCCCATGGTGGAAGTGAAGTCCCGTCGCGTCGGTGGTGCCAACTACCAGGTGCCCGTGGAAGTTCGTCCTGCCCGTCGTATGGCTCTGGCCATGCGTTGGCTGCGCGAGGCTGCCCGCAAGCGTTCCGAAAAGACCATGGGCCTGCGTCTGGCTGCCGAAATGCTGGAAGCGGCCGAAAACCGCGGCGGCGCCGTGAAGAAGCGTGACGAAGTGCATCGTATGGCCGAAGCCAACAAGGCCTTCGCCCACTACCGTTTCTAACCGTCTCCTGACAAACGTTTACAGCGAAGGTTACTAACGTGGCTCGCAAAACTCCCATCGAGCGCTACCGCAATATCGGTATTAGCGCTCACATTGACGCCGGTAAGACGACTACCACCGAGCGCATCCTGTACTACACCGGTGTGAACCACAAAATCGGTGAAGTGCACGACGGTGCTGCCACCATGGACTGGATGGAGCAGGAGCAGGAGCGTGGTATTACCATTACCTCCGCTGCTACTACTTGCTTCTGGAAGGGGATGGACAACTCCTTCCCCGAGCACCGCTTCAACATCATCGACACCCCGGGGCACGTGGACTTCACCATCGAGGTGGAGCGTTCCATGCGTGTGCTGGATGGTGCCTGCATGGTTTACTGTGCTGTGGGTGGCGTTCAGCCCCAGTCCGAGACCGTGTGGCGTCAGGCCAACAAGTACAAGGTGCCCCGTCTGGCTTTCGTGAACAAGATGGACCGCTCCGGCGCCAACTTCTTCAAGGTTGTCGAGCAGATGAAGGTCCGTCTGAAGGGCAATCCCGTGCCGATCGTGATTCCGATCGGTGCCGAAGATACCTTCACCGGCGTGGTCGATCTGATCAAGATGAAGGCCATCATCTGGGACGAAGCCTCCCAGGGTATGAAGTTCGAGTACAAGGACATTCCCGCTGATCTGGTCGAGACCGCCCAGACCTGGCGCGAACAGATGGTCGAGGCTGCTGCCGAGGCGTCTGAAGAGCTGATGAACAAGTACCTGGAAGAGGGTGATCTGCCTGAGGCCGACATCCTGCTGGGCCTGCGTACTCGCACCATCAACTGCGAAATCCAGCCCATGCTGTGCGGTACCGCCTTCAAGAACAAGGGTGTGCAGCGCATGCTGGATGCTGTTATTCAGCTGCTGCCCTCCCCGGTGGATATTCCCCCTGTTGAAGGCGAAAAGGAAAACGGCGAGAAGGATTGCCGCGTTGCTTCCGACGACTCCAAGTTCTCCGCTCTGGCTTTCAAGCTGATGACCGACCCCTACGTCGGCCAGCTGACCTTCGTGCGCGTGTACTCCGGCGTCCTGACCTCCGGCTCCACCATTTACAACCCGATTAAGGGTCGTAAGGAACGCATCGGCCGCATCCTGCAGATGCACGCCAACAACCGCGAGGAAATCAAGGAAGTTCTGGCCGGCGACATCGCCGCCTGCGTGGGCCTGAAGGAAGTGACCACCGGTGAAACCCTGTGCGATCCGGATGCTCCGATCATTCTCGAGCGCATGGAATTCCCGGATCCCGTGATTCACGTGGCTGTCGAGCCCAAGACCAAGGCTGACCAGGAGAAGATGGGTATCGCCCTGAATCGTCTGGCCGCCGAAGATCCGTCCTTCCGCGTGCGTACCGACGAAGAATCCGGTCAGACCATCATTTCCGGTATGGGCGAACTGCACCTGGAAATTATCGTCGACCGCATGAAGCGCGAATTCAGCGTTGAAGCCAACGTGGGTGCTCCCCAGGTGGCCTACCGCGAATGCATCAAGAAGGCTGTCGAACAGGAAGGCAAGTTCGTCAAGCAGTCCGGCGGTCGCGGTCAGTACGGTCACGTCTGGCTCAAGATCGAGCCGAACGAAGCCGGCAAGGGCTACGAGTTTGTCGACGCCATCAAGGGCGGCACCGTGCCTCGCGAATTCATTCCCGCGGTGGACAAGGGTCTGCAAGACGCCATCTCCAGCGGTGTGCTGGCCGGCTTCCCGGTGGTCGACATCAAGTTCACCCTGTTCGACGGTTCCTACCACGACGTGGACTCCAACGAAAACGCATTCCGCATGGCTGCCTCCATGGCATTCAAGGAAGGTATGCGCAAGGCCCAGCCCACGCTGCTGGAGCCGATGATGGCCGTTGTCGTTGAAACCCCGGAAGACTACATGGGTAACGTCATGGGCGACCTGTCCGGTCGTCGCGGCATCGTCCAGGGTATGGATGATCTGCCCGGCGGCATCAAGGAAGTGAAGGCTGAAGTGCCCCTGGCCGAGATGTTCGGCTACGCCACCCAGCTGCGCTCCCTGACCCAGGGTCGTGCGACCTACTCCATGGAGTTCAAGCACTACTCCGAGGCGCCGAAGAACGTCGCCGAAGCCGTGATTAACAAGAAGTAATCGAATTTTTGCGAATTGAGGAATTGAAAGATGGCCAAGGAAAAGTTTGAACGTACGAAGCCGCACGTTAATGTGGGCACCATCGGTCACGTTGACCACGGTAAGACCACGCTGACTGCTGCTATCACCACCATTCTGTCCAAGAAGTTCGGTGGCGAAGCCAAGGCTTACGACCAGATCGACGCTGCGCCTGAAGAAAAGGCCCGCGGTATCACCATCAACACCGCCCACGTCGAATACGAAACCGCCACCCGTCACTACGCTCACGTGGATTGCCCGGGTCACGCCGACTACGTGAAGAACATGATTACCGGTGCCGCTCAGATGGACGGCGCCATTCTGGTCTGTTCCGCCGCTGACGGCCCCATGCCCCAGACCCGCGAGCACATCCTGCTGGCTCGTCAGGTGGGCGTGCCCTACATCATCGTGTTCCTGAACAAGTGCGACATGGTGGACGACGCCGAACTGCTGGAACTGGTCGAAATGGAAGTGCGCGAGCTGCTCTCCAAGTACGACTTCCCTGGCGACGACATTCCCATCGTCAAGGGCTCCGCCCTGAAGGCTCTGGAAGGTGACCAGTCCGACATCGGCGAACCCGCCATCCTGGCCCTGGCCGACGCTCTGGACAGCTACATCCCCACCCCCGAGCGGGCTGTGGACAAGCCCTTCCTGCTGCCCATCGAAGACGTGTTCTCCATCTCTGGCCGCGGTACCGTGGTGACCGGTCGTGTCGAGCGCGGCATCGTCAAGGTCGGCGAAGAAATCGAAATCGTGGGTATCAAGCCCACCACCAAGACCACCTGCACCGGCGTGGAAATGTTCCGCAAGCTGCTGGACCAAGGTCAGGCTGGTGACAACGTGGGCGTGCTGCTGCGCGGCACCAAGCGTGAAGAAGTTGAGCGTGGCCAAGTGCTGGCCAAGCCCGGTTCCATCACCCCCCACACCCACTTCACTGGCGAAGTGTATGTTCTGTCCAAGGACGAAGGTGGTCGTCACACCCCGTTCTTCAACAACTACCGTCCCCAGTTCTACTTCCGGACCACTGACGTGACCGGCGCCATCTCCCTGCCCGAAGGCGTGGAAATGGTTATGCCTGGTGACAACATTCAGATGACCGTGAAGCTGATCGCTCCGATCGCCATGGAAGAAGGTCTGCGCTTCGCTATCCGCGAAGGCGGCCGTACCGTCGGCGCCGGTGTGGTTGCCAAGATCATCGAGTAATTTTTACATTCGGGGCGGGCTTTCACCCGCCCCATCGCTCTTTGGGAAATATCATGCAAAACCAGAAAATCCGTATCCGTCTGAAGGCCTTCGACTACCGCCTGATCGACCAATCCGCTCAGGAAATCGTTGAAACCGCCAAGCGTACCGGTGCTGTGGTTCGTGGCCCCGTGCCCCTGCCCACCCGCATCCAGCGTTACGACGTGCTGCGTTCCCCGCACGTGAACAAGACTTCCCGCGATCAGTTCGAGATCCGGACCCATCTGCGCCTGATGGACATCATCGATCCGACCGACAAGACTGTTGATGCTCTGATGAAGCTCGACCTGCCGGCTGGTGTTGACGTCGAAATCAAGTTGCAATAAGCGACTGGTTGCGTATATAATCCACCGCTTTTCCGCGGGCGACTCCGTTTGGTGTCGCCCATTTTGACTTACTTGTCGGCCAATCGCAGCCGGCATTTGGAGAATAACCATGAGTCTAGGCCTTGTTGGGCGCAAGGTCGGCATGACGCGCGTGTTCACTGATGACGGTGCTACCGTCCCGGTGACTGTGCTGGACGTGTCGAACAACCGTGTGTCCCAGATCAAAACGCCTGAAACCGACGGCTATGCCGCCGTTCAGGTGACTTTCGGCAAGCGTCGTGCCTCCCGCGTCAACAAGTCTCTGGCTGGTCATCTGGCCAAGGCTGGTGTTGAAGCTGGGCACGTGCTCAAAGAATTCCCCGTGACCGCTGAGCAGCTCGCTGGCCTGAAGGCTGGCGATCAGATCGCTGTCACCATCTTCGCTGTTGGCCAGAAGGTCGATATCACCGGCACCTCCCAGGGTAAGGGTTTTGCCGGCGCTATCAAGCGTCACAACTTCAGCTCCAACCGCGCCAGCCACGGTAACTCCGTGTCTCACAATGCTCCTGGTTCCATCGGTATGGCGCAGGATCCGGGTCGCGTGTTCCCGGGTAAGCGCATGGCCGGTCACCTGGGTGCTGTGAAGAGCACTGTGCAGTGCCTGGAAGTGGTTCGGGTCGACGTCGAGCGCCAGCTGCTGCTGGTGAAAGGCGCTGTTCCCGGCTCCAAGGGCTCCGACGTCATCGTGCGTCCGGCAGTCAAGGCTTAAGGGGGCGTGATGGAACTGAAAGTTATCAACGAAAACGGTCAGGAAGCTGCCAAGCTGCAGGCTTCCGATGCCCTGTTCGGCCGCGAGTACAACGAAGCGCTGGTGCACCAGGTGGTTGTGGCCTATCAGGCCAACGCCCGTAGCGCCAACCGCAAGCAGAAGGATCGCTCCGAAGTTCGGCACACCACCACCAAGCCCTGGCGCCAGAAGGGTACCGGACGCGCACGTTCCGGTAGCAATGGCAGCCCGCTGTGGCGCGGAGGCGGTCGCATTTTCCCGAATTCCCCTGAGGAGAACTTCTCTCAGAAGGTGAACAAGAAAATGTACCGTGCTGGTCTGGCTTCCATCCTTTCCCAGCTGGTCCGTGATGACCGTCTGGCCGTGGTGGAAAACCTCTCTGTCGAGGCTCCCAAGACCAAGCTGTTCGCCCAGAAGATCAAGGGTATGGGCTACGAGTCCGTGCTGGTGATTACCGATTCCCTGGATGAGAACGTCTTCCTGGCTTCCCGCAACCTGCCCAATGTGCTGGTTCTGGATGTTAGCGAAGCCGATCCTGTGTCCCTGGTGCGCTTCCCCAAGGTCCTCGTGACCAAGGGTGCTGTGGCCAAGTTTGAGGAGCTGCTGGGATGAGCCAAGAACGTCTGCTGCAGGTGCTGCTGGCGCCGCAAATCTCCGAAAAGGCGACTTTCATCGCCGATAAGAACGAGCAGGTGGTTTTCAAGGTTGCCTCCGATGCAACCAAGCCGGAAATCAAGGCTGCTGTCGAGCTGCTCTTCAAGGTGCAGGTCGAGTCCGTTCAGGTGGCCAACGTCAAGGGCAAGGAAAAGCGCTTCGGTCGTTTCATCGGCCGCCGCAAGAGCTGGAAGAAGGCTTACGTCAGCCTGAAGCCGGGCCAGGAAATCAATTTCGCGGCCGGGGAGTAAGAACATGGCATTGATCAAAGTTAAACCGACTTCCGCCGGCCGCCGTGCCGTCGTGAAGGTCGTCAACCCCGATCTGTACAAGGGTAAGCCGTTCGCCGGCCTGCTCGAGAAGCAGACCCGCGGTTCCGGTCGTAACAACAACGGTCGCATCACCGTTCGCCACAAGGGCGGCGGTCATAAGCAGCACTACCGTGTTGTCGACTTCAAGCGCAACAAGGACGGCATTCCGGCCAAGGTCGAGCGCCTCGAGTACGATCCCAATCGTTCCGCCAACGTGGCTCTGCTGTGCTACGCCGACGGCGAGCGCCGTTACATCATTGCCCCCAAGGGCATGGTGGTCGGCCAGCAAGTGATCTCCGGCTCCGAAGCTCCGATCAAGTCTGGCAACGCCCTGCCGATTCGCAACATTCCGGTGGGTAGCACTATTCACTGCGTGGAAATGCTGCCCGGCAAGGGTGCTCAGCTGGCTCGCGCCGCTGGTACTTCCGTGCAACTGCTGGCTCGTGAAGGTTCTTACGCTCAGCTGCGTCTGCGCTCCGGTGAAATCCGCCGTGTGCACGTCGAATGCCGGGCCACCATCGGTGAAGTCGGTAACGAAGAGCACTCCCTGCGTTCCATCGGTAAGGCCGGTGCCATGCGCTGGCGCGGTGTTCGTCCGACCGTTCGTGGCGTGGTCATGAACCCGGTCGATCACCCCCACGGTGGTGGTGAAGGCCGTACCGCAGCTGGTATGCATCCGGTTAGTCCTTGGGGTACCAAGACCAAGGGTTATCGTACCCGTCGTAACAAGCGCACGAACTCCATGATCGTGCAGCGTCGTCACAAGCGTTAAGGGGTAGAGATCTATGGGACGTTCTGTAAAAAAGGGCCCGTTCGTCGATGCCCACCTGCTGAAGAAAGTCGACGCCGCTCGTGCTGGCAACGACAAGCGGCCGATCAAGACCTGGTCTCGCCGCTCCACCGTGCTGCCGGATTTCGTCGGTCTGACCATTGCCGTGCATAACGGCAAGCAACATATTCCGGTGTATGTCACCGAAAACATGGTCGGCCACAAGCTCGGCGAATTCTCCCTGACCCGTACTTTCAAGGGTCATACCGCCGGCAAGAAGGCGAAGAAGTAAAGGAGTGCAAATGGAAACTCGTGCTATTTTGCGCGGCGTCCGCCTCTCCGCCCAGAAGGGTCGCCTCGTGGCTGACCTGGTTCGCGGTAAGCCGGTGGGCCAGGCGCTCAACATCCTGGGCTTTGCTCCCCAAAAGGGCGCAAAGATCGTTAAGAAGGTTCTGGAGTCTGCCATCGCCAACGCCGAGCATAATGACGGCGCCGATATCGACGAACTGAAGGTCAAGACCATTCACGTCGAACAGGGTACGTCTCTGAAGCGCTTCACCGCTCGGGCGAAGGGTCGTGGCAATCGCATCATCAAGCAGACCTGCCACATTTTCGTGACCGTCGGGAACTGAGGAAGAGTTATGGGACAGAAGATTAATCCTACCGGGTTCCGCCTCAGCGTGAACCGTAACTGGGCTTCCCGCTGGTACGCGAACAGTCAGAACTTCGCCACCATGCTGAACGAAGACATCCGGGTCCGTGACTACCTCAAGAAGAAGCTGGCACATGCGTCCGTCGGCCGCGTTCTCATCGAGCGCCCCGCCAAGAACGCCCGCGTCACCATCTTCTCCGCCCGTCCGGGCGTGGTTATCGGCAAGAAGGGCGAAGAGATCGACAACCTGCGCGCCGAACTGCAGCGCATCATGGGTGTGCCGGTCCACGTCAGCATCGAAGAAATCCGCAAGCCGGAACTCGATGCCCAGCTGATCGGCGACTCCATCGCCCAGCAGCTGGAAAAGCGGATCATGTTCCGTCGTGCCATGAAGCGTGCCATGCAGAACGCCATGCGTCTGGGTGCCCAGGGCATCAAGATCATGAGCTCCGGCCGTTTGAACGGTGCTGAAATCGCCCGTACCGAATGGTACCGCGAAGGTCGTGTGCCCCTGCACACCCTGCGCGCCGACATCGACTACGCCACCTCCGAAGCCCGCACCACCTACGGCATCATCGGTATCAAGGTCTGGGTGTTCAAGGGTGAAATGTCCGCCAACGGCCAGCCCGCTGTCGTGGCTCCGGAAGCCGGTGCCGACGAGCAGCGCAAGCCCCGTCGCTCCGCCAAGCCTGGCGAAGGTGCCGACAAGCCCAAGACCACTCGTACTGTGAAGGCCAAGGCTGAAGGTGAGGCCAAGGCTGTGGAGGGCGACAAGGCCCCCGCCAAGCGCGTAAGAAAGGCAGGTAACAACGATGCTGCAGCCTAATCGCAGAAAATACCGCAAGGAGCAGAAGGGCCGTAACACCGGTCTGGCTACCCGCGGTGCCAAGGTTAGCTTTGGTGAATTCGGTCTCAAGGCCATCGCCCGCGGGCGTCTGACTTCCCGTCAGATCGAAGCTGCGCGTCGTGCCATGACCCGTCACATCAAGCGGGGCGGCCGTATCTGGATCCGCGTGTTCCCGGACAAGCCCATTTCCAAGAAGCCTGCCGAAGTCCGTATGGGTAACGGTAAGGGTAATCCGGAATACTACGTGGCTGAAATTCAGCCGGGTAAGGTTCTGTACGAGATGGACGGTGTGGATGAGGCTCTGGCTCGCGAGGCGTTCGCCCTTGCTGCTGCCAAGATCCCCTTCGCTGTCACCTTCGTGACCCGTCAGTTGGGGTAATCCATGAAAGCCAATGAGTTGAAAGCGAAGAGCGTCGAAGAGCTGAACACGGAGCTGGTTGAGCTCCTGAAGGCCCAGTTCAGCCTGCGCATGCAGGCTGCGACGCAGCAGCTGGCCAATACCAGCCAGCTGAACAAGGTGCGCAAGGATATTGCGCGTGTTCGTACCTTTATGCGTGAAAAGGCGGTACAGCAATGAGCGAGACCACCAGCATCAAGCGTACCCTGATCGGTCGCGTGGTCAGCGACAAGATGGAAAAGACCGTCACCGTCCTGATCGAACGTCGCGTGAAGCACCCGGTTTACGGCAAGATCGTGACCAAGTCCAAGAAGTATCACGCGCACAACGAAAACAACGAAGCCAAGGCTGGCGACCTGGTGGAGATCGAGGAAACCCGTCCTCTGTCCCGCACCAAGGCCTGGCGCGTTACCAAGCTGCTGGAAAAGGCAACCATCATCTAATGATGGGCAAGCCCGAAAGGGCTTGCGCGTTTTCTCAGGAGCGTGTACTATCCCGCTTCTTCGAGGTGCCCGGTGTCAGCCGGGCTCCTTTGTTTTAGTTCCTCCCCCCTTCGGGGTCCAAGACTGCCTGCGATCCGTTGCGGGAAAAGTTGGAGTTAATAATGATTCAGATGCAGACGATTCTGGACGTCGCCGATAATACCGGTGCGCGTTCGGTGATGTGTATCAAGGTCCTGGGCGGCTCCAAGCGTCGCTATGCGGCCGTTGGTGACATCATCAAGGTGTCTATCAAGGACGCCGCTCCCCGTGGTCGCGTGAAAAAGGGTGACGTGTATAACGCCGTGGTGGTTCGTACCGCCAAGGGTGTGCGTCGTCCCGATGGCTCGCTGATCAAGTTCGACAACAACGCGGCGGTGCTCCTCAATGCCAAGCTGGAGCCCATTGGTACCCGTATCTTCGGGCCGGTTACGCGCGAATTGCGTACCGAGCGCTTCATGAAGATCGTGTCCCTGGCGCCCGAAGTGCTGTAAGGAGCGGTGATGGAAAAGATTCGCAAGGGTGACGAGGTTGTCGTCATCGCCGGCAAAGACAAGGGCAAGCGCGGTACCGTTGCTCGCCGTGTCGATGCCGAGCATGTGGTGGTCGAGGGTGTGAACCGTGCCAAGAAGCACGTCAAGCCCAATCCCATCAAGGGCGTGGTTGGTGGCATCGTCGACAAGGACATGCCCATTCACATCTCTAACGTCGCGCTGTTCAATGCTGCGACCCAGAAGGCTGACCGCGTTGGCTTCAAGATTCTTGAAGACGGCAAGAAAGTGCGCGTGTTCAAGTCCAATGGCGAAACCCTGGACGCTTAAGGAATAGTCATGGCGCGTTTTTTCGACTACTACAAAGCTAGCGTGGTGCCTGAGCTGACCAAGCAGTTCGGCTACAAGTCCGTTATGGAAGTGCCGCGCATCACCAAGATCACCCTGAACATGGGTGTCGGCGAAGCTGTTCAGGACAAGAAGATCCTGGAAAATGCCGTCGGCGACATGCAGAAGATCGCTGGTCAGAAGCCCGTTGTCACCAAGTCCCGCAAGTCCATCGCTGGCTTCAAGATTCGTGACGGCTACCCCATCGGTTGCATGGTCACCCTGCGTGGCCCCCGCATGTTCGAGTTCCTGGATCGCCTGATCACCGTTTCCCTGCCCCGCGTGCGTGACTTCCGCGGCGTGGCTGGCAAGGGCTTCGACGGCCGTGGCAACTACAACATGGGTGTGAAAGAGCAGATCATTTTCCCCGAAATCGAGTACGACAAGATCGATGCTCTGCGCGGGATGAATATCAGCATTACCACCACCGCGAAGAGCGACGAGGAAGCCAAGGCCCTCCTGTCTGCCTTCAAGTTCCCCTTCAAGAATTGAGGCGATAATGGCAAAACTGTCACTCATCAATCGCGAAGAGAAGCGTCGCGCGCTCGTGGAAAAGTACGCTGCCAAGCGTGCTGCCCTGCAGGCCGTTATCGACAATCAGAGCCTTTCTGACGCCGAGCGCTTCGAGGCTCGTCTGAAGCTGCAGGCACTGCCGCGCAATTCCAGCCCCGCCCGTCTGCGCAATCGTTGCCAAGTAACCGGTCGTCCGCGCGGTGTTTTCCGCAAGTTCGGCCTGTGCCGCAACAAGCTCCGTGAAGCCGCCTTCAAGGGCGAGATTCCCGGTATGACCAAGGCCAGCTGGTAAGCAGGAGGAATAAAGATGGCTATGAGCGATCCGATCGCGGACATGCTGACCCGCATCCGCAACGCCCAGCAGGCCGAGAAGGCATCCGTAACGATGCCCTGCTCCAAGCTGAAAGTGGCGATTGCCGACGTCCTTAAGGGCGAAGGTTATATTGATGATTTCGCCGTGCGCGAAATCGAAGGCAAGGCTTCTCTGGAGATTGCCCTGAAGTACTACGCCGGCCGCCCGGTTATTGAGCGCATCGAGCGCGTCTCCCGGCCTGGTCTGCGTGTCTATAAGGGCAGCCAGGATATTCCGCGTGTTATGAATGGCCTGGGCGTGGCAATCGTGTCCACCCCCAAGGGCGTCATGACCGACCGCAAGGCACGCACCCAGAACGTGGGTGGCGAAGTCCTCTGCATCGTTGCGTAAGGGGGAACCATGTCCCGTGTAGGTAAGAATCCTATTTCGCTGCCCAAGGGTGTGGAAGTTGCTCTGGGTGAAGAGATCTCCGTCAAGGGCCCCCTTGGCGTGCTGAAGCTGAAGGCCAACCCGGCTGTGGTCGTGAAGGTCGAGGGCGAGCAACTGGTTTGCTCCCCGGTGGAAGGCGTTGAAGGTGCTGGTGCTCTGTGGGGCACCATGCGTGCCAATCTGAACAATATGGTGACCGGTGTTACCAAGGGTTTTGAGCGCAAGCTGACGCTGGTCGGCGTGGGTTACCGTGCTCAGGCCCAGGGCGACACCCTGAACCTGACCCTCGGCTTTTCCCATCCGGTGGCCCACAAGATGCCTGCTGGCGTCAAGGTGGAGACTCCGAGCCAGACTGAAATCCTCATCAAGGGTGTGGACAAGCAGGCGGTGGGGCAGGTAGCGGCTGAAGTTCGCGCTTATCGTAAGCCTGAACCCTATAAGGGCAAGGGCGTGCGGTATGCCGACGAAGTGGTCGCGCTCAAGGAAACCAAGAAGAAGTAAGGTGGCGAAATGATTGACAAAAAACAGTCGCGCTTGCGTCGTGCCCGTAAAACCCGGGCCAAAATCGCCGAGCTGAAGGCCGTCCGTCTGTGCGTGTTCCGCACCAACAGCCACATCTATGCTCAAGTTATTTCTCCCTGCGGGTCCAAGGTTCTGGCTGCTGCCTCTTCCCTGGAACCTGAAGTGCGCAAGGATCTGCCGAATGGCGGCAATGTGAATGCTGCTGCCGCCATCGGTAAGCTCATCGCCGAGCGCGCCAAGAAGGCGGGCATCGAGCAGGTCGCTTTCGACCGTGCCGGCTTCCAGTACCACGGTCGTGTCAAGGCCCTGGCTGAAGCCGCACGCGAAAACGGTCTGAAGTTCTGATCGGCCTGAAGGAAAGTTCGAGGTTAATTATGGCAAAACCGCAAACCAAGAAGCCCCAGCAGGCAGACGAGCGCGACGACGGTCTGCGCGAAAAGATGATCTCCATCAACCGCGTCACCAAGGTGGTGAAGGGCGGTCGGATTCTGGGCTTCGCCGCCCTGACCGTGGTGGGTGATGGCGACGGCGGCGTTGGCATGGGCAAGGGCAAGTCCCGCGAAGTGCCCGTTGCCGTGCAAAAGGCAATGGACGAAGCCCGTCGCAAGATGGAAAAAGTCAGCCTGAAGAACGGCACCCTGCAGCACGCCGTTGTTGGTAAGCATGGTTCCTCCACCGTTCTGATGATGCCCGCTGCCGACGGTACCGGCATCATCGCCGGCGGTGCCATGCGCGCCGTGTTCGAAGTGATGGGTGTGACCAACGTCGTGGCCAAGGCTCACGGCTCCACCAATCCTTACAACATCGTCCGTGCCACTCTGAACGGCCTGCTGGCGATGAACACTCCGGCGGAAATTGCTGCCAAGCGCGGCAAGTCCGTTGAAGACATCCTGGGGTAAGAAATGGCTGAGAAGACTATCAAGGTTACGCTCGTCAAGAGCCTGATCGGCACCAAGCAGGACCACCGCGCCACCGTGCGCGGCCTGGGCCTGCGCCGGCTGAACTCCTCTTCCGTGCTGCAGGACACGCCTGCTGTGCGCGGCATGATCAACAAGGTTTCGTACCTGCTGAAGTGCGAGGGCTAACATGCAACTGAATACCATCAAGCCCGCAGAAGGCGCCAAGCACGCCAAGAAGCGTGTCGGTCGCGGTATCGGCTCCGGCCTGGGCAAGACCTGTGGCCGTGGCCACAAGGGTCAGAAGTCCCGTTCCGGCGGCTTCCACAAGGTCGGTTTCGAAGGCGGTCAAATGCCTCTGCACCGCCGTCTGCCGAAGCGCGGTTTCGTCTCCCTGACGAATGCCCGCAACGTGGAAGTTCGTCTGTCCGAGATCCAGGGTCTGCCCGTCGACGAGATCGATCTGCTGGTACTGAAGCAGGCCGGTCTGGTGGCTGGCAATGCACTGTCCGCCAAGGTCATCCTGTCCGGTGAGATCAGCCGCAAGGTTGCGCTCAAGGGCGTGGGTGCCACCAAGGGTGCCAAGGCCGCCATCGAGGCTGCCGGCGGCTCCGTGGCTGAGTAATCGTTTCTAACGTAGCGCGAGGAAGTTCGGTTTTGGCGACCAATAACGTAGTCAGCAAAGGCGGCAAGTTCGGCGATCTGAAACGCCGTCTATGGTTCCTGCTTGGTGCCCTGGTCGTTTATCGCATCGGCGCCCACATCCCGGTTCCCGGGATCGACGCCAATGTGCTGGCCGAACTCTTCCAAAGCCAGCAGGGCGGCATCCTGGGCATGTTCAACATGTTCTCCGGTGGCGCCCTGTCTCGCTTTACCATTTTCGCCCTTGGCATCATGCCCTACATCTCCGCCTCCATCATCATGCAGTTGATGGCGGTGGCCAGCCCTCAGCTCGAGGCGCTGAAGAAGGAAGGTGAAGCCGGGCGGCGCAAGATTACCCAATACACCCGCTATGGCACAGTGGCGCTCGCCCTGTTTCAGGGGTTGGGCATCGCAATTGCCCTTGAGGCACAGCCCGGGCTGGTCCTGGAGCCTGGCTTCCTGTTCCGCCTGACGACCGTGGCCACCCTGCTGACGGGCACCATGTTCCTGATGTGGCTGGGCGAACAGATTACCGAACGTGGTCTGGGCAACGGTATTTCCATCATCATCTTTGCCGGTATCGCTGCGGGTCTGCCCAACGCCATCGGCGGCCTGCTGGAGCTGGTTCGTACCGGTGCCATGCATCCGCTGACCGCAATCGTGATTTCGATTCTGGTGTTCTTCGTCACCGCCTTTGTGGTGTTCGTCGAGCGGGGCCAGCGCAAGATTCTGGTCAACTATGCCAAGCGCCAGGTTGGCAACAAGGTTTATGGCGGTCAGAGCTCCCATCTGCCGCTGAAGCTGAACATGGCTGGTGTCATTCCCCCCATCTTCGCTTCCTCGATCATTCTTTTCCCGGCGACCGTTGCCGGCTGGTTCGGTTCCGGCGAATCCATGCGCTGGCTGAAGGACTTTGCCGCCACCCTGTCGCCTGGCCAACCGATCTACGTGATGCTCTACGCCGCCGCGATCGTCTTCTTCTGCTTCTTCTATACCGCCCTGGTGTTCAACTCCAAGGAAACCGCGGACAACCTGAAGAAGAGCGGGGCCTTCGTGCCCGGGATTCGTCCTGGCGAGCAGACTGCCCGCTACATTGACAAGATTCTCATGCGCCTGACCCTGGTTGGCGCCGGCTACATCACCCTGGTGTGTCTGCTGCCTGAGTTTCTGATTTTGAAGTGGAACGTGCCGTTCTATTTCGGTGGTACTTCCTTGCTGATTATCGTGGTCGTGACCATGGATTTCATGTCCCAGGTCCAGGCCTATGTCATGTCCCATCAATACGAAAGCCTGCTCAAGAAAGCTAACTTCAAGGGCGGTGGCTTCCCGGCAATGAAGTAGGCCGGCTCCAGACAGACCAGAGCTAGGATGGCGAAGGAAGATCTGATTGAAATGCAGGGGGAAGTGGTAGAAAACCTTCCCAATGCGACGTTCAGAGTGAAGCTGGAAAACGGCCACATGGTCCTCGGCTTCATATCCGGCAAGATGCGGATGCATTACATCCGTATCCTGCCAGGCGACAAGGTGACGGTGCAGTTGACGCCCTATGACTTATCCCGGGCCCGCATCGTTTTCCGCGCCAAATAAGGTTTCAAGAATCTCTACGCTAAGAAGTAATCGGGTTAATGGCTGGCTGCGCCAAGCGCCCTGAATCAAGGAGCTAAAAATGAAAGTGCTGGCATCGGTAAAAAAGATTTGCCGCAACTGCAAGATCATTCGTCGCAATGGCATTGTGCGCGTGATTTGCACTGATCCGCGCCATAAGCAGCGCCAGGGCTAATTGCAACCGGCGAAAGCTGGTGTTGCGTCGATATTCGGGTTGAATCGAAGTACGATTCATCGGTATAATTGTAGGTTTCGCTTTTCCGGGGTGACTTAATGGCCCGTATCGCTGGGGTAAATATTCCCAACCACAAACACGCTGAGATCGCGTTGACCGCGATTTTCGGCGTTGGTCGCACCCGCGCACAGAAGATCTGTGACGCAGCGGGTGTCGTTCGTTCGACCAAGGTGAAGGACCTGTCCGACGCCGAGATGGAACGCCTGCGTGATGAAGTTGGTAAGTTCACTGTCGAGGGTGACCTCCGCCGTGAAGTGACCATGAGCATCAAGCGTCTGATGGACCTTGGCTGCTATCGTGGCCTGCGTCACCGCAAGGGTCTGCCCGTGCGTGGTCAGCGTACCCGCACCAACGCGCGTACCCGCAAGGGCCCGCGCAAGGCTGTCCAAAAGGGCAAATAAGAGGATAGGAAATGGCTAAGACTGCTGCCAAAGTACGTAAAAAGGTCAAGAAGAACGTGGCCGAGGGCATTGCCCATATTCACGCCTCGTTCAACAACACCATCATCACCATCACCGACCGTCAAGGTAATGCCCTGTCTTGGGCAACCTCCGGTGGTGCTGGCTTCAAGGGCTCTCGCAAGTCCACTCCGTTTGCCGCTCAGGTGGCAGCCGAGGCTGCCGGCAAGGCTGCTCAAGAGTGTGGCGTGAAGAATCTGGAAGTGCGCATCAAGGGACCCGGCCCCGGCCGCGAATCCGCCGTGCGCGCCC
This sequence comes from Azospira sp., assembly GCF_030247495.1. Taxonomy (NCBI): domain Bacteria; kingdom Pseudomonadati; phylum Pseudomonadota; class Betaproteobacteria; order Rhodocyclales; family Rhodocyclaceae; genus Azospira; species Azospira sp. The sequence goes on along the minus strand of NZ_JAOTRW010000008.1, from coordinate 211,326 downwards.
TGAACGCCCTGGGTATGAAGATCACCGCAATCTCCGACGTGACGCCTGTGCCGCATAACGGCTGCCGTCCGCCGAAGAAGCGTCGCATTTAAGGAGTGACTCGTGGCTCGTAACCTCGATCCGAAATGCCGTCAGTGCCGCCGCGAAGGCGAAAAGCTCTTCCTCAAAGGCGAGAAGTGCTACACCGACAAGTGCTCTGTTGAGCGCCGTGCCTACGCCCCCGGTCAGCATGGTCAGAAGTCTGGCCAGCGCCTGTCCGACTACGGCGTGCATCTGCGTGAAAAGCAGAAGATCCGTCGCATCTACGGCGTGCTGGAAGGCCAATTCCGTAGCGTGTACAAAGAAGCCGACCGTCGTAAGGGCGTGACCGGCGAAAACCTGCTGCAGCTGCTGGAGTCCCGTCTGGATTCCGTGGCCTATCGCATGGGCTTCGGCGCTTCCCGCTCCGAATCCCGCCAGATCGTCCGTCACAACGGCGTGCTGGTGAATGGCAAGCGTGTGAACATCCCCTCCTACCAAGTTCGCCCCGGCGACGTGGTGGAGCTGACCGAGCGCTCCCGTGGTTCCCTGCGTGTGAAGGCTGCCCTGGCGGCTGCCGAATCTCGCGGCTTCCCCGAGTGGCTGGATGTGGACGCGAAGAATGGCAAGGGCACCTTCAAGGCTGCTCCGATCCGTTCCGAACTGCCTTCCACCATCAACGAAAGCCTGGTCATCGAACTTTATTCGAAGTAATGCCAGGCAGGCTGACTGAACAGGCAAAGGACAGCACATGCAAAGCACTGGACTTCTGAAACCGCGCATCATCGATGTGCAGAGCCTGTCGCCGGTACAGGCCCGGGTTGTGATGGAGCCGTTTGAACGCGGCTACGGTCACACCCTGGGCAATGCCCTGCGGCGTATTCTGCTTTCCTCGATGCCCGGCTACGCGCCGACCGACGTGAGCATCGACGGCGTCCTGCACGAGTACTCGACCATCGATGGCGTGCAGGAAGATGTCGTTGATATCCTTCTGAATCTGAAGGGTATCGTTTTCAAGCTCCACGGTCGCGACGAAGTCGTGCTGAAGCTCAGTAAGGATGGCGAGGGCATTGTCCGCGCCTCCGATATTGAGACCACCCACGACGTCGAGATCATCAACCCCGATCACGTGATCGCCCACATCTCCTCCGGCGGCAAGCTGTCCATGGAGATCAAGGTGGAAAAGGGCCGCGGCTATGTCCCCGGTACCATGCGCAATCTGGGTGATACCAAGAATATCGGCCAACTGGTGCTGGATGCTTCTTTCAGCCCGGTCCGTCGTGTCAGCTATCTGGTTGAAAGCGCTCGCGTCGAGCAGCGTACCGACCTGGACAAGCTGGTCATGGACATCGAGACCAACGGTGTTATCGAGCCCGAGGAAGCGATCCGCACTGCGGCCCGCATCCTGATGGAGCAACTGTCTGTGTTCGCCGACCTGGAAGGCACTGCCCCCATGGTCGAGGCCCAGAAGCCGGTGCAGGTGGATCCGATCCTGCTGCGCCCGGTGGATGACCTGGAACTGACGGTGCGCTCCGCCAACTGCCTCAAGGCCGAGAACATCTATTACATCGGTGATCTGATTCAGCGGACCGAGAACGAGCTGCTGAAGACCCCGAACCTGGGTCGCAAGTCGCTGAATGAAATCAAGGAAGTGTTGGCCGCCCGCGGCCTGACTCTGGGCATGAAGCTGGAAAACTGGCCGCCCGCGGGTCTGGAAAAAGTCTAACGCGGCCCGAACGAGAGAGGATTAGAAAATGCGTCACCGTAACGGTCTTCGCAAGCTGAACCGGACCAGCGCCCACCGTCTGGCCATGCTGCGCAACATGAGCAATTCCCTGCTCAAGCACGAAGTGATCAAGACCACCCTGCCCAAGGCCAAGGAGCTGCGCCGCGTGGTGGAACCGATCATCACCCTGGGCAAGAAGCCCAGCCTGGCTAACCGCCGTCTGGCCTTCGACCGCCTGCGCGACCGCGACATGGTCGTCAAGGTCTTCGACGTGCTGGGTCCCCGGTTTGCCACCCGCAACGGCGGCTACCTGCGCATCCTGAAGTGCGGCTTCCGTCAGGGCGACAACGCCCCGATGGCTCTGGTCGAACTGCTGGATCGCCCGGAAGGCGAAGCTGTGGAAGTTGCCGAGGAAGCTGCAGCCTAAGGCTGAAGTCTCCCAAAAAAAAGCCAGGCGCTTGCCTGGCTTTTTTTTCGTCCTGCGTTTGCCGCAGGGCCGACACTTTTGCCTCCGTGTTGCGTCAGCAATCCAGGAGCAAAACGGAAATGTCGTCCTGGGCAGGGCTGCCGGCCAGGTGTTCGGCCAATGCCTGTTGCAGGGCGGTTAGCCGTTGTTCGGGGGGCACGCCCCGCAGGATTTCGCGCAAGCCGGCGTGGCCAAGTTGGGCACCGTTCTTCCCCTCCGCTTCCTTAAAGCCGTCGGAATAGAGCATCAGCTGATGCCCTGGTGTGCACGGGAAGGTGTCAATGCTTGCCTCAAATTCATCTGTGCCGAGGATGCCGAATGGCAGGTGGCGGGAGGCGAAGGTCCGGACGACTTCCCCGTCGCCGTCCAACAACAACGATTCCGGCATGCCTCCACACCAGGCCTGGCCGGTGCCGGTAGCTGGATCAAGGAGAACCACGTTGGCCGCCACAAAGTGGCCGGTGGGCAGGGATGCCTTCAGGTGCCGGTTCATCTCCCCTACCATGCTTTCCAGGGGCAGGCCCCGATTCGCCATGCCATAGAAGACGGTGAGAAGGGGCAGGGTGCTGATGGCCGCCGTCAGGCCATGGCCCGTCGCATCTGCCAGCAGGGCTACCAGAGAACCATCCGGGGTGCGGGTGGCGGCAACCACGTCGCCGCTAAAGTTCTTGGCGGCGCTGAGCCAGTAGTGCACATGGCTATCCTGCAATCCCGGGCGCAGCATCTGCTTGTCCAGCAGGCGGGCGGCCAGCTGGTTTTCCTCTTCTGCTTGATCGTAGTACTGCTGTAGGGCCGCCGCATTCTCCATCAGCTTCATTTCGGCATTCTTGCGTTCGGTCACGTCCCGCAGCAGGCCGATGAAAATGCGCTGGGAACCGTCGCGGATTTCCGTGACCGCCAGCTCGGCGGGGAAGACAGTGCCGTCCTTGCGTAGGGCGGGGCGTTCGCGCCCGTAACCGAAGACATTGGGCGGACCGCCTTCCACGTAGGCCCGCATGTAGTCGTTGTGGCGCGAGTGATAGGGCTCGGGCATCAGCACATTGACGTTCTGGCCCCGCAGTTCCTCCGGGCGCCAGCCGAGAATCCGTTCGGTGGCCTGGTTGCAGGAGAGGATGCGGCCGTGGACGTCGATGGTGACGATGGCATCGAGGACGTTGTCGGAAATGGCCTTCAACTGCCGATAGGACTCCCGCGCCTGGCGTTGCAGGTCCAGGGCCTTGTGCATGGAGCGGATGCGGGCATCGAGCAGGGCAAAATCCAGGGGCTTGGCGAGGAAGTCGTCGCCGCCGGCCTCCAGGCCCGCCACCAGATTCTCGCGCCGGTCCAGGGCCGAGAGGAAAATGATGGGCACCCAGCGATCCAGCTTTTCTGCCCGGATACGCCGTGCCACCTCCATGCCGTCGAGGACGGGCATCATGATGTCGAGCAGCAGCAGGTCGGGCTGGTGGCGGTGGAACAGATCCAGGGCCTGCTGGCCGTCCTCGGCTGCGATCACCTGGTGTCCCTGGCGTCCCAGCAGGGCCAGCAGAATCTGGCGGATGCTGGGGGAGTCGTCGGCCACCAGAATGCGCAGGGGCGGGCTCTTGCGCGTCACGGGAGCGTCTCGCCGATGGTGGCCAGGACCACGTTGCCCTTGCCCTGGTACTGCAGGTCCTGGAAGCTGCCCAGGCGGGCCATGGCAATGCCGCGGCCGTTGGGGTCGAAGGCCCGGGCCGGATCGAAATCCAGGTAGCGGTTCCAGTCGAAGCCCTCGCCCTGGTCGGTGATGCAGATGCGGATGGTGCTCCCGTCCCGTTCGAAAGTGACATCCACCCGCTTGCCTGCATTCTCCGGCAATTGCAGGCGGCGGCTGATTTCCTCCTGCCAGCGGTCACTGCGTTTCAGGGATGATTTCTCCTCATAGGAAATGCCCAGGTTGCCGTGCTCGATGGCATTGACCAGCAATTCGGACAGTCCGAGGACGGCCCCTTCCGGTTCGGGACAGGCCTGGGCCAGGAAGACGGCCAGGCAGCCGACTTCGTCCAGGGTGGACAGGCTGAAACGGGCCGACTCCATCAGGCGCAGGGCATTGGTGTGCTCGCGCAGGCGCTGTTGCAGATCGCGGCGGGTGTTGCCGTCGGTGAGAGCGGCGCGCACGATGGAGAGCAGGGAGTCCCGCTCGTAGGGCTTGGTCAGGTAGTACAGGGCGCCGGCCAGCAGTCCTTCCCGCACCTGTTCTGGGGCGGAGGCGGCAGTTTGCATGATGACCGGAATGGGCTTCAGTTCCGGGTCGGCCTTGATGCGCTTGAGCAACTCGACGCCGTCGATGCCGGGCATCATGCGGTCGAGCAGCACCAGATCCACATCCGGATGCTGCCTCAGCATGGCCCAGGCCGCCTCGCCGTTCTCCGCCATGCTCAGGCGGTAGCCCTGGCCGTCGAAATACTCGGACAGGATTTCCAGGTTGAGGGGCTCGTCGTCCACTATCAGCAGGTGATGGGTCATGCTCTATCCTCGATGGAGGGGCTGGCTTCCGGGGTCGGCAGGGTCACGGCGAGGCAGGTGCCGGGGCCGTCGTTGCCTCTGGCCACAATGGTACCGCGATGGGCCAGGGCGATTTCGCGACATATTGCCAGCCCGAGGCCGGTGCCGCCGGCGCCGGTCTTGGTTTTGCTGCTCTGGGCGAACTTGTCGAAGACCAGTTCCCGTTCGTCCACCGGAATGCCGACCCCTTCGTCGCGCACCGTCATCTCCACGGCGCTGCGATTGCCCCGGTCGCCGCTGCGGCGGCCCGAAGAGAGCGTGGTGGGGGCAAAGCCCACCTGGATGACGCCGCCCACGGGGGAGAACTTGATGGCGTTGGAGAGCAGGTTGCGGATCAGCTGGCCGAAGCGCAGGGGGTCGCAGTAAACCTCTGCCGGCCCTCGTTCGTCGAGCACCAGATGCAGGCTCTTCTCCTGCAGCAGGGACTCCATTTCGCCGGCGGCCTCCCGGATCAGGGGACGCAGATTCACCGGCCGCGGCTCGAAGGACATCTTGCCCGCCTCCAGCTTGGACAGGTCGAGCAGGTCGTTCACCAGGGCCAGAAGCCGCTCCCCGCTTTCCCGAATGCGCTGGAAATAGTGGTTGAGCTTTTCCGCCCCCGGAATGCTGCCGGCCCGACTCAGGCCCAGGCCGGCAAAGCTGAGGATGGCGTGCATCGGGGTGCGCAGTTCATGGGACATGTTGGCGAGGAACTCGGACTTGGTGTGGTTGGCATACTCGGCCGCCTCCTTGGCCACCAGCAGGTCGGCGCTGCGCTCGCTGACCAGCTCCTGCAGATGGTCCCGGTGTCGGCGCAATTCGGCCTCCGCCGTCTTCAGGGCGGTAATGTCCACGGCCACGCCGAGGAAGCCGGTGACGTTGTGGGCTTCGTCGTAGACGGCCGTCACCACCAGGCTCACCGTCAGGTGGCTGCCGTCCTGGCGCACATAGGTCCACTCGCGCCGCTCCGCTCCGGTGAGGCGGGCCCGGGTGACGAAAATCTCGAAGCCCTGGATCTTCCAGCCGAATTCCCGGCTCAGTTCGGCAGCCCTGGCTTCCACCTCCTCCGGCAGGTGCAGGATGGCGGGGGTGGCCTGGCCGACCATGGCCGCGGCGCTGTAGCCGAGCATCTTCTCCGCCCCCCGGTTGAAGACCGTGATGAGGCCTTCGGTGTCGGTGGTGATGATGGAGACTTCGGTGGCCGAGTCGAACACCGACTTCATGCGGGCGTTGGCCTGCAGCAGGGCCTGCTGGGTGCGGCGCACCTCGGAGACGTTGCGCACCACCATCAGGTAGCCGCCTTCGCCGATGGCCGTGATGCGGGCCTCGTACTCGCCGATCTCTCCGTCGTGGCGGGGCAGCTGGTACTCCATGATCTGCAGGCGCACGCCGGCATCGATCCGGTCGCAGCACTGCTCCAGCTGCGTTACCAGGGAGGCCGGCAGGATGTCCCGGGGATGGCGGCCGAGGAAGCTGTGGGGCGGCACGAACAGCTCGCCTTCGTTGGGGGCGTGATAGTGGCGGAAGCAGCGGTCCCGGTCCAGCTCGAACATGAGGTCGGGCAGGGCGGCGAAGACGCCGGTGAGGCGGCTGTTGGCCTCTGCCCATTCGTGGCTGAGGCGGCGGGCCAGCTGTTCGGCGAAGCTGCGCCGGCTGCCCAGACGCAGGGTCAGGAGGGCCAACAGCATGCTGATGGCGGTGCCGGAAAAAAGCAGGATGCGGGAACTGGGCAGCTCGGGGCCCTGCTCCGGCGGGTCCTGGCTTTCCAGGTGCAGCTGCCAGGAACGGCCGCCGAAGTAGAAGCTGCGCTCCTCGGACAGGGGATTGCTGGGGCCGCTGCCGCTGGCGCCGTAGAGGTGCTTGGTCTGGCTGCTGCCGCCGCTGTCGTCGCTGATGCGGATATTGAGTTGGGCGCTGCCGCTGAGGCTGAGGCTGTCGACGAATTCATCCACCCGGAACAGGGTGAAGACATAGCCCTGCAGTGCCTGCCGCCGCTGCTCCTGGATGGTCGGCACGCCGTTGGTGCTGTACAGGGGAGCGACCATGAGCAGGCTGGGGGAAGCATGTTCCGGGTCCGCCATCAGGCGGATGGGGCCGGACATGGCCACCACGCCCATGTCCCGGGCGGCCTGCAGCACCTCCCGGCGGGTCGGCTCGGAGGCCACGTCGAAGCCGAAGGCGCTGCGCAGGGGCGCCTCCGGCGCCATGAAGGCCACCGGGAAGTATTCATCCCGGGGACCGGGGGGGCGCACCGAAAAACCGGTGACGCCTTCCCGCTCCCGCATGCGCTGGGTGAAGGCCGGCAAGTCGGCTGCCGCGACCCGGGGCAGGTAGCCCAGCACCAGCATGCCCGGCACCTTGCGCGACAGTTCCAGCTGTTCGCTGAACTGGTGCCAGGCCTGGCGGGAGGGATTGGGAGTGGCGTGGAGGAAGCCGGAGCCGCCGCGCAGCACCTGGGCGTAGTCGTTGAGCCGTTCCTCCATCGCCGCGGAGACCCGGGAGGCTTCCCGGGAGAAGGCGGCGCTGGCCTGCTGCTGTTCCATGTGGCGCAGCTGCTGCCAGCTGAACAGGGTCATGGCCATGGGCACCACCAGCACCACCAGGGCGGTGAGCCGCGGCGGCAGGGGCTGGCGCCGCAGCCGGCGGCGGGCGCGGGAGGGCAGGCTGGGGTGGGCGGATCTGGACATGGTCAGGCGGCCGCCGTCATCGCCGCCGGTGCCGGCACGGTACGGCGCATCAGGCCGGCTCCAGGCTGGGGGCGTCGTCTGCCAGGGCGGCGCCCAGTTCTTCCTGCTGCTGCAGGGCCCACATCTGGGCGTAGGCGCCGCCGGCGGCCAGCAGCTCGGCGTGGCGGCCCCGTTCGACGATGCGGCCGGCCTCCAGCACCAGGATTTCGTCCGCCTCCATCACGGTGGACAGGCGGTGGGCGATGATGAGGGTGGTGCGGCCCCGGGCCGCCAGCTCCAGCTGGGCCTGTATGGCCTTCTCGGTCTTGGAGTCCAGGGCCGAGGTGGCTTCGTCGAAAATGAGGATGGGCGGGTTCTTCAGCAGGGCCCGGGCGATGGCCACCCGCTGCTTCTCGCCGCCGGAAAGCTTGAGGCCCCGTTCGCCCACCCGGCTTTCCCACTTCTCCGGCAGGGATTCGACGAAGGCCTCCAGCTGGGCGGCCCGGGCGGCGGCAATGGCTTCCTCCCGGGTGGCGCCGGGGCGGCCGTACTGGATGTTGTAGATGAGGGTGTCGTTGAACAGCACCGTGTCCTGGGGGACGATGCCGATGGCGCTGCGCAGGCTGTCCTGGGTCATCTGGCGCAGGTCCAGGCCGTTGATGCGGATGGCGCCGCCGCTGACGTCGTAGAAGCGGTAGAGCAGGCGCGACAGGGTGGACTTGCCGGCGCCGGAGTGTCCCACCACCGCCAGGGTGTGGCCCGAGGGAATGGTGAAGGAGAGGTCGTGCAGGATCGGGCGGGCCGCATCGTAGGCGAAATCCACCGCCTCAAAGCGCACCTCCGCCGGGCCCGGTGGCAGGGCGATGGCGTCCGGGGCGTCGGCCACTTCCCGGTTTTCGCCGAGCAGCTTGAACATGCGCTCGATGTCGGTGAGGGCCTGGCGGATTTCCCGGTACACCACGCCGAGGAAGTTGAGGGGCATGTACAGCTGGATGAGGAAGGCATTGACCAGCACCAGGTCGCCGATGGTCATGGTGCCGGCTACCACGCCGGCGGTGGCGCGCCACATCATCAGGGTGACGCCGGCGGCGATGATGGCCTGCTGCCCCAGATTGAGGAAGGAGAGGGTGACCTGGCTGCGGGTGGCGGCATCCTCCCACTGCTGCATCTGGCTGTCGTAGCGCCTGGCCTCGTAGTCCTCGTTGTTGAAGTACTTCACCGTCTCGTAGTTGAGCAGGCTGTCGATGGCCCGGGAGTTGGCGGCCGAATCCATTTCATTGACGGCGCGGCGGATGCCGATGCGCCAGTTGCTCACCTGAACGGTGAACACGATGTAGGCCACCAGGGAGGCGGCGGTGATGGCGGCGAAGACCCAGTCGTAGTGGGTCAGCAGGATGCCCAGCACCAGGCCCAGCTCCACCAGGGTGGGCAGGATGGAATAGAGGGTGTAGCTGATCAGGCTGGAGATGGAGCGGGAGCCCCGTTCGATGTCCCGGGAGACGCCGCCGGTCTGGCGGTCCAGGTGGAAACGCAGGGAGAGGGAATGCAGGTGGCGGAACACCTCCAGGGCGATGCGCCGCACCGCCCGCTGGGTGACCCGGGCGAAGAGCATTTCCCGCAGCTCGGTGAACAGGGCAGTGCCGAAGCGCAGACCGCCGTAGAGCAGGAGCAGCAGCACCGGCAGGGCCAGGGCCGTCTCCTGGGGCGACAGGCTGTCGATCATCTGCTTGAACACCAGGGGCACGGCGACGCTGGCCAGCTTGGCGCTGACCAGGGCGATCAGGGCGGCGGAAACCCGCCACTTGTACTGCCACAGGTAGGGAAACAGGGTGCGGATGGTGGGCCAGGCATGGACTTCGCCGGCAGGGCGGGGCAGGTGGGCAGAGGATGAGCGGCGCATGGCCCAATTCTAGCAGGGGGCCGCCGCCGGGCCCCGGCACTTGTGCGGGATTTCCTGACAGCGGGACGGGCGGGGGTGTGGCGCCGCAATGGTGCCGGCCCGGGAGGCAGAAGGGACGGGCCTGATGGACTGCCGTGCCTGGAAAGTGGCGTCCCTATTGGCATTCAGACCGGTGCCGGTGGCCGTGTAAAGACCTCTTGAAAAAACTTTACCGAATCTATTGCACTTCATTTTTTTTAAACATATGATTCAAACACTCGTTTGAATTTAGCTCGCCCCAACATGACCCAAGCTGCCCAGTCCCTGCCGCCCGCCGATGCCAAGAACAGCGCCGATACCCGGGAGCGCATTCTTGACGCCGCCGAACACCTGTTCACCGAGAACGGGTTCGAAGGGACCTCCATGCGCATGATCACCGGCGCCGCCGGGGTCAATCTGGCCGCGGTGAATTACCACTTCGGCTCCAAGGAACAGCTGATCCAGGAAGTGTTCCGCCGCCGTCTCACCTGGCTCAACCAGGAGCGCCTGCGCATCCTCGACGAGCTGGAGGCCGAAGCCGCCGGCAAGCCCCTCAAGCCGTCCCTGATCGTCGATGCCTTCTTTGGCACCCTGATCCGCATGGCCGAGCATGAGGCCTTGGGCGGGCGCACCTTCCTGCGCCTGATCGGCCGCACCATGACTGAACCCTCCGGTTTCATCCGCGCCTTCTTCGCCGAGGAATACGCCGGGGTGGTGGACCGTTACAAGCAGGCCCTGTTCAAGGCCCTGCCGGATGTGCCGAAGGCGGAAATCGTCTGGCGCTTCCATTTCATGCTCGGCGCCACGTACTACGCCATCGCCGGTACGGACGCCCTGCGCATCGTCACCGACTGGGGCATCGAGCCCCAGGAGGCGGACGAGGGGTTGGACAAGCTGCTGCCCCGGCTCATGTCCTTCCTCCTCGGCGGCCTGCGTGCCCAGTTGCCCCAGTTCGAAAGCTGAAGTTGCAAACCTTGTAGTAACCACGGAATAACAACTCGAAGAGCCGACACAGATTGGCCGCGAGACCATAAAAGGAGACAGCATCCATGAGCATCATCCCTCTGTTGAGTGTGGCAACACTCTTGACGTTAGCCGTGCTGATCAGTGTCCGTCCTCTGCGTCGGGCCCTGATCAGCCGGCCTCTTTTCTCCATTTACAAGCGCATCCTGCCCCAGATGTCCGACACGGAGCGGGAGGCGCTGGAAGCCGGCAGCGTCTGGTGGGAGGGCGAGCTGTTCCGCGGCAAGCCCGACTGGCAGAAGCTGATGGCCTATCCCCAGCCCAAGCTGACGGCCGAAGAACAGGCCTTCATGGACAACGAGGTCGATCAGGCCTGCGCCATGACCGACGACTGGAAGGTCTCCCACGAGCTGTATGACCTGCCGCCCGATGTGTGGCAGTACATCAAGGACAAGGGCTTCCTCGGCATGATCATCCCGAAGAAGTACGGCGGCCTGGAATTCTCCGCCTACGCCCATTCCCAGGTGGTGACCAAGCTGTCCACCCGTTCCTCCGCCCTGGCCGTGTCCGTCATGGTGCCCAACTCCCTCGGCCCGGCCGAGCTGTTGCTGCACTACGGCACCGACGAGCAGAAGAACCACTACCTGCCCCGCCTGGCCAAGGGCGTCGACGTGCCCGCCTTCGCCCTCACCAGCCCCTGGGCCGGTTCCGATGCGGCCTCCATCCCCGACTACGGCGTGGTCTGCAAGGGCATGTGGCAGGGCCAGGAAGTGCTGGGCATGAAGGTCACCTGGGACAAGCGCTACATCACCCTGGGCCCGGTGTGCACCGTACTCGGCCTGGCCTTCCGTCTCTACGATCCCCAGGGCCTGCTGGGCGACAAGAAGGATATCGGCATCACCTGCGCCCTGGTTCCCAACGACCACCCCGGCGTGGAAATCGGCACCCGCCACTTCCCTCTGAACGCCGCCTTCCACAACGGTCCGACCCGGGGCAAGGAAGTCTTCATGCCCCTGGAGTTCATCATCGGCGGCCCCAAGATGGCCGGCCAGGGCTGGCGCATGCTGATGGAGTGCCTGGCTGCCGGCCGCTCCATCTCCCTGCCGTCCTCCAACACCGGCATGGCCAAGCTCACCGCCCGCGCCGTCGGCGCCTACGCCCGGGTCCGCAGCCAGTTCAAGATGGCCGTGGGCAAGTTCGAAGGCGTGGAAGAGGCCCTCACCCGCATCGGCGCCTACACCTACATGATGGACGCCGCCCGGGTCATGACCGCCGGCGCCGTCGATCTGGGCGAGAAGCCCTCCGTGGTCTCCGCCATCGCCAAGTACCACGTCACCGAACGGGCCCGCAAGGTGGTCAATGACGGCATGGACGTGATCGGCGGCAAGGGCATCTGCCTCGGCCCCTCCAACTTCCTCGGCCGTGCCTACCAGCAGATCCCCATCGGCATCACCGTGGAAGGCGCCAACATCCTCACCCGCAGCCTGATCATCTTCGGTCAGGGCGCCATCCGCTGCCATCCCTTCGTGCTGGCCGAAATGCAGGCCGCCCAGAAGAACGACCTGGTCGGCTTCGATAAGGCCCTGTTCGGCCACATGGGCTTCTCCATCGGCAACGGCGTGCGCGCCCTGCTGCTGGGCCTGACCGGTGCCCGCTTCGCCGGCGTCGGTGCCGACGTGGCGCCGGAGACCCGCCGCTACTACCAGCAGCTGACCCGCTTCTCCTCTGCCTTCGCCTTCCTTTCCGACGTCTCCATGCTGGTCCTGGGCGGCGGTCTGAAGCGCAAGGAAAAAATCTCCGCCCGTCTCGGCGACATCCTGGCCCAGATGTACCTGATCTCCGCCACCCTGAAGCGCTACGAGGCGGAAGGCCGGCAGCAGGCCGATGCGGCCCTCATGCACTGGTCGGTGCAGGATTCCCTGGTGCAGGCCCAGGAAGCCTTTGACGGCGTCCTCGCCAACTACCCGAGCCCGCTGGTGGGCTGGTTCCTGAAGAAGGTCATCTTCCCCTTCGGCCGTCCCCATGTGGTGCCGTCCGACGACATCGGCCATCAGGTGGCCAAGGCCCTGATCTCTCCCAGCGCCACCCGGGAGCGCCTCACCGCCGGCTGCTTCGTCGCCAAGACGGAAGCGGATGCCGTGGGCGCCATCGAGCTGGCCCTGGCCGCCACCCTGGAAGCCGAGCCCATCGAGGCCAAGATCCGGGAGGCGGAAAAGAGCGGCAAGTTCGACGGCAACCCCCTCGCCAATGTGCGCGACGTGGCCCTGGCCGCCTACGAGGCCGGCGTCCTCTCTGCTGCCGAGTACGCAGTGATCAAGCGGCGCAACGAGCTGCGGGACATCGTCATCCGTGTGGACGACTTTGCCCCCGACTTCGGTGTGGCCACGGCCCTCAACAAGCCGGAAGTGCGCAAGGCGGCCTGAACGCCCTGCCAGCAGGACCCACGATCCCGGGGCGCCCCTTGTGGGTGACCCCGGGACGATTACAAGCAGAAACGTAAAAGACAAAACCAAAGGAGAGAGACATGGCCCAGCAGCAAGCATTTGAGCCGGTCTACGTGGTGGATGGGGCGCGCACCCCGTTCCTAAAGGCGAAGAACGGGCCCGGCCCGTTCTCTGCCGCCGATCTTGCCGTGCAGGCCGGGCGGGCCCTTCTGGCCCGCCAGCCCTTCGCCCCGGAGGATCTGGACGAGGTGGTGCTGGGCTGTGCCAGTCCCAGCCCGGACGAGGTGAATATCGGCCGGGTGGCAGCCCTGCGCCTGGGCTGCGGCAACAAGGTGACGGGCTGGACGGTGATGCGCAACTGCGCCTCCGGCATGCAGGCCCTGGATTCGGCCATGGCCAACATCCAGTCCGGCCGTTCCGAACTGGTCCTGGCCGGCGGCGTGGACGCCCTGTCCCGGGCGCCCCTGCTCTACAACGACGCCATGGTGCTGTGGTTCGCCGGCATGATGCAGATGAAGACCCTGGGCCAGAAGGCCGGGCACTTCCTCAAGCTGCGCCCCAGCGTGCTGCTCAATCCGGTGATCGGCCTGATGAAGGGCCTGACCGACCCGGTGGTGGGCCTCTTGATGGGCCAGACGGCGGAAAACCTGGCCTGGCGCTTCGGCATCAGCCGGGAAGAGATGGATGCCTTTTCCGTGCGCTCCCACCAGCGGGTCATGGCCGGCCGGGCCAAGCAGGCCTTCGGCGAGATCGTGCCCCTGGTGGGCAACGACGGCACCGTCTATGCCGAGGACGATGGCGTGCGGGCCGATGCCAGTATGGATGGGATGAAGAAGCTCAAGCCCTTCTTCGACAAGAAATACGGCCGGGTCACTCCGGCCAACAGTTCCCAGATCACCGACGGCGGCGCCTGGCTGTTGCTGGCTTCCGAAAGCGCCGTCAAGCGCTGGAAGCTCGAGCCCCTGGGCCGCATCGTGGACGCCCAGTGGGCCGGCCTCGATCCTTCCCAGATGGGCCTGGGCCCGGTGCATGCGGTGACCCCCATCCTGCAGCGTCACGGCCTGGGGCTCAACGATGTGGACCTGATGGAAATCAACGAGGCCTTCGCCGCCCAGGTGCTGGGCTGCCTCAAGGCCTGGGAAGACGATGCCTACTGCCGCGAGGAACTGGGCCTGCCCGGCGCCCTGGGCAGCCTGGATCAGGACAAGCTCAACGTGGATGGCGGCGCCGTGGCCCAGGGCCATCCGGTGGGCGCCTCCGGCGCCCGCATCGTGCTGCACCTGCTGCATGCCCTGAAAGCCCGGGGCGGCAAGCGGGGCGTCGCCAGCATCTGCATCGGCGGCGGCCAGGGCGGCGCCATGCTGGTGGAAACCTGCTGAGGCCGCCATGCGCATCGGCATCATTGTCGATTCCTGCTGCGACCTGCCCCGGCAGTTCCTCGACGAGCACGAGATCGTGGTCCTGCCCATCTCCCTGCGCATCGGCGGCGCGGTGATCCAGGACCGGCGCGACCCGGACGAGACCCATCGCTTTTACGCCACCCATGTGGACCGGCGCAGCGAGGATTTCGCCGAGTCCTTCCCCTACAGCCCGGCCCAGATCGAGCAGGTGTTCCTGGACAAGATGGTGATCGACTACGACTACGTCTTCGTCCTCACCATCACCAGCGAGCGCAGCCCCATCTACGACCATGCCATGCAGGCCTCGCGCACCGTCCTCACCAAGTACAAGGATCCGCGCCGGGAAATCGGCAAGCCGGGCCGCTTCGGCCTGTGCGTGCTCTCCAGCCGCAACCTGTTCACCGGCCAGGCCGTGCTGGCGGCGGAAGCGGTGCGTTTGATCCGTCTCGGCGGCACGCCCAGCGAGATCGGCACCCGCCTGCGCCAGCTGGTGGACCACATCCACACCTACCTGGTGCCGGCGGACCTCTTCCACATCTACAAGCGGGCCGCCAAGAAGGGCGACAGCAGCATCAACTGGGGCACCTACAAGCTCGGCCAGATGCTGGACATGAAGCCCATCCTGCACTGCAACCGGGACGTCACCCGCTCCATCGCCAAGGTGCGCGGCTTCGAGGCCGGCGTGCAGCGCCTCTTCGCCAATGCGGCGCGGCAGGTGCGGGCCGGCCTGGAGTCGCCCCATGTCTGCATCAGCTACGGCGGCGATCCGGCCACCGTGCCCGGCCTGCCCGGCTATGCCGACCTGGCGGCGGCGGTGCAGGAGAAGGGCGCCGAGATCCTGATTTCCATGATGAGCAACACCGCCGCGGTCAACGTGGGCACGGGGGCGGTATCCCTGGCCTTTGCCGCCGGTAGCCATACCTTTCACTGAAGGTAGACCATGAACATGCATACCCAAACCTCCCTGACCCAACAGCACTGGCACCTCACCCGGGAGGCCGACGGCCTCGCCTGGCTGTCCCTGGACAAGGCCGGGGAGAGTGCCAACTCCCTGTCCAAGGCCGTCATGGCCGAACTCTCCGGCGTGCTGGACGAGCTCGACCGCCAGCCGCCCAAGGCCCTCATCATCCGCTCCGCCAAGAGCGCCGGCTTCATCGCCGGGGCCGACATTTCCGAATTCGACCAGCTGGATTCGCCGGAGGCCGCCAAGGCCATGGTGGCCCGGGGCTGGGAGCTGTTCAACCGCCTCGCTGCCGTACCCTATCCGACCCTGGCCCTGGTGCGGGGCCACTGCCTGGGCGGCGGCCTGGAACTGGCCCTGGCCTGCCGTACCCTTTTGGTGGTGGACGAGCCGGGCACCAAGCTGGGCCTGCCCGAAGTCATGCTCGGCATCTTCCCCGGCTGGGGCGGCATGCTGCGCCTGCCCCGGCGGGTCGGTCCCGCCGTGGCCCTGGACCTGATGCTGGCCGGCAAGACCGTGGATGCGAAAAAGGCCAAGCGCCTGGGTCTGGCCGACGAGTGCGTGCCGCCCCGGGTGATGGAATCCGCTGCCCGCCAGCTGGCCCTCAACCCGCCGTCCCGCAAGCCCCTGCCGCTGCTGCAGCGCCTCTTCCTGGGCCCCTTGCGCGGCGTGGTGGCGGGCCAGGCGCGCAAGCAGGTGGCCAAGCGGGCCCGTCCCGAGCACTATCCGGCGCCCTACGCCATCATTGACCTGTGGGCCAAGTACGACGGCAACGCCCTGGCGGCGCCCGAGATCACCGATCGCATCGTCCGTTCCGCCACCGCCCGCAACCTGGTGCGGGTATTCCACCTGCAGGAGCGGCTGAAGGCTTTCGGCAAGGATTCCGCTTTCGTCGCCAAACGGGTGCATGTGGTGGGGGCCGGCGTCATGGGGGGCGACATCGCCGCCTGGTGCGCCGGCCGCGGCCTCACCGTGACCCTGCAGGACCAGAACGTGGAGCGCATCGCTCCGGCCATCAAGCGGGCCCACGCCGGCTTTGCCCGGCGCATCAGGGACAAGCTGCAGCTGCGCGCCGTCATGGACCGGCTCATTCCCGATCCGGAAGGCCATGGTGCCGCCCACGCCGACGTGGTTATCGAGGCCATCTTCGAGAACCTGGAAGCCAAGCACAGCCTGCTCAAGGGCCTGGAGGCCCGGATGAAGCCCGATGCCGTGCTGGCCACCAACACCTCCAGCCTGAAGCTGGAGGACATCCGTACCGTCTTGCAGCGGCCGGAACGCCTGGTGGGCATCCACTTCTTCAACCCGGTGGCGAAGATGCCCCTGGTGGAGGTGGTGACGGCCGCGGGCGGCGATGCGGAAGTGACGCGCCAGGCCTGCGCCTTCGTGCGCGGCATCGACAAGCTGCCCCTGCCGGTGCAGAGCACCCCCGGCTTCCTGGTCAATGCCGTGCTCGGTCCCTACTTGCTGGAAGCCATGCGCTGCGTGGATGAAGGCATCGCCCCGGAGACGGTGGATGAAGCGGCCCTGGCCTTCGGCATGCCCATGGGCCCCATCGAGCTGGCCGATACCGTCGGCCTGGACATTGCCATGGCGGCCGGCAAGGCCCTGGCCGGCAACGGTACGGAGCCGCCCAAGTGCCTGGTGCAGCGCTTCGAGCGCGGCGATCTGGGGCGGAAGAGCGGAAAGGGTTTCTACGCCTATCCGGCCGGCAAGATCCAGAAGGGGGCGGCGGGCGCAGTGCCGGCCGGTCTGGCCGAACGGCTGGTGCAGCCCCTGCTGCAGCGGACGCAACAATTGGTCGATGCAGGTGTCGTAGCGGATGCCGAGCTGGCGGACGCCGGCGTAATATTCGGCACCGGTTTCGCCCCCTTCACGGGCGGACCGCTCAACTACGCTAGGAGCCGACATGCCTGAAATCCCCGTCCAACTGCCCGAAAAGCAACCCACCCTGCGCCTGATGACCATGCCGTCGGACATGAATCCGAACGGCGACATCTTCGGCGGCTGGGTCATGTCCCAGGTGGACATTGCCGGCGGCGTCGCCGCCATGCGTCGGGCCCGCGGACGGGTGACCACGGTCGCCGTCAATGCCTTCCAGTTTAAGCAGCCCATTTCCATCGGCGATGTCGTCAGCTTCTACACCGACATCGTCAAGGTCGGCCGCACCTCCATCACCCTCAGTGTGGAAGTCTATGCCGAGCGCAATTATTTCAAGCCCATCACCGTCAAGGTGACGGAGGCCACCCTGACCTACGTGGCCATCGATGTCAGCGGCAACAAGCGGGAAGTGCCGCCCGAGGGCTGAGAGCAGGTGTTTTACCCGGGAGGTTCGCCTCCCAAACCACAATCATAAATAGGAGACAAAACGATGTTGAAGACTTCCATGAAGTTGTTGCCGTTGTTGGTCCTGGGGGCTGTTTCCGGTACCGCTTCCGCTGCCGGCTTCCAGTTGCTGGAACAGAACGCCACCGGCCTCGGCAATGCCTACGCCGGTTCTGCCGTGACGTCAGAGAACGCCTCCGGCCAGTATTTCAATGCCGCCAACCTGGCGGATCTGGAGGGCCGTCAGTTTTCCGCCGGTGTGAACTACATCGAGCTGGAGTCCACTTTCAATAATTCCGCTTCCACCAATCCTGCCGGCCATCCCAACCTGGGCAAGAATGGCGTCAATGGCGGTGATGCGGCCTTCGTGCCCAACTTCTACCTGGCCCTGCCCCTGAGCAAGGACCTGACCTTCGGCTTCGGCCTCAATGCTCCCTTCGGCATGCGCACGGCCTGGAGCAAGGACTGGATCGGCCAGTACTACGCCACCATCACCGACGTGAAGGCGATGAACTTCAACGCCAACCTGGCCTACAAGGTGAACGATCAGTTCTCCATCGGCGGCGGCATCAACTATCAGAAATTCGATGCCCAGATCGAGACGGCCCTCAACGGCGCTCCCTTCGCCGGTTCCCGCGACGCCAATTTTGCCGTAGCCGGTGACAGCTGGGCCTGGGGCTACAACCTGGGTGTGATCTTCAAGCCTTCCGCCGCGACCAAGGTCGGCGTCTCCTACCGCTCCGCCGTCAAGCATGAGCTGGAAGGCAAGTACAGTGTTTCCGGCTTCACCGGTCCCGGCGCCGGCGTGGCGCTGGCAACTTACGGTTTCACTGCCGCCACCGGCAATGGCAAGGTGAATATCAAGCTGCCGGACACCTTCATCATCAGTGCCACCCACCAGCTGAACAACAAGTGGGAGTTGCTGGGCGACATCAGCCGCACCAGCTGGTCCGATGTGCCGGAACTGCGCGTCCAGTTCTCCAACGGTTCCGCCGACAAGGTCAGCAAGTACGACTGGCGCGATACCTGGCGTGTGGCCATGGGCGCCAACTATCAGGTGACCGATGCCTGGAAGCTGCGTCTGGGCCTGGCTTTCGACCAGTCTCCGGTGAAGGAAGGTCTGCGCACCCCGCGCCTGCCTGACCAGGATCGGGTGTGGTACACCATTGGCGCCCAGTACAAGTTGAACAAGGGCAGCAATCTTGACGTCGGCTATGCCTACGTCAAGGCCAAGAGCGCCCATGCCAATGAGACCAGTGCCAGCCCCGCCGTCACCGGCCGTCTGGTCGGCGACTATGACAGCTCCGTGCAGGTGCTGGGCGTCCAGTACTCCATGAACTTCTGAGCGGCCTCGTCTCCCCGTGAAAACGCCCCGGCTTGCCGGGGCGTTTTTCTTTTGCGGCACAGCGGCGCATGCCTCTTGACGGAAGCATGTCAAAGCCTATAATTCAAACGTTCGTTTGAATTATAGGCGAGGCCGATGCCGATCTTTCCCGTTCCCCTGTCAGCGCCGCAGCCGGTAGGCGCCCGGCGTGCTGCCCGTCCATTTGCGGAAGGCGCGGTGGAAGGTGGTCGGGTCGTCGAAGCCTACGGCGGTGCCGATCACTGCGATGGGCATGTCGGTCTGGGTCAGGCGCTGGATGGCCACGTCCCGGCGCAGTTCATCCTTGATGGCCTGGAAGGTGGTGCCTTCCGTCGCCAGGTGGCGGGTCAGGCTGCGCACCGACGTGTGCAGGCTGCGCGCCACCGTTTCGATGGAAAGGGAGCGTTCCAGCTGCTTTTCCAGGGTCTCCCGCACCTTCTGGCTGACCAGGCGCTCGGCAAAGGAAACGAAGAGCCAGCCGCCCGGCGCCTTGCTGAGGAAGGTGCCGAGGGAGTTCTTGTCCTGCCGGATCGGTGTGGCCAGGGCGCTGGCCTCGAAGTACAGGGCCGACTGCCCCTGGTCGAAATGCACCGGCCCCGGATAGAGAAAAACGTACTCCGAGGCATGGCGCGGTCGCGGATAGGCGCAGTCCACCCGGGCCAGGGTCATCTTGTGGCCGGTCAGCCAGGAGGCGACGCCGTGGATCAGCTTGAGCATGATCTCCTGGCCGAAGGTGTTTGCGGGCGCCGCCGGCGTCTGGGGGATGAGGGCGATGCGCACCAGGCCGCCCTGGCGCGAGAGGTCGATGGCGAAGTCGTCCAGCAGCAGATGGAAGAAGCGGGTGAAGCGGAACAGGGCAGTCTGCAGGTTGGCCGATTCGAGCAGGCTCAGGCAGAGGAACTTGAAGGCGCCGGCCCGCACCGGGCGGGAGAACATGCCGGGCAGTTCGTCGTCCAGCTCCCGCGCCAGCAGGCGGTAAAGGGTGGCGAACTGCTCCGTGGTGACGCGGGCGGTATCGGCTGCCAGCAAGGCCGGCGCGATACCGGCCTGTTCCACCAGGGCCGTACGTCGAGGGGGCTCGATGGCGGTGCCGGCCAGCAGGTGGTGCACGAAGCTGATGGGGACGGTGCTCGATGACGGGGCGGCCATGGCCTGGGATTTCTTGTGCGCTGCGGCATGAGGAATGGCCGATTATGCAAGTAAATAGGCGCAACCGGCAATCCGGCGGAGCGGCGATTGTTCGTAGAATCGTCGCGGAAACAAAGACTCTGTCTTGTTTCAAGGAGTCCGCTGGGCATCGGGTCGTACCTGCCGGAAAGACACTCTTTCGGCGCGATAGGTCTATTGCCAGGGTCGCAGGCGCGGCCGCCGGCGGGCGATAAGCCAGAACAACGCCGGGAGACTTCCGCCATGTCCATGCAACCCATCCAGGTCACACCCTCCGCTTACACCTATCCCCTGCTGATCAAGCAGCTGCTGCATACTCCCCTGGCGACGGCGCCGCAGCAGGAAATCGTCTATGGGGACAAGGTGCGCCACACCTACCGGGACCTGGCCCTGCGCATCAACCGCCAGGGCCATGCCCTGAGCCGCCTGGGGGTCCAGGGCGGCGACACGGTGGCGGTCATGGATTGGGACAGTCACCGCTACCTGGAATGCTTCTTCGGCGTGCCCATGCTGGGTGCCGTGCTGCAGACCGTGAATGTGCGCCTGTCGCCGGACCAGATCCTGTACACCCTGAACCATGCCCAGGCCAGCGTGCTGCTGGTGAACCGGGAATTCCTGCCGGTGCTGGCGCAAATCCGCGGCGAGCTGGCCACGGTGAAACGCTTCGTTCTGCTGGACGACGAAGGCGGCGACCTGCCGGAAGGCTTTGCCGGCGAGTACGAAGCCCTGCTGGCCGACTGCCCGGACCACTACGACTTTCCCGATTTCGACGAAAACACCCGGGCCACCACCTTCTACACCACCGGCACCACCGGCCTGCCCAAGGGCGTCTATTTCAGCCACCGCCAGCTGGTGCTGCACACCCTGGCCGTCTGCTCTGCCCTGGCCCTGGCGCCGCAACAGGGGGGATTCCACCGGGACGACATCTACATGCCCCTGACCCCCATGTTCCATGTGCACGCCTGGGGCATGCCCTACATCGCCACCCTGGCGGGGGTGAAGCAGGTCTATCCGGGGCGCTACCAGCCCGAGGCCATCCTCAAGCTGATCGAGAAGGAGCAGGTCACCTTCTCCCACTGTGTTCCCACCATCCTGCACATGCTGCTGCTGACGCCCTACGGCAAGCAGGTGGACCTTTCCCGGTGGAAGGTCATCATCGGCGGCTCCGCCCTCACCACGGGTCTGGCCAAGGCGGCCCTGGATCGGGGCATCGATGTGTTCACCGGCTACGGCATGTCCGAGACCTGTCCCATCCTGACCCTGGCCCAGATGGAAGATCCGGCGCTGCTGGCCGATGCCGATGCCAACGTGGCGGTACGGGTCAAGACCGGCCGGCCCGTGCCCCTGGTGGCCCTGCGCACCGTGGATGCCCAGATGGGCGACTGCCCGCGGGACGGCAAGAGCGCCGGCGAGGTGGTGGTGCGCGCCCCCTGGCTGACCCAGGGCTACCTCTACAACCCGGAGGCCTCCGAGCATCTGTGGGACGGCGGCTGGCTGCACACCCAGGACATCGGCCACATCGACCCCCAGGGCTACCTGCAGGTCACCGACCGCATCAAGGACGTGATCAAGACCGGCGGCGAGTGGGTCTCCTCCCTCGAGTTGGAGGACCTCATCGGCCGCCACCCGGGGGTCAGCGAAGTGGCCGTCATCGGCGTGCCCGACGAGAAGTGGGGCGAACGCCCCCTGGCCCTGGTGGTGCTCAAGCCCGAATTCGCCGACCAGGTGTCGGCCGCAGATATCCAAGCCCATGTGAAGGTCTTTGCCGACCAGGGCCATATTTCCAAGTACGGTGTACCGGAAAACGTCAGATTCCTCGAGAGTCTGGCTCGAACCAGCGTTGGCAAGCTGAACAAGCGCGCCATGCGGGAACAACTAGTGAAGTGAAGGAGACAAGAAGACCATGAGTGAGAACAGCAAACTGATCGTCCGCCGGGCTGCCGTGCTCGGCGCCGGCGTGATGGGGGCCCAGATCGCCGCCCATCTCGCCAACGCCGATGTGCCGGTGGTGCTTTTCGACCTGGCGGCCAAGGAGGGCGACCCCAACGGCATCGTCAAGAAGGCCCTGGACGGCTTGAAGAAGCTGGACCCGGCCCCCCTGGCGAGCAAGGAGCGCCTGGCCCACATCGATGCCGCGAACTACGAGCAGCACCTGGCCCTGCTGGGCGAGTGCGACCTGGTGATCGAGGCCATCGCCGAGAAGATGGAGTGGAAGGAAGACCTCTACCGCAAGATCGCGCCCCACCTGAAGGCCGGCGCCATCGTCGCCTCCAACACCTCGGGCCTGTCCATCAACAAGCTGTCCTCCACCGTGCCGGCGGAGAAGCGGGCCAACTTCTGCGGCATCCACTTCTTCAATCCGCCGCGCTACATGCCCCTGGTGGAAATCATCGCCACCACCGACTCCGATCCGGCCATGCTGGACCGCCTGGAAACCTGGCTGGTCTCCCGCCTCGGCAAGAGCGTGGTGCGGGCCAAGGACACCCCCAACTTCGTCGCCAACCGGGTCGGCGTCTTCTCCATCCTGGCGGTGATGCACCACACCCAGCGCCTGGAGATGGGCTTCGACGAGGTGGATGCCCTGACCGGCCCCAAGATCGGCCGGCCCAAGAGCGCCACCTACCGCACCGCCGATGTGGTGGGCCTGGACACCCTGGCCCACGTGGTCAAGACCATGCAGGACACCCTGCCCGGCGACCCCTGGCACAGCCACTTCCAGGCCCCGGCCTGGCTGGCCGCCCTGATCGAGAAGGGCGCCCTGGGCCAGAAGACCAAGTGCGGCATCTTCCGTAAGCAGGGCAAGGAAATCCAGGTGCTGGACCTGGCCAAGCAGGACTACCGTACCTCCGCCGGCGAGATTGCCCCGGAAGTGGCCGAGATCCTCAAGATCAAGAACCCGGCCGAGAAGTTCGCCGCCCTGCGCGCCTCCGGCCACAAGCAGGCCCAGTTCCTGTGGGCCATCTACCGGGACGTCTTCCACTACTGCGCCTTCCACCTGGAATCCATCGCCGACAACGCCCGGGATGTGGATTTCGCCATGCGCTGGGGCTTCGGCTGGGCCATGGGCCCCTTCGAGACCTGGCAGGCGGCCGGCTGGAAAGCCATTGCCGCCGCCGTGCAGGCCGACATCGACGCCGGCCTGGCCATGAGCACGGCGCCCCTGCCCGCCTGGGTCATGGCCCGGGACGGGGTGCATGAACCCGCCGGCTCCTGGTCCGCCGCCGAACAGGGCCTCAAGCCCCGTTCCGCCCTGCCGGTGTACGGCCGCCAGCTCTATCCCGAGACCGTGCTGGGCGAAGCCCCCGCCGCCAAGGGCGAGACCGTCTGGGAAAACGTCGGGGTGCGCCTGTGGACCCATGCCCAGGAACCCAAGATCGCCATTCTCTCCATCACCTCCAAGATGCACGCCATCGGCGACGAGGTGCTGGATGGCGTGCTCGAAGCAGTCAGCCGGGCCGAGCGGGACTTCGACGGCCTGGTCATCTGGCACGAAGCCCCCTTCGCCGTCGGCGCCAACCTGCAGCAGGTGGGCGAAGCCTGCGCCAAGGGCGAGTTCGACAAGCTGGAGGCCACCGTGGCCAAGTTCCAGCGTGCCTCCATGGCCTTCAAGCACGCCCAGGTGCCCACCGTGGCGGCTGTGCAGGGCATGGCCCTGGGCGGCGGCTGCGAGTTCGTCATGCATGCGGCCCACCGGGTCATGGCCCTGGAAAGCTACGTCGGTCTGGTGGAAGCGGGCGTCGGCCTGATTCCCGCCGGCGGCGGCTGCAAGGAATTCGCCATCCGCGCCGCCCAGTTCGGTGCCCGCCAGGCCGGTGGTGAACTGTTCCCCTTCCTGCAGAACGTGTTCCAGACCATCGCCATGGCCAAGGTGGCCAAGAGCGCCCTGGAAGTGCAGGAAATGGGCTTCGCCAAGGAGTCGGACGACGTGGTCTTCAACGCCCACGAACTGCTGCACGTGGCCCTGGGCCGCGCCCGGGCCATGGCCCAGGCCGGTTACCGTCCGCCCCTGCGGGCCCGCAACATCCCGGTGGCCGGCCGTCCCGGCATTGCCACCCTGGAGATGATGCTGGTGAACATGAAGGAGGGCGGTTTCATCTCCGCCCACGATTACCGGGTGGCCCGCTCCGCCGCCATCGCCCTGTGCGGCGGCGACGTGGAGCAGGGCAGCCGGGTGGACGACGAATGGCTGCTCACCGTGGAGCGCCGCGAATTCGTCGAACTGCTGAAGACCCCGGAAACCCAGGCCCGCATCAAGCACATGCTTGAGACCGGCAAGCCCCTGCGTAATTAAGGGGAAGGAGACAAACAATGACCAAACAAATCCAAGACGCCTACATCGTCGCCGCCACCCGTCTGCCGGTGGCCAAGCGCAACGGCATGTTCAAGACCACCCGTCCCGACGACATGCTGGCCCACGCCCTCAAGTCCGTCATGGCCCAGGTGCCCCAGCTGGACCCGGCCCTGGTGGAAGATGTGATCGTCGGCTGCGCCATGCCGGAAGCCGAGCAGGGCATGAACGTGGCCCGCATCGGCCTGCTCCTGGCCGGCCTGCCGGACACCGTGCCGGGCATCACCATCAACCGCTTCTGCTCCTCCGGCGTGCAGGCCGTGGCCGATGCCGCCGCCCGCATCCGCCTGGGCGAGGCCGACGTGATGCTGGCTGCCGGCACCGAGACCATGAGCCTGATGTCCCAGATGATGGGCAACAAGGTGTCCCTCAACCCGGCCATTTTCGAGAAGGACGAGAACGTGGCCATCGCCTACGGCATGGGCCTCACCGCCGAGAAGGTGGCCCAGAAGTGGGGCATCAGCCGCGACGACCAGGATGCCTTCGCCGTGGCCTCCCACCAGAAGGCCGTGGCCGCCATCGCCGCCGGCAAGTTCAAGGACGAGATCAGCCCCTACACCGTGCGTGCCCACCTGCCGGACTTGAAGAGCGGCACCGTGCGCATCGTCGAGAAGGTCTGCGACACCGACGAAGGCCCCCGTCCCGATTCCAGCCTGCAGGGTCTGGCCAAGCTGAAGCCCGTGTTCAACGCCCGGGGCAGCGTCACCGCTGGCAACTCCTCCCAGATGTCCGACGGCGCCGGTGCCGTGCTGCTGGTCTCCGAGAAGATCCTCAAGCAGTTCAACCTGCAGCCCCTGGCCCGTTTCGCCGGTTTCTCCGTGGCCGGCGTGCCGCCGGAGATCATGGGCATCGGCCCCATCGCCGCCATTCCCAAGGTCCTGGCCCAGGCCGGCATCAAGCAGGACGACCTGGACTGGATCGAGCTGAATGAGGCCTTCGCCGCCCAGGCCCTGGCGGTGACCCGGGAGCTGGGTCTGGACCCGGCCAAGATCAATCCCCAGGGCGGCGCCATCGCCCTCGGCCATCCCCTGGGCGCTACTGGCGCCATCCGCACCGCCACCCTGGTGCACGGCATGCGCCGGGAAAACAAGAAGTGGGGCATGGTCACCATGTGCATCGGCACCGGCATGGGTGCCGCGGGCCTGTTCGAGGCCCTGTAAGGCGCAGCGCGCCCCGGCCGGTGCCGTTCTCCTCCAGGGGCGGTGCCGGCCGGGGCATTTTTGCGTTTACCGACTTGTTGTAAGCTGCATCCCCGACAAAGGCCACGGGGCGGGCGCCGGCCGGCGCCGCACCCGTTGTGCCACGCCATTCCCCAAGGAGATTCCCGACCATGCTGCCCAAATGGTGGAAAAAGCTGCCCCCCGCCTGGCGCCCGGCCATCCTGCGCTGGGGTTTCAACTGGTTTCCCGCCTGGCGCGCCACCGGTGGCCGGGTCATCCACGTTTCCGCCGATCTGAAGCGCATTGTGGTCAAGCTGCCCCTCAACCGGGGCACCCGCAACGCCGTCGGCACCATTTTCGGCGGCGCCCTGTTCGCCACCACCGACGGCCTCCATCCCACCCTGCTGGCCCTGCAGCTGGGCCACGACTACATCATCTGGGACAAGGCCGGCGCCATCCGCTACCGCAAGCCGGGCCGGGCGCCCCTTTTTGCCGAATTCCACATCGACGATGCGGAGACCGAACTGGTGCGCGAGATCGTCGCCCGGGACGGGGAGTGCGAACGCACCTATACGGTGGAACTGAAGGACCGTCACGGGGTGGTGCACACCATCGTCGAGCGCACCGTGTACATCGCCGACAAGGCCTTCTACCGCAACAAGGTGGCGGCCTAGGCGGGGCCTGGAGCGACCGCGTTAAGAGCCCGCGCCGGCACGAGCCCTCTGGCATAATACGGCCCCATGACTGACAAGGCGCGGCATACCCCATGAATCTCGACACCTGGCTGGCGGCTGCCGGCATGGGCTGGCGTGAAGCCGTGGTGGGCATCATTGCCCTCCTGGGGCTGTACATCCTGTTCGTGCTGCTGCGCCTGAAGCGTCTGGCCCGCCGCCGCCAGGAGGCGGCCGCGCCGGCACCCAAGGCGCCGAGCCTGGGCGAGGTCGGGGACGATGGCGACGACGAGGCCGGCGACGAGGCCGGCGACGAGCATCCGGACCCGGTCTACAGCCGCCCCGAAAAGCCCGCCTTCGCCTGGAACGAACCGCCGGCCAAGGACTTTGCCGAAGAGCAGTACTACAAGGCGGTCCAGCTCGAACTGGGCCAGCTGCGGGAGGAAGTGGCGGTGCTGCGCCACGAGTTCGCCACCCTGCGCGAAGAGATGCGCGGCCAGGTCGGCCAGATCAAGGCTTCCCAGAACATGTCGCCCCTCTACAGCGACGCCATGCAGATGGCCATGCTGGGGCACGACGCCGAAACCATTGCCGAGCGTTGCGGCATCGCCCGGGCCGAGGCTGACCTGGTGGTCGCCCTGGCCCGCAACCAGGGCGATTGAGGCCGGGCGCCGCACACCGATAACCAGGGAAAGGGACCACCATGGCAGAAAAGAAACCGGCGGCCAAGGCGACCGGCGCCAAGACGGCCGCCAAGCGCAAGGAAGCGCCCGCCGTCGATCCCCAGGACGAGATCAAGCAGCGCCTGGGGCGGCGCATGGCCTTCGCCGGCGTCATGATCGCCGTGCTGCTGGCCGCCCTGGCCCTGTTCGACCATCTCTCCAAGGCCCCGGAAGAAGAGGAAGTGGCCGTGGCGCCGGCACCGGCACCGAAGGAAGTGGCCCAGCCGGTGAAGCCGGTGGAACCCGTGGCGCCGCCCGCCGAAGAAGCCAAGGCCGAGGAAAAGCCGGCCGAGCCCGAACTGTCCGCCGCGCCGGTGACCAAGGGCCAGCCGGCCCCCGAGCTGCCGCCGCCGCCCCAGGTGGCCGCCAAACCGGCCCTGCAAACGACGCCCCATGCCGCCCAGCCCATCCGCGGCGCCACCTCCGGCCCGGTGAGCAACGGCCGCCAGCCGGCCCAGGGCCGTCAGGGCACCGTGGCCAGCGTCACGCCCGCGCCTGCCGCTGCGGCGCCGGCCGGCACCACGCCTGCCGCCCAGCCGGCCCCGGCGGCGGCACCGGCCAACGTGCAGCCGATGCCGGTACGGCCCCAGCCCCTGCCGCCCCGCCTGTTCTCCGGCTACGTGGTGCAGGCCGGCGTCTTCAGCAGCACCGAGCGGGCCGAGGAACTGCACGCCAAGCTGCAGCTGAACGGCATTCCCTCCAATATCGAATCCCGGGTGAACGTGGGGCCCTTCAAGTCCAAGGAAGAGGCCGACGCGGCCCGGGCCAAGCTCAAGGCCCTGGGCATCGACTCGGTGCTGGTGCCCCCCGCCGGCAACCGCCGCTAAAGGCGGGCGGCGGTCCCGGCGCCCACCTTGCCGGGCCGGCCGCTGCTGCCTGATACAAGTTGCAGCCGGCGCCCGTCGCGGTGCCGGCATTGCCTCAAGATTGAAAACGACCTGCCGGGAGAGGCAGGCGGGGCGAGCCTCCTGGCCATGCCATGGCTGGGAGCAGCGTCCTTTCTGCCTTCCAGGCCGGATGCTGCGGCAGGTTCGCCTCAGGTCTGATCCGGGCCGGCGTCGGGCGACTGCAGTAGTTTCTCCAGGCGGCGGGCGAAGACCGTCATTTCCTTGGCCGCCTGCACGTCCCCCCGTCCTTCCGCCACCGTAATGCCCTGCCGGTAGGCGGCCAGGGCTTCCGCCGGCCGGCCGCCCTCGGCCAGGGCCTTGCCCAGCAGCTTCCAGGCGGCGGAGTACTTGGGGTCCTTGTCCACCGCTTCCCGGAAGCGGGCCGCGGCCTGTTCCCACTGTTCGGCCTTGAGCCACTCGTTGCCCAGGGAATAGCGCAGCAGGGCCCCGTCCCGGGGACCGTCCAGCAGCTTTTCCAGATTGGCGATGATCGCTGTCGTCATTTACCATTTCCTTTTTTCCAAGGCTTCATTCTAAAGGACAGCAAAATGGCCAAAACGATCATCGCCACCGACAAGGCTCCCGCCGCCATCGGCACCTACTCCCAGGCAGTGAAGGCTGGCGACACCGTTTATCTCTCCGGCCAGATCGGCCTGGACCCGGCTTCCATGCAGATGGTGGAAGGCATCGACGCCCAGATCGTGCGCGTCTTCGACAACCTCAAGGCCGTGGCCGAGGCCGCCGGCGGCTCCCTGGCCGACACCGTCAAGCTCAATGTGTACCTCACCGATCTGGGCAATTTCGCCAAGGTGAACGAGGTCATGGCCCGTTACTTCAGCCAGCCCTATCCCGCCCGGGCCGCCGTCGGCGTTGCCTCCCTGCCCCGGGGCGCCCTGGTGGAAGCCGACGCCGTGCTGGTGCTCGGCTAAAGCGCAGAACCGTCTTGGCGGAAAAGAAGGCCGGGCCGGCCAAGGCCGCCAAGGCGCCAGCCAAGGGGGCCAGCGCCCTGCAGCAGAAGCTGGGCAAGCTGGGGCTGCACTCGCGCAACGATCTGCTGCTGCATTTTCCCCTGCGCTACGAGGACGAGACGGCGGTGGTGCCGGTCAATGAGGCGCCCTGGGACGAGCCGGTGCAGGTGGAGGTGCGGGTCACCGACGTCTCCATCCAGTTCCGCCCCCGGCGCCAGCTGGTGGCCCGCTGCGAGGACGACTCGGGGGAGCTGTGGCTGCGCTTCCTCAATTTCTACGGCAGCCAGGTCAAGCAGCTGGAAACGGCCCGGGACGAGGGCCGCAAGCTGCGGGTCTTCGGCGAGATCCGGGGCGGCTTCTTTGGCAGCGAGATGGTCCATCCCCGCTACAAGTCGGTGGAGGAGGGGAGTGCCCTGCCCCAGTCCCTGACGCCGGTCTATCCCACCACCGCCGGCCTGGCCCAGTCCGCCCTGCGCAAGCTTATCGGTAAGGCCCTGGCCGAGTCCGACCTGGCCGACACCCTGGACGAGACGCAGCTGCGGGCCCTGGCCCTGGAACCCTTCGCCGCCAGCGCCCGCCTGCTGCACGCGCCGCCCCCCGGGGTCGATGAATTCGCCCTGCAGAACCACCGCCACCCGGCCTGGCGCCGCATCAAGTTCGACGAATTGCTGGCCCAGCAACTGTCCCTGCGCCGGGCCTATCTGGCGCGGCGGGAAAAGGGAGCGCCCCGGCTGAACGCCCCCGGTGCCCTGGCGCGGCAGCTGCTGGGCCAGCTTTCCTTCCAGCTCACCGGGGCCCAGCAGCGGGTGTGGCAGGAGATCGCCCGGGACCTGGCCGAGGCCCATCCCATGCAGCGCCTGCTGCAGGGGGACGTGGGCAGCGGCAAGACCATCGTCGCCGCCCTGGCGGCCTGCCAGGCCATCGAGTGCGGCTGGCAGGCGGCTTTCATGGCGCCCACGGAAATCCTCGCCGAGCAGCATTACAAGAAGCTCTCGGCCTGGCTGGAGCCCCTCGGCATTACCGTCGCCTGGCTCTCCGGCAGCCTCAAGTCGGCGAAGAAAAAAGCCGCCCAGCAGGAGGCCGCCGCCGGCGCCCAGCTGGTGGTGGGCACCCACGCCTTGATCCAGGCCGATGTGGATTTCCTGCGCCTGGGGCTGGCCATCGTGGATGAGCAGCACCGTTTCGGCGTGGCCCAGCGCCTGGAACTGCGCAAGAAGGGCAAGGCCGGCATCCCGCACCAGCTGATGATGTCCGCCACGCCCATCCCCCGCACCCTGGCCATGAGCTACTACGCCGACCTGGATGTCTCGGTGATCGACGAGCTGCCGCCGGGGCGCACCCCCATCCGCACCAAGTTGGTCTCCGATGCCCGTCGCGACGAGGTGGTGGGGGCGGTGCGCCACGCCGTGGAAAGCGGACGCCAGGCCTACTGGGTCTGTCCCCTGATCGAGGAAAGCGAGAAGCTGGACCTGCAGGCCGCCATCGACACCCACGCCATCCTGGCCGAGGAACTGGAAGAATTGTCGGTGGGCCTGGTGCACGGCCGTCTCAAGCCCGACGAGAAGGCCGCCACCATGGCCGCCTTCGCCGCCGGGGATATCCAGGTGCTGGTGGCCACCACGGTGATCGAGGTGGGGGTGGACGTGCCCAACGCCAGCCTCATGGTGATCGAGCATGCGGAGCGCTTCGGCCTGGCCCAGCTGCACCAGCTGCGGGGCCGGGTGGGCCGGGGCGCCCACGAGTCGGCCTGCGTTCTGCTCTACGCCACGCCCCTGTCCCAGACCGGGCGGGCCCGCCTGAAAATCATCTACGAGAACACCGACGGCTTCGAGATCGCCCGTCAGGACCTGCAGCTGCGCGGCCCCGGCGAGTTCGTCGGCGCCCGCCAGAGCGGCGTGCCCCTGTTGCGCTACGCCGACCTGGAAATGGACGCCGACCTGGTGGAACTGGCGCGGGACCTGGCCGAACGCCTGCTGCGGGACGATCCGCCCCGGGCCGAGCGCCATCTGCGGCGCTGGCTGGGCAGCCGGGAAGAGCTGCTCAAGGCCTGAGCCGGCGGCCTGCTGCGGCCCCGGGTACAATAGCGCCGCGGTGCCGCGCCAGCCGTTTCGTCCCGCTTCCCGCTTTCTCATTCTGCCTCGCGAGTCCTGCCATGAACCTGCCCAACCACCAATTGTCGATGACCGTGCTGATGACGCCGGACATGGCCAACTTCAGCGGCAAGGTCCACGGCGGCGCCGTCCTCAAGCTGCTCGATCAGGTGGCCTACGCCTGCGCCAGCCGCTACGCCGGCGCCTATGTGGTGACCCTCTCGGTGGACCAGGTGATGTTCCGCCAGCCCATCCACGTCGGCGAGCTGGTGACCTTCCTGGCCAGCGTGAACCACACCGGCACCTCCTCCATGGAAGTGGGCATCAAGGTGGTGGCGGAGGAGATCCGCTCCCAGGTGGTGCGCCACGCCAACAGCTGCTTCTTCACCATGGTGGCGGTGGACGACCAGGGCAAGCCGACCCCGGTGCCGCCCCTGGAGCCCCGGACGCCGGACGAGCATCGCCGCTTCGAGGCCGCCTGCACCCGCCGCCAGCTGCGCCAGGAACTGGCCCGCCGCTTCGAGGCCACCCACGGCGCCCATGCCGGCCCCCTGGCCGACTGAGCCGCGCCGCCCCTTATTCTGCAATCCCTATGTCCAGCCAAACACCGCCCATGACCTTCGCCGATCTCGACCTCGTGCCGCCCCTGCTGGAAGCCCTCGACGTGCTCGGCTACCAGACTCCGACCCCGGTCCAGGAGAAAGCCATTCCCGCCGTCCTGGCCGGGGGCGACCTGATGGCCGCGGCCCAGACCGGCACCGGCAAGACCGCCAGCTTCGCCCTGCCCCTGTTGCAGCGGCTGGCCCACGATCCGGAGCCCACCGTCAGCAACAGCACCCGGGCCCTGATCCTGGTGCCGACCCGGGAGCTGGCCCAGCAGGTGTGCGACAGCTTCATCGCCTACGGCCAGTTCCTGGTGCTGCGCAGCTACGCCGTCTATGGCGGGGTCAGCATCAATCCCCAGATGATGAAGCTGCGCAAGGGCGTGGACATCCTGGTGGCCACCCCGGGCCGCCTGCTGGACCTGCACCGGCAGAACGCGGTGCGTTTCGACCAGGTGCGCACCCTGGTGCTGGACGAGGCCGACCGCATGCTGGACCTGGGCTTCGCCCGGGAGCTGAATGCCCTCTTCGCCCTGCTGCCGAAGCAGCGCCAGACCCTGCTCTTTTCCGCCACCTTCTCCGACGCCATCCGCAGCATGGCCAACCAGCTGCTGAAAAAGCCCCTCTCCATCGAGACGGCCCGGCCCAACGCCACCGCCCGGGGCATCAAGCAGTGGGTGGTGCCGGTGGACAAGAAGCGCAAGAGCGCCCTGTTCTGCCATCTCTACAAGCACAAGAAGTGGGACCAGGTGCTGGTCTTCGTCAAGACGCGCAAGGGCGTCGATGAGCTGGTGGAGACCCTCACGGCCAAGGGCATCGCTGCCGAATCGATCCACGGCGACAAGCCCCAGCCGGCCCGCCTGCGCGCCCTGGAAAGCTTCAAGGCCGGCCAGGTGCGGGTGCTGGTGGCCACCGACGTGGCCTCCCGCGGCCTGGACATCGACGACCTGCCCCGGGTGGTCAACTTCGACCTGCCCATCGTCCCCGAAGACTATGTGCACCGCATCGGCCGCACCGCCCGGGCCGGCGCCAGCGGCGAGGCCGTGTCCCTGGTCTGCGCCGACGAGGTGAACCTGCTCGGTGCCATCGAGGTGCTGATCGGCCAGCCCCTTTCCCGTATCGAACAGCACGGCTTCGAGCCGGACCACCGGGTGCCAGAGACCGGCCCCGCCGGCCAGGTGATCAAGAAGCCGAAGAAGCCGAAAATGCCCAAGCACCTGGACTACGGCATCGGCAGCGGGCCCAGCCGGGGCAAGGGCCCCGGCAGTGCCAAGGCCCCGGGCGGCCGGCGCGGGGCCGGGCGGCCGGGAGGTAAGGCCGCGCCCAAGGCCCGGGGCCGCTGAGCATGGCCGGCCAGTTCGGCCTGCTGCGGCAACGCCGCTTCCTGCCCTTCTTCGGTACCCAGTTCCTCGGAGCCTTCAACGACAACCTGTTCAAGAACGCCCTGGTGGTGCTGCTGACCTTCCAGGCCGCCAGTTGGACGGCCCTCGATCCGGGCCTCCTGGCCAACCTGGCGGCAGGCATCTTCATCCTGCCCTTCTTCCTCTTCTCCGCCAGCGCCGGCCAGCTGGCAGACAAGTACGACAAGGCGGCCCTGGCCCGCCTGGTGAAGCTGCTGGAAATCGCCATCATGGCGGTGGCCACCCTGGGCTTCGTCCTGCACAGCCTGCCCGTGTTGCTGGGGGCCCTGTTCCTGCTGGGCTGCCATTCCACCCTGTTCGGACCGGTGAAGTACGCCATCCTGCCCCAGCATCTCTATCCGGAGGAGCTGGTGGGCGGCAATGCCCTGGTGGAGGCGGCCACCTTCGTCGCCATCCTGCTCGGTACCCTGGCCGGCGGCATCCTGGCCGGGCTCGGCAACGCTCCCGGCTGGATCAGCCTGGGCGGCCTGGTGGTGGCCGTGGCCGGTTATCTGTGCAGCCGGGCCATTCCGTCGGCGCCGGCGCCGGTACCCGGGCTGCGGCTCAACCCCAATCCTTTCACGGAGACCTGGCGCAACATCGGCTTTGCCCGGCAGGATGGGCGGCTGTTCCTCGCCATCCTGGCCATCTCCTGGTTCTGGCTCTACGGCGCCCTGTTTTTGGCCCAGTTTCCGGCCTTCGCCAAGCAGGTGCTGGGGGGCGGCGAGTCCACCGTGACCCTGCTGCTGGCCACCTTCAGCGTCGGCATCGGCGTCGGCTCCCTGCTTTGTGAACGCCTCTCTGCCCGCCGCCTGGAGCTGGGCCTGGTGCCCCTGGGCGGACTGGGGCTGACCCTGTTCGGCGTAGCTGTTGCCCTGGTCTCCCCGGCGGCGGCGCCGGCCGGTGCGCCCCTGGCCCTGGGCGCCCTGCTGGCCAGTGCCGGCCTGCTGCCGGTGGTGCTGGCCCTGTTCGGTATCGGTGTCTTCGGCGGCCTCTTCATCGTGCCCCTCTACGCCCTGCTGCAGGTGCGAGGCGAACCGGCCCACCGGGCCCGCATCATCGCCGCCAACAACATCCTCAATGCCCTGTTCATGGTGGTCGGCTCCCTCGCCGCCGGTGCCCTGCTGGGTGCCGGCCTCTCTATTCCCCGGTTGTTCCTGCTGGCGGCCCTGCTCAATGGCGTGGTCTGTATCTTCCTTTGCCTGCGGGCGCCTGATTTCCTGCTCGCCTGCCGTAACTGGCTGTGGCGGAAGCCTGGCGAACCCTCTGTCTGAGTATTATGGGGTGCGCCGTACGGCACTCCCGTCGGGATGAGTGGCACTTGGTTAATCCAGGCGCTTGCCCCTATCATTCCGCTGGCAAGTTCTAATCTTCCAATACTCTAATAATCGAATGGAATATCTGGCATGGGATTGAAAGCGCGTATCGCACGGGCCATGGGGGTGGTGTTTGCCATTTTTTTGCTGTCCACCGGCTTCGGCCTCTACGGTCTGCACCAGACCAAGGAGACCTTCATCCGCCACGTGGAGGTGGACATGGCCCTGGAACGGGCCATCGTCGGCATGTACGCCCAGGGGCTGCAGAGCGGCCAGGCCCTGCGTAATGTGGTGCTGGACCCGGCCAACAAGACCGGTCACGGCAACCTGAAGAAGGCCCTGGAAGAGTTCGACGGCTACTATCAGAACGCCCGCGCCCTGGTGCCGGCGGAGGCACCGGTGGCCAAGGTGCTGCAGGAAGTGGCGGCTCTGGCGGCGGAGCGGCGCAGCCTCATCGACAAGGTGGTGGAGACGGCGGTGGGCGGTGCCGGCAGCGAGGCGGTGGCCCTCATCAACAGCAGCGAGACGCCCCTCTGGCGCAAGATCCGCGGCCATCTGCTGGACCAGATGAAGGCCATGAAGACCCAGCTGGACGAGAGCAAGGAAGCGGGCATCGCCGAGATCGAGCGTACCGAGCGGCTGGTGATCGGCCTGGCCCTGGCCAGTATCGTCATCGCCATCGTCCTTCTGGCCCGGGTGCTGCAGGTGGTGGGGCGCCAGCTGGGCGGCGATCCTTCCGAGGTGATGCAGGTGGCCGAACAGGTGGCTGCCGGCAACCTCACCCTGCACATCGCCCATCCCCAGGAGGGCAGCGTGATGGCCGCCATGGCTTCCATGCAGACCCGCCTGGCCGCCATGGTGGCCCAGATCCGGCAGAACGCCGATTCCCTCCTGGCCTCCGCCGAGACCCTGGCGCGCAGCTCCGAGGAAGTGGTGGGGCGCACCTCGGAACAGACCGAGGCGGTGTCCGCCGTGGCCGCGGCCATGGAAGAGATGACCGTGGGCATCTCCCAGGTGCGCGACCATTCTGCCGAGGCCCGCTCCTACGCCCAGGAATCGGGGCGCATGGCGCACCAGGGCAACGAGGTGGTGGGCAATGTGGTGCAAGGCATGGAACGGGTGGCCTCCTCCGTCACCGAGTCGGCCCAGGGCATCGCCACCCTGGAACACGAGTCGGAAAAGATCGCCGCCGTGGTCGGCGTGATCAAGGAAGTGGCGGACCAGACCAACCTGCTGGCCCTCAATGCCGCCATCGAGGCGGCCCGGGCCGGCGAACAGGGGCGCGGTTTCGCCGTGGTGGCCGACGAGGTGCGCAAGCTGGCCGAACGCACCGCCCAGTCCACCGTGGAAATCGGCGTCACCGTCGATGTGGTGCGCAACGGCATCCAGCAGGCGGTGGAACACATGGAACGGGGTGTGACCCTGGTCCAGGGCGAGTCAGGCAAGGTGGCCGAGGCCGGCAGCACCATTTCCGCCCTGCACGGCTATGCCGACAAGGTGGTCGGCGCCGTGCACGAAATCGGCGATGCCCTGCAGGAGCAGAGCGCCGCCAGCACCGAGATCGCCCGCCGCATCGAGCTCATCGCCCAGATCAGCGAGCAGAACAGTTCCGCCGTCCAGGCCAGTGCCGGCGCCGTGGCCCAGCTGCAGCAGCTGGCCCGCAGCCTGAGCGACTCGGTGCACCACTTCCGCACCTGACGGAGGAGCGCCGGCCCGGGGCTGCCGTTCCTAGCCCAGGGCGGCCCGGGCCAGCAGGCCCAGGCCGGCGGCCGCCAGGGTGCCGTTGAGCAGGCGCAGGAAGCGCTCCGGCGACAGCCGCAGGTCCAGGTGGTGGCCCAGCCAGGTGCCGAGCAGCATGGGCGGCACCGCCAGCAGGGCCAGCAACAGCAGGCTCGGGTCCAGCAGCCCGGCCAGGGCGCACAGGATCACCCGCAGCCCGGTGCTGAGGGCCATCAGCACCGCCTGGGTGGCGCGGAACACCTCCCGCTCCAGGGGCTGGCGGCTGAGATAGGCAGCGTAGAGAAAGCCGCCGCTGCCGAACAGTCCGCCGAAAATCCCCCCGATCACACCGCAGACCCCGCCCCAGCGCAGCAGCAGCGCCGGCGGCCGGGGCTGCCACAATCCCCACAGACCGTAGGCCAGGATGAAGAGCCCCAGGGCCGCCGCCAGCCAGTGGCCCGGCAGGCGCCCGAGGAGGGCGATGCCCAGGGCTTGGCCGAGGGCCATGGTCGGTACCAGACGCAGCAGTTGGGCTCGGTCGATGTGGCGGCGCTGGCGCCAGCCCCGGCCGGCGGCCCCGACGCAGTCGAGCAGGGCCAGCAGGGGAATGATGCGGGGCACCGGCATCACCGCCGCCAGGGGGCCGGAGGCCACCATGGCCGAGCCGAAGCCGACCAGGGCGAAGATGGCATAGGCCGCCACCAGGGCCAGGGCGGCGAAGGTGAGGGCGGCGGGGGCGGGCAACTGGTCTGCCAGGGCGCTGTGGAGGGCGGCCGGCAGCAGGGTATCGAAAGGCATGGCGTGGAATCCTTGTCTGGCGGGCTCCCCGGCGGCGGCTGGCCGCGAAACAGGGTGGGCCCGGATGGCTTGCATGATGGTCGGCGTCTGGCTATAACGCCAATATCAAATTTGTCAGCCATCCATGCCGATTTGTTATGCCTAGCCTGCGCCAGATCCGCTACTTCCTCAGCGTCGCCGACCTGGGGGGCTTCACCCCGGCCGCCGCTGCCCTGCACGTGGCCCAGCCGGCCCTGAGCCGCCAGATCGCCCAGCTGGAGGAGGAACTGGGCTTCGCCCTGCTGCGCCGGGAGCCCCGGGGCGTCAGCCTGACCGAGGCCGGCGCCCTCTTTCGCCAGCGGGTGGGCGGCCTGGAGGAGGAACTGCGCAGCGCCGCCGAGGATGCCCGCCGCCTGCACCGGGGCGAGGGCGGCGTGCTGCGCCTGCTGCACTCCAGCTCCACGCCCCTGGCCGGCCCCCTGCTGGCGGCCCTGCAGGACTTCACCCGGGACCAGCCCCGGGTGCGGGTGGATGTGGACCGGCTGTCCTCCGAGCAGCAGCAGGAGGCGGTGGCCCAGGGCCGGGCCGATCTGGGCCTGGCCCGCCTGCCCCTGCTGCGCCAGGAGGGCGGTATCGAAATCAGGCCCCTGCCTGAAGAGCGGCTATGGGCGGCCCTGCCGGCCGGCCATGCCCTGGCAGGCGCGTCCGTGCTGGCTCTTGGCGATCTGGCCGACGAATGCTTCGTTTTCGCCGTGCACCG
Organism: Azospira sp.; assembly: GCF_030247495.1. Classification (NCBI taxonomy): domain Bacteria; kingdom Pseudomonadati; phylum Pseudomonadota; class Betaproteobacteria; order Rhodocyclales; family Rhodocyclaceae; genus Azospira; species Azospira sp. The sequence goes on along the minus strand of NZ_JAOTRW010000008.1, from coordinate 173,987 downwards.
GGAACGGGGCGGCCTGGCGCGGCGGGTCACCGACCTCTGCCTGGCCCGGGGCTTTGCGCCCCGCCTGGCGCCGGTGACTTCGCGCAAGACGGCCATGCTCAACCTGGTGGCGGCAGGCTTCGGCATCGCCGTGGTGCCCGCCGCCATGGCCTCCCTGGCTACTCCCGGGGTCCATTTCGTGCCCCTGGCCGATGCCGACGCCCTGGCCCGGGCCGCCCTGCTGCTGCCGCCCCGGCCTTCTGCCTTGGCCGCCGCCTTCGCCGACGCGCTGCAGCGCCGCTGGTCCGCCTAGGGGCAGGCGGGGGGCGGATGTTAGGATGCGGCTTTTGCCGAGGGAGGACTGCCGTGTCCCTGTTGCTGCGATTTGTGGGTTTGGCCATTGGTGGCTTTTTGCTGGTGGGCGGCCTGGCCAGCCTGGTGTTGGGCGTCCTGGCCCTGGGCGAGCATCCCCAGAAGGGCTTCCAGGTGACCATTTTCTCCCTGGTCACCACCGGCATCGGCCTCTGGGTCTTCTGGGAAATCCTTGGCCGCAAGTGGCTGGCCCGTCGGCGCGGCGAGGTGGAGCCGCACGTCGCTCCCGGTGCGATGGACTAAAATCCCGTTCTTGCGGACTGCGATTTTCTGCCGACCATGACCACCTCCCAAGCCCCGCTTTCCCTGCGCCACCGTCTCGACCAATACGAAAAGCTGATGCGGCTGGACAAGCCCATCGGCACCCTGCTGCTCCTGTGGCCGACCCTCTGGGCCCTGTGGCTTTCCGCCGTGGGCCAGCCCCAGTGGTGGGTGGTGTGGATCTTCGCCCTGGGCACCCTGCTGATGCGCTCCGCCGGCTGCGTCATCAACGACTACGCCGACCGGGATTTCGATCCCCACGTGGCCCGCACCAAGAGCCGCCCCCTGGCGGCCCGGACGGTGTCACCGCGGGAGGCCCTGGGCCTCTTCGCCGTCCTGGTGCTGCTCTCCTTCCTGCTGCTGCTGCCCCTGCTGACGCCCCTGGTGTTCGCCCTGGCGGCGGTGGCGGTGTTCCTCGCCGCCAGCTACCCCTTCACCAAACGCTTCTTCGCCATTCCCCAGGCCTACCTGGGCATCGCCTTCGGCTTCGGCATCCCCATGAGCTACGCCGCCCAGCTCGGCGTGGTGCCGGCGGAAGCCTGGTGGCTGCTGCTGGCCAACGTCTTCTGGGCCGTCGCCTACGACACCGAGTACGCCATGGTGGACCGGCCCGACGACCTGAAGATCGGCATCAAGACCTCCGCCATCACCTTCGGCCGCTTCGACGTGGCGGCGGTGATGTTCTGCTACGGCGCCACCTTCGCCCTCATCGCCTGGGTCGGCTACGGCCTGCAGCGGGGCTGGGCCTTCTACGCCGGCCTGCTGGGGGCGGTGGCCCTGGCCATTTACCACTACACCCTGATCCGCACCCGGGAGGGCGGCCCCTGCTTCAAGGCCTTCCTGCACAACAACTGGGTCGGTGCCAGCATTTTCGCCGGCATCGCCGTGGACTTCTGGCTTCACCCCTTCGGCGTGCTGCCCCTGAAATAGGCTTCCCATGAAATACCGCGACCTGCGCGACTTCATCGCGCAACTGGAACAGCAGGGCGAACTGAAGCGGGTCAGCGTGCCCGTGGACACCCGCCTGGAAATGACCGAAATCTGCGACCGGGTGCTGCGGGCCGAGGGGCCGGCCATCCTCTTCGAGAAGCCGGTGGGGCCTAACGGCGAATTCACCATTCCGGTGCTGGCCAACCTCTTCGGCACCCCCCGGCGCGTCGCCATGGGCATGGGCCAGGATTCGGTCTCGGCCCTGCGCGAGGTGGGTACGGTGCTCTCCATGCTGAAGGAGCCGGAACCGCCCAAGGGCTTGAAGGATGCCTGGGAGAAATTCCCCCTCTTCAAGCAGGTGCTCAACATGGCGCCCAAGGTGCTGTCCTCCGCGCCCTGCCAGGAGGTGGTGTGGGAGGGCGACGCGGTGGACCTCTCCCGCCTGCCCATCCAGCACTGCTGGCCCGGCGACGTGGCACCCCTGATCACCTGGGGCCTGACCATCACCCGGGGCCCCTTCAAGAAGCGGCAGAACCTGGGCATCTACCGGCAGCAGGTGATCGGCCGCAACAAGCTCATCATGCGCTGGCTGGCCCACCGGGGCGGGGCCCTGGATTACCGGGACCACTGCCAGAAAAATCCCGGCCAGCCCTATCCGGTGGCGGTGGCCCTGGGGGCCGATCCGGCCACCATTCTCGGCGCCGTGACGCCGGTGCCGGACAGCCTCTCCGAATACCAGTTCGCCGGCCTTTTGCGGGGCGCCAAGACCGAGCTGATCAAATGCATCGGCAACGACCTGCAGGTACCGGCCTCCGCCGAGATCGTCCTGGAAGGGGTGATCCACCCCGGCGAGACGGCCCTGGAAGGGCCCTACGGCGACCACACCGGCTACTACAACGAGCAGGCCGAGTTTCCCGTGTTCACCGTCGAGCGCATCACCATGCGCAAGAACCCCATCTACCACAGCACCTACACCGGCAAACCGCCGGACGAGCCCGCGGTGCTGGGCGTGGCGCTGAACGAGGTGTTCGTGCCCCTGCTGCAGAAGCAGTTCACCGAGATCGTCGATTTCTACCTGCCGCCGGAAGGCTGCTCCTACCGTCTGGCCGTGGTCAGCATCAAGAAACAGTACCCGGGCCACGCCAAGCGGGTGATGTTCGGCATCTGGAGCTTCCTGCGCCAGTTCATGTACACCAAGTTCATCATCGTGGTGGACGACGATGTGAACATCCGGGACTGGAAGGAAGTGATCTGGGCCCTCACCACCCGCATGGATGCCACCCGGGACACCACCCTGGTGGACAACACCCCCATCGACTATCTGGACTTCGCCTCCCCGGTGGCCGGCCTCGGCTCCAAAATGGGCCTGGACGCCACCAACAAGTGGCCCGGCGAGACCAGCCGGGAATGGGGCCGCCCCATCGTCATGGACGAGGCGGTGAAGACCCGGGTGGACGAACTGTGGCAGCGCCTCGGGCTGTAAGCGGCCGCTGAGGGCAGGGCCGCGCCCCGCCTGGGCCCCAGAGCCCGGGGAGGCGGCGCGGTCCGGTCCGGTGCAGGGCGTTCGATATTACTTTGGTATTAGTGCTGCTCTGTGACAAAATTGGCATTTTTCCGCTTCCGGTGACGCCAGGATACTGCCCATGAACCCGCCCGATACTTCCCCCGACCTGTCGGTGTTCCTCGCTTCGTCGGTGCACGACATGAAGAACTCCATCAGCATTCTCATCGGCAGCATGGAGAAGCTGCTGGCCGACAGCGACCCCAGCCGGCCCGAGTTCGGCGAAATGACCCACATGATGTACGAGACCAAGCGGATCAACGGCAACCTGATCCAGCTGCTGGCCCTCTACAAGCTGGGCAACCACCTCTATCCCTTCGCTCCGGAGGACTGGGTGCTGGAGGACTTCGTCGCCGAGACCGTGTCCCAGCACCTGCCCCTGCTGCGTTTCCGCGGCCTGGAATTCGAGGCCGTGGTGGAGTCGGACCTGGTGTGGCCCTTCGATGCGGACCTGGTGGGCGGCATCATCGGCCACGCCCTCAACAACGCCATCCACTACACCAAGGGCAAGGTGCGCCTGGTGGTGCGGGAGACGGAGGAGGGCCTGGAAATGCGCGTCGAGGACGACGGCCGCGGCTATCCCCAGAAGATGCTGGATGACGGCGTCGCTGCCATGAACGGGGTGGACTTCCAGGGCGGCAGCACCGGCCTGGGCCTCTACTTCTCCGCCATGGCCGCCCGGCTGCACCGCAACAAGGGGCGCCACGGCGCCATTCGCCTGGAAAACGGCGGCGCCTGGGGCGGCGGCTGTTTCGTCCTGACCCTGCCCTGAGCGGCCCATCTCCAGGGAAAACAGAACAACAATGAGCAACTTCCAGAACATCGACTTCGGCAGCAAGAGCTTCCTCGTCATCGACGACTTCCAGGGCATGCGCACCGTGCTGCGCGACATCCTGCGCTCCATGGGGGTGAACCCCAAGGTCATCGCCACCGCCGCCAACGGCAACGAGGCCATCAGCCAGCTCAGCCAGACCCGCTTCGACGGCGTCCTCTGCGACTTCAACCTGGGCGCCGGCAAGAACGGCCAGCAGGTGCTGGAGGAGGCCAAGTACCGCAACCTGGTGGGACCCAGCTGCGCCTGGGTCATGATCACCGCCGAGAAGACCGCCGACGTGGTCATGGGCGCCGCCGAATACCAGCCGGACGCCTACCTGCTCAAACCCATCACCGAATCCACCCTGCGCCTGCGCCTGGAAAAGATCTGGGTGAAGAAGGCCGCCTTCGTGGACATCGACCAGGCCGTCATGGCCATGGACTTCCCCCTGGCCATCCGCCTCTGCGACGAGCGCCTGGCGGTGGACAAGGCCAATGCGGGCGAACTGCTGCGCCTGAAGTGCCACCTGCTGCTGGTGTCCGGCGAACACGAGCAGGCCCGCCTGCTCTACAACGCCCTGCTGGCCAAGCGGGACGTGCCCTGGGCCCAGCTGGGCCTGGCCCGGGTGCATGTGGCCGCCGGCGAGCTGGACCACGCCCAGGCCCTGCTGGAAACCCTGGTGGCGGAGAACCGCACCTACCTGGAAGCCCACGACTGGCTGGCCAATGTGCACAACGCCCGGGGCGACCTGCAGAAGGCCGAGGAGGTGCTGGAAAACGCCGCCCGCCTCTCGCCCCTGTCGGTGATGCGGCAGAAGAACCTGGGCGAAGTGTCCCTGCAGCTGGGCAAGGTGGAAAACGCGGAAAAGGCCTTCCGCAAGAGCGTGGCCCTGGGCGAGCACTCGGTGCTGAAAACGCCGGACGCCTACCTGGGCCTGGCCCGGGCCTGCAGCGCCCAGAACAACAGCAAGGAAGCCCTGCAGGTGCTGTCCACCCTGACCAAGCAGTTCGACGCCGAGGAGGTCAAGGTCAAGGCCATGGCCACCGAAGGCATGGTCTACCACCGGGCCGGCGACCTGGAATCCGCGCGCAAGGTGGCCCTCAAGCTGGACGAGGTGCTGGCCCAGCCCGGCGCGCCCCGCCTGGAGAGCGCCGCGGTGGTGGAGATGGCCGAACTGATGATGGTCTCCGGCGAGAAGGAAAAGGCCGCCGCCCTGCTCCAGGGCGAAGTGCGCAACAACCCGGACGACGCCATCCTGCTGCAGCGCATCCAGCAGGTGTTCGACACCGGCGCCATGAGCGAGGAGGGCGTGGCCCTGGTGGAAGCCTCGCGCAAGGAAGCGGTGCAGCTGATGAACCAGGGCGTGCTGCTGGCCCGGGACGGCAAGTTCGACGAGGCCATGGAAGCCATGCGCACCGCCTGCGAGCGCCTGCCGGGCAACGTGCGGGTGCTGTTCAACTTCGCCCACATGGGCATCACCTTCATGCAGCGCACCGTGGTCAGCCCCGCCCTGGTGGAGGAAATCCGCCAGTACCTGGAAACCGCCCACCGCCTGGCTCCCGCCGACAAGCGCTATCCCCAGCTGCTGGGCAAACTCAAGTCCCTGGCCGGCTGACGCCATGCCGACCATGCCGCCCGTGGAGGTTCGCCTCACCGACCTGAGCCAGCCGCAGCAGGCCTCGGCCTGGCTCGACCTGCTCGACCACTACGCCCGGGACCCCATGGGCGGCGGCAGCGGGCTGGACCCGGCGGTGCGGCAGGCCCTGGTGCCGGCCCTGGCCGGCGTGCCCCATTTCCACAGCGCCCTGGCCTGGCAGGGGGAAGAGGCGGTGGGCCTGATCAACTGCTTCGCCGGCTTTTCCACCTTTGCCGCCAAGCCCCTGCTCAACATCCACGACATCGCCGTACGCGACGCCCGCCGCGGTGCCGGCATCGGCCAGGCTCTGCTGGCCTGGGCCGAGGGGCGGGCCCGGGAACTGGGCTGCTGCAAGCTGACCCTGGAAGTGCTGTCCAACAACCGGCGCGCCCTGGCCGCCTACGAGCGGGCCGGCTTCGCCCCCTACGTGCTCGATCCGGCCGCCGGCCAGGCCCTGTTCCTGCAGAAGCTGCTGTAGGGCCGGCCGGTTCCCCGGGCGGGCGGCCGGCGCTAAGATGGCAGGCTGATTTCCCGAATTCCCGAAGCGACCGCCCATGAGCCCTGCCGCCGCCGTCCATTCCGCCGCCGATTCCCTGGGCAAGCCCCTCGCCGGCTGGCGCCTGCGCCTCTACTCGGTGGTATTCGAGTCGGAGACCCGGGCCGGTCGCCTGTTCGACCAGTGCCTCATCTTCGCCATCCTGGCCAGCGTCGCGGTGGTCATGGCCGACAGCGTGCATAGCCTCAACGTCCGCCACCAGGACCTCTTCGCCACCCTGGAGTGGGGCTTCACCCTGCTGTTCACCGCCGAATACCTGGCCCGCCTGGCCTGTCTGCGCCGGCCCTGGCGCTATGCCCTGAGTTTCTTCGGCCTGGTGGACCTGCTGGCCATCCTGCCCACCTACCTGGCGTTGCTGGTGCCCGAGGCCCACCTGCTCATCGACGTGCGCATCCTGCGCCTGCTGCGCATGTTCCGGGTGCTCAAGCTCACCGCCTACCTGGGCGAGTACCAGATGTTGGGCAGCGCCCTGCTGGCCAGCCGGCGCAAGATCCTGGTGTTCCTCTCGGTGGTGCTCATGATCGTGCTGGTCATGGGCACCCTGATGTATGTGGTGGAAGGCCCGGCCAACGGCTTCACCAGCATTCCCACCGCCGTCTATTGGGCCATCACCACCATGACCACCGTCGGCTTCGGCGACATCACGCCCAAGACCGACGTGGGCCGTCTCATCTCCTCGGCCATGATGCTGCTCGGCTGGGGCACCCTGGCGGTGCCCACCGGCATCGTCACCTCCGAGATCACCGCCCAGCGCCTGCAGGTCACGCCCACCAGTCGCACCTGTCCGGACTGCCTGACCGAAGGGCTGGCGCCGGAGGCCGCCTACTGCCAGGCCTGCGGCGCCCGCCTGCCGGAATACCGGCGCGATCCGGCCTGAGCCTTTTCCCTTTTCTGCCACCCGCCCACGCCGCGGCCCCGGAGCCGCCGCCGGAGCATTCCCCATGCAACTGCCCTTGCTCACCGAAGGCCGCCTGCTGCGGCGCTACCAGCGTTTTCTCGCCGACGTCGAACTGGCCGACGGCAGCGTGGTCACCGCCCACTGCCCCAACACCGGCTCCATGCAGGGCTGCAAGGATCCGGGTAGCCGGGTCTGGCTGTCCCCCAGCGACAACCCCCAGCGCAAGCTGGCCTGGACCTGGGAACTGGTGGAGGCGGATGGCGTCCTGGTGGGCCTGCACACCGGCCGCACCAATGCCCTGGTGCGGGAGGCCATCGAGGCCGGCGCGGTGGCCGAGCTGACGGGCTATGGGGCGATCCGCGGCGAGGTGCCCTACGGCGGCGACAACGGCCGCGGCGGCAAGCGCAGCCGCATCGACCTGCTGCTGACGGAACAAGGTCGTCCCCCATGCTATGTGGAGGTGAAGAACGTCACCGCCGCCGTCGCCGGCGGCATCGGCTATTTTCCCGACGCCGTCACCGAGCGCGGCACCAAGCACCTCAACGAAATGGCCGACGAGGTGGCCAAGGGCAACCGGGCCGTGCTGTTCTTCTGCGTGCAGCGGGGCGACGTGGATGAAGTGCGGCCGGCGGACCACATCGACCCGGAATACGGCCGCACCCTGCGCCGGGTCCTGGGGCTGGGAGTGGAGGTGCTGGCCTACGGCGCTGACGTCCGCCCCGAGGGCATCCGGCTGTGGCGGCCCCTGACGGTGGTGTGCTGAACCGGCGTCAGCAGAAATTTCTATGCTGGGCCAGGCCCCGCGTCCCTAAAGGGATGGCGGGGCTTTTTCATTCAATAGGGGCGCGCTTCCTGGGGCGGTGCGGGGAAAGTCGCTCCGGGACTGGCCCGGCGGCCGGCGGCTGACGCCGTGATTCTTTGGCTATGCCAAATGGCTTAATGGAAAAACCCTTACGGTTATCCATAATGGATTTTCCCGACCCGTCGGCCCATTCGCTGCCAAGGAGAACGCCATGCATCCCTCTGCCATCGCCGCCTTCCGCCATTCCCTTTGCCTTGCCCTGCTGGGCCTTTTGCTCGGTGCCGCCGGCGCCGGCGCTGCAGAGGAAAGGAAGGGGCTGGAAAAAGTGCAGGACAGCTTTCTCAAGCTGGTCTGCGGCAAGACCGCCGTCGCCGACAACAGCGCCTGCGCCAGGATGCTGGGCGATGCCGGCCAGGGCGACGACGGCGCCCGGGTGCGGCAGCTGGCGGCCCACTTCATCGTGCTGACCTTCGCCGAGGCCGGCACCCGGGCCCTGGAGGAGCACGAGGACCGGGGCGTGCTGGCGCCGGCCCTGCTGCAGCGCATCCGCACCGCCGAGGCCGAGCTGCACGAGGCCTGCTCGGTCCTGGCGTGGACCCCGGCGGCGCGCAAGGCCGCCATCTATCCCCTGGAGCGGGCCGATGTCCTGATCGCCGTGGCCGACGTGGTCAAGGCCGGCATCAAGCCCACCGCCCGGCGCCTGCGGGGGCTGGCCAGCAATCCGGTGAGCCTGCTGGCCGAGGTGGGCGACGTGCTGGAGGACGGCATGGCCGACGCCATTTACGGCTCCGCCTCCCGCCGCGGCTTCGTCGCCGCCCTGGACATCATCGCTCCCCAGAACAAGGTGGACGGCAAGGAACTGAAAGGGGCCTGGCAGGCCGTGGCCGACCGCCTGGAAGTGTCGTGCAAGAGCCTGGCCCGCCTCGGCGGCGCCCAGGAGGAGAGCGCCCCCGTGTGCAAGGTGCTCAAGCCCTGCGCGGAGCTGCAACCATGAGCGCGCCCCTGTTGCCTGAAGATGGCCCGCAGCGAAGCCAAAGCTGGCGCCAGTTCGAGGACGAGGCCCGGCGTCTGCGCCCGGCCGCCCCCCCGTCGGTGACGGCTGCCGGTGTCCGGGCCCAGGCCTGGTTCGGCGAATCCGCCGCGAATCCGCCCGAGCCTCCGGCGCCCCAGCCGGCCGCCACGGCGGCCTTCTGCGGCCTGGCCCTGTCCGGCGGCGGCATCCGCAGCGCCACCTTCGCCCTGGGCGTGCTGCAGGCCATGGCCGAGGCCCGCCTGCTGCGCCGGGTGGATTACCTGTCCACCGTTTCCGGCGGCGGCTACATCGGCACCTGGCTCTCTGCCCTGATCCACCGTACCGATGCGGACAGCCGCCGGGCCGTGCGGCAGCTGGAACAGCCCGGCCCCGTCGGCATCGCCCCCTCGGTGGCCGCCGCCGGCCAGCCCGGTGGCTGCCGGGACGACGCCAGCCAGACGGCCACGGGCGCCAGCGAGCATCCGGCCATTGCCTTCCTGCGCCGCTACAGCAACTACCTGACGCCCCGCTTCGGCCTCTTCAGCGTCGATACCCTGGCGGCGGTGGCCAACCTGTCGCGCAACCTGCTGCTGACCCAGAGCGTCTTCATCCTCTTCCTCCTCGGCCTGCTGTTCCTGCCGCGGGGCGTCGTCCTTGCCCTGTGGCAGGGCGGCCCGCCTTCGCCCTGGCTGTGGGGGGCGGTGCTGCTGTTGCTGGCCGTCGCCGCCCGGGGCCTGTACCGGGGCATGACCTGGTACCGGCGCCCGGCCGCCGACGGCGATGGATCGTCGCGTCCCGGGCCGAGCCAGGGGCAGGTGCTGCGCGGCGCCGTGCTGCCGGGCATGCTGGCGGCCCTGCTGGCCGCCGCCCTGTTCAACGACGGGACCTGGCTGCCGGCCCTGGCCGGCGGCGACGGGGCGCTGTGGGCCGCCCTGGTCCTGGCCTACCCCCTGCTGTGGCTGCTGGCGGCCGGCCTCGACCTGCCCCTGCCCCGGGGCGGCGGCACCGCCTTCCGCGTCTCCCTGGCGGCCGCCCTGCCGGCCGGGGCCCTGCTTGCCGTCCTGGTCTACGGCTATGTGCGCCTCCTCGCCGCCCTGCCGCCGCCGTCCCGGCCCTGGCTGGCGGTGGGGCTGGGGGCCTTCGTCCTGTGGGAGTTCCTCTGCCTGGCGGTCGCCCTGCACATCGGCCTGATGAAGCGGGCCCTGGCCGAACTGGCCCGGGAGTGGGCCGGCCGGGCCGGCGGCATGTCCATCGGCATCGGCCTGGGCTGGTCCCTGGTGGCCCTGGTCAGCTTCTACGGCAGCGCCTTCCTTGGCTGGCTGGGCCAGACCCTGGCGGCGGCGGGCGGCCTCGCCTGGCTGATCAGCACGGTGGCCGGCGCCCTCGCCGGACGCAGCCCGGCCACCGGCGGCAAGGGGGCCAACCCCTGGCTGGAGCGGCTGCTGCAGGCGGCACCCTACATTTTCATCGGCGGCCTGCTGCTGTTTCTTTCCTGGCTGGGGGAATGGGGCCTGCGCACCCTGGCCGGGGCGGGGGAGCAGCCTTGGTTCCTGGCGCCGTCCCTAACCATGCCCGGGCTGGCGGCGGTGGTACTGGCGGCCACTGTCTGCCTGCTGGGTGCCTGGGCCCTGTCGGCGCGGATCGACGTCAATCTCTTTTCCATGCACCAGTTCTACCGCAACCGCCTGACCCGCTGCTATCTGGGCGCCTCCAATCCGCAGCGGCGCAGCGACCGTTTCACCGATTTCGACCCGGCGGACGACCTGCCCCTGCAGGACCTGGCGGCCCAGCGCCCCATCCCCCTGCTCAACGGCGCCCTCAACCTCACCGGCAGCGAACCCCTGGAATGGCAGCAGCGCCAGGCGGCCCCCTTCATCTTCTCGCCGGACCGCTGCGGCTTTCTCCTGCCGCCCTCGTCCCAGAGCCCCGAGTGGCGCGAGTTCCTGGCGCCGAGCCGGGACTACATGAGCCGGGAGGGCGCCCATCTGGGCATGGCCATGGCGGTCTCCGGGGCCGCCGCCAACCCCAATATGGGCTACCACACCGAGCCGGCCATGGCCTTCGTCATGGCCCTGCTCAATGTCCGTCTGGGGCGCTGGTGCCCCAATCCGGCAGGACCGTTCATCGCCCTCAGCAGTCCGCCCCTGGGGCTGTGGTACCTGCTGCGGGAGCTGTTCGGCAGCGTCAATGAGGACACCGGCTTCGTCAATGTCTCCGACGGCGGCCATTTCGAGAACCTGGGGCTGTACGAGCTGGTGCGCCGCCGCTGCCGCCTGATCGTGGTCAGCGACGGTGGCCAGGACAGGGACTTCCAGTTCGAGGACCTGGGCAACGCCATCCGCAAGTGCCGGGTGGACCTGGGGGCCGAGATCGACATCGACGTGCGCCCCCTGCTGCCCGGGGCGGCGCCGCGGCAGCGGCTGGCGGTGGGGCGCATCCGCTACTGGGACGACGGGCGGCAGGCCCTGGCGGGGATGCCGCCGACCCCGGAGTGCGGCGTGCTGGTGTACCTGAAACCCATGGTGCTGGGGGACGAGCCGGTGGACGTGGGCAACTACGCCGCCACCCACCCTGACTTCCCCCACCAGTCCACCGCCGACCAGTGGTTTGACGAGGCCCAGTTCGAGAGCTATCGCCAGCTGGGGCTGGCCACCGGGCGCCGGGTCTTCGGCCAGGGGCCGTGGCGGCAGGACGACGAGGCGGACGACGAGGCCTGGGTGCGGGCCGTGGCCGCCGCCCTGGCCCCGGCAGCCGCAGCGGCGCCCTAGGCGCCGGGGTCAGGCGGGATCAGTTGGAGAGTGGGGTGCTGGGGGCTGCCTGGGGCGTTGGGCTTTGGCTCGCCACCCATTCCAGCAGGGCCTCCACCGGGCCCCAGGCGGCGCCGGCCTTGGGGCCGCCGGCCAGGGCCACCAGGGCCCAGCGGCGGCCCCCGGCGTCGGTGACGTAGCCGGCCCAGGCGCGCACGCCTTCGATGGAGCCGGTCTTGAGGTGGGCGCGGCCGGCGCTGCTGCCGTTGCCGAAGCGGCGCTTCAGGGTGCCGTCCCTGCCCGCCAGCGGCAGGGAGGCGACGAACTCGGGCATGACCGGGCTCTTCCAGGCCGTCAGCAGCAGTTGCAGCAGGCTGCGGGCGGCGATGCGGTCGTCCCGGGAGAGGCCGGAACCGTTTTCCACCGCCAGTTCGGGAAAGCTGAGGCCCTTTTCCGCCAGCACCTGACGCAGCCCCTGGCGGGCGCCGGCCAGGGTGGCGGCCTCGCCGGCCGGGGTGTCGGCCAGGGCGAGGAAGAGGTGGCGGGCCATGACGTTGCTGCTGTACTTGTTGGTGTCGCGCACGATCTCGGCCAGGCTGGGGGATTCCCAGCGCAGCAGGGGCACGCCGCCCACCGGGGCGGGGCCTTCCCGTACCTGGCCGGCGAACTGGCCGCCCAGTTCGCGCCACAGGGGGCGGAAGAGGCCGGCGAGATAGGCGTCGCCGGCCAGGGGGGCCAGGTGCAGGGGCTTTTCGCCGCACACCAGGGGGAAGGTGCCGCCGATGTCGAGGCGCTTGCCGGCGGGGTCGAAGCGCACCGTCAGCTTTTCGCGCCAGTCGCCGCATTCGCCGGCGCCGGGGGCGATGCGGGCGTTCACCGCGAGGCCTTCCTGGGGCACTTCCTGGACCAGGCGCACGCTGCCCGCGGCCAGGTCCGGCACCAGGGTGAAGCGCAGGGCGGTGTAGTTCACCAGGGCCGCATCCGCATTGACGTTGTAGGCCCGCAGGGGCTCGTTGTCGAAGGCGGCGGGGTCGAAGGGGGGCAGGCGGTAGGCGCGGCGGTCGGCCACCAGGTCGCCGCCGATCTGGCGTACCTCGGCCCGGTCCCGCAGCTGCCGCAGCAGCAGCCAGAAGCGTTCCAGGGTGAGGGCCGGGTCGCCGCTGCCGACCAGGTAGAGATTGCCTTCCAGGCGGCCGTCCCGGGGGGCGTTGTCGCCGCGCAGCTCGGTCTTCCAGGTGTAGGCCGGGCCCAGCTTTTCCAGGGCGGCGTAGGTGGTCACCAGCTTCATCACCGAGGCCGGGTTCATGGGGCGGGCGGCGTTGTGCAGCAGGCGCGGCGCGGCAGCGTCCACCGCCTGCACGGCGACGGCGAACTGGCCGGGAGGCAGGCCGGCGGCGTTGAGGGCCCGGGTGACCTCGGGAGGCAGGACAGTGGCCGTGTCCGGCGGCATCTGCCCGGCGGCGTAGGTGTGGAGTGGGTTGCAGAGCAGGGTCAGCCACAGGGCAAGCACCAGGCGGCCGGTGGCGAAGGGACTACGGTGGAATATGCGCATTATTCGGCGTTCGGGGAGGGGCTTTGGGGCGATAATAGCGCGAATCCCACCGTCCCCCGCCCAGCCCATCATGCAAGAACAGCGTCGCCACGTCCGCATCCGTTTCGCCAAGCCCTTGCCGGCCTATGTGGGGCACCAGGGCCAGAACCTGCGGGCGGAACTGCACAACGTTTCCCTCGGCGGCGCCCTGCTGCGCACCGAGCTGCCCCTGGCCATCGGCGACCGCTTCGGCCTGGAGTTCGCGCTCCAGGGCATGGGCATCGACACCGTGCCCATCGTCATCAGCCGCGGCCTGGGCGATCTGGTGGGTGTGCGCTTCGACCTGGGGCCGGCTTCCGAGATCCAGCTGGAAGGCGCGATCCAGGACTCCCTGCGCAACGGCATCGCCTCCGTGCTGTCCATGCACACCCTGGCCGGACGCAAGGTGATGCGCATCGCCGGTGCCCTCAACCTGTCCCTGCGCAACGACTTCTTCCACGCCCTGGACAAGATGGGGGTGGCTGAGATCGACCTCTCCGAGGTGACGACCGTGGATGCGGACGGCCTGGCCCTCTGCGTCGTCGCCGCCGAGCGCCGCGGCGTCGTCATCGAGCGGCTCTCGCCGGCGGTGGCCAGCCTCTGGCGCGCGGCCCGCCAACCCTCGGCCTGACCCTGCCGCAGCCGGGTTTCCCGGTCTAGAATGACGGCTTCATCCGAGGAGCCGCCCGCCCATGTTTTCCCGCCTGTTCCGCTCCCGCAGCGAAGTGCCGGCCGCCGCCGAGGCCGCCGCGCCTGTTGCCCCTGCCGCCTCTGGCGCGGCCGCGCCCGCCACGCCGCCGGTTGCTCCCTTGCCGGGGGAGGAGCAGCGCCATTCCTTCGTGCGGCGCGAGCCCATCGTCAATCGCCAGCAGCGGGTGGCCGCCTACGAGTTCAATCTGGAGGCCCGCCTCGCTTCCCGCCTGGGCGGGCGCAGCGCCGTCGTCCAGCGCAGCCTGCAGGAGGCCCTGTTCCACGAACTGGCCCTGGCCTCCGGCGAATCCGGGGTGCTCGGGCAGCGCCTGGCCTTCGTCCCGGTCAGCCCCGATGCCCTGGATTCGGCCGCCCTGGCCCGCCTGCCGCGGCAGAACACGGTGCTCATGCTGGCCCTGCCGCCCGACGTGGAGGCCGAGGCCCTGCCGCCGCCGGCGACCCTGGTGCGGCTGCGCCAGGAAGGCTTTCTCCTGGGCATGTACGTGCCGCCGGACAAGGCCGCCCTGGCCGCCCTGCGGCCCCATCTCGACTACGTGGCGGTGGATGTGGCGGCCTTCGACGGCGAGCGCCTGCGCAACCTGGCCTACGCCCTGAAGACGGTGGACGGCCACACGGTGCACCTCATCGCCGACAACGTGCAGACGGCGGATGAATTCAATCTCTGCTTCCAGCGCGGCTTCGACTATTTCCAGGGCCGCGCCGTGTCCCTCAAGGAAGCCTGGGCGCCGGCCAAGGGCGCCGCTTCCCGCATGCGCATCATCCAGCTGCTCAACCTGGTGCGCAACGAGGCGGAGAACAAGGAGCTGGCGGAAACCCTGAAGCAGGACCCCCTGCTTTCCTTCCGCATCCTGCGCTACATCAACTCCCCCGGCATCGGCCTGACCACGCCCGTTTCCTCCATCGAGCATGCCCTGGTGGTGCTGGGCCTGGGGCGCTTCTACCGCTGGCTGTCCCTGCTGCTGTTCGCCCCCCAGGGCGGCGGCTTCGGCGAGTGGCTGGTGGTGGAGCACGCCCTGACCCGGGGCCGGCTGATGGAACTGCTGGGGGCCGGCCGCTTCCCGCCGGCCGAGCACGACGCCCTTTTCCTGTGCGGCTCCTTTTCCCTGCTGGACCGGCTGCTGCAGCAGCCCCTGGCCGAAGTGGTGGGGCAGCTGACCCTGCCGCCGGCGGTGAAGCAGGCCCTGCTGCAGCGGCAGGGGCCCTACGCCCAGCTGCTGGAGGTGGCGGAAGCCTGCGAGAGCCTGGAGTCGGCCCGCATCGAAAGCGCCGCCCAGGCCGCCGGCCTGGAGGCGGAGGCCACCAACCGGGCCATGATCATGGCCATGGCCTGGGCCAACGAGGTGGGGGAACTGGGCGGCAGCGACGCCCTGTAAGACGGGGCGGGCCCGGGCGGCCCGCCGCCGGCCTCATTCCGGCTGGCAGATTTCGCCGCGGCGGATGGCCACCAGGGTGCGGGCGATGAGCAGGCCCAGGACCAGGCTGAGGATGGAGAGCAGGATCATGCCCAGGGCGCTGAAGAAGGTGCTGTGGGTGCGACCGGCCATGGCCAGGGTGGCGATGGTCACCGCCGCCAGGGGGAAGGAATAGGCCCAGGAGGAGAGGAAGAAGGGCACGCGCAGGAAGCGCAACACATTGGAGAACAGCAGCAGGGCCAGGAACAGGGCCGTGTGCAGCAGGATGCGGGCAAAGGCGTCCACTTCTCCGGTCAGGTTCATCCAGGCGACGCAACCCACCGAGGGCGGCGCCAGGAGGATGAACAGGGTTGGGGTGAGGCGCAGGGGCAGGGGCTCGTGGAAGAAGAGCCGGTACATGACGATGGTCAGCAGCACCAGCCAGAACACCAGCCCGATACTGAAAAAGAACCAGGACAACTCCGGCGGGGCAAAGCGCACGCCGACCACGGGCACGATGATGTTGCCCACCACCGGGATGAACCAGGCCGGGTTGGCGTGCTTGATCTCGTAGTGGGTGTGGTGCAGCCAGCCGCCCATGATGGCCAGGGTGAAGGCCAGATGCAGCCCGGCGCCCAGGCCCCAGATCGGGGCGGCGAGGCCGGGGGCGTCCTCGGCCCAGGCGATGGCCAGCAGCAGCAGGCCGATGGAAATGGTGGGGAAGAAGTTGATGCGCACCGGATGGCGCCATTCGCCGAGGACGGCGACCCGGTGGGTGAGGAACTTGAGCCCATACACCAGGGCCGTCAGCAGCCACACGGCGGTAGCCAGCCAGCGCAGCCATTGTCCCACTTCCGCCGGCGCCCCCAGGACCAGGTGGGCCTTCTGCCAGGCGATGGCAAGGCCGGCGGTGCCCATTACCGTGGAGAAGAAGGAAACGGGAAAGAGGGAGAGCCGGGCGGGCGTGGGGGCGGTGTGGGTCATGGCGGTGGGTTCCGTATAACGGGCGGCCGGAATAAACGCGGCGGGGTCGGACTTGGGCTGCTTCTTGTCGGGATGGGCCGGAATGAGGCCGGCGCCCATTATATGTAAGTTCAGAGTTTTCTAATATTCAAAATGGGGGGAGCCGGACGGGCAAAAAAAAGCCCGGGGCGAGCCCCGGGCTGTGAGGTGGGTCGGTTTGCTTCTTAGTGGGAGGAGGCCGCTGCGGCACCGATGCCGGTTTCGGAGCGGATTTCCTGATCCAGGTAGGCGACGCGTTCCTTGGCGGCCTGTTCGCTGCGATCCATCAGGGAGAACAGCCAGATGCCGATGAAGCCGGCAGCCATGGAGAACAGGGCCGGGGAGGCGTAGGGGAAGATTTCCGTCTTGTTGCCCAGGATGTCGACCCAGATGGACTTGGAGAGGACAGTCAGGACCACAGCGGTGATCAGGCCCAGGAAGCCGCCGTAGAAGGCGCCCTTGGTGGTGCAATCCTTCCACAGCACGGACATGAAGAGCACCGGGAAGTTGGCGGATGCGGCGATGGCGAAGGCCAGGGACACCATGAAGGCGATGTTCTGCTTTTCGAAGGCAATACCCAGCACCACCGCGATGATGCCCAGGGCAACGGTGGTCATCTTGGACACGCGCATTTCCGTGGCGCTATCCACGTTGCCGTGACGGAACACGGAAGCGTAGAGGTCATGGGACACGGCGGAGGCACCGGACAGGGTCAGACCGGCAACCACAGCCAGGATGGTGGCGAAGGCCACGGCAGAGATGAAGCCGAGGAACACGTTGCCGCCCACGGCGTTGGCCAGGTGGATAGCCGCCATGTTGCCGCCGCCCTTCAGCACGCCCTTGGCATCCAGGAACTCGGGGTTGGTACCGACGAGCACGATGGCGCCGAAGCCGATGATGAAGGTCAGGATGTAGAAGTAACCGATCCAGGTGGTGGCCCAGAACACGGACTTGCGGGCTTCCTTGCCATCCGGCACGGTGAAGAAGCGCATCAGGATGTGGGGCAGACCGGCGGTACCGAACATCAGGGCCATACCGAAGGAAATGGCGGAGATGGGATCCTTGATGAAGGAGCCCGGGCCCATGATGGACTGACCCTTGGCGGCAGCAGCGGCAGCGACCGTCTCGGCAGTGGCACTCGGATCGGTTTCCAGCGCCTTGGCCAGCAGGCCCTTGGCAGCCAGGTCGGTCTTGATGCGCACGGCGTCGGCGAACAGGGCTTCAGGGGAGAAGCCATACTTGGCCAGCACCATGAACACCATGAAGGAAGCGCCGGAGAGCAGCAGCACGGCCTTGATGATCTGCACCCAGGTGGTGGCCGTCATGCCGCCGAACAGCACGTAGACCATCATCAGGATGCCGACCAGCACCACGGCCATCCAGTAGTCGAGGCCGAACAGCAGCTTGATCAGCTGGCCGGCACCCACCATCTGGGCGATCAGGTAGAAGGCCACCACCACCAGGGTACCGGAAGCCGCCAGAGCGCGGATCGGCGTGGCCTGGAAGCGGTAGGCTGCCACGTCGGCAAAGGTGAACTTGCCCAGGTTCCGCAGGCGCTCGGCCATGAGGAACATGATGATGGGCCAGCCCACCAGGAAGCCGATGGAGTAGATCAGGCCGTCGTAGCCGTTGGCGAACACGGCGGCAGAAATACCCAGGAAGGAAGCGGCGGACATGTAGTCGCCGGCGATGGCCAGGCCGTTCTGGAAACCGGTGATGCCGCCGCCAGCGGTGTAGAAGTCAGCCGCCGTCTTGGTCTTGGAGGCTGCCCACTTGGTGATCCACAGGGTGGCCAGCACGAAGGCGCCGAACATGATGATGGCCGTCCAGTTGGTGGCCTGCTTTTCGGCCTGGCCTTCCAGCGCCGCGGCGAACACCGGGGAGCTGAGCAGGCCCAGGCCGGCGAGGGCGAGGGTGTTGGTCAGTTTTTTCATTTCTTCATTTCCTCCTGGACGATCTGCTCGGTCAGGGCATCGAACTCGCTGTTGGCGCGGCGGACGTAGAGGCCGGTGATGGCGACGGTGAACAGGATCAGGCCGACACCAACGGGAATGCCGACGGTCATGACGCCGCTTTCGGACAGCTTCTGGGCCAGCAGCGCCTTGTCGAAGGCGATGATGGCGATATAGCCGTAGTAGGCCAGCAGCATGATGACGGTCAGGGTCCAGCCAAAGACGTTGCGCTTGCTTTTCAGCTCGTGGAATTTCGGGTTTGCCCGAATCCGCTTGGTCAGCTCTTGTTGACTCATTTGTCTCCTCCTAAAAAACCTCCGGGCCAATCGAAGGAATGGCCATGGAGCCGAACTATGTCCCCGAAGACTTACAGTTCCCTTACTCCAATGAGAACTTTTTGCGTCAGGACGGAAGAATTTCGAGTCTCGGTAAGTGAATGATTTAATGGAAAAACGATTTGTGCGCTGCGTCAATTTTTCTTGGTAGTTATGCCGTTGCAATGGGCTGTTTCATGTCGACTGGTGCAATCGATTTATCAATGCGTAAACTGCGGAAGCGCTGTTTTGATTCGGTTTTTGGGCTGGGCAGCCCAGGTGGCCGCGTCCGCGATTAACCGCGGACGGGGAGGGTGAGGGGGTGGTGCAAATGCGGAAAGAACGGCGCCGGCATTGGTCCGGCGGGTGTCCGTCAAGGGGGTGACGGACGTTCCGGAGCGGTGCCGCTGTGAAAAATATTTTTTTCAGGCGAGGAAGTTCTGCCGTTCCTTGAACAGCTTGCGGGCGTCGGCGTGGGCCTGCTCCAGGTTGCGCAGGGCCGGATCGTCGTCGTGGGGGCAGAAGTACTCCTTGTCTTGGGCGGCCATGACCAGGGCGATGGCCGCCTCGTCCTCCAGGTCGTACTTCTCGGTAATCAGGGTGGTGACTTCGTCCAGATACTCTTCGTAGGTCATGGGCATGGCGGAATTCCAGGGAGGAGGGCGGGCCGGCGGCATGGCCGCCAAAGGGGGGTCAGGGCTGCAGCACCAGTTCGACACGGCGCCAGGAACTGCGGCAGGCTTCGCTGTCGCAGGCCGGCGCCAGTTCCCTGCCCCGGGCGCGGATGAGTATCTGGGTGCCGCGGACGCCACGGCGTACCAGGGCGGCCTCCACCAGGGAGGCCCATTTCTCCGACAGGGCCAGGCAGTACTCCTTGCTGCCCAGGTGGTCCGTGTGGGCATGCAGCACCAGGCGCCGCAGCCGGTCGGCCCGCAGCTCCTCGGCCATCTGGTCGAGCAGGGGCGCCGCCGGCGGCACCTCGGCATCGCCGGGGGAGAAATAGACGCTGGGGGCCTGGGGCGTGGCCACCACTTCGGCCGGGGGCGGCACGCTGGGCCGGGCCGGGGCCGGCGGTCGCGGCGCGCTGACGACGGTGGGGGCAGTGGGCGCGGCGCAGGCCGCAAGACAGGCGGCGAGGCAAAGCAGGGTCAGGCGAATGGGCTGCATCGGAATCTGGCGGGGCCGCCGCCGGGCCGTCGTCCGCCACCGGCGAGGGGCGCATGGCTGTCCGGGGCCCCGCAGCGGGACTGGGAAGCCTGCCATTATAGGGGCGGCCCAGGCCCGGGGGCGAGTCCGGGAATCGCCGCAAAGCCCGGCCCGGACCTGGGGGGGGCAGGATGGGCCAGAGCACACATATTTTTGCTAGTATACGATTCGTATATAAATCGTATATTTTGAGGTGTCATGGGAATCGTCAAAATTTCAGAGCAGATGCACGAAAATTTGCGTCTCACCAGCGGCGCCTTGAGCCGTTCCATCAACGCGCAAGCGGAACATTGGCTACGTGTGGGGATGCTCGCGGAACTCAACCCGAACCTGGCCTACGCTGATATCTGCCAGTTGCTGATTCAGGCGGAACGGCAGGCTGAAGGCAGTTCTGCCGACAAGGATGCAGCGGTGGCGCAGGCGGCATGAGCGCAGCGCGAGCCGTACCCATCCGGGCGGAGGCCGAAATTGCCATGGCCCGACGCGCCGGAATGTTGGCTGCCGATGTCCTGCGGATGATTGCCGGCCATATCCGGCCGGGAGTTACCACCAATGAGCTGGACCGCTTGTGCCACGAGTACATTGTCCATGTGCAGCAGGCGATTCCTGCCAATGTGGGCTACCACGGCTACCCCAAGACCATTTGCGCTTCGGTAAACCATGTGGTTTGCCACGGCATTCCGTCCGACAAGAAGCTGAAGGACGGGGACATCGTCAACATCGACGTTGCCGTCATCAAGGACGGCTGGTTCGGCGATACGAGCAGGATGTTCCTGGTCGGCAACCCCGGCATCCTGGCCCGGCGCCTGGTGCGCACGACCTATGAAGCCATGCAGGCAGGTATACGGCAGGTCCGTCCGGGGGCCACCCTTGGCGATATCGGCCACGCCATCCAGAGCGTTGCCCAGCGGGAGAACTTCAGCGTCGTTCGCGAATACGGCGGCCACGGCATCGGCACGGTCTACCACGACGACCTGCATGTGCCCCACTACGGCCAGCCCGGTAAGGGGCTGAAACTGGAGCCGGGCATGATCTTCACCATTGAGCCGATGCTCAATGCGGGCGGCGCCGCCATCCGCCATCCGCCATCTGCCTGACGACTGGACGGTCGTGACCAAAGACCGCTCCCTTTCGGCCCAGTGGGAGCACATGGTGCTGGTGACCGAAACCGGTTTCGAGATTTTGACGCCCTGGCCCGATGGGGAGGGGGACTACCCGCCCATCACGCCGGCAGGCGCCGTCCTGTCCCTGTCCTGATCCAGCCATTGGGCTCTGGCGCCTACCGGAGGGTGTATTGATCGGTTCCGTGGGTTGGGTGGATGTTTGTATTTTGGATCAGTTGCTTAGCTTCCTTCCCCCGGCAATTTTCTGCCTCTCGCCATACCTGGGGACAACAATTGTGTCTGGCCGCCCTTGAAATCGAAGGGGGGCGCCCCTATTATTAGCACTCGCTCGGGGTGAGTGCTAACAGGCCAGGCCTTCACCACCCCGCCTGACCGGGCCGACAGGCCCCTGAATCCCTGCAATAACTTCGTTACAAGGAGCTATCCCTATGAAAATCCGTCCCTTGCACGACCGTGTGATCGTCAAGCGCGTCGAAGCTGAGCGCACCACCGCTTCCGGTATCGTCATCCCCGATTCCGCCGGTGAGAAGCCCGATCAGGGTGAAGTCCTGGCCGTTGGCCCCGGCAAGCGTGACGATTCCGGCAAGCAGAACGCCCCCGACGTGAAGGTGGGCGACCGCGTCCTGTTCGGCAAGTACGCCGGCCAGACCGTCAAGGTGGACGGCCAGGAACTGCTGGTCATGCGCGAAGAAGACATCATGGGCGTGGTCGAGGCCTAAGCCTCTCCCCCTTTCCCATTCAACAGATTCTGGAGAATTTCAATGGCAGCTAAAGAAGTCAAATTCGGTGATTCCGCCCGCGCCCGCATGGTCGAAGGCATCAACGTCCTGGCCGACGCGGTCAAGGTGACCCTGGGCCCCAAGGGCCGCAACGTGGTGCTGGAGCGCTCCTTCGGCGCCCCCACCGTGACCAAGGACGGTGTGTCCGTGGCCAAGGAAATCGAACTGAAGGACAAGTTCGCCAACATGGGCGCCCAGATGGTCAAGGAAGTCGCTTCCAAGACCTCCGACCTGGCCGGTGACGGCACCACCACCGCCACCGTGCTGGCCCAGGCCATCGTGCGCGAAGGCATGAAGTACGTGGCCGCCGGCATGAACCCGATGGACCTGAAGCGCGGTATCGACAAGGCTGTCGCCGCCACCATCGAAGAGCTGAAGAAGATTTCCAAGCCCTGTGCCACCACCAAGGAAATCGCCCAGGTCGGTTCCATTTCCGCCAACTCCGACGCTGACATCGGCACCATCATCGCCAATGCCATGGAAAAGGTCGGCAAGGAAGGCGTCATCACCGTTGAAGACGGCAAGTCCCTGAACAACGAACTGGACGTCGTCGAAGGCATGCAGTTCGACCGCGGCTACCTGTCCCCCTACTTCATCAACAACCCGGACAAGCAGATTGCCGTTATGGACAATCCCTTCGTCCTGCTGTTCGACAAGAAGATCTCCAACATCCGCGATCTGCTGCCCGTGCTGGAACAAGTCGCCAAGGCCGGCCGTCCCCTGCTGATCATCGCTGAAGACGTGGAAGGCGAAGCCCTGGCCACCCTGGTGGTGAACAACATCCGCGGCATCCTGAAGACCGTGGCCGTCAAGGCTCCCGGCTTCGGCGACCGTCGCAAGGCCATGCTGGAAGACATCGCCATCCTGACCGGTGGCCAGGTGATCTCCGAAGAAGTGGGCCTGACCCTGGAAAAGGCTACCCTGGACGACCTGGGCCAGGCCAAGCGCATCGAAGTGGCCAAGGAAAACACCACCATCATCGACGGCGCCGGTTCCGAAGACGCCATCAAGGCCCGCGTGGCCCAGGTGCGTGCCCAGATCGAAGCCGCCACCTCCGACTACGACCGCGAAAAGCTGCAGGAACGCGTGGCCAAGCTGGCCGGCGGCGTGGCCGTGATCAAGGTGGGTGCTGCCACCGAAGTCGAAATGAAGGAAAAGAAGGCCCGCGTCGAAGACGCCCTGCACGCCACCCGCGCTGCCGTTGAAGAAGGCATCGTCCCCGGCGGCGGCGTTTCCCTGCTGCGCGCCCGCGCCAACCTGGGCAACCTGAAGGGCGACAACCACGACCAGGACGCCGGCATCAAGATCGTGCTGCGCTCCCTGGAACAGCCCCTGCGCGAAATCGTTGCCAACGCTGGCGACGAGCCTTCCGTGGTGGTGAACAAGGTGGTTGAAGGCAAGGGCAACTTCGGCTTCAACGCCGCCACCGGCGAGTACGGCGACATGGTGGAAATGGGCGTGCTGGACCCCACCAAGGTCGAGCGTACCGCTCTGCAGAACGCCGCTTCCGTCGCCGGCCTGATGCTGACCACCGATTGCATGGTGGCCGAGCTGGCCGAAGACAAGCCCGCCGCCGGCATGCCCGACATGGGCGGCATGGGTGGTATGGGCGGCATGGGCATGGGCATGTAATTCGCCCCTGTCAGCATCTGCTGCAAAAAAGCCCGGCTTGAAGCCGGGCTTTTTCTTTTTGGATTGCCTGCCGACACCGCCGTAGCAACTCTCCCGGCGGGTCTCCATCCGCCGGCGGCAGCGGCACTCCCGTCCGGCGAAGTTCCCGGTCCCGGTTCCGGGCGGCGGACGGAATCCGGGCCGCCCCGCTGCCAGTTGGGGGCGCTTGCGGTAAGCTGCCGGCCATTCTCCCGTTCGGAACCCGCTGACCATGCAAATCTGGGTCGATGCCGATGCCTGTCCCAAGGCCATCAAGGAAATCCTCTTCCGCGTGGCGACGCGCACCCAAATCCTGGTCACCCTGGTGGCCAACCAGGCCCTCTACGCGCCGCCCTCGCCCTACCTGCGCAGCATCCAGGTGCCCAAGGGCTTCGACGTGGCGGACAACGAGATCGTCGCCCGGGTGGCGGTGGGGGATCTGGTCATTACCGCCGACATTCCCCTGGCAGCGGAAGTCATCGCCAAGGGCGCCCGGGTGCTGACGCCCAGGGGCGAGCCCTACGACAAGGGCACCATCCAGGCCGCCCTTTCCATGCGCAATTTCATGGACACCCTGCGCTCCGCCGGCGTCGACACCGGCGGCCCTGCCGCCATGAGCCAGTCCGACCGCCACGCCTTCGCCCAGCAACTGGAGCGCCTGCTGCCCCGGGGCTGAGGCGCTCCGGTTCCTTCCGTTAGAACCGCCGCAGCGGCGCCGTTGGCGGCGCCCGTCCCTTTCCTTTCGGCGTAGCCGGTCCCGGAGAGCCCCGTCCGAAGGCAGTGTCGCGGCTGGCCCCCGTCGTCCTTCATTTCCTCTTGCCGCCGGGTGTCATGGCGCCCCGCCCGGGCCTGCGCTCCTCCTTCCCGCACGTTGTCTCTGCTCTCATCGCCTCGGCTGGGAGGCAGCAAGGACGGGCATTTCGGCTATGGCTGCCTGAAGATGGCCGTCCCTATTGCCGTTACAGCCAGGCCCAGTTTCTTTACGCCATCTTAACGAGGCCCTCCCCAGCTTTAGCAAGGTCTTGATTCCTCCCCGCCTACAGTTCGAGCGTGATGTTCCATCTGCATACGGAGGATTTCCATGGACCTGTTCTACATCGGCCTGGCCGTCGGCTTCTTTGCCCTGACGGCCGGCCTGGTGGCCTGTTTCGACCGCTTGCGGAGGTCGTGATGGCGCCCCTTTACCTGATCGCCCTGGCGGTGGCCGGCGGCCTCTTCGCCTATCTGCTGGCCGTGCTGTTCTACCCGGAGGATTTCTCATGAGTACCAATCTCCTCCTGCAATACGGCTTCTTCTTCGCCGTCCTCTTCCTCCTGGCCTGGCCCCTGGGGCTGTACATGGCCCGCATCTACCGGGGCGACCTGCCGGCCTTCGTGGCCTGGCTGCGGCCGCTGGAGAACCTTTGCTACCGCCTGGCCGGCGTGCGCCACGGCGACGACATGGGCTGGCGCCGCTATGCCGGCGCCGTGCTGGCCTTCAGCCTGCTCGGCGTGCTCGCCGTCTACGCCCTGCAGCGCCTGCAACTGTGGCTGCCCTTCAACCCCCAGGCCATGGCCAACACCACGCCGGACCTGGCTTTCAACACCGCTGTCAGCTTCGTCACCAACACCAACTGGCAGGCCTACGGCGGCGAGACCACCATGAGCTACCTGACCCAGATGCTCGGCCTGGCGGTGCAGAACTTCCTTTCCGCCGCCACCGGCATGGCCGTGGTGGTGGCCCTGATGCGGGGCTTCCAGCGCAAGGAGGCCGGCGGCATCGGCAATTTCTGGATCGACCTGGTGCGCTCCACCCTTTACGTGCTGCTGCCCCTGTCCCTGATCCTGGCCCTCGCTCTGGTGGGGCAGGGCGTGGTGCAGAGCGTGGCGCCCTATGCCAGCGTGCCTCTGACCCAGGCGGTAGACTATGAACAGCCCAAGGTCGGCGCCGATGGCCAGCCCGTGCTCGACGCCGCGGGCAAGCCGGTGCTGGAAGCGGCCACCGCTAGGGAGCAGACCCTGCCCCTGGGACCGGCGGCCAGCCAGATCGCCATCAAGCACCTGGGCACCAACGGCGGCGGCTTCTTCAACGCCAATTCCAGCCATCCCTACGAGAACCCGACCCCGGTTTCCAACCTGTTGCAGATGCTGGCCATCGTCCTCATCCCGGCCGCCCTCTGCTTCACCTTCGGCCGCTGGGTCGGCGACCTGCGCCAGGGCCTGGCCATCCTCGCCGCCATGACCGCCATCCTGGTGGCCCTGCTGGCGGTGGAAGTGTGGGCCGAGCAGGCCGGCAACCCCCTGTTCGAGCGGCTCGGTCTGGCCACCCAGGGCAGCGAGCTGATGGCCGGCGGCAATATGGAAGGCAAGGAGGCCCGCTTCGGCATCAGCGCCACCTCCCTCTTCGTCACCGTCACCACCGCCGTCTCCTGCGGCGCCGTCAATGCCATGCACGATTCCCTCACGCCCCTGGGCGGCCTGGTGCCGATGTGGCTGATGCAGCTGGGTGAGGTGGTCTTCGGCGGCGTCGGTTCCGGCCTCTACGGCATGCTGGTGTTCGCCATCGTCGGCGTCTTCGTCGCCGGGCTGATGATCGGCCGCACCCCGGAATACCTGGGCAAGAAGATCGAGGCCTACGAGATGAAGATGGCCGCCGTGGCCATCCTCGCCACGCCCCTGGCGGTGCTCCTGGGCACGGCCCTGAGCCTGATGCTGGAGGCGGGCACCGCAGGCGTTTTCAACCCCGGCGCCCACGGCTTCTCGGAAGTGCTGTACGCCTTCTCTTCCGCCGCCAACAACAACGGCAGCGCCTTCGCCGGCCTGGGCGCCAACACGCCCTACTACAACACCGCCCTGGGCCTGGCCATGCTCTTCGGCCGCTTCACCATCATCGCCGCGGTGCTGGCCATCGCCGGCTCCCTCGCCGCGAAGAAGCGCACTCCCCCGTCCGCCGGCACCCTGCCGACCCATACGCCCCTGTTCGTGGTGCTGCTGATCGGCACCGTGATCGTGGTCGGCGCCCTGACCTTCCTGCCTTCCCTGGCCCTGGGGCCGGTGGTGGAACACCTGCAGATGGTCGGCGTCCGCTAAGGAGTCATCGATGAAAACAACAAGCCAATCCCTTTACGATCGGGCCCTGCTGCAAGAAGCCGCCTGGGAATCGGTCAAGCGCCTCTCCCCCCGCTACCAGGTGAAGAACCCGGTGATGTTCGTGGTCTGGCTGGGCAGCCTGCTCACCACCGGCCTCTGGCTCCAGGCCCTGGCCGGGGAGGGCGAGGCCCCCGCCGGCTTCATCCTGGCCATCACCCTGTGGCTGTGGTTCACCGTGCTCTTCGCCAATTTCGCCGAGGCCGTGGCCGAGGGCCGGGGCAAGGCCCAGGCCGCCGCCCTGAAGGGCCTGAAGAAGACCGTGTGGGCCAAGAAGCTGCGGGAAGCCCACGCCGGCGCCCCCTTCCACACCGTGCCCTCGGAAGACCTGCGCAAGGGCGACGTGGTGCTGGTCCAGGCCGGCGATGTCATCCCAGGCGACGGCGAGGTGGTGGAGGGCGTGGCCTCGGTGGACGAATCGGCCATCACCGGCGAATCGGCCCCGGTGATCCGGGAGTCCGGCGGCGACTTCAGCGCCGTCACCGGCGGTACCCGGGTGCTCTCCGACTGGCTGGTGGTGAAGATCACCGTCAATCCGGGGGAGACCTTCCTCGACCGCATGATCGGCATGGTGGAAGGGGCCAGGCGGCAGAAGACGCCCAACGAGATTGCCCTGACCATTCTGCTGGTGGCCCTGACCCTGACCTTCCTCCTGGCCACGGCGACCCTGCTGCCCTTCTCCATCTACAGCGTCGGCGTCGCCGGCAGCGGCAGCCCGGTGACGGTGACGGTGCTGGTGGCCCTGCTGGTGTGCCTCATTCCCACCACCATCGGCGGCCTGCTCTCGGCCATCGGCGTCGCCGGCATGGGGCGGATGATGGAAAAGAACGTCATCGCCACCTCCGGCAAGGCGGTGGAAGCCGCCGGCGACGTGGACGTGCTGCTGCTGGACAAGACCGGCACCATCACCCTGGGCAACCGCCAGGCCGCCGCCTTCGCCCCCGCCGCCGGCGTCAGCGAGAAGGAACTGGCCGAAGCGGCCCTGCTCGCCTCCCTCGCCGACGAAACGCCGGAGGGCCGCTCCATCGTCACCCTGGCCAAGGAGCGCCTGCACCAGCGGGGCCGGGACATCCACGCCGACGGCGCCAGCTTCGTGCACTTCACCGCCCAGACCCGCATGAGCGGCATCGACTGGCAGGGGCGCAGCATCCGCAAGGGCGCCGCCGACGCGGTCAAGGCCCACATCCTGGCCCTGGGCGGCGAATGGTCTGCCGCCGTGCAGCAGGCGGTGGACGACATCGCCCGCCGCGGCGCCACGCCCCTGGCGGTGGCCGAATCCAGCGCCGGCGCCGCCCGGGTGCTGGGGGTGGTGGAGCTGAAGGACATCGTCAAGGGCGGCATCAAGGAACGCTTCGCCGAACTGCGCCGCATGGGCATCAAGACGGTGATGATCACCGGCGACAACTCCCTCACCGCCGCCGCCATCGCCGCCGAGGCCGGGGTGGACGACTTCCTGGCCGAGGCCACGCCGGAGGCCAAGCTCAAGCTGATCCGCCAGCACCAGCAGGACGGCCGCCTGGTGGCCATGACCGGCGACGGCACCAACGACGCCCCGGCCCTGGCCCAGGCCGACGTGGCGGTGGCCATGAACAGCGGCACCCAGGCGGCCAAGGAGGCCGGCAACATGGTGGACCTGGATTCCAACCCCACCAAGCTGATCGAGATCGTGGAGACGGGCAAGCAGATGCTGATGACCCGGGGCGCCCTCACCACCTTCTCCATCGCCAACGACGTGGCCAAGTACTTCGCCATCATCCCGGCCGCCTTCGCCGCCACCTATCCGGCCCTCGGCGTGCTCAACGTCATGGGCCTGGCGACGCCGGCCTCGGCCATCCTCTCGGCGGTGATCTTCAACGCCCTGGTGATCGTCGCCCTCATCCCCCTGGCCTTGAAGGGCGTGGCCTACCGGCCCCAGGGCGCCGCCGCCATCCTGCGCCGCAACCTGCTGGTTTACGGCCTGGGCGGCCTGGTGGTGCCCTTCGCCGGCATCAAGGCCATCGACCTCATGCTTGTCGGCCTGCATCTGGCCTAAGGAGACTTCCATGCTCAAGGAACTGCAACCCGCCCTGATCCTCCTGGCGCTGCTCAGCGCCCTCACCGGCGCCGCCTACCCGGCCCTGGTCACCGGCCTGGCCCAGGCCACCATGCCCGACCAGGCCAACGGCAGCCTGCTCAAGGAAAACGGCCAGGCCGTGGGCTCCCGCCTCATCGGCCAGCCCTTCTCCGACCCCCGCTACTTCTGGGGCCGCCCCTCCGCCACCGCGCCCATGCCCTACAACGGCGGCAGCTCCGGCGGCGCCAACCTGGGGCCCCTCAACCCGGCCCTGGAGGCGGCGCTGCAGGAGCGCATCAGCGTCCTCAAGGCGGCGGACCCTAGCCAGCAGGCCCCCATCCCGGTGGATCTGGTGACGGCCTCCGCCAGCGGTCTCGACCCCCACATCAGCCCCGCCGCCGCCCGCTGGCAGGCGCCCCGGGTAGCCCGCCTGCGCGGTCTGCCCGAAGCCCAGGTGCTGGCCTTGCTGGAGCGCCACACGGAAGGGCGCCAATGGGGCTTTCTGGGCGAGCCCCGAGTCAATGTCCTGGCCCTCAACCGGGCCCTGGACCAGGTGGCGCCCTGAGAGCCCGCCATGACCGGCCCGCTCCTGGACCTCTGCCACCTGCTGCTGGCGCTGCTGGCCATTTTCGCCCCCATCGCCCTGGCCGGCTGGCTGCTGGGACACCGTCCCCCGGCTTCTTCCCCTTCACCCCAAAACAGGAAAAACCCATGAACAACTCCAAGCACCTTGTACTTCTGCCCCTGCTTCTGCTTGCCGCCGGCGCCGCCCGGGCCGAGGCGGAGGCCGCCCCGGACCTTACCGTCAGCAGCAATCTCAACCTGGTCAGCGAATACCGTTTCCGCGGCATCGACCAGACCTGGGGCGGCCCCGCCCTCCAGGGCGGCGTGGACCTGGCCCACCGCAACGGCCTCTATGCCGGCCTGTGGGCCTCCAACGTCTCCGGCAATTCCTATCCGGGGGGCAACCTGGAGGTGGACTACTACGCCGGCTACAACGGCAAGCTGGACGACGACTGGGGCTATACCGTCGGCGGCTACGGCTACTGGTATCCCGGCGCCAATGTGAACAAAGGGACCTGTCCCTCCGCCGCCTGGGCGGCCCCCTGTTCCCTGCCGGGGCAGAAGTTCGACAACTTCGAGCTGAATGGCGGCTTCTCCTGGCGCTGGCTCAGCTACAAGCTGTCCGTGTCCCTCACGGATTACTTCGGCGCCAACGCCAAGACCGGCTACAGCGGCGACACCAAGGGCAGCCTCTACCACGACCTGAGCGCCAACGTGCCCCTGGCCGAGGACCTGACCCTCAACCTGCACCTGGGCCGCACCGACGTCAAAGCCACCTACGGCGGCATCAGCGCCGACTACACCGACTACCGCCTCGGCCTGACCAGGACCTTCAGCGGCGGCTGGAGCCTCTCCGGCGCCTGGGTCGGCGCCACCAATGACCGCTTCTACCGGCCTCCGGTGGGCGGCCTTTCCGCAGCCAATGGCGAAACCCGGGAGTTGAACAAGGACCGTCTCGTCCTCCAGGTGGGGCGTTCCTTCTAACGGGTTCCGACAGCAGCTTCCACCTCCCCCGGGGAAGCTGTTTCTTGTGCCGGCCCAGGCCTCGCCCGGGCCGGTTTTTTTTTGTTGCTGCCGGAATGGGGGGGCGATTCTTAACGCCATCTTGATACGGGTTCGGCTATTTTTGACCCCATTGCAACGGCCCCTTTTCTAATCTGTGGGCATCGGGTGCCGCGCCACCCTTCGTTCCCAGGTGTCCTATGAATGCCAATGTCTGTATCGGAATCCGTATCGACGGCGACCAGCTGCAACTGGCTGCCCGCCAGCAGGGCCGCGCCCTCGGCCAGGTTTCCTTCTCCCGCGACAGCGTCGGGCGTCGTGCCCTGGCCAGCTACCTGGCCGCCTGGGAGGCGCCGTTGCGGCTGGCGGTGGCGGCCGGTGCCGCCGGCATCGCCCTGGCCGTGGCCCTCGGCGACGGGCCGGGGCGGGAGGTCTATCTGGTGGCCGCCAGCATCGCCGACCAGCCGGCGGCCCTGGCCCGCTACGCCGAGCAGCGCCTGTGAGGGTACGGCCATGCCCATCCATATCTGTCCCGTCTGCGGCACCCGGCACCCGATCAACGCCGTCGAGCATCCCTTCGCCTACGGCCGCCAGCTGACCTGCGGCCCCCAGTGCAAACACCGCCTGCGCCAGCAGGTGCGGCAGCGCATCCTGGCCGAGCTGGCCCTGCGCGCTGCCGCCAAGGAATAAACTCCACCCATGTCCGATCCTCTGCAACGCCCCGATCCCGACGCCCTCCTGGCCCGCCTGGAGGCGGAGGAAATCCAGGCCCGCCGCGGCCGCCTGAAAATCTTCTTCGGCGCCAGCCCCGGCGTCGGCAAGACCTACGCCATGCTGGCCGCCGCCCGCACCCTGCAATCCCAGGGCGTGGACGTGGCGGTGGGGGTGGTGGAAACCCATGGCCGGCGGGAAACCGCCGAGCTGGTCCAGGGCCTGGAGCTGCTGCCTTCCCGGCAGGTTGAGCACCGGGGTCGCCGCCTGCAGGAATTCGACCTGGATGGCGCCCTGCAGCGGGCGCCGGACCTGGTGCTGGTGGACGAGCTGGCCCACAGCAACGCTCCCGGCAGCCGCCACCCCAAGCGCTGGCAGGACGTGGAGGAACTCCTGGCCGCCGGCATCGACGTGTTCACTACGGTCAATGTGCAGCATCTGGAAAGCCTCAACGACGTGGTGGGCCGCATCACCGGCGCCCGGGTGTGGGAGACGGTACCCGACCGCCTTTTCGATGCCGCCGACGAGGTGGTGCTGGTGGACCTGCCGCCGGAGGAACTGCTGACCCGGCTCAAGGCCGGCAAGGTGTACGTGCCCCAGCAGGCCGAGCGGGCCATGGCCAACTTCTTCCGCAAGGGCAATCTGCTGGCCCTGCGGGAACTGGCCCTGCGCCGCACCGCCGACCGGGTGGACGACGACGTGCGGGCCTACCGCCGCGACCAGTCGGTGAGCACCGTCTGGCCGACCCGGGAATCCCTGCTGGTGTGCATCGGTCCGGGCCCCGGCAGCGAGCGCCTGGTGCGCAGCGCCGCCCGCCTGGCGACCCAGCTGGAGGTGCCCTGGCACGCCCTCTATGTGGAGACCCCCCGCTACCAGCGGCTGCCCGAAGGGGAGCGGGGGCGGGTGCTGAAGAGCTTGCGCCTGGCCCAGGAGCTGGGGGCCGAGACGGCCAACCGGCCGGGCCAGGATGCCGCCGCGGCGGCCATCCAGTACGCCCGGGAACACAATCTGGGCAAGGTTCTGCTGGGCCGGGAACTGCCCGGGGACTGGCGCCGCTGGCTGCCCTGGCGCACTTCCCTGGCGCGGCGCCTGGCCCGCCAGGCGCCGGACCTGGACGTGATGCAGGTGGCCAGCGACGGGGTGGACGGGGAAGCGCCGCCGCTCCCGGACGGTCCGGCCCGGCCCGCCGCAGTCAATGTGCGGGGCTACGGCCTGGCGGCGGCGGCCGTGGCCGCCGTGACCCTGGTGGCGACGCCCCTGCACGGCGCCCTGGACCTGGCCAACATCGTCATGCTGTTCCTCCTGGCGGTGCTCTTCGCCGCGGTCAAGCTGGGGCGCAACCCGGCCATCCTGGCCGCCTTCCTCTCCGTCGCCGCCTTCGATTTCTTCTTCGTCTCGCCGCGCCTCTCCTTCGCCGTCAGCGACGTGCAGTACCTGCTGACCTTTTCCGTGATGCTGGCGGTGGCCCTCATCACCGCCCAGCTCACCGCCGGCCTGCGCTTCCAGGTGGACGTGGCCCAGAGCCGGGAGCGGCGCAGTGACGCCCTCTACGAGATGGCCCGGGAGCTGTCGGCGGCCCTCACCGTGGAGCAGATCGACGACATCACCCGGCGCTTCGTGCAGCAGGGCTTCCAGGCCCGGGCGCTGCTGCTGGTGCCCGGCCAGCAGGAGCGCCTGAGCCTGCCGGAAGGGCTGCCGGCCGACCTGCCGGTGGACCTGGGCATCGCCCAGTGGGCGGCGGACCACGGCGAGGCCGCCGGCCACTCCACCGACACCCTGCCTTCGGCACCCATGCGCTACCTGCCCCTGAAGGCGCCGATGCGCACCCGGGGCGTGCTGGCGGTGCTGCCCCGGGAGCAGCCCTGGCTGCCCTCGCCGGAACAGGAGCGCCTGCTGGAGACCTGCGCCACCCTGGTGGCCATCGCCGTGGAACGGGTGCATTACATCGAGGTGGCCCAGGAGGCCCTGGTGCAGATGGAGTCGGAGCGCCTGCGCAACGGCCTCCTGGCGGCCCTCTCCCACGACCTGCGCACTCCCCTCACGGCCCTGGTGGGGCTGGCCGACTCCCTCAGCCTGGGCGGCGCCCTGCCGCCGGCCCAGGCCGAGCTGGCCCAGGCCATCCGGGGCGAGGCCATGCGCACCAGCGCCCTGGTGCATAATCTGCTGGACATGGCCCGGCTGCAGTCGGGCCAGGTGACCCTGAAAAAGGAGTGGCAGCCCCTGGAGGAAGTGGTGGGGGCGGCGCTCCAGGCCCGGGCCTCGGTCCTGGCCCAACACCGGGTGCGGGTGGACCTGCCCGCCGACCTGCCCCTGCTGGAGTTCGACGCCGTGCTGATGGAACGGGTGTTCTGCAATCTCATCGAAAATGCCGCCAAGTACACGCCGCCGGGCAGCCTCATCGAGATCGGCGCCCGCCGGGAGGCGGAGCGGGTGCTGGTGAGCGTCAGCGACAACGGGCCGGGCCTGCCGCCGGGCAAGGAGGCGGGCCTGTTCGAGAAATTCACCCGGGGCCAGGACGAGTCGGCCATTCCCGGCGTCGGCCTCGGCCTGGCCATCGTCCGCGCCATCGTCGATGCCCACAAGGGCAAGGTGTGGGCGGAGAACCGCAGCGACGGCCCCGGCGCCCGCTTCGTGTTCACCCTGCCCCTGGGCCAGCCCCCGGCCCTGCCGACGGAGCTGCTGTGAATCCCGCCGCCGGCCAGGAGCGCCTTGCCCCGGTGGTGGTGATCGTCGAGGACGAGCCCCAGATCCGCCGTTTCGTCCGCGCCGCCCTGGAGTCGGAGGGCTGCACCGTGTGGGAGGCGGACACCGCCGCCCGGGGCCTGATCGAGGCCGGCACCCGCAAGCCCGACCTGCTGGTGCTGGACCTGGGCCTGCCCGATGGCGACGGCGTCGATCTGATCCGGGACCTGCGCAACTGGTCCGGCGTGCCGGTGCTGGTGCTGTCGGCCCGCAGCGACGAGAGCGACAAGGTGGCGGCCCTGGATGCGGGCGGCGACGACTATCTGACCAAGCCCTTCGGCATTCCCGAACTGCTGGCCCGGGTGCGGGCCCTGCTGCGCCGCGCCGGCCGGGGCGGCGACATGCCGCCGGTGTTCGCCTTCGGCCCGGTGGAGGTGGATCTGGCCCGGCGCCAGGTCAGCCGCCACGGCGAGGCGGTGCATCTGACCCCCATCGAATACCGGCTGCTGAGCCAGCTGGTGGCCAATGCCGGCCGGGTCCTCACCCACCGCCAGCTGCTGCGGGAGGTGTGGGGCCCCAGCCATGTGGAGCACGCCCACTACCTGCGGGTGTACATGGCCGGCCTGCGGCGCAAGCTGGAGGACGACCCGGCCATGCCGCGGCACATCCTCACCGAATCCGGCGTCGGCTACCGGCTGGCGGTGTAATAGGGGGCTGGTCCGGGAGCCAGTATCGGCGGCCATCTCCGCCGTGCCTGCCTGGAGAGTGGCGTCCCTGCTGTCTCTCAGGCCTGCCGTCGCAGGCCCGCCACCGTGGCCCGGCAGTGCTGCTCGATGACCGCCAGCATGGCTTGCAGCTGGGCCGGCTCGTAATCGCTTTCCGACCAGCCCAGGCGCCGCTGCAGGGTGGTGCGGGCGGAGCCGAAGGCGACCATGGCGCCGATCAGGGCGTGGGCCAGCAGCAGGTTCTCGGGCGATTCCTCCGGCTGGCCGGTGACCCGGGCCAGGAGCCGGCTGACCAGGGTGTGGCCGGGGCGGGTGAAGCGCTCGTAGAGCACGTCGAAGGCCGGCGTGGGGTGGAACTGCTCCCGGGTGAGGAAGATGAACCAGGCCAGGGGGTGGCCGGGGACGAAGGAGGCGGCGGCCAGATCCCGCACCACCTGCACCAGCAGCTCGCCCGGGTCGGTGGCCGGGTCCTGCAGGCGTTGTTCCGCCTCCCGGGTCAGGCTCTGGATGCGGGGCCCCATCTCGGCGGCGATGAATTCGGCGACGGCCCGGTACACCCCTTCCTTGCCGCCGAAGTGGTAGGGAATGGCCGACTGGTTCACCCGGGCGGCGGCGGCCAGCATGCGGGTGGTGACGCCGTCGTAGCCGTGGCGGCCGAAGAGGGCCAGGCCGGCGGCCAGGAGCCGTTCCCGGGTGTCGTCGCTGTGCAGTTGGGGCAGTTCGGCCATGGCGCGTCCTACACCTGGGTCTGGGTCACCGACTTGCGGAAGCGGGCGTGGGCGATGAGGAAGAAGATGGCGCCGATGCCGGTGATGGCGAGGAACTCGGGCCACACCGTGTCGAGGCCGGCGCCCCGGTAGAGGATGGCCTGGGCCAGGCGCACGAAGTAGGTGATGGGGGCGCCGAGCATGATGTCGCTGACCACTTCCGGCATGCTCTCCCGGGGCGTGACACCGCCGGAGAGCAGTTGTAGGGGCACGATGGTGAGGATGAAGAGCAGGCCGAACTGGGGCATGGAGCGGGCGATGGTGCCGAGGAAGATGCCGATGGAGGCGGCCGAGAAGAGGTAGAGGGCGGCGCCGCAGAGGAATAGGGGCACGGAGCCGGCGATGGGCACCTGCATGATGGCCTGGATCACGGCGATGAGGCCGACGCTGGCGGCCAGCAGCACGGCGGCGCCGCTGGCCCAGACCTTGGCCATCATGATCTCGAAGGGGGTCAGGGGCATCACCAGCAGGTGTTCCAGGGTGCCGTGCTCCCGCTCCCGGATGAAGGCGGCCCCCACCAGGATGATGGTCAGCATGTTGATGTTGTTGATCACCTCCATGACGCCGCCGAACCAGAAGCCGGTGAGATTGGGGTTGAAGCGCACCCGGGTGGTGAGGCGGATCGGCGGGGCGCTGCTGTCCCGCTTGCCGGTGAGGTATTCGTTGAGTTCCCCGGCGACGATGCTCTGGATGTAGCTGGCGCCGATGAAGGACTGGCTCATCACCGTGGCGTCGATGTTCAGCTGCAGGGTCGGGCGCCGCCCTTCCTTCAGGTCCCGCTGGAAATTGGCGGGGATGACCAGGGAGAAGGAATAGCGGCCCTGGTCCAGGGCCCGGTCCATCTGGGCCATGGAAATGAGGTCCGGCGTCTTGAAGTAGGGCGGCGTCAGGGCGCCGATGAGGCGG
This sequence comes from Azospira sp., assembly GCF_030247495.1. Lineage (NCBI taxonomy): Bacteria > Pseudomonadati > Pseudomonadota > Betaproteobacteria > Rhodocyclales > Rhodocyclaceae > Azospira > Azospira sp. Next base: position 138,185 of record NZ_JAOTRW010000008.1, on the reverse strand, counting down.
GCGGAAAGGGGCGAACGGTCCTCGTCCACCACCGCCACCGGGGCGTTGCGCAGTTCCTGGGAGACGCCCTTGGCGGCGCTGTAGATGCCGCCGGTGAAGGCCCACACGATCAGCACCAGCAGCACCTTGTCGGCCCACAGGCTGCGCAGCTCCTTGAGCCCCAGGCGGAAGATGTTGGCCAGCGTGCCGTGGCGGTCCATGGTCGTTTCCTATTTTTCCTGCTTGGGCAGCAGGGCCAGGGAAATCAGGGTCAGAACCGGGATGAAGCAGGCCAGGGCGAGGAACTGCTGTCCCAGGTCGGCAAAGCCCAGGGCCTTGGTGAACACGCCGCGGCTGATGACCAGGAAGTAGGTGGCGGGGAAGAACTGGCCGATCCAGTAGGCGCCGCCCACCAGGGAGGCCACCGGGGTGGTGAGGCCGGAGAACTGCACCGTCGGCAGCATGGTCAGGATGGCGGTGCCGAAGAGGGCAGCGATCTGGGTCTTGGTGAAGGTGGAAATGAGCAGGCCCAGGCCGGTGGTGCACACCACGTAGAGCAGGGCGCCGCAGGCCAGGGCGAGGAAGCTGCCCTTGATCGGCACGCCGAAGACCAGCACCGCCTGCAGGGCCAGGGCGAAGAAGCTGAGCATGGACACCACCACGTAGGGCAGCTGCTTGCCGATGAGGAATTCGAGGCGGCTGACCGGGGTCACGTAGAGGTTGGTGATGGAGCCCAGCTCCTTTTCCCGCACCACGCCCAGGGCCATGAGGATGGCCGGGATGAACACCAGCAGCAGGGGGATCACCGCCGGCACCATGGCGTAGATGCTGCGGAAGTCCTGGTTGTAGCGGTAGCGCAGGGCCACGTCGGTCCAGGTCAGGGTGGGGGCGGTGCCGGTGGCCTCGGTCACCAGCTTGACGATGTACTGCTGGTGCAGGCCCTGGACGTAGCCCCGGGTGGTCTCGCCCCGGTAGGGCATGGCCCCGTCCACCCAGGCCCCCACTTCCGGCGAGCGGCCCTGGTGCAGGTCCCGGCCGAAATTGGGGGGGATTTCCAGGGCCACCGTCAGTTCCCCATCGCGCATGCGCCGCTCCAGCTCGGCGCTGTCGGCGATGGGCGGCTGCTGCAGGAAGTAGCGGGAGCCGGCGATGTTGTCGATGTAGTCCCGGGACTCGGGGGACTGGTCCCGGTCCAGCACGGCAAAGCGCAGGCCTTCCACATCCATGGAAATGCCGTAGCCGAGCACGAACATCAGCAGCACCGAGCCGAGCAGGGCGAAGGTGAGGCGGATGGTGTCGCGGCGCAGCTCCAGGGCTTCCCGGTAGGCGTAGCCGAGCAGACGGCGCAGGCTGAAAGCCTTGTGCCGGTGGGGCGCCCGCGCCGCTGCCGTCGGCGCGGGCTGGGCGTCGGCGGGCGTCGGGTTCTGGGGCTGGGGCTGGGCCGGGGCGGCGCCGCTGGCTTCCTCCAGGTAGGAGATGAAGGCCGCCTCCAGGGAATCGGCGCCCCGGGCGGCCTGCAGGGCGGCCGGGGTGTCGCTGGCCAGCACCTTGCCGGCGTGCATGAGGCTGATGCGGTCGCAGCGCTCGGCCTCGTTCATGAAGTGGGTGGAGATGAAAATGGTCACCCCCTGTTCCCGGGACAGCTCCACCAGCAGGGCCCAGAACTGGTCCCGGGCGATGGGATCGACGCCGGAAGTGGGCTCGTCCAGGATCAGCAGGCGGGGCTCATGCACCACCGCCACCGCCAGGGAGAGGCGCTGGCGGATGCCCAGGGGCAGGTCCGCCGCCGGGGCGTCGGCGTAGGGCGTCAGGTCGAAGCGTTCGGCGAGGGCGGCGATGCGCGGGCCGATCTTCTCCGGCGGCAGGTGGAAGAGGCGGGCGTGCAGGTCCAGGTTCTGGGCCACCGTCAGCTCGCCATAGAGGGAGAAGGCCTGGGACATGTAGCCCACCTGCTTGCGCGTCTCCAGGTTGTTGGCGTCCACCGTCTTGCCGAACAGGCTGGCCTTGCCCTGGGTCGGCGGCAGCAGGCCGGTGAGCATTTTCATGGTGGTGGTCTTGCCGCAGCCGTTGGAGCCGAGGAAACCGAAAATCTCGCCCTTGCCGATCTGGAAGCTGACCCGGTCCACCGCCGTGAAGTCGCCGAAACGCTGGGTCAGGCCCTCCGCCTCGATGGCGAAGTCGTGGCCGTCCGGCGGCAGGGGCGGGATCACCAGTTGGCTGTGGGCTTGGCGCCGTTCCTCCGGCAGCAGGCTGATGAAGGCCTGCTCCAGGGTGGCGGCGCCGCTGCGGGCCTTCAGCTCGGCGGCGCTGCCGGTGCCGATGATGCGGCCGGCGTCCATGGCCACCAGCCAGTCGAAGCGCTCCGCCTCTTCCATGTAGGCGGTGGCCACCAGCACGCTCATGCCCGGGCGGCGGGCCCGGATGCGGTCGATCAGCTCCCAGAACTGGCGCCGGGAAAGGGGATCGACGCCGGTGGTGGGCTCGTCCAGGATCAGCAGGTCCGGGTCGTGGATGAGGGCGCAGCACAGTCCCAGCTTCTGCTTCATGCCGCCGGAGAGCTTGGCCGCCGGCCGGTCGCGGAAGGGGGAGAGGTTGGTGGCGGCGAGCAGTTCGTCGATGCGCCGCTGCCGCTCGGCCTTGCCCTGGCCGAAGAGGCGGCCGAAGAAATCCACGTTTTCCGCCACCGACAGGGTGGGGTAGAGGTTCTTGCCCAGGCCCTGGGGCATGTAGGCGATGCGCGGCTGCAGGCGGGGCCGTACCCGGGCGCTGCCCATGTCCTCGCTGAACACTTCCACCCGTCCCGTCTGGATCTTGCGGGCCCCGGCCACCAGGGCCAGGAGGGAGGACTTGCCGACGCCGTCCGGGCCGATCAGCCCCACCATGCCGCCGGCGGGCAGGTCCAGGGTGACGTCCGCCAGGGCATCAACCTGGCCATAGCGCAGGCTGACGCCGGCGAGGCGGGCGATGGGAGTGGCGGTGTCCAGTGAGGCCATGGTGGCGGGCCGGGAGTGGGAGTGGTTGGAGCTGGGCCGGTGGCGGGATCAGCGCAGCTGCAGCTTGGCGGGCCAGGCCACATCGGCGGCGGTGCGCACGTAGCCGACGCCGGGCATGCCGGGCTTGGCCAGGTCGGCGTGCTGGGCCAGCCATTCCGGCTCCACCCGCAGCTTCAGGCGGAACATGAGCTTTTCCCGCTCGTTGCGGGTTTCCACTTCCTTGGGCGTGAACTGGGCCTTCGGCGCGACGAAGCTGACCCGGGCGGGAATGGGGGCCTCCAGGGCGTCGAGGACGATGCGGGCCTCGTCGCCCACGGCCACCTTGCCCGCTTCCGCCGTGGGCAGGTAGATGGTCAGGTACATGTCGTTCATGTCCAGCAGGGTCAGCACCTTGCCGCCGGCGGCCAGCACCTCGCCCGGTTCGGCCAGGCGGTACAGCACCCGGCCGGCCAGGGGCGCCCGCAGGGCGGTGTCGCGCAGGCTGACGCGCAGGGCCTCGGCCTTGGCCTGGGCCGACTCCACCGCCGCCACGGCTTCGGCCACCCGGGTCTGGGCCGCGGCCAGGGCCGCGTCGGCGGTCTGCAGGGTGCTTTGGTCCTGGTCCAGCTTGTTGCCGGTGACGTAGCCCTTTTGCACCAGGGCTTCGGTCCGCTTCAGGGTGGATTGGGCCAGGCGCCGCTGGCTGGCGGCGCTGTTTACTCCGGCCTTGGCTTCCCGGGTGCTTTCCCGGGCCTGGCGGATCTGGGCTTCGGCCGCCTGCAGCTGGGCGGCCAGGTCCTCGGCGTCGAGGCGGGCGAGGACTGCGTTGAGCGGCACGCTGTCCCCTTCCCGGGCGTTGACCTCGGCCAGGCGGCCCGCCACCTTGGTCGCCACATCCACTTCGATGGCTTCCAGGCGGCCGTTGCCGAGGGCGATGCCGGGGGGCAGGACCGGCGGGCGCAGGCGGTAGGCGATGGCGCCGCCGAGCAGCAGCACGGCGACCAGGACCAGGGGCACGGCCCGGCGGGCGATGGAGGTGGGGGCAGGGGAGGGCATGGGGATTCTCCGCGGAGGATGCGGCGCCTGGGGGATGGCCGGCGCTTTGAATGGCTCCATTGTGCCATTTCATTCATTTGAATGAAATGATGCCGTCCGGATGGAACTGGCAGTGCCGTCCATGACGCGGCGCAGCAACCGGAGAGGGGCGAATTTGTTACACTGAAAAGGTTCCCGTAAGGAACGTCCGTGCGGCGGAAAGCGGCGCCAGAGGCGGTTTTTGGCCAGTGGCCGAGCGAGGACGAAGCGGAGGCGGGAACGCAGCACGCACAGAAAAAGCGCGCAAGAAAGATGGCAGGGGACGATTCGGTGCAGGAATCGAACCGCCCCCCGAGTCCCGCCGAAGCGAGACTCCTAAGACCATAAAAGGAGAACAGCGGCGCCAGATTAAGGGCGCGGGCTTACATAAAACTTACGCGGATCAGGCTCTTATCCTCCATGCGCATACTCCTGGCTGAAGACGACAAAATCATCGCGGACGGGCTTTCCCGTTCCCTGCGGCAGGGCGGCTACGCCGTCGACTGCGCCTATACGGGTCTGGAGGCCGACACGGCCCTGATGACCAATTCCTACGACCTGCTCATCCTCGACCTGGGCCTGCCCAAGCTGCCCGGGCTGGAGGTGCTGAAGCGCCTGCGGGCCCGCAATGTGCAGCTGCCGGTGCTGATCCTCACCGCTCTCGACGGCACCGGCGACCGGGTCAAGGGCCTGGACCTGGGGGCCGACGATTACATGGCCAAGCCCTTCGAGCTGGCCGAACTGGAGGCCCGGGTGCGGGCCCTCACCCGGCGCTCCTCCGGTACCGCCCCGGTCATCACCTGCGGTGCCCTGACCTACGACCAGGCCGGCCGGGTGGCCCAGCTGGACGGCCAGAACCTGGACCTCTCGGCCCGGGAACTGGGGCTGCTGGAAATCCTCCTCTCCCGGGTCGGCCGCCTGGTTTCCAAGGACCAGCTGGTGGACCACCTGTGCGGTTGGGGCGAGGAGGTGAGCCACAACGCCATCGAGGTGTACATCCACCGCCTGCGCAAGAAGCTGGAATCCGGCGGGGTGCGCATCGCCACCGTGCGCGGACTCGGTTACTGCCTTGAAAAGCCGCAAGAACCCGGCGCCGGCCGCTAAGGAGGGGGGCGACGCCCAGCGGTCCCTGTTCGGGGAAATCCTGGACTGGATGCTGGCGCCCCTGCTTTTCGTCTGGCCCATCAGCATCGCCATCACCCACTACTTCGCCAACATCGTCGCCGGCTATCCCTACGACCAGGCCCTGCGGGAGAACGTGAACGCCATCGCCCGGCAGATCCGCTACAGCGACAGCAAGCCGGTGATCAACCTTTCCGGCTCGGCCCGGGCCGTGCTGCGGGCCGACGAGGTGGACAGCGTCTACTTCCACGTCGTCACCCGGGAAGGCACACGCCTGGCCGGCGACAAGGAACTGCCGGTGGCCCCCGAGCTGGTGCGGCCCCGGGACGACACCGGCGAGATCAGCTTCCGCGACGGCGAATTCAACGGCCAGGACCTGCGCATCGCCTACCAGTTCCTCGCCGATCCCAACCGGCCCGACGACCGCTGGCTGGTGGTGGAAGTGGGCGAGACCCTGGAAAAGCGCTCCCAGCTGGCCAACAAGATCATCGCCAGCGTCATCCTGCCCCAGTTCGTCATCATTCCCCTGGCGGTGATCCTGGTCTGGTTCGGCCTCTCCCAGGGGCTGAAACCCCTGACCAAGCTGCGCAGCCGCATCGAGGCCCGACGTCCCGGCGATCTTTCGCCCATCAACACGCGCAAGGTGCCGGAAGAACTGCAGCCCCTGATCGAGGCCTTCAACGGCATGCTGGAGCGCATGGAGCGCAACATGGAGGCCCAGACCCGCTTCATCGCCGACGCCGCCCACCAGATGCGCACCCCCCTCACCGGCCTCAAGACCCAGGCCCAGCTGGCCATGCGGGAGAACGACCCGGAGCGCCTGCTGTACGCCCTGCGGCAGATGGCCGGGGCGGTGGACCGGGCCTCCCACCTGGTGAACCAGCTGCTTACCCTGGCCCGGGCCGAGGCCGGCAGCGGCGCCGCCAGCCAGCCCCTGGCGCCCATGAACCTGGACAAGCTGCTGCGGGAGATCGTCGAGGACTGGGTCATGCGGGCCCTGGAGAACTACATCGACATGGGCTACGAGCCTGCCGACGGCGCCACCGAGATCGAGGGCAACTCCTTCCTGCTGCGGGAGATGATCAACAACCTCATCGACAACGCCCTGCGCTACACCCCCGTGGGCGGCCAGGTCACCTGCCGGGTGGTGCGCCGGCGCAGCGAGGGCGGCGAATCGGAAGTGGTGCTGGAAATCGAGGACAGCGGCATCGGCATCACCGAGGAGCAGTCCGAACTGGTTTTCGAGCGCTTCTACCGGGTGGACGATGCGGGCACCGAAGGCTCCGGCTTGGGCCTGCCCATCGTCCGCGAGATCGCCGAGCTGCACCACGCCCAGGCCAGCCTGCGGCCCAATCCCAAGGGCCAGGGCAGCATCGCCCGGGTGGTTTTTCCCGCCTACCAGGAGCCCCGTCCCGAGCTGGCCGAAGATGCGCCCCTGGCCTCCGCCTGGAACCGCTCCCTGCCGCCGCCGGGGTCGGTGTGAGGGCGTTGCGAAATAAATGTCACAAAGTCTTTGACAGGTCGGTAGGTCGTGGCTACAATGCGGCCTTCGTTTTTGGCCAGTTAGCTCAGTTGGTAGAGCAGCGGATTGAAAATCCGCGTGTCCGTGGTTCGATTCCGCGACTGGCCACCAAAATTCAGCGCCCAACTGTTCTCGGTTGGGCGTTTTCATTTGTGCTTCCCGCATGACACGCGGGGTTCCCGCACATTCTGCGTGTGCGACCAGGCTCCTGTGGCCTGGCAGGAACATCCCCGGTTGCCCTCCGTTCCGCCCTCTCTTCTCTCGAAATCGGCGCTAACTTCTTCGCCGTGGCACACGCACATGGCCTTTTGCGACCATCATTTGCGCGCGTGCCATTGCCATTCGTTGTCGGGTGGGCTTGGAGCAGCAGTCCGTCACGCCAACACTGCCGCCGCGCAAGGCATGGAATACAAGCCTGCGCGTTGCTGCGTGACGACGAGTGCTCCGTAGGCCGCCAGTCGAGCCTCGTGCTCCGGCTTGCCCTTGTCCTTAGACTTGATCTTGAACAGGTCAATCGGCTTGTCGCTCTTCTGGCCAGCGCGCTGCATGATCCTTTCTCCGTCCACCTCGACTCCCTTGAACGACCACAGCGACTCGAAGACCTTAGCCTGACCATCGGTGAACCGGATCGGCGTGGCCTGCACGTCCGGCAGCGTCGCCCACTTGAAGTCCGCCGAGAATGGCCCGTTCACAGGTGCGGCCGGATCGGCCACTGCTGGCGCTGCAGACGGTGCCGAAGGGATGAACGAGATCCCGTTGCCATAGAACGTGAATCGTTCTTCCAGCGCCAGCCATTCCACTCCTGAGCCGAAGGGCGATCCACGAGTCGTGCGCGGCCTGGGAGTGATGACTCGGATGTTGCTACCCGCAACTCGGACACGATCCAGCAAGGACGGCTCATGCAGCACTCTCGTCAGATCTCGGGCCAGCACGACCGGCGAGCTGCGGGCATTACCGAGCCGCCAAGCACCGTCGCCCAAGTCATCGATGTCGTCGCGGCTCTCGATGTCGAGCGCGAGGCGCATTTTCTGCCTCAGCCAGTCTTCGTCCAGGGCCAACGCCGCACCGTCGATTGCCTCGACAGGAACCTGGCCACACTCCGGGCACCGGCAGATTCGACCGCCCCGTCCATCGCCCCAGACCTGCGCCCTATGCTGCTGACAGTGGGGACAGAGCACAAAAAACTGATCCACCACTGTTGGCCTGACGGCTTTGCCGAGCATAGACAAAGCAGATACCTCGCGTGGCGACAGCGTGGCCCGCAGCACCGGCGTGCCGCCTGCGAACAGTCGGCAAACCAGGGCCCAGGCATCGTGCGTCGTCATTGGTCAGTCCTCGAAAGCGGATGAAGAACTGACTGGGTCGGTCTCCGGCGGCAACTCCTGGGCGCTGAGGGTCTGGCCCTTCTGCAAGATGCCCACCGCAACCAAGTAGCCTTCCAGCTGCGCCTGCATCTTGGCGTCGAACTTGTGCAGATTCAGCCGCCCTTTGCTGGTCACTTCGATGGTGACCACCTTGGGGCGAGTCCTGCCCGGCTCGGGCGGGTAATAGAGATTGACCTGTGCCGCTGTCACCGCCCACTGACCCTCCAGCGGGCCTGGGAGTTTCTCCTTCAGCAAATCGTGCACCGAGCGTTGCTGGCTGGACTGCATCGCCGTGCATTCGATCTTCAGCGCCGTGTCGGGGCTGAGCAGGGTGAGTGCCTTGAGCTGCACCATCGAAAAACCGTCCTCAAAGACCTCCGGCACATCGAACCCGGTGCGCAGCATCGACAGATCCAGAGTCGGCGACTTGATCTTGTGAGCGCTTGCTTTCACGCCCAGCACATGCTCCGCGAAGGCCTCGACCAGCATTTGCTGATACTTTGCCCCGCCGCGCACCAGCGTGCGCACGACACCGGTGGACTTGGCGTACTCCAGCACCATGTGGATGTTGGGGTTGCCGACCCGGCGTTTCAGGGTCGCCCCCTCGAACTCCAGACGCAGCATCGCCATGTCCTTGACATGGACCGACAACAGGAACACGCCCGGGCTGCGCTCGACCAAGTGCGCCACGCTGCCGTCTCCGCATTGGAGTTCGCGCTTGTAGAAGGCCGAGATGGCGTGACGCAACGCGGTCAGATTGGCATCCGAACCGTTCGGTTGGCGTTTCAGGCCAAGATCGTATTGCTGTGTCTGTTGCCCATGCTGTTCCCAAAAGCTGAAGTCATAGGCACGCTCGAACAGTGCCGGGTGGTGGACGTAGAGCCAGAAGGAACGGTGGATGTCGCTTGCACACAGCGCCAAACCCGCAAGCGCAGCACCATCGGCCACGGCCGCCTCAAACATCGCCTGCTTACCAGCTGCATCGCCCAACTGAACGCTGGCCATGAGGTTGGCGGTCATCCGGTCGCGGGCAGCAATGTCGGGCCAGACTTTGACCGCTTCGACCAGAAACTGGCTGGTCTCCGGTGTGTCATCCCAGGCAAAGCCATCGGGCACAGGCAGGCTGTGGGTGGTCAGGAAGTCGCGCAGCGTGGCGTCCACCGGCAGCTCGAGCATCACGTCGACAAAGGTCTTCTTCATCTTGATCGTCCTTTCTGGATCGGCGTCGAAGGTCTGCGACCGATGTACGGACTGCACTGGCCAGCGACTAGGTTACTGAACACGCACCTCGTACAAGTAAAGCAGCGAGATACAATCGCGATTCTGAACCTCAGATTTCCGCTTGTCAATCAAAGCGGCACATCTAGACCTTATTTGTATCTCGCGGCTATACTGGCGGTCTTGTTTTTGTTAACTGACTGTTTTCCCCTACAGGAGCATCGCTATGGCTTCAGCGTTCGGAGCACGCCTGCGACGCTTACGCGAGGCGAAGAAATTGACCTTGCAACAGGTCGCCGACGAAGTCGGCTGTACCAAGGCGTATATATGGGAACTGGAGATGAAGGACGGCCAGCGTCCCTCCGCTGAACGGGTCCAGGCCTTGGCCAGGGTGCTGGGCGTGACGATGGAGGACATCATGGGCGAGCCCATTGAACAGGTTCCTCAGGCCAGTCCAGAAGATGTGGCCTTCTTCCGCGAGTACGCTGGAATGACGGACGAGGAGAAGGATCGTTACCGTCAGGCACTCAAAATCATGTTCCCCGACAAGAACTAAGGCGGTCTGACAATTGAGCTCATCCCAGCCCCTAACCGGTTCCATCGCGGCCAGCACCGTCTTGAGATGGTTGCGGGCCTGGCACGCCGATGGCATGCCGGATGCCGTGGATCTGGAAGTCGTCCGGCAAATGCTTCCAGAGACGCCTTACGGCAAAGGGGTGCGGGAGATCAAGGCCCCGATGGTGCTGGACATCAATAGCTGCGAAGGCATGTTGGTGCGCAACCCACAGGACACCGCAGAGTGGGGCATCTTCTATAACGGCAAGGCAAACCCCGAACGCCAGCGTTTCACCATCGCTCACGAACTGGGCCACTTCATCCTTCACCGCGATCAGCGGCAAAGTTTCAACTGCGACAAGGAAAGCGTGTACTCCGGCGCTGACACTATCCGTGTCATCGAACGTGAGGCGGACGACTTTGCCAGCAACCTGCTGATGCCTGGCGACTTGCTGCGCGAGTGGATCTCGAACCAGCACATCGACTTGCATGTCCTGAGCGCCCTTGCCAAACGGTTCCAGGTGTCGTTCGAGGCGCTGTGCATTCGGTTCATCAAATTCACCACGCAGCGGGCAATCCTTGTCTATTGGGACAACGGTTTCGTGAAGTACGAATGGCGCAGCAGCAGCGCGGTCAAGACGCGCGCCCGCATTCGGCGCACTGACGATCCGCAGGAACCATTACCCGGCACCCTGGCTGCTGATTCCACCGTTGAGCAGGAGTGGGATGGCACGGAGATGTCTGCAGCGATCTGGTGCCCGGAGGAGGCACCACACATGAAGTTGCGCGAGTTCAAGCACAGCTACACCACAGGAGATCGCGTCCTGACCCTTTTGCTACTGGAAAGTGCTGAACCACGGTCATGGGATCGGTCTTGGCAAGACGGCGAGAGCTTTGACAGCTTCGATCAGTTCGTCTCGAACGGGCAATTGCCAGTACGGTGAGTCCCTCGATGACAGGCTTGCCGATCCAACCCATAGATGAAGAACTGCAGACCTTGCAACGCGAGGTGCAGCGAATGCTGGGCCGTTGTCTCTTGCGTCTGCAGCAGTACGAACAACTGATGAAGGCCATCGTGGCACACCACGAAATCTCTGCGTCAGGATCACCCCTCGAATCGAACCAAGCGGAGCGCATTGCGGATGCCGCAAACAAGACTCTGGGTACGTTGGTTGGCACGCTGCTCGGAACGTATGTCACCAGCGGCGAGCAAGACGAGGTCGCCGAACCAGATACGCCCGACAACATCATCTCGTTCAAGATGAAGATGAGCTTGCGGATGTCTGCCGAGGATTTCGATACGACGCAAAACGATCTGAAGGAACTGGTTCTGCTGCGGAACAACCTGGTGCACCACTTTATCGACCAGCACGACCTTTGGAGTCAGGATGGATGCCGTGGTGCGCAAGAGTCCTTGGCGGCGGCCTACAGTCGCGTCGATCAACACTTTGAGCAACTGCGAGGCTGGGCGGAGCACATGGATCAGGCCCGTCGTCTGGCGGCGGAGTTTGCCCAGTCCGATGCCTTCCGCGATCTGGTGATCAACGGCATAGCGCCGGATGGCTCGGTGGATTGGCCCGCAGCCGGAATTGTTCGCGCATTGCGTGAAGCGGCAGATCAGTTGGCTGTCGACGAGTGGACGCCGGTCGCTACTGCTGGACGATGGATTGCAGAAAGGTATCCCGATCAACTGCCGGCCAAGTATGGGTGCAGCAGTTGGCGGCAGGTCGTGCACGAATCCCGCCTTTTCGAGCTTCGGTATCGGGAAGTGAATGGCCAGCGCGCGGCTTGGTATAGGCCCAAAGAGACATAGCGCCAAACCCGCGCACTCACGCTAATTCACGTTACGCGAAGTGCCCTTGGTTTTTAGCATGAGCAGCGTTTTCCATCGGAACGCTTGCCATGACAGAAATCGAACCTATCTCCATTTGCACATCACCTGACCGGCCACGGCACGGGCATCAAGAAATCGCTGATCTCTTGGCTGCCGCGCTGCTGCGCCTTCGTGTCCGCCAATCGCGCGACATCTCCAAAAACAGCGAGCACGTTTGCCTTGGCTTCCCCGGCCAACAGCGCGTGAATGCGAACCCCGATCACAACAACGGAGTTCGCCCATGACAGCACACGCAACCTCACCAACGCCCGCCTCAGTCGCCGCCCGCGTCGCGGCTATTCCCCATCTTTCAATGGATGATCTTTGGGCTCTCTGGGACGACCATTTCGATGAACGGCCGAATCACCACCATCGGGTCTGGTTGGAAAGTCGCCTGGCCTACCGGATGCAAGAGCGCGCGTTTGGCGGTTTGAAACCATCACTGCGCAAGAAGCTCGAGGAGGTTGGCGAAACCGGCATCTTGCCCAAGCAACTGCGCGGCGATAGTCAGCGCCTGCTGCCCGGTACCGTCCTGACACGCGTCTACGACGACATTGAGCATCGTGTGCTGGTGCGTGGATCGAATGATTTCGAGTACCAGGGGCAACGCTTCAAGAGCCTGTCCGCTGTAGCCAAACGCATCACGGGCAGTCACTGGTCAGGTCCGGTGTTCTTTGGCTTGAAGGCACCAGCTTCGAAGAAGGAGGCGGTATGAGCTCAGTGCGGCGAAACCAGATTCCCGCAGTCACGCCAAAGAAGCGCTGCGCCGTCTACACCCGCAAGTCCACTGACGAAGGCCTCGATCAGGAATACAACAGCCTCGAGGCACAGCGTGATGCAGGCTTGGCCTTCATTGCCAGCCAACGGCATGAAGGCTGGATAGCCGTCGACGACGGATACGACGACGGCGGCTACTCGGGCGGCAACATGGAACGGCCCGGGTTGCGCCGCCTGATGATCGACATCGAGGCGGGGAAGATCGATACCGTGGTCGTCTACAAAATCGACCGCCTCACGCGCAGCCTGCCGGACTTCGCAAAGCTGGTCGAGGTTTTCGACCGCAACGGCGTCTCCTTTGTCGCGGTCACGCAGCAGTTCAACACCACCACATCGATGGGGCGATTGACGCTCAACATCCTTTTGTCATTCGCGCAGTTCGAACGCGAGGTCACCGGCGAACGCATCCGCGACAAGATCGCCGCCAGCAAGGCCAAGGGCATGTGGATGGGCGGAGTCCCGCCTCTTGGATACGACGTGGTCGAACGCAAGCTCGTCATCAATGAACGTGAAGCCGCGCTGGTGCGTGACATCTTCCGCCGCTATGCCGAGCACGGCTCGGCTGCGCGACTCGTCCGCGAATTGGAAATCGAAGGGCATACCACCAAGGCATGGGTCACCCAGTCCGGTCGGGAGCGATTGGGACGCAGCATCGATCAGCAGTACCTCTTTACCTTGCTGCGTAACCGCATTTACCTCGGTGAAATCTGCAATCACGAGACGTGGTACTCGGGCCAGCACGACCCCATCATTTCTCAAGAATTGTGGGACTCGGCACACGCCTTCATTGAGAGGCGAAAGCAGGCTCCGCGCGAACACCGAGCCAAGCATCCGGCACTGCTGGCGGGACTTCTGTTTGCACCGGATGGCCAACGCATGTTGCACTCCTTCGTCAAAAAGAAAAATGGTCGGCAGTACCGCTACTACGTGCCTTACCTGCACAAGCGGCGCAACGCCGGTGCCAGCCTGGCTCCGCATACGCCGGACGTGGGCCACCTGCCAGCCGCCGAGATCGAAGATGCAGTGTTGGCGCAAATCCATGCTGCGCTCTCATCGCCGCAAATGCTGATCGCAGTGTGGAGATCCTGCCAGCAGCATCCGGCGGGGGCGACGCTGGACGAGGCACAGGTGGTGGTCGCCATGCAGCGCATCGGTGACGTGTGGTCGCAACTGTTCCCTGCCGAGCAGCAACGGATTACACGGCTGTTGATCGAACGCGTGCAACTACACGGGCACGGCCTGGATATCGTTTGGCGAGAGGACGGTTGGATCGGATTCGGTGCGGACATCAGCACGCATCCCTTGATCGAAGAGTCCCAAGAGCGTGTCGAGGAGGCTTTGGCATGAATGCCACGACCCACCAGCGCCAGCGCGCCGTCCGCATCGAGATTGGAGCCGAGGCGCGCAGTTATGTCAGCGAGGGGCAGCGGGTTACCTTGGTGCCCCTGACGATCAAGCGCCGCCAGAACCGGAAGCTGCTGATACCGCCAGCCCCCGAGATCGCGGACCGAATCGGTGGCTTCGATGTGCCGATGATCAAAACGCTGGGCAAGGCCTTCTACTGGAAGCGCTTGATCGACGATGGCACCTACTCCACGACAACGGACTTGGCGCACGCCTTCAAAGTGGAACCGGGCTGGGCTGCCGAGGTCCTGCGCATGACCATGTTGGCCCCCGATATCGTGGAGGCGATATTCGAAGGACGTCAGCCACGCCACCTGAATCTGCACACCTTGCGTGGCCGCCAAGAGCAACTGCCGCGCGATTGGCCTGCGCAGCGTCGATTGCTCGGTTTCTCCGACGCCTGATCTGCTTCCAGACACATCCGATGACGGCGAGCCATGTGCTCGCCGTTTGCTTTTCTGCACTGGGCCATTGGCGAACCTGGAGTTCCGTCGTGGTTCGCCATTGCGTCCCTTAAAGGTTCGCCACCCGAAGTTTGGAATGACACCTGTTACTCAACAACGTCACAGGAGCATTCCATGCAGACACCAACCAGCGGTATCCCCCGGTCGCCACAGCAGGCGATCAACACCATGTCACCCGGTGATCGCCGCGTGCTCAACGAAAACGAGCTCGCGCAACGCTGGGGCGTTAGCCCCAAGACTTTGCAGCGCTGGCGCAGTGAGGGTCGCGGTCCACGCTACCTGAAGCTGTCCAAGCGTGTCGGCTACCCGGTCGACGCGATCCTCGAGTTTGAGCGCGAAGCGCTGCACGACTCGACATCCGAACGCGCGGCGGTTTGAGGAGAGATGCGATGAATGACATCACCATCTTCCCTGCCGACATCGCCGAGATGTCGGTCAGCCAACTGGCCGCATTGCCGCCCGCGCAGAAACACGAGATCGACAAGAACCTCGATGCAGCCATCGACTGGCTGAAGAAGGCGCGCACCAAGTTCGATGCGGCACTGGATCAGTGCTACGGCGAGCAGGCACGCACCGCGCTGCGCGAATCCGGCCGTGACTTCGGCACAGCACACATCAGCGATGGCCCGCTGCACCTGAAGTTCGAGCTGCCCAAGAAGGTCAGCTGGGATCAGAAGCAACTGGCTGAGATCGCTGAACGCATCGTCGCCTCAGGCGAGAAGGTCGAGGGTTACCTCGACATCAAGTTGTCCGTCTCCGAATCCCGCTTCACGAACTGGCCGCCTGCTTTGCAACAGCAGTTCGCCGCCGCTCGCACCGTGGATTCCGGCAAGCCGTCTTTCACCCTTTCCATCGATTCGGAGTAATGACCATGAGCACCAATCTCATCGCCTCGCTGCGTCAACAGCTGCCGTCCATCTACGGCGAACACCTCCCTGACGAAATCCGGTATCGCCGCGCGGACGGTCAGGACGTCGTTGTCCCGCTTGATGTCGCCACTGTGGACGAGCTGGCTTTTGCCATCCAGACAGCCAACGCGGAATCGCTGGCGCTCGGCCGCCGCCGCACCGCGCTGGAAGAACTCCACACCGAGATGCGCAAACGTGCCGCGCGTGGAGTCGACCGTATCGCCGACGTGTCGTGGGAGGGCTGATCATGAGCGCGATCATTCCCTTCCAGTTCGAAGCGCACGCCGTGCGCGTCCAGGTCGATGAACTCGGTCTGCCGTGGTTCAACGCCACCGATGTCTGCGACGCCCTGGAGATGGGCAATCCGTCTCAGGCGATCAAGTCCCACGTCGATGCCGAGGATCTCCAGAAATTGGAGACCCTTACGGCAGGTGGCCGTCAACGTCAAAACCACGTCAACGAGTCGGGGCTTTACGCCCTGATCCTCGGTAGCACCAAGGATGCCGCCAAGCGCTTCAAGCGCTGGATCACCGGTGAAGTGCTGCCTGCAATCCGCAAGACAGGCGCGTATTCCGCCGCCACCACGATGGCTGCCTTGCCCGCGCCGACCCAAGATCGCGTCACCGCCATCCTGCTGATCGGCGAAGCGGTCGCCAAGGTACCGGGTGTCAAGACCGGCATTGCAATGGCTGCCACGTTGACCTGCATTCAGGAAAACACCGGCCTGACCACGGAAGTGCTGCGCCGCGCTTTGCCTGCCGCCAACGAGCCGATCTGCTCGCTCAACGCCACACAGCTCGGCAAATTGCTGAGTCGCTCAGCCAAAGCCACGAACCAGTTGCTGGCATCCGGCGGCCTTCAGTTCCGCAACGACCGGGACGAGTGGGAACTGACCGAGGCCGGTGAAGCATGGGCCGAAGCCATGCCGTACTCCCGCAACGGTCACAGCGGCTACCAAATCCTCTGGAATCCGGCGGTCGCGGAGCAACTGAAGGAGGTGGCGTGATGTCCCTCCCGATCATTACCGCGCAGCAGCGCTTGGCCGAACGCAAGGGTGTGAAGTTGCTGATGCTGGGCAAGTCTGGCATCGGCAAGACCACCCGGCTCAAAGACCTCGACCCTGCCACCACCTTGTTCCTCGATATTGAGGCGGGCGATCTCGCCGTGGCCGATTGGCCGGGCGACACCATCCGCCCGGCATCGTGGCCGGAAAGCCGCGACTTTTTCGTGTTCCTCGCAGGCCCGGACAAGTCACTGCCGCCGGAGAGCGCGTTCTCGCAGGCGCATTACGACCACGTCATCGAGAAATTTGGCAGCCCGACGCAGCTCGACCGCTACCAGACCTTCTTTCTCGACTCGATCACGCAGTTGTCCCGGCAGTGCTTCGCATGGTGCAAGACGCAACCCGGTGCCACCAGTGACCGCTCCGGCAAACCGGATCTGCGCGCGGCCTATGGCCTGCTCGGCCAGGAAATGATCGGCGCACTGACCCACTTGCAGCACGCACGGGGCAAGAACGTGGTGTTCGTCGCCATCCTCGACGAGCGCCTCGATGACTACAACCGCAAGGTGTTCGTGCCACAGATCGAAGGCAGCAAGACCAGTCTGGAGCTGCCCGGCATTGTCGATGAGGTCGTGACACTGGCCGAGATCAAGGCCGACGACGGCAGTGCTTACCGCGCCTTCGTCACCCACACCGTCAATCCCTACGGCTTCCCGGCCAAAGACCGCAGCGGTCGTCTCGACCTGCTGGAGCCGCCGCATCTCGGCGCACTGATCGCCAAGTGCGCAGGCCAGTCGCCATTGCCCATGCCCGGCTGCACCGGCACCCCCACCGCAGAAAACACCACCGAATCCAAGGAGTAATCGCCATGTCGTCCAACTATTTTGATTTCCAAGATGCCGATCCCCAACAGTCGGGCTTTGACCTGATCCCCAAGGGCGCTGTCGTGCCAGTGCGCATGACCATCAAGCCCGGTGGCTATGACGATCCGGGACAAGGCTGGGGCGGCGGCTACGCCACCGAGTCCTTCGAAACCGGCTCTGTCTACCTCGCCGCCGAGTTTGTCGTCACGGCGGGCGACCATGCCAAGCGCAAGATGTGGAGCAACATCGGCCTGCACTCCAAGAAGGGGCCGACCTGGGGTCAGATGGGGCGCAGCTTTATCCGCGCCGCGCTCAACAGCGCCCGCAACGTCCATCCTCAGGACAACAGCCCGCAGGCCGCCGCCGCGCGCCGCATCCAGGGTTTTCATGAACTGGATGGCCTGGAGTTTCTGGCGCGCGTGGACATTGAGAAGGATGGCAAGGGCCAAGACCGGAACGTGGTCAAGATCGCGGTCGAGCCTGATCACCCCGACTACGCAAAACTGATGGGCGTGCCGCCCAAGGCTCCGGGCAGTGGACATTCCGGCGCTCCAGCGCAGGCGGCTGCGCCTGCGTATCAGGCACCGGCTCCACAACGCGCACCGGTGACCGGCAAGCCGTCGTGGGCACAGTGAGGGAGGCCGATGAAATGCTGGGTCTGCAAACGACAGGCCCGGGGATTCGGCCACACCGACAACCGTCACGGTGTCGGCCATCCCCGGCGCTATCCCATCGACTGGGTGTTCTGCTCACAACGCTGCCAAAACGCGTTTCATGCGCTGTACGGCAACTGGCTGCGGGTCAAGGAAGGTCGCGTCGACAGTACGGAGGTCGCCATGATCGATCCATCTGATGTCGAACTGGCCGCGATGAAGAAGTGCCTCAGGGCCTTCGGCGAGGCTGCGGGCGAGATTGGCTTCACCAAGCCGCTGGGCGACTACTCCGAAGCCGAGGCGCTGCAAGTGATCGACGCCATCGTCACTTGCTACACCGAGGCAATGGTCGCGCACCACGAGGCGAGCAAGTACCCACCGGTACGCGGCATGACGCCTGCGCCCGACCCTCTGGCCAACCCGTTCGCGGATCTGGAGGACGACCTGCCCTGGGAAGAGCCGAAGGGGAAGAAGCCATGATCGACTTCAACTCCTCATCGAGCATCTCGGGTCAGGTCACCACCCTGGTGGACACGGGCCTGCAGCAGGCTCGCGCCCGCCAGTCCGAGCGCCAGTACCTCGGGGCCTCGCGCCTCGGAGTGGCCTGTGAGCGAGCGCTGCAGTTCGAGTACGCCAAGGCACCCATCGACCACGGGCGTGACACCCCGGGCCGAATGCTGCGGATCTTCGAACGCGGTCACGTCATGGAGGACTGCATGGTCGCGTGGCTCCGGGACGCGGGCTTTGACCTGCGCACCCGCAAGGCCGACGGCGAGCAGTTCGGTTTCTCGGTGGCCGATGGCCGCCTGCAGGGCCACATCGACGGCGTCATCGTCGGCGGCCCCGAGGGATTCGCCTATCCCGCGCTCTGGGAATGTAAGTGTCTCGGCAACAAGTCCTGGAGCGATCTGGACAAGAAGGGCCTGACTCTCTCCAAGCCCGTCTACGCCGCGCAAGTGGCGATCTACCAAGCCTATCTCGAACTGCACGAGCACCCGGCGATCTTCACGGCACTCAACGCCGACACGATGGAGATCTACACCGAGCTCGTGCCCTTTGACGCAGCACTGGCCCAACGCATGTCGGATCGGGCGGTCAAGGTCATCACGGCGACCGAGGCGGGAGAGCTCCTGCCGCGCGCCTTCCATGACTCGACCCACTTTGAATGCCGGATGTGCGCGTGGCAAGACCGCTGCTGGAGGACACAAGCATGAATACCTCGAATTTGAATCACGTACTGGGCGAGCAGCTGATCGACGTGCGCCAGGCTGCCCTGATGTTCAACCTGCCGTCGTATTGGCTCTCTCAAGCCAAGGAGCGAAAGGAGCGTCGCATTCCGCATTACCGCGTCGGCAAACTGGTTCGCTTCAAACCCAACGAGCTGGAAGCCTGGATCGCTGCGCAGCAGACGTCACACGAGGGTGGTGCCGATGCTTGATTTCAATGACACATCACCACCGGGAGAAACGGGCCGGCGCAACGTCAATGACAGCGAGCGGGACGATATTCGCACTGAACTGATCGCACGCATGGAATCAGTCCTGACCACGATGCTTCCGGCAGGAAAGAAGCGTCGTGGCAAGTTTCTGATCGGGGACATCCTGGGCAGCCCGGGCGACAGCCTTGAGGTGGTACTCGAAGGCGACAAGGCTGGTCTCTGGACGGATCGTGCCACGGGCGATGGCGGTGACATCTTTGCCTTGATCGCCGCCTACCTCGGGGCCAACGTCCACACCGACTTTCCCCGGGTGCTCGACGAGGCAGCTGATCTGCTCGGTCGTTCGCGATCAGTGCCGGTACGCCGCGCCAAGAAGGAAGCTCCGGTTGATGATCTCGGCCCGGCCACGGCCAAGTGGGACTACTTCGATGCCACCGGCAAACTGATTGCGGTCGTGTACCGCTACGACCCACCCGGGCGCAAGAAGGAGTTCCGGCCGTGGGATGCCAAGCGGCGTAAGATGACTCCGCCCGATCCGCGTCCGCTGTACAACCAGCCGGGGCTGGCTGCCGCTGGTCACGTTGTGCTGGTCGAGGGCGAGAAGTGTGCGCAGGCCCTGATCGCCATCGGCGTGGTGGCAACCACGGCCATGCATGGCGCAAACGCTCCCGTCGATAAGACCGACTGGTCGCCGCTGGCGGGCAAATCCGTGCTGATCTGGCCTGACCGGGACGCGCCAGGCTGGGATTACGCTGACCGTGCATCGCAAGCAATCCTGAACGCGGGTGCGACCACGGTCGCCATCCTGGTGCCACCCGATGACAAGCCGGAAGGATGGGATGCGGCTGACGCCATTCCGGACGGCTTCGATGTGAGGGGCTTCCTCGCCGTCGGCGAGCGGATGCCGGTGATGCGGTCGGTCGAGGAGACGCCACCACCGGATCTGCTGACCGGTGTCGACTGGACTACGGAGGACGGCTTGTCCTCGGCCTTCACACGCCGCTATGGCGAGGACTGGCGCTACTGCGCGCTTTGGGGCAAATGGCTGGTCTGGACCGGCGTGCGCTGGAATCCGGATCAGGTTCTCTATGTGTCTCATCTGGCGCGCGGTATCTGCCGGATGGCGTCACTCAAGGCGGACAGCCCTCGGCTCACAGGCAAGCTGGCCAGCTCCGCCACGATCTCATCCGTCGAGAAAATCGCACGCTCCGATCCCAAGCACGCGTCCACCGCCGAGGAGTGGGATGCCGACGTCTGGGCACTCAACACACCAGGCGGTGTGGTTGATCTGCGCACGGGCCGCATGCGACCGCACCGGCGCGATGATCGGATGACCAAGGTGACCACGGCCACACCGCAGGGCGACAGTCCGACGTGGCGCGCATTCCTGGCCGACGTCACAGGCGGTGACGCTGAACTGATTGCCTACCTGCAACTGATGGTTGGCTACTGCCTGACGGGCGTGACCAGCGAGCACGCGCTGTTCTTCCTGTACGGGACCGGCGCGAACGGCAAGTCGGTGTTCGTCAACGTCCTGACCACCATCTTGGGCGACTACGCGGCCAACGCGCCGATGGACACGTTCATGGAGGCGCGCACCGACCGGCATCCGACCGATTTGGCGGGCCTGCGCGGTGCCCGCTTTGTGTCCTCCATCGAAACCGAACAGGGTCGGCGCTGGAACGAATCCAAGGTCAAGGCCATCACCGGTGGCGACAAGGTGTCTGCGCGTTTCATGCGCCAGGACTTCTTCGAGTACGTGCCGCAGTTCAAGTTGGTGATCGCAGGCAACCACAAGCCATCGATCCGCAACGTGGATGAGGCGATGAAGCGGCGACTGCACCTGATCCCGTTCACGGTGACGATCCCGCCCGAGCGGCGTGACGGCAGGCTGACCGAAAAACTGCTCAAGGAGCGGGACGGCATTCTGGCGTGGGCAGTCGAGGGCTGCAGCTTTTGGCAACGCCAAGGACTGAAGCCACCCGCCAGTGTGGTGTCGGCGACCGAGGAGTATTTCGAGGCTGAGGACGCGCTCGGGCAGTGGATCGAAGAGCGTTGCTTACTGGCCAAGACCCACCGCGAAGGCGTTTCCGAATTGTTCGCCGACTGGCGTGAATGGGCTGAGCGCGCGGGTGAGTACGTGGGCTCGGTCAAGCGCTTTTCCGAACTGATGGCCGCCCGCAAGTTCGAGAAGTGTCGGCTGACCGGGGGCGCACGTGGGATCACGGGCATAGCCCTCAGGCCCAAGCCGTACAGCCATGGCTACCCCTATCGAGATGACTGAGCAATCCGGGCGAGTGACGGATTTGACGGGTTTCCTGATTGACGCGCTACGCGTGCGCGCACGTAAAGGCTGTTTTCCAAAGAACCCGTCGCATCCGTCACTCGCCCCCCGAACTGGAGTACGACGATGAACACGACAATCTTGGCCCTTGATCTGGGCACACACACCGGGTGGGCTTTGCAGCACCTGGACGGCACTATCACCAGCGGCACGGAGCACTTCAAGCCGCAGCGATTTGAAGGAGGCGGCATGCGTTTCCTCCGTTTCAAGCGCTGGCTCAACGAATTGCTCTCGGCCAGCAACCACATCAACGCGGTGTTCTTCGAGGAGGTTCGACGGCACGCTGGCGTTGATGCGGCGCACGCCTACGGTGGCTTCATGGGACACCTGACCGCGTGGTGTGAGCATCACAACATCCCTTACCAGGGTGTTCCAGTCGGCACGATCAAGAAGCACGCGACCGGCAAGGGCAATGCGGGCAAGGACGACATGATCGCGTCCGTCCGCCTGCGTGGTCACACCCCAGTCGACGACAACGAAGCCGACGCACTGGCCTTGCTGCACTGGGCTGTCGAGACGCAGGAGGTGTGACATGAAGGTGCCGACACCCCAATACCGCTGCCCCCTCGGTCGTCTGCAGCCTCAGGCCACGGATCTGGATGCGATCAAGGAACGTGGCTGGCGTGACCAACACATCCTGGTGGTCAACGCATCCGACGAACGTCTGGACTTCATCGAGCGCGAAATCGTGCGACGCATCGGTGACCGGCTCTACGGAGGGCGACGCAATGACTAAGTGGACTATCGAGGACGTTGCTGCTCGGTTTGAAGAGGCCGCAAGCACCAGTCGACGGTTGCCTCCTGTTCGAGTGCAGGGCTACTTCAACTGCTGGCCCGCCATTGTCCGAAGCGAATGGGAGACCTTTGCAGCGGACGAGAGGGTGTACCGATCCTTTCCGCCGAGTCCAGAGGCAATTGAACGAATGCTGGAGGCTATGCGCTGGGTGCAGTGGCTCACCATCGAGCAACGTCATCTCGTATGGATGCGCGCGAAGCGCTATGGCTGGCGGGACATCACGATCCGCTTTGCCTGCGACCGCACGACGGCATGGCGGCATTGGCGGCGGGCATTGCAGACGGTCGCAGATCAACTTAATGGTGTGGTGGTTGCGTAGGGTTTTGGCGTGATTTGGCGCGTATGGTCGGGGATGTGCGCCATCACGCGGCAATCAGCGGTTTTTGCCCCTGCAACAAAACGACCTGATCTTGCGTAGTATTCATTTATCGTCTGGACAGAGGTGACGGCAGAGGAAGCAGCCCAGAAATCAACGGGTCCTTCCTGGCCAAAAACCAATGCGGGGGGCGCGAGCGCGGCGCTTTTTTAGCGTCAGGGTGCGAACCAAGGTTCGCACGGTTCGCAGTTCGCACCCCGTCAGTTCGCACCAACCCCAAAAACCCGCCCACGGTTGTCGTCGGCGGGTTTTCTATTTTCAGGACACCCTCTTTGAATACGCTCAACGTCGAGTACCGCAAGGTCGAGGCGCTGATTCCCTACGCCCGCAATCCGCGCACACATTCCGATGCGCAGATCACCAAGATCGCCGCCAGCATCGTCGAATATGGCTGGACGAACCCGGTACTGGTTGATGGCGACAACGGCATCATCGCGGGCCACGGTCGTTTGGCTGCTGCACGCAAGCTGGGGCTGGATCAGGTGCCGGTGATCGAACTGGCCCATCTCACCACCGCGCAAAAGCGCGCCTTGGTCATCGCCGACAACCGGCTGGCGCTTGACGCTGGCTGGGATGAGGAGATGTTGGCGCTCGAACTGGCGGAGCTTTCCGAAGCGGGTTTCGAACTGGCGCTGACCGGCTTCGAGAACATCGAGATCGATGCGCTGCTGGCAGATGCCCCGTCGACTGAAGGTGAACCGGCGGCGCAGGATGGTGCAAACGCCGATGAACTCGATACGACCGATGACGTACCTGACACGCCAGTGGTGGCGGTGTCGCGCGAGGGAGATGTCTGGGCCATCGGCTCGCACCGCTTGATCTGTGGCGACGCCACCGACCCAGCCGTGGTCGCCACGCTGATGCAGGGTGACACCGCGCAGCTTTGCTTCACCTCGCCGCCGTATGGCAACCAGCGCAACTACACCTCCGGCGGCATTGTCGATTGGGATGCACTGATGCGCGGTGTGTTCGCACATCTGCCGATAACGGACGCCGGACAGGTGTTGGTCAATCTTGGGCTGATCCACCGCGACAACGAAGTCATCCCCTATTGGGACGGCTGGCTGTCCTGGATGCGTCAGCAAGGGTGGCGGCGCTTCGCGTGGTACGTCTGGGATCAGGGGCCAGGCATGCCCGGCGACTGGCAGGGCCGATTAGCTCCCAGCTTCGAGTTTGTTTTCCACTTCAATCGCAGCACCCGCAAACCCAACAAGATCGTGCCTTGCAAGCACGCAGGCCAGGAATCGCACCTGCGCGCTGACGGGTCGTCCACAGCGATGCGTGGTAAGGATGGCGAGGTCGGCGGCTGGACGCACAAGGGTCAGCCGACGCAGGACACCCGCATCCCCGATTCGGTGATTCGCGTGATGCGCCACAAGGGCAAGATCGGGCAGGACATTGATCACCCGGCCGTGTTCCCGGTGGCATTGCCGGAGTTTGCGATCAAGGCTTACACCGATTCGGGTGACGTCGTGTTCGAGCCCTTCGGTGGCAGTGGCACGACGATGCTGGCCGCGCAACGCACTGGCCGGATCTGCCGCAGTGTGGAAGTTGCACCGGAGTACGTGGACGTGGCCATCAAGCGCTTTCAGCAAAACCACCCCGGCGTGCCGGTCACGCTCATCGCAGGCTTTGGAATCAAATCGGGCCAGTCCTTCGACGACGTGGCCACAGAACGGCTGGCGACCTCGGAGGTCGAACAATGAGCGCGTCCTGGTTGGCAGACAAGATCGAGCAGTGGCCTACAGCCAAACTGCTGCCCTATGCCCGCAATGCGCGGACGCACTCGGATGACCAGGTGGCGCAGATCGCTGCATCGATTGCCGAGTTTGGCTTCACCAATCCGATCCTTGCGGGCAGTGACGGCGTCATCGTCGCTGGGCATGGCCGCTTGGCCGCTGCGCAGAAACTCGGGCTGGAAATCGTGCCCGTGGTCGTACTGGATCACCTGAGCCCGACCCAGCGCCGCGCCTTGGTCATCGCAGACAACCGCATCGCGGAGAACGCTGGTTGGGATGACGCGATGTTGCGGATCGAACTTGAGGCTTTGCAGCTGAAAGGTTTCGATCTGGACATCACAGGCTTCGACGCCGACGCGCTGGCCGAACTGATCGCGGGCGACGAGCCGGACAACGAGGGGCAGACCGATGAGGACGCGGTACCGGAGGTTGGCGAAATTCCAATATCGCGCCCGGGCGATGTCTGGATCATGGGCCAGCACCGACTGCTGTGCGGTGACTCGACCGTGGCAGAGAGCTATGCCCGGCTGATGCGAGGCGACATGGCAGACATGGTCTTCACCGACCCGCCGTACAACGTGAACTATGCCAACAGCGCCAAGGACAAGATGCGCGGCAAGGACCGCGCGATCCTCAACGACAACTTGGGCGATGGCTTCTACGACTTCCTGTTGGCAGCATTGACGCCCACCGTGGCGAACTGCCGGGGCGGCATCTATGTGGCGATGTCATCCAGCGAGCTGGATGTGCTGCAGGCCGCCTTTCGCGCCGCCGGTGGCAAGTGGTCGACGTTCATCATCTGGGCCAAGAACACCTTCACGCTGGGCCGTGCCGACTACCAGCGCCAGTACGAACCGATCTTGTACGGATGGCCCGAGGGTGCGCAACGCCACTGGTGTGGTGACCGCGATCAGGGCGATGTGTGGGCGATCAAGAAGCCGCAGAAGAACGATCTGCATCCGACGATGAAGCCGGTGGAGCTGGTCGAGCGAGCCATCCGCAATTCGAGCCGCCCGGGTAACGTGGTGCTCGATCCGTTCGGTGGTTCTGGCACAACGCTGATTGCGGCCGAAAAGTCAGGTCGCGTCGCGCGGCTGATCGAACTCGATCCGAAGTACGTGGATGTGATCGTGCGCCGGTGGGAGGACTTCACCGGCCAGACGGCCATCCGCGAGGCAGCAGACCAGGAAGTGTGCGCCAGTTGAATGGCTGGCCGGGCTGCCTGGCATCTTCTTCCTCGGCGATGCGCCGGAGGATGGGTATCCGCAATCTGCGGTTTATGCCTAAACTGCTTGCTGCGGTGCACCAAGGTGGTTTCCATTCCTTGCTCACCAAAAAATAGGTGAGCGGCTCAGATCGACCCAGAGTGGCCTTTCGCCTTTGGTCAGTAGCGCGACTGAAAGCAGCCGCCCAACGCAGAGTTAGGCATCATTCGGTTGACGGCGTCAGCGCTCCGGCAAGCTCCTCGACGGCTGCGGTAGCTTGGCTGCACAACGCGGCGAATTGTTCTGAGTACGTAGACGGCTTCTCGTCCCGATTTAGGATCTTGTGATCAGCATCGACTCGGAGCGCAGATACCTTACGAAGGACCTCCGACAGACTGCCAGGTAGCTTGAACTGCTGCTCAAGCAACGCCAGCAGCTGGCTGCTGCTGAGGGGGCGCTTTGACTGATGATGCACAAAGTCGGATGCAGACAACCCCAACCTATTTTGGAGAATGTCCTTCATGGTCGCCTGAGAGAGTGCGTCGGGGCCAATGATCTTGTAGAGCTCGCTAGCGCAGTCGCAGAAGGACTTGTACGTTTGCTCAACTGGCGCGCGAAGGTGAACGTTCTCGAGTCGAGTGAAAAGCGCGCCGGGCGACACGATCGAGTTCAGAGATCGCATTGCGGCGATCAAATCGGCGATGGGGTCAGGGTACTCGACCCAAGATCCATCGTAGGTTCTGCCGAGAAAGGCCTGGAAGTTGGGATCGCTGGACTCCAAGTCTGGCTTTACCAGTTCATGGGAGTGCCAGTACCTTTGCTCCAACACTCCCATGTCAGCAAGATCCTTGCAGATCGCAGTGACTGCAATTCTTCCGTCTCGAAGTCGGCATTTGCCATACCTGACATACAGATAACGATCGTCAACATCTTCCCCACGTGCGTTGATCTCTCCGCCGGCGAGACTGTCACTAATGTCGTACAGCTCCGGATGATCAAAGTAGCGAGATAGAACCTCCTCGGAGAAGAAGATGAGTTCAATCTGCTGAGTACCGAGGTGCAGTCTTACAACGTACTCGGTTAGGTTTTGTGCCGGTAGTTCAGAAGCGTAGAAGGCCCGACGCAGCGCGCCCCTGGAGGGGAAGAAGATGTGGGTCGTGAATGGCCTCTGGGTAAAGCCACCACTAGGGTTGGCGGGGTCGAAGCTCAGCGCGACCAGCTTTACGTCACGATTTAGGGTGCCATAGCCCAGATGCGCAAGCTCCTCAACCGCTGCCAGTGCTTGCTCATGTGACACCGAGAGCTTCTCAGCAATGGTGCTCGCGCTGGCGCCGCCGTGGTTGGCGAACCATTCGGCGAGCCCTTCATCAAGAACAAGTGTTTGGAAGTCAGTGAGGGACATGCGGAATTGTGGTCTAGTACGTTTAATGAGCTAGGACGATCACTCACGATCACCATAGCACCTGACCACTTAGCGGTCGCTGACCAGCGTCCACTCCTGGCCGATAGCAGACGTCTATATTTGGCATAGATAGCACAACTTATTTCCCTCACAGGCACCCGCGACCATGTCACAAAAATGACATCAACGAGTCATCAGGGTGTCATATCACGACATTACCATCGCTGCAATTCAGATTCGTAATCAGGTCATCATTTTTGATTACGAATTCAAATCTGCCGGAGGTGTCATGATCGAACTACAGAATGTCTCAGTCAGTTATGGTGATGCGATTGCACTGTATCCCACCACTCTCAAACTCCATCAGGGACAGTTCACCGTATTGCTCGGATCTTCCGGCGCTGGAAAATCCACGCTACTTCGCTGTATTAACTCGCTGCATGCGTCGCAGCGCGGCACCACCATTGTCGCCGGCTTAGGAAATTTGGCGAACTCGCGTGCATTGCGCATGCATCGCCGACAGACTGGCATGGTGTTTCAACAGCATCAATTGATTGGCCGACTGACGGCTTTGCAAAACGTTTCGATGGGCCGAATGGGCTACCACACGGCATTACGCAGTCTATTCCCCCTCCCGGCGAAGGATCAATCCATATGCCTGCAAAGTCTGGACCGAGTCGGCTTATTGCACAAAGCCTTAAGCCGTGTCGACGCATTGAGCGGCGGCCAGCAGCAACGCATCGGTATTGCCCGGGCTCTGGCTCAGCAACCTAAACTGGTGTTGGCTGATGAACCGGTAGCCAGCCTCGATCCTGCTACTGCAGAGCGAGTGCTAAGTCTGCTGCACCGCATTTGTAAAGAGGACGGGATTTCGGCGGTCGTCAGCCTGCATCAGGTAGACCTCGCTCAACGTTATGCCGACCGTATTATTGGCCTGTCCCATGGCCGAGTCATTTTTGATGCCGCCCCGCAGACTTTGGATCAAGCCAGTTACGACACGCTGTATGAACAAGTACCCCGTTCTTCTTTGAGCGTTCCACAAGACGCTCGAGAGGAACGGCTTATCGATACTTCATTTCCCATGCAACTTGCTACCGTAAAGGATTGATTATGAAAAAACTCGCATCCGCATTAATGTCTGTCTTGCTTGCCGCCGTCTGCAGCATTGGCCATGCATCATCCAATCCCGATCCAGAAACGCTCAAAGTTGCGCTGCTGCCGGACGAAAACGCATCGACCGTAATTAAAAACAACAAGCCGCTCGAAATCTATCTGGAAAAAGAGCTGGGAAAGAAAATTGAGCTGGTGGTTACCACTGATTACTCGTCAATGATCGAAGCCATGCGTCACGGCCGTATCGACATGGCATATTTTGGCCCCTTGTCGTATGTGCTGGCTAAGCAAAAGAGCGACATCGAGCCATTCGCAGCGATGAAGCAAAAGGGTAGCACTACCTACCAGTCCGTATTGATCGCCAATACTGGCGCCGGCATCGCCAAAATCAGTGATATCGTCAACAAGAATGTCGCTTACGGTGATAAGGCATCCACCTCCAGCCATTTGATTCCGAAGTCGATATTGGCGGAAAACGGTTTGAAAGCCGGCGAAAACTATCGCGAACACTTTGCCGGTGCGCATGACGCGGTGGCCATGGCCGTGCAAAACGGTCACGCGCAGGCTGGCGGCTTGAGTAAGCCGATTTTTGAATCCCTGGTTCAGCGCGGACTGGTCGATCCCAACAAAGTAAAAGTTCTTGCCGAATCGAAGCCATATCCGCAATACCCGTGGACCATGCGCAGCAATCTGAAGCCGGAACTGAAGGAAAAGATCCGTGCAGCCTTCTTGAATCTCAAAGATCCGGAAGTCCTGAAACCTTTCAAAGCCGATGGTTTCGGCCCGATCAGCGACAAAGACTATGACGTGGTGCGCAGCCTTGGCACACTGCTCAAGCTCGATCTGTCGAAGTTCTAAGTGAGCGACAGCATGCAAGCTGATTTTGGTTTGATTCTGGCCGAGCGCCAGCGCGTATGGAACCGCACGATACTGCAGTTTGCCGTTGTGCTGGCGATTGTGATCGGTTGCTGGTATTACGTCGGCCTATTTGATGCCGAGCGATTGAAGGATGGCATGCCAAGCCTGGTAAAAATTGCCGGCGAGATGTTCCCACCGAACTTCTCGCAGGCTGGCACCTGGGTCAAACCGGTACTGGATACCTTGGCCATGAGTATCGCCGGCACGGCAATCGCGGTATTGCTATCCATTCCCTTAGGAGTGCTCGCCGCGCGGAATACTAGCCCTCATCCACTCGTGTATCAAGCCACACGCGGCCTGTTAAACGCTTTGCGATCGATACCCGAACTGATCATGGGCATCCTGTTCGTGGCAGCCGTTGGCTTCGGCGCATTGCCGGGTGTTTTAGCCCTAGGCTTACATTCGGTTGGCATGATCGCCAAATTTTTTTCGGAATCGATCGAACATGCCGATCCGGCACCGGTAGAAGCCGCGCATGCAGCGGGCTGCACGCCATTGCAGGTGATTTTTCATGGGATCTTTCCCCAAGTGCTTCCGCAAATGGCCGATACCGCGATCTATCGATGGGAATACAACTTCCGTGCTTCGACCGTGATGGGCATGGTCGGCGCCGGTGGAATCGGGTTCGAGCTGATGGGCTCTCTGCGCATCATGCAATACCAGGATGTCTCGGCTATTTTGCTGGTTATTTTAGGCATGGTTACCCTCGTCGACGCCTTCAGCTCCTTCCTGCGTCGCAAGTTCAAATAACTCCCAAAGCTTACAAAGGTTTTTATGAAGCCCAAAGTCGTCCTCACCCACTGGGTGCACCCGGAAATCATCGAATTGTTGTCCGCTAGCGCCGATGTTATCCCCAACACCACACGGGAAACCTTGCCGCGTTCTGAGGTAATTGCGCGAGCCAAAGATGCGGATGCACTCATGGCTTTCATGCCGGACAGCATCGACAGCGCGTTTCTCGAGGAATGTCCAAAGCTGCGTGTCATCGGCGCCGCGCTTAAAGGCTATGATAACTTCGATGTCAACGCCTGCACACGCCACGGTGTATGGCTTACGATTGTGCCGGATTTGCTTACGATCCCGACCGCTGAACTGACTATCGGCCTTCTTCTCGGTTTGACAAGGCATATGCTGGAAGGCGATAGGCAAATCCGTAGCGGACACTTCCAAGGCTGGCGGCCGACACTATATGGCTCTGGTTTGACAGGAAAAACGCTTGGCATCATTGGTATGGGGGCGGTCGGCCGTGCAATCGCCCAGCGCTTGGCTGGCTTTGAAATGAATCTCTTGTATTGCGATCCGATTCCGCTCAATGCCGAACAAGAAAAGGCTTGGCACGTACAGCGCGTCACGCTCGATGAACTGCTCGAAAAATGTGATTATGTCGTGCCGATGGTTCCGATGGCCGCAGAGACACTGCATCTGATCGATGCCACCGCGTTGGCCAAGATGAAAACCGGTAGCTACCTGATCAATGCATGTCGCGGCTCGGTCGTGGATGAGAATGCGGTGATAGCAGCACTGGCGTCTGGAAAACTAGCTGGATATGCAGCCGATGTCTTCGAGATGGAAGAATGGATACGCGCTGATCGCCCGCAGGCTATCCCCAAGGCGCTGCTCGACAATACGGCACAAACGTTTTTTACGCCGCATTTGGGATCGGCGGTCAAGGAAGTTCGGCTTGAAATCGAGCGGCAGGCAGCGATGAACATCATCCAGGCACTCGCTGGTGAAAAACCGATGGGCGCGATTAATCTGCCGTATCCGGGAGTAAAGGCGGCGTGATAGATCTGGAGCGTGTGGCGACGTTCATTGCCGTCGTCAAATGCGGGGGCTTTCGCGAAGCGGCGAAGCAAACTGGATTGTCCCAGCCAACAGTAACGCAGCATATCAAGCGGCTGGAGCAGTCTTTGCAGGCCCGGCTGATTGACCGCGCAACAATGCCGCAAAGCCTGACATTGGAGGGAAAGATTTTTTTCCCCTATGCGGAACAATTGCTCCGTACTAGCCATAAGGCTACGGCAGCCCTCCACAATAAAAGCCTGGTCGTTGGTGCAAGCTCCAATATCGGCATTTATCTTTTACAACCCTATATCAAGGCGCTCCAAGATAAATTAGCAAACAAGATCGATGTGAGGATCGGCAAAAATATCGAGATTGCCGCTTTGCTGGAAACGCTTGAAGTGGATGTAGCGGTAATGGAGTGGTGGGACTCACGTCCTGGGTTCGTCTCAACAGTATGGCGGCGCGAGAGGATGGTTGTCATTGTTCGCCCCGGCCATCCTTGGGCTGCCGAGTCGACCATTCCACTTAAGTGGTTAAAATCCCAGAACTTGCTTGGAGGCGAAGCGGCTACCGGAACTGGGCGCCTACTACAACAATATGCCGGTGCCGACTCGGCAGAGTTCACAGTGGGTATGCAGTTAGGTAGCACCGAGGCGGTCAAACACGCGGTCCACGCAGGGCTAGGAATCTCGCTTGTGATGGAAAGCGCGGTCAAGCATGAACAGGCAAGCGGATGGTTACATGCAATTCCGATTGAAGAAGATGTTTACAAAGATCTTTATCTCGTACATCGCTCAGAAACTTCGTTAAGCGGTCCGGTGGCAAGCCTTGCAGATTTGATTCTCCATTCTCCGGATTTAGGCTCAATAGAATATAAATAGCAAAACGAATGTCTGCTTCTGGCCGAACGCAGTCATTTGGAGCAGGCAATACTACTAGGCCGTTTCGATACAGCATTGCAAAAGCACGAATCAATCGCAGATTACGGATAACCGCGCTGAGATCTCAGGGCAGTGCAATGCACATTACCAGCACAGCCTGCTCGATGGAGATGTCTGGACGCCGGTTGGCAGTCAGCCAACGCAGTGCCTGCTCCCGTTCGGTGGCGGGCGTTTTCATCAGGCAGCCAGCTCTTCGCAGATTTCGCAGTGGATCACAAAGCCTGTCAGGTAAGGCAGGCCGCGCGGGATGCCGTACTGCTTGCTGGTCTGGCGGCCAATCGTCCAGCCCATCCAACGTTGGGTGGCGGCCTTGATCGCATCCTGCAAGGCTTGGCCTTGGTACAAGCCGTTCTGGACGTCGTCGGCAAAGTGGCGTCCGTGACGGCTGTCGAGGAAGGTCCGCACCGATTCGAGGGGCTGGTGGGTGGCGTCCGAAATGGCGTTCATGGCCAGGGGCCATGCGGCGCTGGCGTGTTCGTTCATCGTGCCCCAAAAACCCCAGGCTTCGTTCTGGGTGGTGGGGATCTGGTTGGTGGTCATGGTGTCTTCTCCGGGTTGATCGTTGCGACACCTGTAGTAACGCGCTGTTCGATTGAGAAGCCAAGCTGTTCCTGGCCTCTTTCTCGATCAATTTCGCTTACCCGAGACGGGCTACGTAGCGGGCGTAATCACCGCCCTCGGGATTGACGTAGAGGTAAGGGCGTCCGGGAGCAGTGACCTCGACGCAGAGGTAGCCGTCGCCAGTGCCGCCACCCTTGCCACGCAGCCAGTCGCGTGACACCAGCAGGCTGCGCCCAAAGGCGTCGAATTCGGCAGGGGTGAGCTCCTTGGTCTCGGTGACGTAGACATTGTGCTGGTCGCTCCCGCCCGGTTCGCCGAGGTCGGCAGGTTTGCGTGCAAACGGTAGGCGGATGCTCAACTCTTCGACCTGGAGGCTTTGGCCTGCGAACTGCAGAGTGCGTGGGGTGCGTTCGATGGTGATGGTCATGGTGCTCATGGCGGTTTTCCTGGTTTGGCGTCGTCAATCACGACATCTGTATGAACGCGCTGGTGGGGAGAGAAGCCAAGCTATTCATGGCTCCTCTCGCCATCTTTTTGGCTTCGCCGAAACTCGCTGTGCTCGTTTTCAGGCGATGCGGTAGATCCGCTCGCCACCCTTCGGCTTGTCCGAGACGATGTTCAGGCCGAGCTTTTTCTTGAAGGCTCCGGCGAAGGTGCCGCGCACCGTGTGCGCCTGCCAACCGGTGGCGGTGCAGATCTGGCCGATGGTTGCGCCCTCGGGGCGTTGCAGCATCCGGATCACTTCGGCCTGCTTGCTGTTCTCGCGGGTGCGCGGCTTGACCCACGTTGCTTCTGCGGCGGTTACGGCGGCTTCCAGTTCGGGATCGCTCGCGGCCGCAGGCGCGCCTTCAGCGTTGGCGATGATCCGGTCGAGATTGGCTTCGAACTGACCGATGCCCTTCCTGTTCACGTCGGGACGCGGAATGCCCAGGGCGTCGTAGCCCTCCGCAGCGACAAACCAGTTGGTGCCGTCGGTTGTGATTAGTGCGCGGTTGAAAAGTCCGTCGAGCACCTTCTTGCGTGCGCCGCCTTTGATGTTGTCGGGGAACCAGTCGATCTTGCCGCTGGTGTGTTCAACCGCGTGGGCCAGGATCGCGTGCTGGGCAGGGGTCAGTTGAGTGGTGGTCATGTTTTGCTCCTTCGATGTGGTGGACGGTGATGTGATGAACGCGCTGTTCTCAAGTGAAGCCAAGCGCTTTTTGCTTGGCTTCTTCGCTTCGCAATCAGGTGTTGGCCTTGTCTGGCGGGTTGGCATTGCGCCCCTGCTCGAGACCCGCGTTGAAGGCGGCTTCAAGCGCATCGCGTAGGCACCAGACCGCCACATCGTGGAAATCGAGGCTGTCTGAGCGGCGGGTTTCCAGGGTTTCGATGCCCAGCTTGTTTTGCGCGATCTGGGTCAGGAGTTGTTCGAGCTTGCTCATGTCCGTGTCCTTTCATGGTGTTGATGACGAACGTATGAACGCGCTGTTCCAGATGGAAGCCAAGCTCAATTCGCATGAATGACGAACAAATGATTGAAGGTGCCCCGAAGGGGAAATATGGGTATTTCGATTCGTGCCTACGCACGCCACCGAGGGGTGTCCGATGCAGCGGTGCGCAAGGCCATCGCTGCTGGGCGGATCACGCCGGAGGCAGACGGAACGATTGATGCCGAGCGCGTCGACCGCGAGTGGGCGCGCAATTCCGATGCACCGCGCAATGGCACGGCCACCCGCGCGGTCAAGGTCGCCGTCCAGGAATCCAGCGGGGCCACAGGAGACGGGCAAGCAGCCTCATTGGCAACATCCGCAGCAGGTGGCACGTCCTTGTTGCAAGCGCGGACGGTCAACGAAGTGGTCAAGGCGCAAACCAACAAGGTGCGTCTGGCCCGACTCAAGGGCGAGCTGGTGGATCGGCCGCAGGCCATCGCCCATGTCTTCAAGCTGGCGCGCTCCGAACGCGATGCGTGGCTCAACTGGCCCGCACGCATCTCGGCACAAATGGCAGCCAAGCTCGGCGTCGATCCCCACACGATGCACATCGCCTTGGAGGCGGCGGTGCGTGAGCACCTGCAGGAACTGGGCGAGATGCGCCCGAGGGTGGATTGATGGACATGGATTACGAAGGCGCGGCAGAAATCGAACGCGCGTGGCGCGAAGGGCTGACTCCAGACCCGCTGCTCACCGTGTCCGAATGGTCAGATCGCCACCGGATGCTCTCCAGTAAGGCATCTGCCGAACCGGGGCGCTGGCGCACCAGCCGCACGCCGTACCTGAAAGCAATCATGGATTGCCTGTCGCCGACCTCCCCGGTCGAGCGCGTCGTGTTCATGAAAGCCGCCCAGCTTGGCGCGACGGAGATGGGATCGAACTGGATCGGCTACGTGATCCACCACGCGCCGGGCCCGATGATGGCGGTGTGGCCAACAGTAGAGATGGCCAAGCGCAACTCCAAGCAGCGGATTGATCCGCTGATCGAAGAGTCATCGGCATTGGCCGAACTGATTGCACCGGCGCGCAGCCGGGATTCCGGCAACACCATCCTGGCCAAGGAGTTCCGGGGTGGCGTGCTGGTGATGACTGGGGCCAACAGCGCGGTCGGACTGCGCTCGATGCCGGTGCGGTATCTGTTTCTCGACGAGGTCGACGGCTATCCGTTGGACGTTGAGGGTGAAGGGGATGCGATCTCGCTGGCCGAGGCGCGTACACGCACCTTCGCGCGGCGCAAGATCTTCATCGTCTCGACGCCGACGATCTCAGGGGCATCGGCTATCGAGCGCGAGTACGAGGCCAGTGACCAACGTCGCTACTTTGTGCCGTGTCCGCATTGCTCCCACCGTCAGTGGCTGCGTTTCGAGCAGCTGCGTTGGGACAGAGGGCAACCGGAGACCGCCGCCTACATCTGCGAGTCATGTGACACCGCGATTGCCGAGCACCACAAGACGTGGATGCTGGAGCACGGCGAGTGGCGCGCGATGATCACCGATGGCGCGGGTAAGACGGCAGGCTTCCACCTGTCGTCGCTGTACAGCCCGGTGGGCTGGCGTTCGTGGCGAGAGATCGCCGCTGCGTGGGAGGCCGCCGTCAGTAAAGAGTCGGGATCGGCCGCCGCCATCAAGACCTTCAAGAACACCGAGTTGGGTGAAACCTGGGTCGAGGAAGGCGAAGCGCCGGACTGGCAACGACTGGTCGAACGCCGCGAGGACTACCGCGTCGGCAGCGTGCCGCAAGGCGGTCTGCTCTTGGTCGGCGCGGCCGACGTGCAGAAAGATCGCATCGAGGCGTCGGTCTGGGCCTTTGGGCGCGGCAAGGAGTCCTGGCTGGTTGAGCACCGCGTGCTGATGGGTGACACCGCCCGCGACGCGGTATGGAAGCGCCTTGCTGAAATGCTGGCCGAAACCTGGACACACGCCTCCGGCGCGGCGATGCCGCTGGTGCGTTTTGCCTTGGATACCGGCTTTGCGACGCAGGAGGCCTACGCCTTTGTGCGGGCTTGCCGCGATTCGCGTGTGATGGCGGTCAAGGGGGTACCTCGTGGTGCAGCCTTGATCGGCACGCCGACCGCCATCGATGTCTCGCAGGGTGGAAAGAAGCTGCGCCGGGGCATCAAGGTGTACTCGGTGGCGGTCAGCATCGCCAAGCTCGAGTTCTACAACAACCTGCGCAAGAGCGCCGATGTTGGCGAGGACGGATTGACCACGGTGTTCCCGGCCGGGTTCGTCCATCTGCCCAAGATCGATGCTGAGTTCATCCAGCAACTCTGCGCGGAACAACTGATCACCCGCCGCGACCGCAACGGCTTCCCGGTGCGTGAGTGGCAAAAGATGCGTGAGCGCAATGAGGCGCTCGACTGCTACGTCTACGCCCGCGCGGCTGCATCGGCGGCGGGACTGGATCGCTTCGAGGAACGCCACTGGCGGGAACTGGAGCGACAACTGGGGCTGTCTAGTCCGCCAGCCCTTGAAACACCTACTGAATCGATCAACGAGGCCACCCAACGCGGTGGCCTCGCTGTTTCTGGCAACCGTAACACCGGTCGGCGCGTGATCAAAAGCCGCTGGCTGTCCTGACACATCAAGGAGAAAACATGAGTCTTGCTACCCGTATCGAAAGTCTGGTCATCCGCGTCGCGCAGGAGTTCAACGACGTCCGCGCCAAGGCAGGCAACCTGGCCAACCTCACCACCACCGATAAGTCGAATCTGGTCGCGGCCATCAACGAACTGAAAGCCGCCGTGGTGTCGTCGGCGGTGATCGACGATGCGCACGTCGCGGCCACGACCACGTACTCGTCCAACAAAATCGTCTCGCTGCTCGATGCGCTCAAGACCGAGATCTTGGGCGGTGCCGATGCCGCGTACGACACGCTGGTGGAAATCCAGCAACTGCTGCAGAACGGCACCAGTGGTCTGGATGCGCTGCTCGCTGCCGTGAACAACCGCGTGCGCTTCGATGCGGCGCAGTCGCTGACCGTCGCCGAACAACTCCAGGCGCGCAGCAACATCGGTGCCGTCGCGGCCAGTGATGTCGGCAACACCGACACCGATTTTGTCGCGGTCTTTGTGGGGGTGCTTGTCTGATGAGCCTCGCATCGCGCATCAGTGCGCTGGCCAGTCGTGTCGGGCTCGAGGTCAAGACCAAGATCGACGCAACCCACCCCGGTCTGGCCCGGGCGTGGGTGTGCTTCGGCTACGTCGGCAACCAGATCGTCGTGCGGTCGTCGCACAACGTGGCCAGCGTGACCCGGACGGCGGCGGGTCGCTACCGCGTGACCTTCACCGTTGCCATGCCCGACGCCAACTATTGCTGGACGGCACTCGCCCGCAGCAGCACCAACAGTGGCACGCAGCGCATTGCCATCGTGCGATCCAGCACCGACCTGAAGACCGCCCAGTACGTCGACATCAGTTGCGCCACCACGGCCGCATCGTTCGACGACTCCTCCGAAATCAACCTTACGGTGTTCCGCTGATGGCCTACACACAAGCACACCTCGACGCACTGGAAGCGGCGCTTGTCAAGGGCGAAAAGCGCGTGACCTTTGGCGACAAGACCGTCGAGTACCGCAGCGTCGATGAACTCCAGGCTGCCATTGCGGCGGTCAAGCGCGACCTCTTCGAGCAGGCCGTGGACACCGGACTGTGGCCTGGCGCGCCACGCCAGATCCGGGTCACCACCGGCAAAGGGTTCTGAACATGCGATGGTTTGACCGAATGCGTAGACGCGTCGGCATGAGTCTGCTTGGCGGCACCCCGTTCTATGACGGTATCGGTGGTGGCCGTCGCGCCCTGGCGTGGCAGATTGGCAATCCCGGTGCGGTTGCAGCGCTGGCGTTCACCCAGAACGAATTGCGCGCCAAGAGCCGCGATCTGGTACGCCGCAATGCCTGGGCAGCGGCAGGCGTCGAGGCCTTTGTCTCGAACGCCATCGGCACCGGCATCAAGCCGCAGAGCATGCTGGCTGATCAGCCCTTGCGTGAAGCCATTCATAGCCTGTGGTGGGACTGGTGCGAGGAGGCCGATGCCGCCGGACTGACTGATTTCTACGGACTGCAGGCCTTGGCCTGTCGCGCCATGCTCGAAGGCGGGGAATGTCTGGTGCGGCTGCGCTATCGCCGCCCGGAAGATGGCCTGCCGGTGGGCCTGCAATTGCAGTTGCTCGAACCCGAACACCTGCCAGCCACGCTGAATCAGGAATTGGCTTCGGGAAATGTGATCCGTGCGGGCATCGAATTCGACAAGCTCGGACGGCGGGTGGCTTACCACCTGTATCGCTCACACCCGGGTGATGGCTCACTGGCTCCGATGTCGGGCACTGGTGGCGTGGTGGGCGGTCTCGACACAGTGCGTGTCCCGGCCAGCGAAATCATTCACCTGTTTCGTCCCTTGCGGCCCGGACAGATCCGGGGAGAACCGTGGCTGGCGCGCGCACTGGTCAAGCTCAACGAACTCGACCAGTACGACGACGCCGAGCTCGTGCGCAAGAAAACCGCCGCGATGTTCGCGGGCTTCATCACGCGCCTGTCACCTGAGGACAACCTGATGGGTGAGGGACTGCCGGATGCCAGTGGTGCAGCATTGGCCGGGCTGGAGCCGGGCACGATGCAGATCCTGGAGCCCGGCGAGGACGTGAAGTTCAGTCAGCCTGCCGACGTTGGCGCGAGCTACGCCGAATTCCTGCGCATGCAGTTCCGGGCGGTGGCAGCGGCGATGGGCATCACCTACGAGATGCTGACCGGCGACCTGACGCAAGTGAACTACTCGTCGATCCGGGCCGGGTTGCTGGAATTTCGCCGCCGCTGTGAGGCCATCCAGCACGGCGTGATCGTCCACCAGCTGTGCCGCCCGATCTGGCGTGCCTGGATGGAGCAGGCGCTACTTGAAGGCGCGCTGGCGCTGCCGCAGTTCACCGAGAAGAAGCGCGACTACTTCGCGGCCAAATGGATTCCACAGGGTTGGCAGTGGGTCGATCCCAAGAAGGAATTCGACGCGATGCTGACCGCCATTCGCGCCGGGCTGCTGTCTCGCTCGGAAGCCATCTCGGCCTTCGGCTACGACGCCGAGGACATCGACCGCGAGATCGCCGCCGACAACCAGCGTGCCGATGCGCTCGGTCTGGTCTTCGACTCCGACCCGCGCCATGACAAAGCGCCCCAACCATCGACATTGGGCGCGCCCATGAATGCGGCCGCCACAGTGGCCGTGCCGCAAGACCAACAGGACAACTGACATGCAACTCGTTCATCTGGCGTCCCGCCTCTACGGGACGCCGCTCCTCATTGCGCGTCCCAAACTCGACGTGATCCTCTCCGTGCTGGGTTCCCGCATCGGCTTGCCCGATCTGGACATGGCGATGCCGCTGCCCATGCCGCGCCAGAACGCCACATCGGGTCAGGCGGGCATTGCCGTCATCCCGGTGGTCGGCACGCTGGTCAGACGTTCGATGGGTATCGAAGCCGCCTCTGGCCTGATGTCCTACGGCGAGATCGAAGCCCGACTGGATGCCGCGCTGGCCGACCCGCAGGTGGCGGGCATCCTGCTCGATTTGGACTCGCCCGGGGGCGAGGCCTCGGGTGTGTTCGAGTTGGCCGAGCGCATCCGCGCCGCCAGCACCATCAAGCCGATCTGGGCGCACGCCAACGATGCCGCGTACTCGGCGGCTTTTGCCATCGCGGCTGCCTGCCAACGCCTGACGCTGTCGCAGACCGCTGGCGTTGGGTCGATTGGCGTGATCGCGCTACACGTCGACCAGTCGGTGAAGGACGCCAAGGACGGCCTGAACTACACCGCTGTCTTCGCGGGCAGCCACAAGAACGATTTCTCCCCGCACGAGCCACTCACCCCCCAGGCCACCACCGCGTTGCAGACCGAGGTGGATCGCCTCTACGACATCTTCGTGAATCAGGTCGGACAGATGCGCGGCATCGATCCGGATGCCGTGCGCGCCACCGAGGCGGGGCTGTTCTATGGCGAGCAGGCGGTGGCAGCAGGCCTCGCCGACGCGGTGATGCCGTTTGATGCGGTGATGACCGAGTTCACCGACGCGTTGGCGGCCAAGCAGCGGTTGGCGCAGCCTGGCGTGGCCCGCGCCTCGCCGCGAAGCTTGTCCACTCAATCCATTTCAAACCCGCCCCGAAGCAAACCTTTCACCCTGGAGAACACCATGACCGACCCCAAAGACGACCACGAAAACCTTAAGCGTCCGGCCGACACCGACCCACAGGGCGACCAGTCGCAGACCGACAGCGATCTTGAACCGACGCCTGCCGCCCAAGCCGCATTGGCGCAGTCGTTCGCCAGCGGGCGCGGCCAAGCTCAGGCCATTGCAGAGATGTGCCTGATCGCGGGCCAATCCCAACGCACGGCGGAATTCCTCGCAGCAGGCTTCTCGGAAGCGCAGGTGCGCCGCGCCTTGCTCGACGCCCGTGCCGACCAACCCGAAATCGCCTCGCGCATCACCGCAGAGGCAGGAACCATTCAGCGCCCGGAAAACAGTCCGGTGGTCGCTGCCGTCAAGAAGCTCACCGCCAAGGAGTAAGCCATGCCCACTGTCTCTCAACCCAAGAATCTCGGCGACCTGTTGAAGTACGAAGCGCCGAATCTCTACTCGCGTGACCAGGACACCGTCGCGGCCGCGCAGAACCTGTCGCTGGGCACCGTGGTGGGTCGCGAAACGGCTACCGCCAAGCTCAAGGCCCTCGACCCGAGCGCCTCGGACGGCACGGAAACCGCCGTTGGCGTGCTCGGCAATGACGTCGATGCGACGCTGATCGACCGTGAGGACGCGATCCTGATCGCCCGCCACGCCATCGTCGCGCGCGGCGCATTGGTCTGGCCGACCGGCATCAGCACTGCGCACAAAGTGGCTGCCATCAAGCAACTCGCAGAACGTGGAGTCCTGGCCCGCGAGAGTGCCTAAAACCCGCGCCTGACGCACTTCCAACGCTCCGTTTCACTCCCCCCAAAACCCGCCGCTGGCGGGTTTCGTCATTTCTGGAGATCCCAAATGCAGAACCCTTTTGAAAACCCCGGCTTTTCGATGGCCAGCCTGACGGCCGCCATCAACCTCCTGCCCAACCGCTATGGGCGGCTGGAGCAACTCAACCTGTTCCCGGCCAAGCCGGTGCGCACCCGGCAGATCATCGTCGAGGAGTACGCCGGTCGTCTGAATCTGCTGCCCACCCGGGCGCCCGGTTCGCCCGGCACGGTGGGTGAGCGTGGCAAGCGCAACCTGCGCTCCTTCGTGATCCCGCACATCCCCCACGACGACGTGGTGCTGCCCGAGGAAGTGCAAGGACTGCGCGCCTTCGGTTCCGAAACCGAAATGGAAGCCATCGGCGGTGTCATGGCCCGCCATCTGGAGACCATGCGCAACAAGCACGCGATCACCCTGGAGCATCTGCGCATGGGTGCGCTCAAAGGCAAGATCCTCGACGCTGATGGCAGTGAGCTCGTCGATCTGTTCGACGAGTTCGACATCACTGCGCAATCGGTGTCCTTCGAGTTTTCGACGGCGGCCGACAACGGGCAAATCAAGACTGCCTGCCTCGAGTTGCTGGGCCTCATGGAAGATGGGCTCACTGGCGAGTTCTCGACCGGCGTGCATGTGCTGTGCTCGACCGAGTTCTTCCGGGCACTGACCACCCACAAGGAGGTCAAGACCGCCTACCAGAACTGGCAGCAGGGCGCAGTGCTGATCAACGACATGCGCTCGGGCTTCAGCTACAGCGGCATCACCTTCGAGGAATACCGTGGCCAGGCGTCCTTTGTGCAGGCCGACGGCACGCTGGGGTCGCGCCGCTTCATTGCCGCAGGGGAAGCCCATGCCTTCCCGGTCGGCACGGTGGATACCTTCGCGACCTACTTCGCGCCAGCGGACTTCAACGAGACCGTGAACACCATCGGCCAGCCACTGTATGCCAAGCAGGAGCCACGCAAGTTCGACCGGGGCACTGATCTGCACACGCAGAGCAACCCGCTGCCGATGTGCCATCGCCCTGGCGTGCTGATCAAGCTCGTTGCTGCCTGATGGATGTCGCGACGTTGTACGAGGCGGCCCGAAGTGCAGGACTGCTGACCGCCGTCACGGTGGCGGGCAGCACCGTGCACTGCGCCTTCCGTGCCCCCGACGAAACCGTGCTGGATGGTTTTGCGCTGTCGCGGGACTACCAGATCGACTACCCGGCGTCCTGGCTGACGCTGGCAGCCGGGGACACCGTCGAGGTGGCAGGCAATACCTATCAGGTGCGCGACGTGCGCGCCATCGGCGACGGCACCGAGCGTCGCGCCTCGCTCTCCCAACTCTGAGGAACTCCCCATGAACTCCGTCCGCGAGCGCGTCTTGCGGGAGATCGTCACGCGCCTGGCATCTGCGATTGCCCCGACACCGGTGCTACGCATGCCTGCCGTACCGGTCACCCGCGAGGCCAGTCCAGCGCTGCTGCTGTTCGTCGATGGCGACAGCATCACCGCCCACGCCAACCACCTGGTCGACCGGCTGCTGATCGTCCGGCTTGCCGTGGTGGCACGCGGTGCGGATGCCTTCGACGTCGCCGACCAGACGCTGGTCGCGGCCCACGCGGCAATGCTCGCCGACCCGAATCTGGGCGGTCTGGCCATCGCCGTGCGCGAGATCGACTGCGAATGGGAGTTCGACGACGCCGACGCCGGGGCCGTCGCGCTGCCCGCCCGCTACGAAATCCGCTACCGCACCCACGCCATCGATCTCACCCAAACAGGATGAACACCTTATGCAAACCCTCTCCATCGAGCTACTGAAACCCCATACCCACGCAGGCAAGCGCCTCTTCGTAGGTGATCGCCTTGATCTGAATGACGCCAGCGCCCGTTGGCTGATCGCACAAGGCACGGCCAAAGCGGCCACCCCCGCCACTGATTCCAAACCCACCCGCCGTGATGCCACGTCCGGTGTTTCCACAACTGCAGCCACCCAAGGAGACTGAACATGGCTTACTTTTCTGGACAAGGCCGCGTCTACATCGGCGCACGCGATGAATTCGGCAACCCGGCTGGACTGACTTTCGTCGGCAACGTGCCCGAGCTGAAGGTCTCGCTGTCAGTAGACACCATCGAGCACCAGGAAGCGCAGTCGGGCCAGCGCCTGACCGACCTGCAGCTCATCAAGACCAAGAAAGGTGAATTCGCCTGCACGCTGGAAGAACTGATCGCCACCAATCTTGCGCTCGCGCTCTACGGCACCACGACCACGATCACCCCCGGTACGGTGACCGGTGAACTGCTGCCCAACCCGGTCACCCCGGGCAGTCTGTATCCGCTGGCCATGCAGAACGTGTCCGCCGTGCAGATCCAGGACTCGGACGTCACGCCCAAGACGCTCCCGGTCAGCCACTACAGCGTCAATGCCAAACACGGTTCACTGGTGGTGCTGGATGCCACGTCGGGCGGCCCGTACACCGAGCCGTTCACCGTCGATTACGCCTATGGCGCGGCGCAGAGCACGGCGATGTTCACCCAGCCACTGCCCGAGCGCTGGATTCGCTTCGAGGGGCTCAACACCGCCGACGGCAACCGCGAGGTGGTGATCGACCTCTACCGCGTGGCCATCAACCCGGCCAAGGAACTCTCGATCATCACGGACGAACTGCTGAAGTTCGAGCTGTCGGGCCAGGTACTGGCGGATCTGACCAAGCCAGTCGGTGGTGATCTCGGTCAGTTCGGCCGTCTGGTGCTGCTGTGATGGACGGCTTCAAGACATTCCCCCCTGAGCCTGTGGTCGTGACGCTGTCCGGCACCGCGCTGGAACTGACGCCGATCCGGCTGGGTGAGTTGCCACGGCTGCTGGCCGTGGTGCGCCCGCTGGCCGAGGAAATCACCAGTGATCCGGACTGGATGGCGCTGCTGGGACGGCATGGCGATGCCGTGTTGGATTTGCTGGCCATCACCACCCGGCGTGAACGCGCGTGGATCAACGACCTGTCGCTGGAGGACGCTGTGCAACTGGCCGCCGCCGTGTTCGAGGTGAACGCGGATTTTTTCGTGGCGCATGTCGTCCCGGCGATTCAGGGTGCGGCCCAGCGACTCGCGCCGAC
Source organism: Azospira sp. (assembly GCF_030247495.1). Lineage (NCBI taxonomy): Bacteria > Pseudomonadati > Pseudomonadota > Betaproteobacteria > Rhodocyclales > Rhodocyclaceae > Azospira > Azospira sp. The sequence continues at coordinate 94,270 of NZ_JAOTRW010000008.1, read as the reverse complement.
GCTGCGTTCACTGACGACCTCGGCTGGGACAGTGCCGTCGCCCGCCTGATCCGCACCGGGCACCGCCTGGGCGACGTGATGGCCTACACGCTCACGCAGGCGCAAGCCTTTCTGGATGCCGACGGACAGATCGAACGGCAGCAACTTGCCCAGCTGCTCGGCATTCATGCCGTGGCAGCACAGGGCGAGAAGCGAGGCATCGAACAACTGCAACGCGATCTGCTCAAGGACTGACCCATGCGCCTCTCGCTCACCACCACCGGCTTGTTGGACCCGCGCCAGTTGGCGGCGTGGAGCACCGAGCGGCGTCGTGCCATCCACACCGCTGTCGCCAAGGGCATGCAATCGGGCGGGCGTGAAGTGCGTGATGCGGCGCGATCCGAGATGCGCAGTGCTTTCACCGTCAAGCGCAACAGATTCATCTCTTCGATGGGCGTGAAGGTGTTCGACAAGAAGCCCGAACTGCTGCCCGCCTTGCTGGTCGGCAGCAAGATTCCTTGGCTCGGTCTGCATGAAAAAGGCGGCACGGTGAGCGGCAATTTGCTGATACCGCTGCTGCCCGGGCGCATCGGCCCCAAGCGCTTCAAGGCGGTCATCGATGGCCTGATGCGCTCGGGCAATGCCTTCTTCATCGAGAAGAACGGACGCGTGCTGCTGATGGCCGAGAACATCAAAGAGAACGCCGGGCAGCTGGGCCGCTTCAAGCGTGCCGAGCGTGGTCGTACCGGGGCCAAGCAGATCAAGCGTGGCCAGGAGATTCCCATCGCCGTGCTGGTCAAGCGCGTCGATCTCAAACGACGACTGAATCTGGCGGGTGGCGTGCAACGCGCACTACCTGCCTTGGCGCGGGCGATTCAACAAGAACTGGACAAAGTCTGATGGCAAGCAATCGTGCCCAAATCCTGATCAGTGCCGTCGACCAGACCAAGACCGCCTTCGACTCGATCAAGCGGGGCTTGGGTGGCCTGACCGACACCGCCAAGAGCGTCAATGGCGTGCTGGCCAACCTCGGCGTGGCTGTCTCTGTGGCCGGTCTGACCGCGATGGTCAAATCGGCCATCGACACTGGTGATGCGCTGGACGAGATGTCGCAACGTGTCGGTGTCAGCGTCGAGACCCTGTCGGTATGGAAACCGGCAGCCGAGCAGTCCGGAGTGTCCGGCGAATCGTTCGAGAAGGGGCTGCGCAAGCTGTCCACCACGATGCTGGAAGCCGCGACTGGGTCGGAAGATGCCGCGCGCGGATTCTCCGCCGTGGGTGTCGAGTTCAAGAACCAGGACGGCACCCTGCGAGCCACCGATCAGGTGCTGCTCGATCTGGCCGAGCGCTTCAAGGCCATGCCCGATGGCGCGGAGAAAACCGCCCTGGCCGTGCAACTGTTCGGCAAGTCGGGAGCCGAGCTGATCCCGTTTCTGAATCAGGGGCGCGACGGCATCAATGAGCTCGCCGCCGAGATGCAGGCGCTCGGCGTGCAGATGAGTAGTGAGACTGCGGCGCAGGCGGGCAACTTTAACGATGCGCTCGACAAGCTGAAACTGGCCACCACCAGCATCGGTAACCAGATCATCGCGTCCTTGCTGCCCGCCCTGAACGATATGGCCGGTGGCATGGTCGAGTCGGCCAAGCAAGGCGGCACACTGCGCGCGATCCTGGATGGCGTGGTGCTGGTGCTCAAGACCCTGGCGCTCGGTGCCGCCACCGTCGGCAAGGCCTTCGTCGCCTTGGGCGAGGCCATTGGTGCCGGTGTGGCGGCGGCGGTCGAGGCGCTCAAGGGCAACACCGATGGGGCCAAGGCCATCATTGCCGACCTCAAAGGCAATCTGGTCAAACGGCTGGATGAACTGGCGTCCTTCCGTGACAGCCTGTTCGACCCCAAGCCCATCGAGGTCAAGGCACCCAAGATCCAGGCCGATCCGGAACTGCTTCAACGCCTGACCAAGCCCAAGGCCGCCAAGCCTGCGCAGGACACGACCGGCGCGCAAACCACGCTGATAAAAGCGCAGCTGGACGCCGAGTTCGCCCTGCTCAGGGACGGTCTGACCCGGCAACAAACTGCGCTGGACGCTGCACTCGAAGACCGTCTGGTTTCGGTGCGCGACTACTACACGCAGAAAACAGCCATCGAGCAACGCGAGGTCGATGCCGAGATTGCCCGCAAGCAGCAGGAGCTGGCCCGCAGTCAGCAAGTCGCCACTACGGGCAAATCGGAAAACGACCGCCTGCGTGCCAAGGCCGAAGTGGCCAAGGCGGAAGCCGACCTCATCACGCTCAACAATCGGCGCACGGACATCGAGCAGGCAAATGCGCGTAAGGCCGCGCAAGCCGAGCGTGAGCTGGCCGATGCCTTGGCGCAGGCGCGTGAGGAACTGGCTCAGATCACCGGCACGGCTACCGATGCTGACCGACAAGCCGCCATCGAGCGCAGCTACCGTGATCTTCGGGCACGACTGGCGGCAGAAAGCGACGCCGACGGTGTGTCGCTAGTCGATCGACTGATCAACGTGAAGGCGGCGCAGGCCAATCTGGCGGCGCTCGAAGCCCAATGGCGGCAGGTCACCGAGCGTCTGCGCAATGCGCAGGAGGCCATCCAGACCCAGCAGCAAGCTGGGCTGCTAACCGAAGCACAGGCGCGTCAGCAGATCGTGGCCCTGCAACAGCAATCGGCCACCGAGATGGAGCGCCTGTTGCCGACCATGCAGCAAGCCGCGCAGGCCATCGGGCCGGATGCGGTGATTCGCGTGCAGGCGTGGCGCAACGAGCTGGATCGCACCAAGCTCACCGTCGATGAAATGGCCCCGCTGTGGAATCGCATCGGCGAGAGCTTCGGCGGTGCGCTCAACGGGATGATCACCGGCGCGCAGACCTGGCGCAGTGCCTTGGCGAGCATCTTTCAGCAGGTGGCCGATGCCTTCCTGCAGCAAATCGTGATCCAGCCCTTCCAGCAGTGGATCGCCATGCAGGCGCGGATGCTGGCGCTCAAGCTCGGCTTCATCCAGCAGGAGCAGACCGTCGATGCGGCGGCCAGCGCCGCCAAGGTCGCGCAAAAGACCACCGAAACCACCGCCGTGGTGTCGATGGATGCAGCCAAGGCAGGAGCCGGGGCGGCAGCCTCGCAAGCCTCGATTCCCATCGTTGGCCCGGGACTGGCCATTGCCGCAATGGTGGCGATGGTCGCCGCGGTCATGGCGCTCTTGGGCGGCATCAAGAAGTTCGCGGGCGGCGGTCTGGTCTCCGGGCCGGGCAGCGCTACATCGGATTCGATCCCGGCGCGTCTCTCAGCAGGCGAGTACGTAGTGCGTGCTGCCGCCGTGCGCCAGGTCGGTGTGGCCTTCCTCGATTCGCTCAACGGCTTGTCGGCAGGCCCGCGTTTCAAGGGTGGCGAATTGGCCTTCGCAGCGGGCGGACTGGTACCGGAGGTGAAAGTGCCGCCCGCGCAGCCGCAGATGAATCAGGCCGTGCGCATCGTCAACGCGGTCGATCCGGGTGTCACCCACGACCACCTGCAGTCGCCTGCCGGAGAGAAAGTCATCGTCAACATCATCGGGCGCAATGCACGGGCCATCCGTGCGGCGCTGCAAGGCTGAATTTCAGGGGAAAGTCCAATGGCACTTCTGTTCATCGACGGTTTCGATCACTACGACCCACAGGCCGTGGACAGCTTTGGCGATCCGTGGCTGGCACGTGGCAAGGCAGCGTATCTCTCGCCTCAGGCCACCCGGATCAATGGCCGTCGTCCGTCCTCCTATGCCCTGCGATTGCCAGAAGGTTCGGGTGGTGGCTACGTCAAGAACCTCGACGCCACCAAGGCCAGCCTGATCGTCGGGGCAGCCATTCGTGTGGTGCCGTACCAAAACACCTACACCGAGCCACTGCTCCTGGGCGTGCGCGATGCCAACTCGCAGGTTGCGCATCTCGTGAAAATCGGCGAGGACGGTCGGCTCAAGCTCTACCGCTGGCAATACGGCTATGACCAGTTGATCTCTGTCTCAGTTGCCAGCGCTCCGGCGCGCGGCTGGCACTACATCGAGTTGCAGGTCACGCAGGGCACGAGCAACGGGATTCTGTCAGTGCGCATCAACGGCATCCTGGCCATCCAGATGACTGCGCAGAACACCATCCAGGGCGGTGGCCAACTGCTCACGGCATTTGTGGGTGCCGTGCCCGGCCAGAGCTGTCCGCTCACCATCGACGTCGACGACTTCTACATCGCCGACACCAGCGGCACGATCAACAACACCTTCCTCGGTGATGTGCGCGTCGATGCCTTGCAGGCACAGGCCGATGGCAGCCTGAACCAGTGGACGGCCAGCCCGGTCGGTACCGCCGCATGGGAAGCCGTGAGCGACGAGGACGAAGCTACGGCGATCAATGCACCGAACGTGGGGTTGCGCCAGTCCTTCGATGTCGAGCCGTTGCCGGTGATGGCCACGCCCGCCATCTATGGCGTCCAGCTCACGATGCTGGCCCGCAAGACCGACGCCGGTCTGGGCAAGGTCAAAGGCCTCGTAGTCAGTGGCGCGCAGACCGCCGTCAGCACTGACATCGTTCTGCAGGAGCAACTGGCGTGGCAGAGCACGCTGTTCGAGCGTAATCCGAACGGCAACGTGCAGTGGACGGAGGCAGCCTTCAATGCCGCTGAGTTCGGCGTGGAGTCGGCATGACGGATCGCGTCGTCGTTCAAGACCTCGCGGAGGTTTCCAGCAAGCCGACGCCTGGAAGCGAACTGCCCGCCTTCCAGGGTGAAGTGCTCTCGCGCGCCACCTTCGGGGCGAGCGCAGCCAGCTTCACGCCGGAAACAGCTGTCGCTCCGCTGCCGCCCAATCTGGCGGCCAGCCTGTTGGCGGAATCCTTGGCGGGGCCCTGGCCACCCATCGATGCACCAACCTTTCTGGTCGAAGTGTTGCGCCGTGATACGGCCTCAAGCGCCATCGTCGCCACCGGTATGGATGCCTTTGGCGACCAGCCTTGGCCGGATGCGCAGCGCGGCGTGTTTGCCTTCCGCCATGATTGGATAGAGCCCCTCGTGGAACGACTGGAGTGGCAGACCAGCGTCACGCGGCTGGCCAGTGGCAACGAATCCCGGCAGGCACGCCGACGCGTTCCTCGGCGCTGGCTCACCTACAAGGTGGGCAACGCCCGGCAGACCGATGCCCTGGTGGCCGACTGGCTGGCCGATCATCTCGGTCAAATGGCGCTGTGGCCGCTGCCGCAGTACGCGGTGCACCTGACCGAGTCCTGCGAACGTGGCGCACTGGCACTCAATGTGACGGAGGCAGATGGGCGACAGTTCGGGCCACTCTCGGCCAATGTGCATCTGACCTACGACGGGGTGCAGGGCTGGCAGGAAACTGAGAACAATGGCCGCTGGATTTTGATCATCACCGCCGATGGCTGGCAGATCGCCCAACTCAGCGAAGTGGAAAGCGATCTGCTGTGGCTGACGGAGCCCTTGGCACGCGCCGCAGCCGTGGGCGGCACCATCATGCCCTTGGTGTGGGGCAAAGCCATTGACCCGGCGGATCTCACGCAGTGGGTACCCGGTATGGTCGGCGGCAACGTCCCCACACAGATCCAGCCTGCGCCATTGCCCGACCATGATGTCCTCGATGACCCATGGCTCGACGAGATCCCGGTCTGGCCAGATGGCAACTGGCGTGACGATCCAACGGCCGCCGCGCAAGCCACGATCACCCGCCAAGACTTCTCGCCTGCAGATCCGTGGATGCGCCGGGACGATCCGTGGGCGACGACAACTTTGCAGCGGCGCTATCTGGCCAGCTCACTCGATGAAGTCGAGATCTGGCGGGCGCGCTTGTGGCGCACCCAAGGCCGTCTGGAAGCCTTCTGGCTGCCCGATGGCTTGGCTCCGATCCTGTGGGTAACCGTCGAAGCCGATCCCGAGGATGGCTTCCTGCGCATGGATGGCAAAGACATCTCGGCGTTCTGGCATCGCCCTGCCGCTTGCTTGATCGTGCACCCAGACGGCTATCGGCAGTACGCCCTGACTGCGACCTGCCATCTGGATCAAGGTGGTGTGCTGGTGCTGCGCTCGGGTTTCGACGACTGGGTGCCCGCAGGCAGCCGCGTCATTCGCCTCGTGCGCTGCCGCCTCGACCACGACGCCGTCGATCTGTACTGGCACAGCCCGACGCTGCTGGAGATCACCTTGACCGCGCGCCAGTTGCCCGAACCGCGCGGCAATGACCGTCAAACCTACGAGGGAGCGTAAGCGCGATGAGCCAGAACCCATTGCTGGAAGTCGAGCTATACGCCTTCGCCAGCAACAGCGCGCAGTTCTATCTGACGCCGCACGAATTCGATGTTGATCTGGATGGCAACCTCTACAAGAGCCTGGCCTTGGAGCGCAACGAACTGGCGCTGGGTGCTGAAGCTGCGAAGGCTGGCTTGGATCTGAAACTGCCGCCGAACTGTGATTTGGTGCGCCATCTGCTCGCCAACTCTCTGACCGGTGACACCACCTCGATCACTCTGCGTATCGGACGGCGCGACACCTGGGGCGACTACTGGTGGATCTCTGGAACGCGCTGGATGGGCCGGGTGCTGGGTGTCGAAGTCGCCGACGATGTGGCTCGCGTTCGCTGCGAGTCGGCGCAAGTCAGTCTCAAGCGCATCGGGTTGCGGCGGCTCTACAGCCGCAAGTGTTCCCATGTGCTGTATTCGGCTGCCTGTGGTGCCTCACCGATTTCTGCCAGCGCCTTGGTGAGCAACAGCAATGGCCGCAACGTCGATCTCGACGGTGGCACGCCCGGCAGTGTCAGTGGCGGCTTGGCCGGTGGCTGGTTGCAAACCCCGGAAGGTGCCCGCCACATGATTGTCAATGACTACGGTGGTGGTGTGGAGTTGCTCTATCCGGTGGCCATTGAAGTCGGCACCGAGGTTCTGCTGACGGTCGGCTGCGATCACAGCACGGCCACGTGCGAGTCGCGCTTCGGCAACCTCGACAACTACGGCGGCTTTCCCGCCATCCCGAGCAAAAACCCGTTCTCGACGGGCGTGTTCTGAATTCTTGGAGAAATCGCCATGTGGTACCTCGTCGTCATCGTGGTGGCGGCGCTGGTTTCGGTCGCGCTCGCGCCGAAACCGCCCGAACCCAAACCGGCATCCCTGTCTGACGTCGATGCCCCCACCGCAGAAGAAGGCCGACCGATCTCGGTCGTGTTCGGCACCGTGCTGCTGCGCGGCTCCAACGTCGTCTGGTATGGCGATCTCGAAGCCGATCCGATCAAGAAGAAAGGTGGCAAGAAATGACCACGCAGACCGTCATCACCATCGATCACGTGCGCGCCGTGGGCCTGTGCGTGAACGGCACGCGTACGTGGTTTGCGCGTCACGACCTGGATTTCCGCGCTTTCCTGCGTGAAGGCTGTGACGCCGAAACCTTGCTGGCCACCGGCGATGCAATGGCACAGCGTGTGGTCGAGCACGCCCGCAATCAATCCAGCCAGCGGGGGCAAGGCTGATGGGTGGCAGCAGCAAGAAGCAAACCGTCGGTTATCGCTACCGGATGGGGCTGCATCTGGCCTTGTGCCAGGGGCCCGTCGATGCCGTGCAGGAAATCCAGATGGGCGACCGTACCGCGTGGGGTGATGCCGACCGCGCGCCGCTGTCCAACGGGCATGGGCTGACCAGCCTCTCGATCAACAAGCCCACGCTGTTTGGCGGCGACGAGCGCGAAGGCGGCGTGGTCGGCACCATCGATGTGCTTTCTGGTCATGCCGGACAAGGACGCAACGACTACCTGATGAGTCGCCTCGGCAGTTCCATTCCGGCATTTCGGGGCGTGCTGTCCTTGGTGGCACACAAGATCCTGTTCGCAGCCAACAACCCCTACATCAAACCGTGGGCAGTGCGCGTCCGGCGCTTCACGGAGGGTTGGTTCGATGCGCCATGGATGGAATGGAATGCCGAAGTCCGCAGCTGGGATGAGGACGAAGGCCGTGAGATCAGCGTCGGCATGAACCCGGCGCACATTCTGGTGCAGTGCCTCACCGATCCGCATTGGGGTATGGGCTATCCGCAGAGCACCATCGGCTGGAGTTTCTGGAACGCGGCATGGGCTTTGTCGAGTGAGGGCTTCGGCCTCAATCTGATCTGGACACGGCAGCAGCCCATCGAGAGCTTCATCGGCCAGGTCATCGATCACATTGGCGGCATCCTCTACACCGACCCGGAGCAAGGCACGTTTGAGCTCAAGCTGCTGCGCGACGACTATTGGATCGACAGCCTGCCACAGTTGGGGCCTGACGAAATCGTGCGGCTGGAACGCTTCGAGCGTGCCCAGTGGGGCGAGCTACCCAATGAACTGACCGTCGTCTACACCGACTGGCAAACCGGCGGTGATGCCGCCGTTACGGTCGAGAACCTGGCCGCCATCCAGTTGCAGGGCGGCGTGATCAATCAACGCCGCGACTACCCGGGTGTTAACTACGGGCCACTGGCCGCGCGGCTGGCCTTGCGTGACCTGCGCGCCTTGGGTTCGCCGTTGGCCCGAATGAGTCTGACCGTGGCACGCGACACCCTGGAACGTGCGCCTCTGCCGGGCGATGTGTTCCTGCTGAACTGGCCACGCTTGGGTGTGGATCAGATGGTGGTGCGCGTCACCGGCATCGACACCGGCACCTTGGGAGCGCCCGAGTGGCGCATCGAAGCCATGGAAGATGTGTTCGGCATGAGCAACACCGTGCTGTCGCCCCCGCCACCGCACGTCGAGGAGCCGACCATCGAACCGTTGCCGCCCGCCGTGGTGCTGGCCGTCGAGGTGCCGTATTGGGAACTGGCCCGGCGCTTGTCGCGCGCAGATCTGGCCTACCTGACCGATACGGACACTTATCTCGGCGCGCTGGCCGCCGCCGGTGGCACCGGGCAGTTGAATTGGCAACTGGCTACGGGCGCGTCCGGCGGCGACCTCACTGCCGTGGTGGGCGAAGACTACGCACCACTGCTGACGCTCGATGTGGCCTTGCCTGCCAGCGAGGTCGATGCCATCGGTGTGCCGGTGACGGCCATCAGCCAGCCGGAGAGACTGGCCGTGGGCGACTACGCGTATCTGGTGGCTGCCAATGGGGCGATTGCAGAGGCCGTTGTCGTCCTGGCCTTCGATACCGCCAACGCGACCATCGATCTCGCACGCGGCGTGCTCGACACCACACCCCAAGCACATGCCCCGGGGACTCGGTTGATCGGTGTCGGCGAATGGCTGGCATCCGAAGGCGCGGAGCGGGCCCCGGGCGAATCGGTGTTCGTGGGCGCGATTCCTCGCACATCGACCGATCAGGGTGATCCAGTGCTGGCCGCGAATGGGCAGCCGATGGTGCTGGCCGGTCGGCAGGCTTTGCCGTATCCACCCGGTCGTATCCGCCTCAATGGCCAGACCGAGCCTGTCGTAGTGGCCGGTGACCTCACCTTCGCGTGGGCCCATCGCGACCGCACACAGCAGACCGCCTATCTAGTGCAGCAAGACGAGGGCGATATCGGGCCAGAACTGGGCGTGACCTACACGGTGCACATCCGCAATCGCAACAACGTGCTGGTTCGTACTGAGACGGGGCTGCTCGGCACCGCCTACATCTGGACGGCAGCAGTGGCCGCGCTGGATGCCGGTGCGCTGGGCGACCGCATCACGGCGGAGATCAGTGCCGTGCGCGATGGTTTGAGTAGCTGGCAGCCGCAGGTGCGGGTCATGGATCGCGCGGGCTACGGCCTGCGCTGGGGACAGTATTGGGGAGGTGTGTGATGGAGCCGCGCATCGATGTTCATCTGCTCACCCTGAACGAGCCTGCCGAATGGCGTGAGGCCTGCATCGCCAGCCTCGAGGACGCACCGATCCAGTTGCACGTTTTGCCCGGCATTCCGGGGCGTATCGGCGAGGCACGCGCGGCAGGCTATGCACAAGGCACGCTGCCGCTGGTGTCCTTTGTTGATCCCGACGATTTGTACGAAGCCAGTGCCTTCACACAACTGGCCGATGCGCTGGATGCCTGCCCGCAGGCCGTGATGGCTTACACCGACGAAGCACTGACCGACGAAAACGGCCAGGACATCGCCGTGAGGCGTCTGGCCTACAGCCGTTGGCAACACGCAAACAGCGCTAGCCACGTGCACGGCCTGATCGTGATGCGACGCTCCGTCGTCGAAGCCGTGCTCAAGGAAACCACTGACCTCAACAACTTTGCTGATTGGCTGCTGACCCTGCTTGTGGCCAAGCGTGGCGGTGTGCTGTACCTGCCCATCGTCGGGCGTCATTGGCGGCAGCACCCGCAACAAAGTCATCGCACCGGCGATCCGGAAGCAGTCCGGCGCATTCGCCAAGCATCGAATCTCTGGAGATAGACCATGTCATCAACCGACCCGAACCTTGGACTCAACTACGGCTGGACGCTCGGCGAGAGCGGCTGGGACACCGGCATGGACGCCAACCTCAAGCGCCTCGGCGCTGTGGTCGGCCTGTCCGTGAAAGACCGCGACCTGACCACGCCACCTGCCAGCCCCGCCAACGGCGACCGCTACCTCATTCCTGCCGCTGCCACGGGTGTGTGGGCGGGAAAAACCAACCAGATCGCGGTGCGCATTGCCGATGCCTGGGAGTACCACTCGCCCAAGATCGGCTGGCTTTGCTACATTGAGGACGAGGCCAAGCTCTCGGCCTACAAGTCCACCGGCTGGAGCGCAGGCATCGCCATCTGATTTCCCATCTTCGTACCCACCAGAAACCCGCCCAGGTGTTCACGCACTGGGCGGGTTTCGCATTTCTGGAGACTGCAATGACCCAACCCGAACAACAACAGCCTGCGCTCGTCGAGAACATGCTCCTTTTGCGCCGCGAGGACTTCGACGAACTGCTGGATCGGGCCGCTGAACGCGGAGCCGAGCGTGTCCTGACCCACCTTGGCCTGGAAAACGGCCACGCAGCACGCGACATCCGCGAACTACGCGACCTGTTGGAAGCCTGGCGAGATGCCCGGCGTACCGCGTGGCAGACCACCGTCAAGGTCATCACCACCGGCATTCTGGCCGCACTGCTGGTTGGTGCTGCCATCAAGTTGAAACTGATGGGAGGCCCACAATGATCGAGACACTGCTCGGTGGTCTCCTCGGAGGGGCCTTCCGTCTCGCACCTGAAATCCTCAAATGGCTCGACCGCAAGGGTGAGCGTGGCCACGAACTGGCAATGCAGGACAAGGCGCTGGAGTTCGAGAAGATTCGTGGCGCGCAGCGAATGTCGGAAATCGGCGCGGGTGCCGACGCGGCATGGAACGTCGGTGCCATCGAAACCTTGCGGGAAGCAGTTCGGACTCAGGGCGAGAAAACCGGGGTTCGCTGGGCCGATGCCTTGTCGATCAGCGTGCGCCCCGTCATCACCTACTGGTTCATGGCCCTGTACTGCGCCGCCAAGACAGCCGCTTTCGCGGCGGCAGTGACTGCAGGTGCTGGCTGGGGTGTTGCCATCCTGCACGCATGGACGGAGGCCGATCAGGCGCTGTGGGCCGGGGTGCTGAACTTCTGGTTCCTCGGGCGCGTGTTTGACCGGGTACGGCCATGATCGAAATGCCTCAAGCGGCCATTGATCTGGCCAAGCGCTTCGAGGGATTCGAGCGCAAGGTGAAACGCGGAATCGAGATCACTGCTGTTCCCTATATCTGCCCCGCAGGTTTCTGGACAATTGGGTACGGCCACCTTTGCGATCCCAAGCACCCGCCGATCACGGAGGCAGAAGCCGAGGTCTATTTGGTGCGCGATCTGCAAACAGCGCTCGCCGCAACGCTACGTTACTGCCCAGTGCTGGCCACTGAACCCGAGAGCAGGCTCGCGGCAATCGTGGATTTCACGTTTAACCTTGGCCCGGGGCGGTTGCAGACCTCGACGTTGCGGCGGCGAGTCAATCAGCGGGACTGGGCAAGTGTGGCGACGGAGCTAAGGCGCTGGGTCTATGGTGGTGGGAAAGTACTACCGGGCCTTTTCGCGCGACGAGAGGCTGAGATTTCCTTACTGCTCACCAAAGAGTAGGGCATCGAGTTTCTGGGGCACGAATTCTTCTACATCCCATCGTTATTCCTTGCCAATGACCAGATGCCGAATGGCAACGTCTTTTCCGGCGCTGGGCATGTCGACTCCAACCCTGGGCGAAAACCTGCGTTTCCCATCCACATTCGGCAACTCGCCGAGTATTCCCAACTCCAGATCAGACGCCTGGCTGCAACTCCACGCGCACTTGGCGCGATTTGCCAGCCCGTTCTACCGACAACACCACGACATCACCAACCTTCCTTTCGTCGAGCCGTGCCAGCAACTTGGCAACGTCAGCTACAGCAACGCCGTCAATGCTGGAAATTCGGTCTCCCGGCAAGATGCCTTGGGCAGTGACCTCAACACCGCTAAGACCGGCTTTCTGCGCTGCAGAACCAGGGGTGACGCGCAAAACGAACACACCTTGGAGGCCAGTCAGCGCTTGCAGGCGAGCATTGAGCTGTTCATCCACCTCGATGCCAAGTGCCGGGCGGATGTACTTGCCGGTCTTGATGAGCTGTGGCACCACGCGCATCACGGTGTCCACAGGTACTGCAAAACCGATCCCGGCCGATGCGCCGGAAGGGCTGTAAATCGCGGTATTGATACCGATCAAGCGGCCTGCCGAATCAAGCAACGGCCCCCCCGAATTACCGGGGTTGATGGCGGCATCAGTCTGAATCAGATGTTCGATGGCTGCTCTGCCCGTTTCCCCTGGCAGTGAGCGATCGAGCGCAGACACGATCCCGGTGGTGAGTGTCCAGTCCAAGCCGAAGGGGTTGCCGATGGCGAACACCTTTTGTCCGACCTTGAGGTCGGCACTCATGCCGATCGGCACGGCCGGCGGGCGCTTGAAGCCGACGCCGATCTTGAGCACGGCGATGTCATGGTCAGGGCTCGCTCCGACCAGCGCGGCTTGGTAGTCGCGACCGTCGGCCAGCTTCACCGTGGCCTCCGAAGCCCCCTGGATGACATGGAAATTGGTAACGACGTGACCACTATCATCCCAGATGAAACCCGAGCCCGTGCCGCGCGGAACAGAAAAGACATCGCGGGTCCAGACATCGCGCACCAACTGCGCCGTGGTGATGAAGACCACCGAGGCCCGCGATCTCTCGAACAGTTCGATGGTGCTCTTTTCGTCGGCGGCTAGATCACCTCGCGGCGTGATGGTGCGCTCGGCGGCTTCGTGCGGACTGAGCCAAGCTTCGATTGCGGGCAGGAACTGCCACAACAGCATGAGGGCGGCAACACACGCGGTCATGATGAGCCAGCGCCGAACGAATTGATTCGGCACGCTGCGCTGATGAGGGTCTGGGTAAGGCATGATGAGTCTCCTGTCGGGTAGGTCAGCGCCAAAGGCCGCCCGGCCGCCAACGTGGCGGGCGCATTGGGGCGAGGGGCTTCGGAGCGAATGGATCTGCGGGGAACAGTGGCGCCAACGAAGGCTGTGGCGCGAACGCCAGCAGGCGCGCGACGCGCTCCGCCGTTGGCGGATGCGTGCGCAACCATGAAGGTTCGGGGTTGCCCCATCCGGGCAACAGCCAAGCACGCCACGAACGGCTCACCCGCTCGATCTTCGCCAGCGCCGAAGCGAGTCCCTGCGGATCGCCTGTCAACTCCGCGGCCATTCGGTCGGCGTCAAACTCGCGTACGCGCGACAAGCCGAGCTGTGCGAGCAATGCGAGTTGGGGTGAGGCTGCCAGCAACAGCAACCCCAGCCAATTGACCTCTACCGCGCCGATCATCAGCGCCGGTAAGCTGAACAGGATCGATATCTGCCCCAGTAGCGCCAGAAGATTCGTGAGCCGGCTGATGGAATCGGCCAGCCCCATGACACGAAGATCTTCCTGAGCGATGTGCGCGATCTCATGCGCGAGCACACCTCGCAGCTCGCGCTCGCTCAAGCTGTGCAACAAGCCATCTGTGAGAGCGATGGCGGCATGGCGCTTCGAACCGATAGCGAAGGCATTGACGACGGCGGTGGGCACATAGTGAGGTGTTGGCGTGGCTGACAAACCGGCGCGAGTGGATAGATCTCGCAGCATCGACCAGATCGCAGGAGCCTCGTGCGGATGAAGCACGTGCGCGCCATACAATCGCAAGGTCAGCGTCGTGGTGGCTAACGGCTCGATCAAAAAGGTCAATGCGCATACTGTCAGTGCCAGCCAGAATCCGTTCTCGCCGAACAGCAGGCTGCCGGCAGCGGCGGCGATCCCTAACAAGGTCAAACCCAGCAGCCCCGTTTGCAAGCGATTTAGCCAACGGTGCCGTGAAAAGGCATCGCATGGATTGTCGGGGTCACGATGGGTCATGCGCGGCTTTCTCGGTCATCTGATCGTCACGCTCCCGCAGCAACCAATAGGTAATGCCCAAGGCCAGCGTAGCGCCTGCAAGCGCTGCAACCTTGCCCGGGCTGGCTTCGGGATCGAGGACCACGAACTTGCGCGCCAACGCGATCAGTCCAATCAGAATCACGGTCTTCACTTGGATGATGGTGTCACGGCGTAGCGCCACGCGCACAATGGAATGCTTGAACTCCATGGCGATCAGCAGCGTCATGATCATCCCGAAAACAGTCTGGAACACCTTGTGATCCAAGGGATTGAACGCATCCAGAACCAGCAGGGTGAATACGATTGAGACAAGCTGGAGTAACGAAACCACGATGATTACGGCGATCACTGCCGACAAGACGAGCGCAACGACCTGTTCGAAACGTTCATAGAAGGTCATCAAACGCCACTGATCGCGCATGTCGTCGAGCATTGTTCGGTTAGGATCTTTCTGCATGGGCACTCTTCTCTTTCTTCAGGATTGAATGGTTCTCCAAAAATGAGCATCAGTTCCGGGCTCATCGTGACAATTGGGATGTCACCCAGCGCATAATGTCCTGCGCGCCCGTGGCGCCGCCGATGGGTGGATCAGCCTCTTGCACGTCAACCATTCGTCCCATGCATGGCATCAATCCGGCTTCTGGTCCGGCGGCAGCAATCCCAGCAGATCCGCCTGCAAATGTTGCAACTTGTCGATGCCAGCCCTCAATGCCTCGTCACGGCCGGCTTTTTTCATTTCACTCAGGGCGTGAGCCATCTGCTGAATGCTCTGATGCAGGACATCGACCGGATCATCAGGATCCTTGCCGAAGAACGTAGGGCGACCACTTTGATCCCGCCAGTATTGGAGTGTTTCGGATTGAGGGGGCACTTGGGTCTTGCCTGACAGATAGTCGATCATCTGGGAAATCCAGACCCGGTGGTCGGCGTATGTGAACGGCACGGGCAGCGCGGAGCGACTGTCAGGTTTGAATCCCTTCCAGGATAAGGGTACCTGCCAGGTGTGTAGCCATTGCTCGAATTCATGCGCCGGCATCGGTTGCCCGATGGCATAACCCTGGCCCCACTCGCATCCCAGACGCAGCAGCATTTCACCATGCTGAATGGATTCGACTCCCTCCGCGATGCAGTTCCTGCCAAACGACCTTGCCAGTGCCAGTAGCGCATCCAGGATGGCGATATCGTCCGGATCCTCGAGCATGTCGCGTATAAAACCTTGGTCGATCTTGAGCAGGTGCGCGGGCAGGCGCTTCAGATAGGTCAGCGATGAATAGCCGCTGCCGAAATCGTCGAGGGCAAAACGCAATCCCATCCTCTCGCACAGCGCCATCAACTGAGACACTTGAACGAAGTCCTCCACGGCGCTGGTTTCGAGGATTTCCAGTTCAAGGTCTTGCGGCTGGGCGCCGGGATGTCGTGACAACATACCCCGCAGATGCATGATGAAGTCCGGTTGCAGCAAGTGCCGCGCACCGATATTTACGCTGATCGGGACATGAAGGCCGGCCTTGCGCCAAACTTCGATCTGGGTCAGCGCAGCCTCGATGGTCCATTTCCCCACGTCAATCCCGAGCGGATGGTTCTCAATGATGGGTATGAAGGAGGCAGGAGATAACAAGCCACGCGCCGGATGTTGCCAGCGGATCAAGGCTTCGGCGCCCAGCACCTCACCGGTGCGCATGTTGACCTTGGGTTGGAAGTAAAGCAGAAACTGCCCATTGGCAAGGGCATTCGCTATGCTGTCCAACCCTTCATAACGGTTGCGCAGCTGATGATCCGTCTCCGAATCGAAAACGTGATATCGATTCTTGCCGGCTTGCTTGGCGCGATACATAGCCTGATCTGCCTGCCGCAGCAGTTGGTCGGCGTCGATATCTTCGCCTTGCGGGTAGTAGCTCACACCGATACTCGCGCTCACCTCGCACAGTGCGTCACCAATCGGTACGGGCTGTGCCGCTACCTCGATCAGGCGATCAAGAATTGGTAGGCTGAAGGAGTTTTCCGGCAGGTCGACCAGAACGGCGACAAACTCATCGCCACCAAGACGGGCCAAGGTATCCTCTTCGCGCAACACCTGCGTCATACGCCTGGACAGGACGGACAGCAATTTGTCGCCGACTGCGTGGCCGTGCTGGTCGTTGACCTCCTTGAATCCATCCAGATCGATGAAGACAACCGCCAGGTGCATGCCACGCCGACGTGTCTGACGAATGGCCTGCTTAAGGCGGTCTCCCAGCAATAGTCGATTGGGCAAGCCGGTGAGCAGGTCGTAATGAGCAACGCGTTCAAGCTGTTGCTGGTTCTCCTTCAGCGCCGTGATGTCGGAGAACATGGCTGCGTAATGCTCGATATGGCCCTGCATATCCGGGACTGCACTGATCGTCAGCAGCGCGGCAAACTGGCTGCCGTTCTTGCGTCGGCACCAGAGCTCTCCGTGCCAGTAGTCGTGCTCAAGCAGAGCCTGCCAAACGGTCTGATAAAACTCATCGTCATAGCGATCGGACTCGAGCAGACGGGGTGTCTGGCCCAATACTTCCTCCCGCGCATAACCAGTGATCACGGAAAACGCCCGATTGACGTTGACAATGTGGGCCTGAGCGTCGGTAACGAGGATGCCCTCTCCTGTGTGCGCAAAAACTTTAGCCGCAAGGCGAAGCTCTTCCGCAGATCTTCTGCGTGAGGTGACATCATGGATATAGCCGTGCCAGAGGATGCTCCCATCAGGCATGGCTTCAGGCGACGCCTCGCCTTCGACCCAGATCACCCGACCGTCTGGAAACTGCACTCGGTACTCGTCATGCCAAAGCGCGAGTGACTGCCCCGACGCCTGTATGGTTTCATGCACACGGTCGCGGTCTTCAGGATGGAGCGCAGCGAACGCAGGAGTGGCATCTTCAACAACATCCTCCGGTGCAACCCCGTATATTTCCTGTATCCTCGCGCTGGCATAAGGGAAGTGCGAGCTGCCGTCCGGACGAAGACGGTATTGGTAAAGCATACCGGGAACGTGGCTGGCCAACTCTTCTCGCTGTAGGCGCATGGAGTTCAGCGCCTGCTCGACCCTCTTGAGATCGGTGATGTCCTCTACCGTCCCGTCTGCCGCTCTGGGCCGACCAGAGGCGTCGCCCTTGAATGTTGCCCGCAGGTGTATCCAGCGAACCTGCCCTCCGCTGACGATGCGATACCGCAGATCAAGGGACTTTCCGCACATGGCAGCATCCCATGCCCTATCGAAGAGGGGGCGGTCTTCAGGGTGAATGCACTGCAGGAATCGCTCGAAGGCTATTGGCGCACCAACATCCAGGCCGAGCACGCGGCAGGCTTCATCGGAGCAAGTGAGGAGTTGCGAGCCAAGATCGAGATGCCAACTGCCAAAATGGGCATTCTGGTTAATCTGGCCACAGTGTCGGGCTGAGATTTGAGGAGTCTCGTTCAAAGGTGACGCTCCTTATGGGTGAAACAGAGGTTCCAGAGTTTCTGCAACTGGGAACGCATTTCGTCAAAGATTGTGTGGTTGGGTCGCTATGCATCGCGGCTACGCACTTTCTTCAAGGATCGAACAACTGATAAGCAGGGTGGTTCGCGCCGGGTCATTGCGGCAAGCGGGATGTCACCCAGCGCATAATGTCCTGCGCGCCCATGGCGCCCGCCTGACGTGCAACCTCATGTCCCCCTCGGAACAAAATCAGGGTTGGAATGCTGCGGATGCCGAACTGCGCGGCCAGGTGGGGTTCTGCCTCGGTATTGACCTTGGCCAGCCTGACCCTGGGTTCGAGCTGGCGCGCCGCTTGCTGGAACTGCGGGGCCATCATCTTGCACGGCCCGCACCAAGGTGCCCAGAAATCGACCAACAGTGGCAGGTCGCTGCGCTCCACGTGGCGCGAGAACGTCGCCGTGGTCAACTCGATGGGTTCGCCCGTGAACAAGGGCTGCTGGCAGCGGCCGCAGTTGGGATGTTCCGATAGCTTCGCAGTCGGTACGCGGTTGATGGACTGGCAATGCGGACAGACGAGGTGAAGATCATTCTTCATGGTTCGCCTCCTTGGACCACAGTGAGGCTGCCGCGCTTCGGGTCACAGACAATGCCGACCAATCAACGCCTTGGAGCCAATCGTTCCCGTCTTTGCTTACTCCGGCCTCTTCCAAATGAGCAGCGATGAACGCTTCGGCCTGCATGAGCCACCTTTGGACAGTATCTTCCTTACTAGGAATCAGCAGGATTTCAGAGACGCTGCTGGCATCCAGCCCGTCCACACGGATAAGCAGAAAAATGCGCCGCCACAAACGCGGCATGTCCTTCAGCAGGTCGAATGCAAAAGCGAACTCGCTCGACCGATCAACTAGCTCCTGCTGTTCCGCGATCGTTGCGGCATCGGGATGCTGACTGTCAGCGATGATATCGGCCAGCCTGAGTGTGTCATCGGGCTGATAAAATTCGAAGACTTCCTCTTCCACCATGGCCTCGGCGACGTCCTGGGCATCCGCTTCGACCGGCGCGTCCAGAGAAACGAATTCGCCAAATTGCCGGCTGTTTGCCACTTCGTGATCCAGGACGGCGAACAGATGCTTCAGAAGACCGAAGTAAGCCGCTTTTTCTTCCGGCACGGATTGCCATTCCACCTCAGCTTGGACAATCGCTTCATCCACCACGTCGCGCAGCGTCGGATAATCGCGCGGTAAATCGCCGACGGCACGCAGATAAGCCAGCTCACGCCTTGCGACAGCCTCAAGTTTCGACAGTAGAGGCATTCGGTTCACTTTGGCCTCATGGGCGGCTGACGCGGGTTTTGCGGCAATTCGCACCTTGAGCTCGCGCAAGCGCTCGCGTCGTGCTTTGCGCTTGATTTGGTCCTGAGCATGCAGCCGGTCAAAATGCTTCTTGGCCTGACGGAACAACGACTGTGCGAGCATCTGCGCGAGGGGCGTCAGCTCGTCATGTGATGCAGTAACGCTGACAATCTTTTTGCCGGGCAGGTGCATATAGCCACTGGCCAGAAATTGCCGCTTGGTCTTGTCGCGATCAAGGACGATTTGAAGTCGCACTGAATCTTTAGTGTGTTTGTCGAGCAATGGCTTGAGGGCGTGCTCGATCACATTTCCCAAAGCTCTCTGCCATGGTTCATGAAACTCTTTGTCGATAGCTCGATAGCTATATTGCATCTGCATGTATGACTCCTTTAATGTCATTTCTATGGAGGCACGAACCGAAAATGCTCATATCCATAGAATTTAGTTTGACCCGCTCTTATCCCTGGCGCGTTTTGCGAAGACGCCAACTCAAGAACAAAAGCGTGACACCATAGACTGCCGCATAGAAGCCCAACAGCCAGCCTGCGGCCAGGAATGACTCGACCGGACGGGAAAAAAATATCCACAAGACGATAGCGCCAAGGACAATCGAGAGCAGTCCACTGAAGGCAAGCCAGATTTCACCCTTGATTTCTTGACGCAGCCGAACGGCGGCGGATATCTCCAGCACACCGGTGAAAATCGCCCAGAACCCCACGCTAGCCCATAAAAAAGAAGCCATGACCATCGTGGCGACCCAAGGAGCAACCAGGACGACGACGCCGGTAAGTATGCCGACAATGCCGCTGAACAGCAGCCAGCCCCAGCGCTCTTTTTTCTGGATATGGCGCACCGCTGCAACCAAGTTGAAAGCGCCATTGACCAAGGAAAATGCGCCGAACACTAAGGTCATGGCCAACAGAGCCGATTGTGGCATCCAGAACGCAAGGGCTGCGAAAATCAATGCCAAGACACCGCGCAACGCAAAAATCCACCAATTTTCGGTCAATGAACACAGTGTTTTGGTGGGCTCATCCGCACTGGAATCGGTGATGGTGTCTGTATTCATGCTATATCTCCTAAAGATCTAATGGGGTGAAAAAGCAAACACTCCTGAGCCAAGAGAGGGGCGCGACGCGCCCCTCTTACGCCCTATCCAGCGGTTTCAGAACAACTTGGACAGCTTTGCCTTGATTTCATCGAGCCAGCCTTTTCCGCCGCCTCCCCCAGCCGTCTTTTGCTTGACTTTCTTGAGTTCAGCATACAGGGGCTCAAAGTCCTTCTTCTTTCCATAGCCCAGCAGTTCTGCCATTTCCAACTGCTGCCGCGCTTCGTTCAATAATGTCTCCAGGCGCTTATCGGACGCTTCGCTCCGCTGACCATCTTCTACCAAGGTCTCGGCGCGCTTCAGGAGCAGCCTGGCGCGCAGGGCGGGCAGCGGATGCACGCTGCGCGTCTCGACCAGCGTGCTGAGCGCTGCCTGCAGCGCGGCTTTGGCTTCTTCAATCTTGCCCTGATCGATCAGCGGCACGACTGACTTCACGGCTGCGGGATAGGACGCCAGAGGGATGTTGGTGACCGCGATCACGATTTCACTTGCCAGCAAAGCCAGCACGTGACGTGCCTGTTGCACCTCGCCATGTTTGAGGGCATCCAGCGCCTCGTCGGTCATCGCCTCAATGGTTTCCGTGTTGGCGAACAAGTCGTGCACGATGGTGCGCACATCAACGGGGGCCAGGGCAAGCGTGGGTTCGCGCGCAACGATCAGCTCCAGCTTTCCCGTCACTTCGGCCAGCGTTGCCAATGCGCGTGCAGCGTCCTTGCCGTCAAGTGCGGCCAGCGCTGATTTGGTCAGCGCCAAGGCCGAGACGGCCTCATCGAGGACTTGTTTACGTTTGTCTGCAGCCTGCGAGTCCGTTTCCTTCTGAACCTCAGGCTGTACCTCCGTGACGACTTCAGGCTTGGCCTGTGGACTGACAGGAAGGCTGCTTACCGCGGCCTGTTCGTTTATTTCTTTGTTCGTCGCATTGGGATTCGATGTTTGCTCATTCATGATGATATGCCTCGTATGAGTTAGTGAAAATAGGCGAATCTATTGGGGCTGACTGCGAACATCGCGAGACTGACCGACCGAACAGTCGGCCCCTTCATCACCTCAAAACAGCTTTTGGAGGCGCGTCTTCAACTCGTCGAACCATCCCTTGCCGCTTTTGCCACCAGCCGACTTTTGCTCAATGGACTTCACCTGATCGAAGATGGGTTTGAAATCCGCCTTCTTGCCATAACCCAGGATCTGCGCCATTTCGATCTCCGTGCGCGCGGACGACAGCAAGGTGCTGAGCTCCTCGTTCTGCTTGGCATCGCGCTTGTCGGTCTCGGCCAGCTTTTCAGCTTTTGCCATCGCGGCTTCAGCCCGTAGCACGGGCAGAGGAAAGGCGACCGAGGTCACCACCAGCGTGTTCAGTGCTCGGGCGAGTTCCGCCTTGGCATCGTCGATCTTGCCGCTGTCGATGAGCCGTGCGGCCGACTTGATCGCTGCCGGGTACGTTGCCATCGGCAGGTTGTCGGTTTCGATCACGATTTCGCTGGCCAGATTGGCGACGATGGGCCGGGCCTTTTGCACCTCGCCATCACCCAACAACTCCCGAGACAACTTGACCGCTTTCTTCACCGTTTCCACGTTGGCGTGGATATCGCGGGTGATGACGCGTACATTGACCGGCGCCAAAGCAAGTTTGGCGTCGCGTGCCAATACCAGTTCCAGCTTTCCGCTGGCCAGTTCCAGCGCAGCGAGCGCCTCCTTGGTCTTCTTTGCATCAAGAAGTGTCAAAGCCTCCTGGGTCTTGGTGAGCGCCGTGATGGCGTCCTGAGTGAGCTCAGCACGCTTTTTTTCGGCTTCCCGGGCGGCCTTGTCATCTACCTGTGGCTGCGCCGCCTTGGATGCGGCAGAGGGTGCTGCAGCACCTGGGCTAGAACCTGCCGCCGATTGGGCCTGGGCCGGTCCGCTCAGTCCGACGACGACCGCCAGGGCAAGTGCGGAGAAGGTTGATTGGGGCTGTTTGATATTCATGATCTTGGGCTCCTAATTAAAGTTAGTTGACTGAGATTTCAATCTGTTTCGGTTTGGCTTGCTCGGCCTTGACAAGCCGCACTTCCAGCGCGCCGTCTTTCATCGAAGCCGTCACCTTGGTCGGATCAACGTTGTCAGGCAAGACAAAGCTGCGCACAAAGCGGCCATACGCACGTTCGATGCGGTGGAACTTCTTGCCCTGCTCCTCTTTTTCCAGTTTGCGCTCGCCGCTGATGGTGAGCACGCCGTTTTCCGCGCTGACGCGCACGGCATCCTTGGGGACCTCCGGCAGATCCAGCTTGAGGAGGAATGCGTTCTCATCCTCGCTGATGTCCACCATTGGTGCCCAGTCCGCCGTGGTCATGGCTTCGTTGCCGGTACGGGCACCCTGTCGCTGGGGTGTCCGTCCCAACATCGTCGCCAGGCGGTTTTGCAATTCATCCAGTTCCCGGAAGGGGTCCCACGGAGTCAATGCAGACATATCGGTTCTCCTTGAACAATGCCGGCGAATTGGATGACGCACCGAACAGAGCCGCCGGCTCACTCTGAATAGCGCCTACTACTTTTCGTTTCCATCAAGAACAAGTCCTTGGGTCAATTGAAGGATGTCGTTCTCGTCGAGCGTTTCCCGCGCCAGCAGTTCGCGCGCACAACGCTCCAGCACCGCGCGGTTGGTGTCGAGGATCCGGTAGGCGCGCTCGAACACGCCCATCACGATGTCGCGGATGGCCTGATCGATGCGCGCCTGGGTCGATTCGGCCACACGGCAGCCGCCGTGGGCCAGCTCGGGGACGTCGAGAAAACGCGGCCGCTGCGCCTCAAACGCGATGTAGCCGAGCCCCTCGTCCATGCCAAAGCGGGTGATCATGTCGCGCGCGATGTCGGTGGCTCGCGCCAGATCGTCTGCGGCACCGGTCGACAGTTCGCCAAACACCAACTTCTCTGCGGCGCGCCCGCCCAACAGTACGGCGATCTTGTGCTCCAGATCGGCGCGCGTCATCAGGAACCGGTCCTCGGTGGGGCGTTGCAGCGTGTAGCCCAGTGCGCCGATGCCGCGCGGAATGATCGATATCTTGTGTACCGGGTCTGTGCCTGGTAGCGCCAGCGCCACCAAGGCATGGCCCATCTCGTGATAGGCCACCGTCTCGCGCTCCTTCGGGTTGAGGACACGGTTGCGCTTCTCCAAGCCGGCGACGATGCGCTCGATCGCTGCAGTGAAGTCCTGCAGCTTGACCGCACGGGCTTTGCGCCGGGTGGCAGCCAGCGCCGCTTCGTTAACAAGGTTGGCTAGGTCGGCACCAGAAAAGCCGGTCGTCAACGCCGCGACTTGTTCGAGATCAACATCACTGGCCAGGGTAACCTTCTTGACGTGCACCTTCAGGATGTCCAGCCGTCCCTTCTTGTCGGGCCGGTCCACCAGCACCTGACGGTCGAAGCGACCGGCGCGCAGCAGCGCCTGGTCGAGGATTTCGGGGCGGTTGGTGGCGGCGAGGATGATCAGCCCGACCGAGCTGTCGAAGCCGTCCATCTCCGTGAGCAGCTGGTTGAGGGTCTGCTCGCGCTCGTCGTGGCCGCCGATGGGGCCGCCGACGCCGCGCGCGCGGCCCAGCGCATCGAGCTCATCGATGAAGATGATGGCCGGCGCCTGCCCGCGGGCCTGCTCGAACAGGTCGCGCACGCGCGCTGCACCCACGCCGACGAACATCTCGACGAACTCTGATCCGGAGATGGAGAAGAAGGGCACCGCCGCCTCGCCGGCAACAGCCTTGGCCAGCAATGTCTTGCCGGTGCCGGGCGGGCCCACCAGCAACACGCCCTTGGGAATGCGCGCCCCAAGCCGTCCATACTCCTGCGGATTCTTGAGGAAATCGACGATCTCGACCAGCTCGGCCTTGGCTTCATCCACACCCGCGACATCGGCAAAGGTCACGCCGGTGTTCTTCTCCATGAATACCTTGGCGCGGCTCTTGCCGATGCTCAGAAAGCCGCCCATGCCCTGCTTCTCGGCGAAGCGGCGGAACAGGAAGAACCAGACGCCGAAGAAGGCCACCGCCGGCAGAATCCAGGAGAGCACATCACGCAGCCAGGTATTTTCCACCGCCCGCGCATAGGGCACGTCGTACTTGGACAGCCGCTCGGCCAGGTCGGGTTCGACACGGGTGGCCACGATGGTGGTCTTGCCCCGGCTGTCCGGCGATTTCAGGCGCCCGGTCACCGTGCGGTCCGCCACCACCACATCGGCGACGCGCCCCTCGGCCAGCGCTTTCTCGAACTCGCTGTACGGCACGGGCTCGACCGTCTTCGCCGCCTGCCAATAGTTCTGAAACATCAGCAGCAAGAGGATCGCGACGATCCAGTAACCGATATTCCATTGATCTTTCTTCTCCATAATCGGTATCCCTCGAGAATCGAGTCGCTAAGGATTGGGTGTGAACAGACGAGCCAATCCGTTGCCCAACCGGATCGTAAGCGGGCGTACGCAGCGCTCCCAGGCGCTCGCATAGGCTGACTCCATGCGCAAGCACCCGCCAGTAAGGAGCCGCACCACCCACTGCACGAGGGTGCAATGTCCCGTCGCCTTGGTGACAGTGGCCGCGAGTGATGAAAGGGAGACAACCCGTACCAGCCCTGCGCTAGAGTTGGCCACGAGGGCCTCCCGATGCATCATATTTGCCCGCTCGACGGTTTCTTCTTGCGCGCCGTCTTGCCCGTATCGCTCTGCGGCTCCTCGGCGGTCTTGGCTTCGTCGGGTTTCTCCGTCCCGACCTGGGCCTCCGGCGGCTCCTTGCGCTCGAAGCTCACGCGCTCAGCTTTCTCGTCCCAGCGTGCATTGGCGTGATCGTCCTTGCCGATGCCGCCACCGAGCATTTCCCTCGCCAGCGCGGTTTCCAACTCGCTGCGAATCAATCGCTTGAGCTCACGTGCCCCAAACTCGGGCTTGTATCCTTCTTGGGCAAAGTGGTCGATCAGCGTCTGGTCGTAAGTCAGCGTTACCCCTTGGCTGGCCGCGTTGCGCGCCACACGGTCAAGTTGCAGGCCGACGATATGGCGAATCTCCTCCTTGCCCAGGGCGTGGAATACGATGATCTCGTCGATGCGGTTGAGAAACTCCGGACGGAAGTGTCCGCGCAACACGTCCATCACTTCGGCCTTGGTTTTTTCGTACTCCTCGCCTGCAGCACCGCGTGCCTTCAAGCGACGCTGGATGATGTCCGAGCCGAGATTGGATGTTGCGATGATGATGGTGTTGGTGAAGTCCACCACCCGACCTTTGCCATCGGTGAGGCGTCCATCGTCGAAGACCTGCAGCAGAATGTTGTAGACGTCGGGGTGTGCCTTTTCGATCTCGTCAAGCAGCAAAACGCTGTAGGGTTTACGCCGCACCTTCTCGGTCAGCTGCCCACCCTCGTCGTAACCAACGTAGCCCGGAGGTGCGCCGACCAGACGTGCCACGGTATGGCGCTCGCCGTACTCAGACATATCGATGCGCAAGAGCGCACCCTCATCGCCGTAGATGGCTTCAGCCAGAGCCTTGGCGAGTTCGGTCTTGCCAACCCCTGTCGGCCCCAGGAACAGGAAGGTCGCCACCGGCTTGCTGCCTTCGCGCAGGCCCGCCCGCGACAGGCGTACCGCGTCGGCCACAGCCCGCACGGCCTCGTCCTGGCTTACCAGGCGCTCGTGCAGCCGTTGCTCCAGGTGCAGCAGCTTCTCGCGCTCCTCCACGGTCAGCTCGTTGACCGGAATGCCGGTGAGCCGCGACACGATCTGCGCTACGTGCTGGGCCTTGACCTCGGCGCTTCCCGAAGCACGCTCACGCTCCCAGTCTTCGATGAGTTTCTTGAGTTCGGCTTCCTTGGCCTCGATGCGCTTGCCAAGTTCAGCAGCCTTGTCGTACTGCTTGCGCGACGCCACATAGTCTTGCTCGCGGCGCAATTGGTGCAGTTCGGATTCAAGCTCCTGCACGGCCACCGGGCGCGCCGTGGCCGACAGCTTCACTCGCGCGGCGGCCTGATCCAACAAGTCGATGGCCTTGTCGGGGAGAAAGCGTGCCGTGATATACCGGTCAGAGAGCTCAGCGGCCGCAATGATCGCGTCCTCCGTAATACTGACCTTGTGGTGCGCTTCGAAGGTGTCGCGCAGGCCGCGAAGGATCATCATGGTCTGTGCTACCGTCGGCTCGGGCACCATCACCGGCTGGAAGCGGCGCTCCAGCGCGGCATCCTTTTCAATGTACTTCTGGTACTCGTTGAGCGTGGTGGCACCGATCAAGTTGAGTTCGCCGCGCGCCATCATCGGCTTGAAGACATTGGCCACGTCGAGCCCGCCTTCGCCGCCACCCTGGCCGGCGCCAACGATTGTGTGCACCTCGTCGATAAACAAGATGAGTTCGCCCTGGTGCTCGGTCACTTCCTTGAGCACCTTCTGCACACGCTCCTCGAATTCACCCCGGTACTTGGCCCCCGCGACCATGGCGTTGATGTTCAATTCCACCAAGCGCTTGTCGCGTAATGTCTCAGGCACTTCGCCGGCTACCATGCGCTGCGCCAGCCCCTCGACGATGGCCGTCTTGCCCACCCCCGGCTCGCCGATTAGTACCGGATTGTTCTTCTTGCGCCGGGCCAGCACCTCGATGGTGGTCTCAATCTCCTGTGCGCGGCCGATGACCGGATCGAGCTTGCCGTCACGCGCCATTTTGGTGAGATCACGCGAGTACTTGTCGAGTTCGGGTGTGTTGGTCGGCGTCTCAGCGCGCCCGTCCTCGGCCCCCTTGCCGACCACCTTGCTCACCTGTTGACGCAGCGCCTGCGGCGTGAGGCCGTATCGGCGCAGCAGGTTGGCGGCCAATCCTTCGCCTTCCTCTGCCAAGCCGATCAGGAAGTGCTCCGGGCCGACATACGAGTGACCCAGTTCGTTGGACGCCACGAAAGCACGACTCAGTGCATCCTTGACGCGCGGCGACACGCCAATCTCGCCCTCGAACGGCTTATCACCGCGTTTGGCTTCGGATTCGATCTGTCGCTTGAGGTCATCAACCTTGATCTTGAATTGACCCAGGATGGTTTTGACCACATCGCTGTCGGTCAGCGCCAGCAGCAGGTGTTCGGTATCGACCTCCGGACGACCAAACTCGGCGGCATGCTTGGCGGCTTCCTGTAGCAACGCCTCTGACTGCTCGCTGATACGGCTAGCCAGTCCGCCGCCGCCTCGACGGCGCGGTGCGCCTGCCCCCGCCGAAGCCGGTTCGCCAAATGAGGCATCGACCACATCATCTGCATCGGCCGCAACCGTCGCCGACTCGTCACCAATACGGAAAAAGTCGCTGCCCAGAAAGTCCTCAAACAGACCGCTGCGCGCGCCAAACAAGGCTTCCAGCGGAGAAACGGTGCGCTTCTGCTGGCGCACGAGGTGGCGGTAATGATCGTCACAGAGCAGCATGGTGCTGTGACGACCATTGAGATTGGCTTCCACCCGCACCGTGGCGGGCTGGCCGCAGACTTGGCATTGTTTTCTGGCCATGCTGACACTCCTTAACTTAGAGAGGCAGCGAGGCACCGTATGTCACGGTGCCGCGCCGATGGTTTAATCACTTTCGATATGAAAGAGTTGGTTGAGGACGTCAGCTATTGACCGGTATCGAACGCCCCCGTTTTGGTGCACTGACCTCTCGCTTGTCCATGGTGATCGTCAGCACTCCATTCTTGAAATTGGCTTTGATCGAATCCTGGTTGGCATCATCTGGCAGATTCAGGGCACGCTGGAAGCTGCCATAGGAGCGTTCGATGCGGTGAAAGCTACCCTCTTTCTTTTCCTGCTCCTGACGCTTCTCGCCGCGTACTACCAGCACGTCGCTGTCGAGGGTGATCTGGATATCCTTTTCCTCCACACCGGGAAGTTCCAAAGCGATCTTGTACTGTTTGTCGGCTTCCTGGATGTCCAGGGCCGGCATTAGCATGCCCGGCCAGTCGGCTGGCAAGCGCTGCACGGCCAGTGCAGGAAATCCGAACCCCCGAAATGCATCATCGAACAGACGATCAATCTCGCGATGCAACTGCAAAATCGGACTGACCGCACCAGCTGTCACCGGCACATCATTGCGCTGCACAGGCAGAGCGGAAGAGGCGGTTTGCTGCTCCTCCTGCTCCTTCTTGAACCAGTTCCAGGGTGCCAACTTCTTGAAGTCAATATCCATGTCACACCTCCAAATAGAGAAGATTCAGTTAACTCGTTCGCCTGTTGAGACGGACATTGCGCGGCCGCGACAAGTCCGGTTCGGCTGATCTCTGCTGTTAACGTTTGCGCATCACCTCCTTCTTCGTGCTGGCTTGCGTCTGATCGGCAATCCACTGATCAATCTCGCCTCTCCGAAATCGCCATACACCACCCACTTTGAAAGCGGGAATCTCCCCTTTCGCGGTGAGTCCATACAGTGTTCGCTTACCGATCTTCAAATAGGCGGCCAACTCATCAAGCGTAAGGATCAATAGATGGTCGGCTTTCATCGCATCTTCTCCACGCTCCTTCATCTGAGCGATGATTGCGGAAATCTTGCAAGTCTTTGCAAAGTTTGCTCCGGACAGCAAAAAAGTCAAGGGCACAAGGCATAGATGTTCTTCCCGTTCACACGGATACATGCCAGACGGCCGATCTGTGCCCTGACGGGTGTTGATATCGAAACGCACGAGGCTCGCGCGGGGTTCACAGAGCCGCCTAGCCTGCCCGGGCAGGTTGGGTGTTGACGGGAATCAGCGTCGATCTTGGAAGGCAAAGGCGCGGCTCTTAGACTTGCTGTGGCCTCAAGGGCGTACTGCCTGCGATGTTAAGGACGCGCCACACCGATGCGGTGCCAGGCTTTTGCTCGTCTCCGGAACGCCGCGGATATCGATCTCGTCGATACGCAGTGTGCCATTCGCGCGAAAGAGGACCGCCGACGGAGGTAAGGAAACAGGCCATAACCAAGTGGTACGAGCAATTCACACACCGATCCTCACGTTGTAACCGAGCGCCCGCAGCCCCTTGCTCGTCCGCATGTTCCTTGGCGGAAACTCATCCGGGCGCGCCCAGCCGACGATTTCCCCGAGGCTGCTCAGACCAATGTGCGGAATTGCCCAGTCGTCGCTGCGGATCGCGTTCCAGAGCCGGGCTGAAACACTGCCGTTGCCCCAGACAACGTAGTTCAACAGCTCAAGCACCGTCCGCCCTTCGCGGGATCGCTGCCGCCAGAGCCACTCGCCGAACTTTTCCACCTTGTCGTCGCCGGCCTGCGGTCGGTCAGGCAAGCCCAAGTGCTCGTTTTCCTGCTTGATGGCGTGGTCTCGGATCGCGTGCACTCGGGAAACGGCATCCACGAACTCCTGCTCGGTGAGCTTGAGAATGCGATCGCGTGGCCTGTCTCGCATGTGTTCATTGTTGAGAACCTTCAAACGGGACTGGCAATGTCCGACATGCCGGGCGCTGTCGTGTTCATGCGCCTAGGCTATAACGTCGACGTGTTGGCCCGGCTACCTTGGCTTGCCCGTGCGAGGTGCATCTACTGGGGTGACGTGGATACCCATGGATTTGCCATTCTGCATGGCGCCCGTTCATACATTCCAGAGTTGAAATGACCTGCCCCCTCCAGCCATACCAATCAGTTGGAGAGAGGTCCAGGGGTTTGTAGGTTAACTGATCCTGCGTTGGTGGTTGTTGGGTTGGCGTTGCGGTGCTGGGCGGCGAATTCAGCCGGAGGTACCGGAAGGCAGCACTGACACGTCCATCTTTACCGGATCGATGACTGGCTGCCGATGGGCGGTGGTAGGTTGCTCCCCTTGATCGCCGTTGACCTGTTGTGCGTCTCGGTGATTGCGCCAATAGTCGTGATTGCGCTGTGACCACGCGCGCTGGGCCGCCTGCTGGTTGATGCGGTAGTCAGGATCGGATTGGAGTTTTGCTCGCTGCCATTCGCGCTTGCGAGCCCGCTGGCATTCAGGGGCGGAGCAGAACGCTTGGTCGGGAACCTGTGGGCGGGGTTCGAAGGGGTGGCCGCAGTGTGCGCAAAGTCGAGTAGTCATCGTGGTCTCCATGCAAAGTCCGTATGGAGACCGCCACTGACCGTGGCGAAGGGCGCGAAGCGGCTGCCCTATGAAGGGGTATTCAACGAGCGACGACGTTCAGCGCGGGGGCCAATGCCACGCTCAAGCGGCCAACGATGGCGGGCAAGGGTTCTGGCGGAAGTTCGTTCTTCTTGAGAAATGCCAGCCACAGCGCCTGGCGCGAAGCGTCGTGCGCAAACTCGTCCGTCAGGCCGACTGGCAGCGCGTCAGGAACCGCCATGCCGCGTCTTTCGAATGTGGCCTTGATCGCTTGGGCCAGCAGATCAGTGTCCAGAGTTTCTCGTTCCAACAGCACCGACAGATCGAAGTAGTCCTTCAGGCGGCTGTTGGTCATGCCCAGCAATGCGATGGCGTGGAGCTTTTCCGCGATGACGGTGTACGTTGGGTAGGCCCGCAGCCGTGGCGCGGGCATTTCCTCCAGCAGTACTGGGTAGACCGAATCAACAGGCGCCGGGGTGACGGCGTCGCCGAAACCGACATCGATTTGGGTCTTGCAACGTGCTCTGGCCAGATCGCCCGCAATCATCACGCGAACGCCGCCGTAGCCAGCTTCCTTGCGGATCTCCTCGACTGTGACCGAGGCTGGGTCGAACACGATGCCGTCGTCGACCGGTACAGCTGCGATGTCCCGGAATACTTGGGCCACTGACTCCAGATCACTAGCACCGAAACCCAACAGGTCGGCGTCGCGTGTGGCCCGGTGTGGCATGTCGTACCAGAGCGTGAACAGCAGCGCACCTTTGAGCAGAAAACGGTCCGCGTGCGGCGACTGGGTCAGCCGATAGAGGATGCGCTCCAAGGCGAAGCGCACCAGCACCTGATTGAAATCGACGCCTTGCGCCTTGGCGACATTGAGCAGACGCGCACGGACGGATGCCGCGACATTTGGGGTGGCCGCACTCATCCGACACTCTCCAGGTAGGGGCGCATCACATTGGCCACGCGGCATATCTTGGCGAAACGCCAGATGTCGTCGACGGAGGCCTTGCTGCGCGCCCGAGCGTCCTTCAGCGCCTCCAGCGCCACATCCAGCCCGATCTTGTTGCGGTGCTTGAAGCAGTCCGCCACGGTCTTGGCCACGCCGTACACCCGGAGCCTGACACCGTCGCGTTCGACTTCCTCAATCCCTGCCGAGTAGGCATCACCCGTGAACTGCACCATCTTGACGGGCGGGTAGTCGACCCGGGGCGGGTGGCTGCCCCGAGGCATGGCGATCCAGATCTGACGCGGCAGCTGTGTGGTCAGCTCATGAAACTGCAGCGCTGTAAGCAGGCAGAACACCGCTTGAGGTACCTTGGTGGCGATGGTGCCAAGGCTCTCGAATTCCGAAACCTGTGCATCCGGCAGACGGTACAGGCCACGCCCCACCTTCTCTAGTAGACCCGCAGCGGTCAGGCGCGTCAGAACGACCCGAGGCGCACTGATGGCGTCCAGATCGCTGGCGCGCAGTAGCCCCTTCTGGCTGGCCAGATCGAGGACGCGTTGATTGTGGGTACTGGAGAGCATGGGTGGAGTATGTTCCGTTATTTCGTCGAATGCAACTTCTGGGAGATAAAACGAAACATTTAGCCCACGTTCTCCCGGTATCGCTGCTGGCAGACGATGCGCTGGGCGCGCTACAAATCGGGGGGGTGTTACCGCTTCAATCGAAGCATCTCCTACACGAAAACCTTTTAAGCGAAATTATTTTATGATAGAATCCGCTTGAACGAAATCCGATGACGGAGTTGCCAATGGCCCAGCCGAACCAAGAAACGATCCATGACCTGCTTGTGAGGAATATCCCGCGTGAGCTTGTCATGGGCCTCGAAGAAGCCAAGCTGGTCGGCGCTCAACGTGCCTATGCTGCGGCGCGAGGGATGGATGACGGGCACTTGCCCAGCGTGGTGGGGCAGTTGCGCCACTTCCATATGAACGAGTCCTTCCATCGCGCTCTCGCCGTTGCAGACGCATCTCCCTCACCGCTACGCGGCAATCAGATCGTCACAGGCCGGTCTGGGATCTTCACCTTGGCACGGTTCAACACCAAGTATGGGGTCTGGAACAGCGGGCGGCGTAGCGAAACCCGAAAACAGATGTCCCTGGCGAACGCAGCCATCGAGCCACTGGTTCAACCCGGACTCTTTTCAGGCTACGTGGAGCCATCCCAAGCGGTTGTGTTCGTCGTGGCCTGCTTTGCAGGATCGCTGCACAGCCAGCCGGACACACCCGTCTCCATCGAAATCGCGGTTCCTGATCGCCACATGCAAGGCTGGCTTTTCCGGGAACCCATTGACGCATTCATCAAGCGCTACGACCAGCAGCCGACAGCAGGCCAGGACGATTTGGCTGTGCCGAAGCTGAAGAAGAACATTGGCAAACAACAAGACAAAGACGGAACAGGATCATGAGTAGGGGTGGTGTACAAGGATTTCAGAAAGATCGACTTAGCCAAATTCTTGCGGCCCGTCGTCTGACTCAAGTCCAGCTGGCCTCAATGGTCGACGTGTCTCCGGCGACCGTCAGTAAATGGCGCGCAGGAACGCAAGCGCCCGAGCGTGACGCGCTTGAACGCCTTGCTGGCGTGGTGAACGTCACGCCGGAATGGTTTACGCGTGCGCCCGGGGCGAAGTTGTCGTTGCCGCTTTTTCGCAGCAACGCGTCAGCGCACGTCGCTGCACGCGCCATGCTGGAGGCCCGCCTTGAGTGGGCCCAGGACGTGGCCGCCGCACTGATGGAATACGTCGACTACCCTGATGTCAATTTGCCATCTCGCGATTACACCGAGCCGGAACAGATCACCAACGAGGACATCGAGAAGGCCGCCTGCGAATGCCGGGATCTGTGGCGTCTGGGCCGCTCGGCGATTCAAGACTTGGCACTGGCCGTGGAAGGTGCTGGGGTCATCCTCGTTCGGGAAGAAACCGGCGTTGCCCAGATTGAAGGGCTGTCGGCTTGGAGCGAGGTGCTGGGCCGACCGTTGATCCTCTTGTCCGCCGACAAGGACAATGGTTATCGCAGTCGCTTCGACCTTGCCCACGAAATCGGGCATCTTGTTCTGCATCGTCACATTCAACGCACGACTGACAGCGCACGCCACAAGTTGATGGAGCAACAGGCACACCGCTTCGCAGGCGCTTTTTTGCTGCCCGCCGAAACGTTCGCCAGCGAAGTTCGCGTGCCACCGACTCTGGATGACTTGTTGCTGCTGAAGCGCCGTTGGGGCGTGTCGGCGGCGGCGATCATCATGCGGCTGAAGGCGCTTGAGATGCTGGATGAAGATGGCGCTCTGATGCTTTTCAAGCGTCGCTCTGCTCGGTGGGGTGCGAAATCGGAACCCGGAGACGAGGATCGTCGACCAGAGCAGCCACGTCTGCTTCGTCGCACCATCGATCTGTTGGTCGAAGAGAAGGTCATGCCTTTGGAAGCCATCCCGAGGCACATCGGACTGGCTGCGGGCGACGTGGAAGCACTCGCCGGATTGCCCGAAGGCTACTTCCAGGGCAAAACCAATGTCGTGGAGTTTGCGCGACTGAAAGCAACCCAGAAGCCGGTTGATGACCAACCAGCCCAAGGCAATAAGGTGGTGCCATTCCGGCCCGTCTCCAAGTCCTGATGTGAAAGGAACAGCGATGTCCAAGAACACAAAGCAGACGTCCTCACGAATCGGTCGGCTGGCGTCGGAAACGCTGCAAAGCAGCAGTTCGTCGCAAGTGGCCAAGAGTCTGGCCGCTTCGGCACTGTCTCAGCGCAGTGGCGACAAACAGACCGGCGCCCAGATGGAAGACAAGGCCGCACGCGTTTTGGCCAGCGACCGATACGCCAAAGAGACGAAGGAGCTGGCGGCCTCGGTCCTGTCCCAAGCCAACAAGCAGCGCTGAGGCAGGGAGTCGAGTCCCTCATGTCACAGGATCTGAGCGACTCGCAACTGAAGGATCTCTGGCGTCAGGGAAAAATCCCGGTCATCTTCAAGCGCAATAAGCCACTCCCGGTCCTGGCGCGCATTCCGTTCGCCGAGGGGAACATGGAGTGGCTGCGGGATGGCCGACGCTCGAAGCCCGATTGGTGTGCGCAGTTCAAGGCCTGGGAAATTCCGACTGCGTGGTTTGACAGCGTGATCAAACTTGCGCTGAGACGACACCAAGAGGTCTATGTGATCCAGCTGTACCGGGAGCACCAAAAATGCGCTCCGGCGTGCTGGAATGCGTCGGGCTTTCATTGCGAATGCTCCTGCATGGGGGAGAACCACGGCGGTGGCCATCCAGGCGGCAACTGGTACGAGGTTTCCGAAACCTTCGCCGTGTCCTGGGGCCAGCAGCGCTATTCATGCCGCCATCTGAAGGTCAAGAACCCCGGGCGCTGATCGTGGCAGTGCAAGCTATCGACGGTCGGAAATGCGCGGAGACAGCCAAAGTCCACCCGGACC
This sequence comes from Azospira sp., assembly GCF_030247495.1. Classification (NCBI taxonomy): domain Bacteria; kingdom Pseudomonadati; phylum Pseudomonadota; class Betaproteobacteria; order Rhodocyclales; family Rhodocyclaceae; genus Azospira; species Azospira sp. The sequence goes on along the minus strand of NZ_JAOTRW010000008.1, from coordinate 59,557 downwards.
TCCGCATCGTATATAATCTCGCCTACGGTGTCCTCGCCGATGAGGCAGGGCGGTTTCCTGTAACGGGGAACTACACCACCAAGATTCGATAAAAAGGGACAGGCGCGAGCCTGTCCCTTTTTTGTTTTATGCTGTCGGTTAAGGGTGGATTCCGGCATCAGACCGGAAGCGCCGAGTTCAACGAGGTTGGAGCACGTCCATGGCGAAGCCGGCAGGTCTTCCCAATTTGCGCCTGTTCGCAGTGATCTGCGTACTGGCCGTTACGGCGGTGGGGGCCTTGCTGTATCCGCGCCTGGCGGCCTCGCCCGATGCCGCGGTCGAACCCATGCCCGCCCTGCTGGCGACCACCCCGATCCGCCCCGGCGAGCCCCTGCTGCCCCTGCCCGACAGCCTGCCGGTGGACCCGGCCAAGGTGGCTCTGGGGCGCCTCCTCTTCAACGATCCCCGCCTCTCCCGCGACGACTCCCTGGCCTGTGCCGGCTGCCATGACCTGCAGCGGGGTGGTGCCGACGGGTTGCCGGTATCCCGCGGCGTGGACGGCAAGAAGGGTGGCATCAATGCCCCCACGGTGCTCAATGCCGCCTTCAATTTCCGCCAGTTCTGGGACGGCCGCGCCGCCACCCTGGAGGAACAGGTGGAAGGCCCGGTGCACAATCCGCTGGAAATGGCGGCGGATTGGGACCAGGTGCTGGCCAAGCTGCAGGCCGACAAGGAATTGCGCAGCCGCTTCGCCAGTGCCTACCCGGCCGGGCTGACGGCGGCCACGGTGCGCCACGCCATTGCCGAGTACGAACGTTCCCTGCTCACCCCCTCCCGTTTCGACCGCTGGCTGCGGGGCGACGACACCGCCCTGTCCGACGAGGAAAAGGCCGGTTACCGCCTGTTCAAGCGCCACGGCTGCTCTTCCTGCCACCAGGGAGTGAATGTGGGCGGCAACCTGTTCCAGCGCTTCGGCGTCATGGACAACTACTTCGCCAACAAGAAGGCCCTGACCGCCGCCGACATGGGGCGTTTCAACGTCACCGGCCGGGACGAGGACCGGCATGTGTTCAAGGTGCCGACCCTGCGCAACGTGGCGCTCACCGCCCCCTATTTCCACGATGCCGCCACTTCCTCCCTGGACGAGGCGGTGGCCCTCATGGGGCGCTACCAGTTGGGCGTGGAACTGCCGGCCCGGGATGTAACCCTGATCGTCACCTTCCTGCAGTCCCTCAACGGGGACGTGCGGCCATGACCCGCCTGCCGTCCTGGAAGGGTGCCGCCCCCTGGCTGCTGGTGCTGATCCTCACCGTCATCCTGGTGGGGCTGTTCCAGCGCAGCACCGGTGCCGACGTCGCCGAGCAGGCCCGGGTCGAGGCCCTGGTGCATGAGATCGTCGCCCTGGACGCCCGCCTCAACCAGGACCTGCTCAAGCTGCGCCACCGCCAGTTGCAGGACTACGACGCGGTGGCGGCGGCGGACGAGCGCATTTCCGCCCTGCTGCAACGCCTGCAGGCGGAACTGCAGCGCCACGGCAGCGAGGCCATGACCCCGGTGCTGGCCCTGTGGCAGGAAAAGCGGGAAGGACTGGAGCGCTTCAAGCAGCAGAATGCCCTGCTGCGCAATTCCCAGGACCACTTCCTCAATCTCTCCAGCCAGCTCCTGCGTGCCAGCGACAGCCCGGACGGCCGCGGCAGCGTGCCCCACAGCGCCCTGCTGGCGACGGTGGGGCGGGAAATCATGGAGTTCCTCATCCGCGGCGAGGCCGACGACATGCCGGCGGTGGCCGCCGACCTCTCCGCCCTGCAGGACCAGGTCGTCGGCTGGCCTCTGGAGGTGCGGCGCCAGGTGCTGCTGATGACGGCCCACGGCCAGCAGGTGCTGCGCCATCGCCTGGACGTGGAGAGCCTGCTCAACGAACTCACCGGCAGTCCCTTCGCCGGCAGCCTGGAGGCCTCCTACCGGGACTACAGCGAAATCTACCGCCAGGACCTGAAGCAGGCAGAAAGCTACCGCCTGCTGCTGGCCCTGTTTGCCCTGTTCCTCATCGCCACCGTGGTCTACATCATGGTGGAGCTGAAGAAGTCGGCCCTGGAGCTGGGCCACAGCCATGCCTTCCTCGACAACATCGCCAATACCCTGGCCGAAGGCATCCTGGCCCTGGACCGGGGCGGGCGCATCACCTTCGCCAACCAGCGGGCCGAAGCCCTGCTGGGGGCGGCGCCGGGCGGCCTGCTCGGCCGCGATGCCGCCACGGTGCTGTGGCCCGGCGCGGCGCCGGCCGAGGTTTCCGGCCTGGCCCGGGCCCTGGCCACCGGCGCCGTGTTCGAGGGCGAGGACGATTTCGTGCGCAGCGACGGCAGTGCCTTCCCGGTGGCCGTGCTGGGGGCGCCCCTGCGGGGCGGCGAGGGCGACGCCGACCAGGCCGGCTACGTGGCCTCCTTCCGCGACATCAGCGAAATCAAGCAGGCCGAGGCCCGCCTGCATCTGGCGGCCCGGGTCTTCGACAGCCTGGGCGAGGCCATGGTGGTGACCGATGCCCGGGGCCGCATCCAGTCGGTCAATCCGGCCTTCTCCGAGGTCACCGGCTATTCCGAGGCGGACGCCCGGGGCCGGGCGCCGGGCCATATCCTGGCCTCGGGCCAGCACGATCCGGCCTTCTATGCCCAGATGTGGCAGAGCCTGCAGGAGCAGGGCAAGTGGCAGGGCGAAGTGATCAACCGGCGCAAGTCCGGCGAGACCTATCCGGAGTGGCTGTCCATCACCGCCATCAAGGACGGGGCCGGCCAGGTCAGCCAGTACGTGGGCCTGTTCACCGATATCACCGACCGCAAGCAGGCCGAGGCCCACATCCACCACCTGGCCTACCACGACCCCCTCACCGGCCTGCCCAACCGCCGCCTTTTCTACGACCGCCTGGAAAACGCCCTGCGCCAGGCCCACCGCTCCCGGCGCAAGCTGGCGGTGCTGCTGCTGGACCTGGACCGCTTCAAGGCGGTGAACGACACCCTGGGCCACGACCAGGGCGACCTGCTGCTCAAGGAAGTGGGGGCCCGCCTCAGCCTCTGCCTGCGGGAGGGTGACACCCTGGCCCGCCTGGGCGGCGACGAGTTCGTCCTGCTGCTGCCCGAAGTGCTGTCGGCGGAGGATGCCAGCATCGTCGCCGGCAAGCTGCTGGCCCAGTTCGACCAGCCGGTGCGACTCGGGGAGCGGGAAATTTTTGCCTCCACCTCCATCGGCATCGCCCTCTACCCGGCCGACGGGGAGGACGGGGAGTCCCTGCTCAAGCATGCCGACGTGGCCATGTACGCGGCCAAGGACGGCGGCCGGGCGGCCTACCGCTTTTTCATCGCCAGCCACAACGAGCGTTCCCTGGAGCGGCTGGAACTGGAGAACGACCTGCGCCGGGCCGTCGAGGGCGAGCAGCTGCTGCTCTACTACCAGCCCCAGATCGGTGCCAGCAGCGGCCGCATCGCCGGGGTCGAGGCCCTGGTGCGCTGGCGCCATCCGACCCGGGGCCTGGTCATGCCCGACAGCTTCATCGCCCTGGCGGAAAACGCCGGCCTCATCGACGCCATCGGCCACTGGTGCCTGGTGGCCGCCTGCCGCCAGCTGCGGGCCTGGCAGGAGCAGGGGGTGCCGGTGCCGCGGGTGGCGGTGAATGTCTCGGCCCGCCAGCTGCGGCGCTGGGACTTCGCCCAGGAGGTGCTGCAGGTGGTGACCCAGAGCGGCATCGACCCGGCCGGCCTGGAACTGGAACTGACGGAAAGCTCCCTGGCCGATGACCCGGAACAGATACTGGCCATCTTCAGCACCCTGCGCCAGGCCGGGGTGCGGGTCTCCATCGACGATTTCGGCACGGGCTATTCCTCCCTTTCCTATCTCTCCCGGTATCCGGTGGACGAGGTGAAGATCGACCGCAGCTTCGTCTCCCGCCTCCTGGACGACCGGGAGGCGCGCTCCGTGGTGCGGGCGGTGATCCTCCTGGCCCACGGCCTGGGCATGCGCACCGTCGCCGAAGGGGTGGAGACCGAGGCCCAGTGGCAGGTGCTGAGCGACCTGGATTGCGATGAACTGCAGGGCTACCTGTTCAGCAAGCCGGTGCCGCCGCACCAGATTCCCCTGCTCAAGGGCGACTGGCAGCGCAGCGAGAGCCGCCTGCCGGTGTGACGGGCAAGGGCCGTACGGGCCTTTGCTTTATGCGTTTTCTCAAATAAACAAATAGCCAAAGAAGCTTTGTGGTTCTAAACACCTTGTTTAGAGTTCGCTTCTGAAGAGTCAGCCATCGCTGGAAGGAACCCCCATGAAGAACGCCGTTTCCCCCGTTTCCCGCCTGTTCGCCGCCCTGCTCCTGGCGGGCGGCCTGGTCGCCCCGGCCCTGGCCGATGTCACCCTGCTCAACGCCTCCTATGACGTGGCCCGGGATTTCTACAAGGACTACAACCCCATGTTCACCAAGCACTGGCAGGCCAAGGCCGGTGAGAAGGTGGAGGTGAAGCAGTCCCACGGCGGTTCCTCCAAGCAGGTGCGGGCCGTGGCCGATGGCCTGGAAGCGGACGTGGTGACCATGAACCAGGCCACCGACGTCGATTACCTGGCCGACAAGGGCCTGGTGGCCAAGGACTACGCCAAGAAATTCCCCAACAACGCCTCGCCCTACACCTCCACCATGGTGTTCATCGTGCGCAAGGGCAACCCCAAGGCCCTGAAGGACTGGTCCGACCTGGCCAAGTCCGGCGTCGAAGTGATCGTGCCCCACCCCAAGAACACCGGCAACGGCCGCTACACCTACCTGGCCGCCTGGGGCTACGCCCTCAAGCAGCCCGGCGGCAACGACAAGAGCGCCCTGGAATTCGTCGGCAAGATCCTGAAGAACGCTCCCCTGTTCGCCGCCGGCGGCCGGGATGCCACCACCACCTTCATGCAGCGCCGCCTGGGCGACGTGCTGGTCACCTTCGAGTCCGAGGCCGAGCTGATCGCCAAGGAATTCGGCCGCGGCGAGTTCGAGGTGGTCTATCCCAGCGTTTCCATCCTGGCCGAGTTCCCGGTGGCCGTGGTGGACAAGGTGGTGGACAAGAAGGGCAGCCGCAAGCAGGCCCAGGCCTACCTGGACTACCTGTGGTCCAAGGAAGGCCAGGAGAACGCCGCCCAGAACTACCTGCGGCCCCGGGATGCGGAAGTGCTGAAGAAGTATGCCGCCCAGTTCCCCAACATCAAGACCTTCTCCGTGGATGAAGTGTTCGGCGGCTGGAGCAAGGCGGCCAAGGCCCACTTCGTCGATGGCGGTTCCTTCGACCAGCTCTACGTGCAGAAGTAATCCTCCCCCGCCCCCGACCCCCACGGCGCCGGGCCGGCCTGCAAGGCTCCCCGGCGCCGTCGTTTGAGAAACCCATGTCAGCCAAGAAAAACAACGTCCTCCCCGGCTTCGGCCTGGCCCTGGGCTACACCCTGGTGTATCTCTCGGTGCTGGTGCTGATCCCCCTGGGCGGCCTGGTGCTCAAGTCCACCGCCCTGACCTTCGCCCAGTTCTGGGACATCGCCACCACCGAGCGGGCCCTCGCGGCCTATCGCGTCACCTTCGGCGCCTCGGCCCTGGCCGCCGTCATCAACGCCTTCTTCGGCCTCATCGTGGCCTGGGTGCTGGTGCGCTACGACTTCCCCGGCAAGCGCCTGATCGACTCCTTCGTCGATCTGCCCTTCGCTCTGCCCACCGCCGTGGCCGGCATCACCCTGGCCACCATCTATTCCACCAACGGCTGGGTCGGCAAGTACCTGGAGCCCCTGGGCCTGAAGGTGGCGTACACGCCCCTGGGCATCGTCGTGGCCCTCACTTTCATCGGCCTGCCCTTCGTGGTGCGCACCCTGCAGCCGGTGATCGAGGACATCGAGCCGGAAGTGGAGGAGGCCGCCGCCACCCTGGGCGCCTCCCGCTGGCAGACCTTCCGCCGCATCATCTTCCCCGCCATCTTCCCGGCCCTGCTCACCGGTTTCGCCCTGTCCTTCTCCCGGGCCGTGGGCGAGTACGGCTCGGTGATCTTCATCGCCGGCAACATGCCCCTCATTTCCGAAATCACGCCCCTGCTCATCATTTCCAAGCTGGAGCAGTACGACTACGTGGGCGCCACCGCCCTGGCGGTGGTGATGCTGGGCATTTCCTTCGTCCTGCTGCTGGCCATCAACGGTCTGCAGTGGTGGGCCGCCAACCGACACAACAACCGTAATACCGGAGGCGAGCAATGAGCGTGCGCCGTGCCAATACCGAACCGGCCTGGGTGCGCTACACCCTGCTGACCCTGGCCTTCGCCTTCCTCGCCCTGTTCCTCGGCGTGCCCCTGGCGGCGGTCTTCGCCGAAGCCCTGCGGGGCGGCTGGGAAGCCTATGTCAACGGCCTCCTGGACCCGGAGGCCCGCAGCGCCGTGACCCTGACCCTGGCGGTGGCGGCCATCGCCGTGCCCCTCAATGTGGCCTTCGGCATTGCCGCCAGCTGGGCCATCGCCAAGTTCGAGTTCCGCGGCAAGAGCCTGCTGATCACCCTGATAGACCTGCCCTTTGCCGTCAGTCCGGTCATCGCCGGCCTCATCTTCGTGCTGATGTTCGGTGCCCAGGGCTATTTCGGCCCCTGGCTCGCCGAGCACGACGTGAAGATTGTCTTCGCCGTGCCCGGCATCATCCTGGCCACCCTCTTCGTCACCTTCCCCTTCGTCGCCCGGGAAATGATTCCCCTGATGCAGGCCCAGGGCAAGGACGAGGAGGAGGCCGCCGTCTCCCTCGGCGCCTCCGGCTTCCAGATGTTCTGGCGGGTGACCCTGCCCAACATCAAGTGGGGCCTGCTGTACGGGGTGATCCTGGCCAATGCCCGGGCCATGGGCGAGTTCGGCGCCGTCTCCGTGGTCTCCGGCCACATCCGCGGCGAGACCAACACCCTGCCCCTGCACGTGGAAATTCTCTACAACGAATACAACGCCATCGGCGCCTTCGCCTCGGCCTCCGTCCTCGCCCTCCTGGCCCTGGTCACCCTGGTGGCCAAGACCCTGGTGGAGTGGCGCATGCGGGCCGAGACCGCGATGCTGACCGCCGAACTGCCCCCCGAGAAAACCAACTGAGCCTGCCGCCATGAGTATCGAAATCCGCAACATCGCCAAGCGTTTCGGCAACTTCGTCGCCCTCGACGACGTCTCCCTCTCCATTCCCACCGGCGAACTGGTGGCCCTGCTCGGTCCTTCCGGCTGCGGCAAGACCACCCTGCTGCGCATCATCGCCGGCATGGAAACGGCGGACGAGGGTCAGGTCATGTTCGAAGGCAGCGAGGCCACCCACCTCCACGCCCGGGAGCGCCAGGTGGGCTTCGTCTTCCAGCACTACGCCCTGTTCCGCCACATGAACGTGTTCGAGAACGTGGCCTTCGGCCTGCGGGTCAAGCCGCGCAAGGAGCGCCCCAGCGAGTCCGAGATCCGCAAGCGGGTCATGGACCTGCTCTCCCTGGTGCAGCTGGACTGGCTGGCGGACCGCTACCCGACCCAGCTTTCCGGCGGCCAGCGCCAGCGCATCGCCCTGGCCCGGGCCCTGGCGGTGGAACCCAAGGTGCTGCTGCTGGACGAGCCCTTCGGCGCCCTCGACACCAAGGTGCGCAAGGAACTGCGCCGCTGGCTGCGCCGCCTGCACGACGAGATGCACATCTCCTCCGTCTTCGTCACCCACGACCAGGAAGAGGCCCTGGAAGTGGCGGACCGGGTGGTGGTGATGAACAAGGGCCGCATCGAACAGGTGGGTTCCCCGGACGAGGTCTATTCCAACCCGGCCAGCCCCTTCGTCTATCAGTTCCTCGGCAACGTGAACGTCTTCCACAGCCGGGTCCATGGCGCCTGGGCCGAGGTGGCCCGGGACGACGTGCCCGCCGGCCAGGAGGCGGTGGCCTTCATCCGCCCCCACGACATCGACATCGACACCGTGGCCACGCCCGAATCCCTGGAGGCCAAGGTCAGCTACGTGCAGACCATCGGCCCCCTGGTGCGGGTGGAGGTGATCCACCAGGGCGAACTGGTGGAAGTGGAACTGACCCGGGAACGCCAGCAGGTGCTGGGCCTGACGGCCGGCCAGCAGGTGTGGCTGAAGCCGCGCCAGGTCAAGGTCTTCGCCAACGGCGAGGGGGCGGTGGCGCCGGCTCAGGCCCAGGAAAAACAGCCCTTCCTGTTCTGAGGCGTCGTCTCACAACGGGTGCCCGCGAAAGCAGAAGGGGCGCTATTCTTCGGCAATGCATGCCGGAGAATGGCGCCCCTCTTGCGTTTCAGGGCAGGGCTTGGATGAGTCCCTTGCCCTGCCTCAGGTCGCCGGGTCTTGGCGGTCGGGCCTCAGGCGCCGGGTTTCAGGCACCGGGTCTCAGACATTTTCGCCGCACAGTTCGGCGTAGGCCGAGTGGTTGTGGATAGACTCGAAATTCTCCGAAGCCACCGACCAGCGGCCGATGCGGGGCTCGGCCATGAGGCGCAGGGCGATGTCCCGCACCAGGTCCTCGACGAACTTGGGATTGTCGTAGGCCCGTTCGGTGACCCACTTCTCGTCCGGGCGCTTCAAGAGGCCGAAGACCTCGCAGGAGGCTTCCTCCTCAGCCAGGCGCACCAGTTCCTCCACCGCCATGGGCTGGCGCAGTTCGGCACTGATGGTGATGTGGGAGCGCTGGTTGTGGGCGCCGTACTCGGAAATTTTCTTGGAGCAGGGGCAGAGGCTGGTGACCGGGGCGGTCACCGCCAGGGTGGTGCGGATCGGGGCGCCGGGCTGTTGCTCCACCTGCAGGCGCACGTCGTAGTCGAGCAGGCTGGAAACGCCGGAAACCGGGGCCGCCTTGGCGATGAAGTAGGGGAAGGCCAGGTCGATGCTGCCGCTCTCGGCCTGCAGGTGGCCCAGCATTTCCTGCAGCAGGGCCGGCAGGTCCGCCGCCTGCAGGGCGCCCCGGGGGCGTTCGAGAATTTCGACGAAGCGGGACATGTGGGTGCCCTTCACCTCCGGCGCCAGGCCTACGGCCATGGTCAGCTCGGCCACCGTGTGCTGCACGGCGCCGTCGGCGGTGGCCAGGGCCAGGGGATAGCGCAGGCTCTTCACGCCGACCTTCTGGATCGCCAGCTGGCGCTGATCCGGGGTGGCCTGGACATCGGGCAGGTGGAACATCTTGTCCGGTGCATTCATATCGTCTCTCCGTGGGGTTGGGGGCGGCGTGGCGCCTTTTTGTCGTTCAGGGCTGGGCCAGGAAACGCTGGATGGCCTGGCGCAGCTGGGGGGCGTTGGGCGTGGTGCGGCTGCCGAAGGACAGCACGGTCTTGCCGCTGCGGTCGATCAGGTATTTGTGGAAATTCCATTGCGGCACCTGGCCCGTGGCCTTGGCCAGGGCCTGGTAGAAGGGGTTGGCGTCCTTGCCCACCACCGAGGTCTTGGCCAGCATGGGGAAGCGCACGCCGTAGGTGAGACGGCAGAAATCGGCGATCTCCTGGTTGGAGCCCGGTTCCTGCTGGCCGAAGTCGTTGGCCGGGAAGCCCAGCACCACCAGGCCCTGGCCCTTCAGTTCGGCGTAGAGGTCTTCCAGACCGTCGTACTGGTTGGTGAAGCCGCAGTAGGAGGCGGTATTGACCACCAGCAGCACCTTGCCGGCGTACTGGCAGAGGGGCTGGGGCTTTTCGTCCTGCAGGGCGGGGAAGGTGTGCTGCAGCAGGGGCGGGCAATCGGCGGCGCTGGCCGGCATGGCGGTTCCTATCAGGCTGAACAGGACGAGGAGGGCGGGCAGAACTCGGGCGGCAAGTCGGGACATGAATCCTCCGGACAGGGGCAGGTCGATGGTTCCAGGCCAGCAGCCCGGCTTACTCAAGACAGCAACTGGCGGCTCCGGGTTCCCGGCCCAGGCCCCCGCACGGAGGCGGATGCTGCAAAAAAGCAGGGAACCGGGCGGCATTGGCGCTGTCTGTAGCTGCGCGCCCCCAACTCCAACAGAGAAAGCATAAAAATGCTCTACCCGGAACTCTTCACCAGCCTGGAAAAAGCCCGCTGGAACATGGCCGACGACATTCCCTGGGACCAGTTCGACGCCGGCCTGCTCTCCGACGAGCAGGCCATCACCATCAAGATGAACGCCATCACCGAATGGTCCGCCCTGCCGGCCACGGAGATGTTCCTGCGGGACAACAAGGACGATTCCGACTTTTCCGCCTTCATGTCCATCTGGTTCTACGAAGAGCAGAAGCATTCCCTGGTGCTGCAGGAATACCTGCGCCGCTTCCGTCCCGAGCTGGTGCCGACGGAGGAGGAGCTGCACGCCGTGCGCTTCGAGTTCGACCCGGCCCCGCCCCTGGAAACCCTGATGCTGCATTTCTGCGGCGAAGTGCGTCTGACCCAGTGGTACCGCCGGGCCAGCGAATGGCACACCGAGCCGGTGATCAAGGCCATCTACGACCACATCTCCCGGGACGAGGCCCGCCACGGCGGCGCCTACCTCAAGTACATGAAGCGGGCCATCGACAAGTTCGGCGACAGCGCCCGGGCCGCCTTCGCCAAGCTGGGCATGCTGATGGCCGCCAGCGGCCGTTCCGGCAAGCCCCTGCACCCCACCAACCTGCACGTGAACCAGAGCCTCTTCCCCAACGACACGGTGCAAAGCCGCCTGCCGGACCCGGAATGGCTGGAACGCTGGCTCGACACCCAGATCTGTTTCGACAAGACCTGGGAAGCCCGGGTGGTGGGCGGCATCCTGCGCAACCTCTCCAGCCTCTTCGACCAGACTTTCGAGACGGTGCAGGACCTGAGCCGCTACCGCAAAACCCTCAAGGTGGCCTGAGGCCGCTCCGCCGCTTCCCGCTTTTCTCTCTCACCGGCCCGGCGGCGCCAGCCTGGCGCCCCGGCTCTGGTAAAATCTCCCGTCTTTGCGGCCGCCACCGGGCGGCCAGCCGTTCTGCCGTGGAGAAATAGCAATGTACAAGTCCCCCCTCATCCAGGATCTGCACGATCGCGGGCTCATCGCCCAGCTGACCGACGCCCAGGCGCTCGATCAACTGCTGACCCAGGAGTCGGTGACCCTCTATTGCGGCTTCGATCCCACTGCCGACAGCCTGCACCTGGGCCATCTGGTGCCGGTGCTGATCCTGAAGCGCTTCCAGGAAGCCGGCCACAAGCCCATCGCCCTGGTGGGCGGCGCCACCGGCATGATCGGCGACCCCAGCTTCAAGGCCACCGAGCGCAAGCTCAACACCCCCGACGTGATCGCCACCTGGGTGGAGAAGATCCGCGGCCAGGTCATGCCCTTCCTCAAGTTCGACGGCCCCAACGCCGCCCGCATGGCCAACAACTACGAGTGGTTCAGCGGCATGAACTGCCTGGAATTCCTGCGCGACATCGGCAAGCACTTCTCGGTGAACGCCATGATCAAGAAGGAATCGGTGCAGCAGCGCCTGGTGCGGGAAGACCAGGGCATCTCCTACACCGAATTCTCCTACAGCCTGCTGCAGGGCTACGACTTCGCCGAGCTGTACAAGCGTTTCGGCTGCATCCTGCAGGTGGGCGGCTCCGACCAGTGGGGCAACATCGTCGCCGGCACCGACCTGACCCGCCGCCTGCACCAGCAGCAGGTCTACGGCATGACCGTGCCCTTGATCACCAAGGCTGACGGCACCAAGTTCGGCAAGACCGAATCCGGCGCCGTCTGGCTCGACCCGAAGAAGACCTCGCCCTACGCCTTCTACCAGTTCTGGCTCAACACCAGCGACGCGGACGTCTACAAGTTCCTCAAATTCTTCACCTTCCTGCCCCTGACCCGCATCGCCGAAATCGAGGCGGCGGACAAGGCCGGCGGCGGCAAGCCCGAAGCCCAGCGCATCCTGGCCGAGGAAGCCACCCGCCTGGTGCACGGCGACGAGGCCCTCAAGGCGGCCCAGCGCATTTCCCACAGCCTGTTCTCCGGCGAACTGGCCTCTTTGACGGAAAACGACCTGGAGCAGCTGGCCCAGGACGGCATGCCCGGCGTCGCCATCGACAAGGCCCAGGGCGGCCTCATCGACGCCCTGGTGGCGGCCAACTTGGCCAAGTCCAAGTCCGAAGCCCGCACCTTCATCCAGAGCGGCAGCGTGGCCATCAACGGCCAGAAGGTGGAAGGCATCGAGCACCAGATCGGCGAAGGCGAGCGCCTCTTCGGCCGCTTCACCATCCTGCGCCGGGGCAAGAAGCAGTACGGGCTGGTGAGCTGGATCTGACGCTGCTTTAAAAGCGTTGGCCACAGAGGGCACAGAGGTCGCCGGGAAGGTGGGTCTGTGCCCTTGTCGTTTTCAGGGGGTGCCTGGAGAGGCAGCAGGCATGGGCTTGGGCGGCATGGCATGCCGGGGACGGCCGTCTTTGCTGCCTCCCGGGCCATGCCTACTTTCTTTTCGCCACAGCTACAGGCGTACCCACACCTGCACCTCCACCCGCCGCCAGGGATTCCTGTGGCGGGTGAGGCGGCTGATGCGGGCTTCCAGTACTTCGCCCCGGTCCAGGGCGGCGGCCACGGCGGCGTTTTCCGCCCGGGGCAGGTAGCCCAGCTTGGCCTTGCGCCACTCCACCCGCACCGCCCGGGGATCGTGGGGATTGTCCGGCTCCCGGTGCAGGGTCAGGGGATCGCCCACGGCCATGGCCGGCCACAGGGTGTCGCTGCCGTAATACTGGCTGCCGGCCAGGGGCGAGCTCTGCACCAGGATGCGCACCTCGGCGGCCCCCACCGGCGCCGCCAGCAGCAGGCACGAGAGCAGGAAGGTCCTAATCGGCGTCGAAGGCATTCTTGAGCCATTCCAAGGGCGCGCTCGCCGCCTCGCCCTGCAACAGCACGCAGTCGAAACGGCAGGCGCTGTCGCCCTGTTCCTGCAGCCAGTGGCGGGCCGCCAGGATCAGGCGCTGCTGCTTTTTCCGGGTAATGCTGGCGGCGGCGCCGCCGAAATCCCCGTTGCGGCGCAGGCGCACCTCGACGAAGACCGTGGTGCGGCCGTCGCGGCAGACCAGGTCGATTTCGCCGCCCCTGACCCGGTAGTTGCGCGCCAGCACCTTCAATCCCCGGCCCTCCAGCCAGGCGGCGGCCCGCGCCTCGGCCAGGCTGCCGTCGGCCTGCCGCGGGTCCCGGGCGGGGGAGGGGGCTGCTGCCGTGGTATCTTTGGCGCCTGTGTTCACGGTCCGGCTCGCGAGTATTGATGACAATTGAATCTGCATTGTATGTGGTCCCCACCCCCCTGGGGAATCTCCAGGACATGAGCCTGCGCGCCGTGGAGGTGCTCAAGGCGGTGCCCTGGGTCGCCGCCGAGGACACCCGCCACAGCCAGCCCCTGCTGCGCCACTTCGGCAGCGGCGCCCGTCTGCTGCCGGCCCACCAGCACAACGAGGAACAGGCCGCCCAGGGGGTCATCGACAAGCTGGCCGCCGGCGAGGCCGTGGCCCTGGTCTCCGACGCCGGCACCCCCGCCTTTTCCGACCCCGGCGCCCGCATCGTCGCCCGGGTACGGGAGGCGGGCTTCAAGGTGGTGCCCCTGCCCGGCGCCTGCGCCGCGGTGACGGCCCTCTCCGCCTCCGGCCTGATGGCGCCCCATTTCCTCTTCTACGGCTTCCTCCCGGCCAAGGCCGGCCAGCGCCAGAAGGAACTGGAAGCCCTGGCGGCCCTGCCCTACACCCTGGTCTTCTACGAGGCGCCCCACCGGGTGCTGGAATCGGTGGAGGCCCTGGCCGCCGCCTTCGGCCCGGAACGCACCATCGTCTTCGCCCGGGAACTGACCAAGCTGTTCGAGACCATTCACGCCTGTCCCCTGGGCGAGGCCCTGGAATGGCTGCAGGCCGACGCCAACCGCCAGCGCGGCGAGTTCGTGCTGCTGGTGGAAGCCGCGCCGGAGGATGCGGACGACGGCGCCGGCGAGCGGGTGCTCAGGCTGCTGCTGGCGGAAGGCCTGCCGGTGAAGCAGTGCGCCAAGCTGGCCGCCGAAATCACCGGCGCCTCCAAGAACGAGCTGTACCAGAAGGCCCTGGCCCTCAAGGACGCCGGCTGAGGCGACCGCAGCTGCCCGCCAAGTCCCTACAGACAGTGGGGCAGGGCGGCAGCTAAAATTACGTTTATCAGCCGCAAGGCCCTTTGACGAAGAACTTCCATGCAAATCACCATCACCCGTCCCGACGACTGGCACCTGCACCTGCGCGACGGCGAAGCCCTGGCCGCCGTGCTGCCCCATACCGCCCGCCAGTTCGCCCGGGCTATCGTCATGCCCAACCTGAAGCCGCCGGTGACCACGGTGGAGCAGGCTGCCGCCTACCGCCAGCGCATCCTGGCGGCCCTGCCGGCCGGCATGAGCTTCGAGCCCCTGATGACCCTGTACCTGACGGACAACACCCCGGCCGGCGAAATCGCCGCCGCCGTGGCCTCTGGCTTCGTCAAGGCGGTCAAGCTCTACCCCGCCGGGGCGACCACCAATTCCGACGCCGGTGTCACCAGCCTGGCCAAGTGCTCGGCAGCCCTGGCCGAGATGGAAAAGCAGGGCCTTCCCCTGCTGGTGCACGGTGAAGTAACCGATCCGGCCATCGATCTCTTCGACCGGGAAAAGGCCTTCATCGATACCGTCATGATTCCCCTGCTGAAGGACTTCCCTGGCCTCAAGGTGGTGTTCGAGCACATCACCACCGCCGACGCGGCGGCCTTCGTTGCCGAGAGCGGCGCCAACATCGGCGCCACCATCACCGCCCACCACCTGCTCTACAACCGCAATGCCATCTTCCAGGGCGGCGTGCGTCCCCACTGGTACTGCCTGCCGGTGCTGAAGCGCGAGACCCACCGCCAGGCCCTGGTGCAGGCGGCCATCTCCGGCAATCCCAAGTTCTTCCTCGGTACCGACTCGGCGCCCCACGCCACCGGCGCCAAGGAGGCGGCCTGCGGCTGTGCCGGCTGCTACACCGCCCTGCATGCCATGGAACTGTATGCCGAGGCCTTCGACAATGCGGGCGCCCTGGACAAGCTGGAGGGCTTTGCCAGCTTCCACGGCGCCGACTTCTACGGCCTGCCGCGCAACAGCGGCAAGATCACCCTGGAAAAGAAGGCCCAGGCCGTGCCTGCCAGCCTGGCCTACCTGAGCGGCGACAGCCTGACCCCCCTGCGGGCCGGCGAGAGCCTGCCCTGGACCTTCGTCGCCTGACGACCTGACCGCGCCACCGCTTCCCCGAGGATGCCTGCCATGAAGAAGCCCCTGCTGCTCCTGCCCCTGCTGCCCCTGCCCCTGCTAGCCGGCTGCATCAATGACGCCGCCGCCTATCGCATCGATGGCCGCGACCACGCCATCAGCGTCTCCCGGGAGCAGAACTTCTTCTGGGAGAAGACGGTGAAGTTCGCCGTCATCGCCGCCCGCCTGCCGGACTGCCAGCGCATCCACCTGCTCAATCCGGCTCCCCGCAACACCAGGGTCGAGCTGTGGCAGCCCGGTCCCGGCACCTTCGTGCTGAAGCAGGGCGAGGCCTATTTCCTCACCGAAACCCAGACCTGCAAAGGCTTCCAGAAGCTGGCGGCGGCCCCCCAGGAAGGTCTGGGCGACAAGGTGGGCGTGTTCGAGGAGAAGGGCGACCGTTTCGTCTTCACCCCGGAACCCAAGCCCGCCACGCCGCCGGCTGCGGCGGCGGAAGCGGCGCCGGCCCCCGTCACGGAACCCGCCGCAGCGGCTCCTGCCGCGCCCGCGCCGACCCAGCAGTGAGCCGGCCGGCTCCCTACGCCAATCCCCTCTTCGCGCCTCTGGCTCCCTGGCTGGCGCGGCTGCAGCCGCCCTGGCCGACAGCGCCTGATGCCGCCGCCCTGGCCGGCCTGACGGCGCTGGCGGCCGGTCTGGCGTTGCGCTCGGCCACCGGCCATCCCCTGAGTTTTCCGCCGCCCCGGGACGACGGCCTGGGCTACGAGGCACGCATCGGCGCCAGCGGCCAGGTGGAAACCCGGCCCGACAACTGGCATGACTTCTTCAACGCCCTGGTGTGGTGCGCCTTTCCCCTGAGCAAGCAGGTCATCAACGGCCGCCACCTGCAGGCCCTGGCGGCAGCCGGGGACGATGCCCCGGGGAGTGGGCGCGGCGGCGCCCGGGATGCCATGACCCATTTCGACGAGTGCGGCGCCCTGGTGCTGTCCAGCGATCCTTCCCTGTTGCAGCTGCTGCGGGAGTTCCGCTGGCAGGAACTGTTCTGGCAGCGCCGGGCGGACCTGGCCGTTTCCCTGCGGGTGGTGGTGTTCGGCCACGCCACCTATGAGTCCCTGCTGGCCCCTTTCCGCGGGCTGACGGCCAAGGCGGTTCTCTACGAGGTGGATGCGGCAGCCCTGGCGGCGGTGGACCGGGGCGACCTCTCGGCCCTGGATGCGCGCCTGGCGACCGAGCTGGCCGCCGGCCGCCACGGCCGGCCCCGGGAGCTGCAGCCCCTGCCGCTGCTGGGCCTGCCCGGGGTGACCCCGGACAACGAAAATCCGGACTATTACGCCGATACCTGGCAATTCCGTCCGGGGCGGCGCGCCAAGCCCGTATAATGGCGGGGTGAAGCTGGCCAGGCAGCCGCTGGGTATTCGTACCGAGAGGAAAGTCCGGGCTCCATAGAGCGGGATGCTGGCTAACGGCCAGGCGCTATAAGCCGCAAGGCGAAGGCGACGGAAAGTGCAACAGAGAGCAGACCGCCGATGGCTCCGGTGCAAACCGGGGATCAGGCAAGGGTGAAACGGTGGCCGGACCTCAGGTCCGGACGGGCCGGCGCAAGCCGGTTCGGGGTAAGAGCCCACCGCGGCTGTGGCGACACAGACGGCACGGTAAACCCCATCCGGAGCAAGGCCAAATAGGGGAGCATCAGGCGTGGCTCGCGCTGCTCCCGGGTAGGCTGCTTGAGCGCCGTGGTAACACGGCGCCTAGAGGAATGGCTGCCAGGCGGCGGAGGTTCGCCTCCAACGCCCAACAGAACCCGGCTTATCGGCCAGCTTCACATCCCTTCCCGTATTTCCCAGACCCCCGCCCGTGGCCGGGGCCGGCAGGCGTTCGCCCGTCGTTCTTTCAGCTTGTCCCCATCCTTCTTTCTTGCGCTCGTCGTTTTGCCCGTCACTCCGATGGCATGGGATGCCCGGAGGGCGGATTGCGCCCTTCAACTCCTAATAAAGTACTTTCAGTTTGATTTGTATCAATATTGATTTTTAAGGAAATTTTTTCTGTAAAATTTTGTCAGAAAGCGCTGTAAGCCCTTGTCGCAAAAGAAAAAAATGCCATTTCCCCATTGACGCTAAGGTTTGAGTGCACTAAAGTGGTGAAACGTGGTGTTCGGTGGTGAATTGTGGAGTGAGCGAAATCCTCCCGCCTGCCGAAGGACCTCGGGGGAAACCAGGGGAAGTCATGTTTCAAGGGGCGGATACGCTGAGTCTGGATGCGAAGGGGCGGCTGGCTGTGCCAGCACGTCACCGGCCCGAACTCGCCCTCAATTCCGCCGGCCGCCTGGTGGTCAATTACCACCCCCACGGTTGCCTCAAGGTCTATCCCGAGTCGGTATGGCAGCCCATCGCCGACAAGTTGTCCAAGATCGCCACCATGAATCCCGCCACCGCCGCGGTGCGCCGGGTGATCCTGGGGACCGCTTCCGTCCAGGAAGCCGACTCCACCGGACGTCTTCTTCTCCCTCCCGCCCTGCGTTCCCTGGCCAAGCTGGATAAACAGGTGATGCTGGTGGGCATGGGTGACCACTTTGAAATCTGGAGCGAGGACTCCTGGGCCAAGCAGAACGAGCTGGCCCTGGCGGCGCTCCAGGATCCTGAGGCTCTCGCCAGTTTCGAGGGCATTGTTCTGTGACCACCGAACGTAGTACCCACGTCACCGTGCTCCTGCAGGAAGCGGTGACGGCCCTCCGCGTTGACCAGCGGGGCGTCTATGTGGACGGCACTTTCGGCCGCGGCGGGCACAGCCGGCTGATCCTCGAGTCCCTCGGGCCCGAGGGGCGGCTGGTGGCTTTCGATCGGGATCCCCGGGCCATCGCGGCCGGGGCGGCGATCCAGGACAAGCGTTTTTCGCTGCATCACACCCCTTTCAGCGAGATGGGGGAGGTGTTGCAGCAACAGGGAATCGGGCTGGTGGACGGGGTGCTCCTGGATATCGGAGTGTCTTCGCCCCAGATCGATGAGGGAGAGCGGGGCTTCAGCTTCAGATTCGATGCCCCTCTCGACATGCGCATGGACACCACCCGGGGCGAAACCGCCGCGGAATGGCTGGCCCGCGCCGATGAGACGGAAATTGCGGAGGTTATAAGGGACTATGGGGAAGAACGGTTTGCTAAGCAGATTGCAAAGAAGATTGTGGCTGCTCGGTCCGAGCGGCCTGTTGCAACCACAAGGCAGCTTGCCGCGCTCGTCGCTGAAGCCGTGCGGACCCGCGAGCCCGGTCAGGACCCGGCGACGCGAAGCTTTCAAGCTATACGGATTCATATCAATCAAGAGCTCCAGGAGCTCTCGCTAGCCCTCTCCCAGGCCCTGGCGCTGCTCAAGCCCGGCGGCCGACTGGCGGTGATTTCCTTCCATTCCCTGGAGGATCGCATCGTCAAGAATTTCCTGCGTGACCAAGCCGAGCCTGCCAGTCACCTGCCCAAGGGGCTGCCCCTGCGTGCCGACCAATTGCCCCAGCCGACCCTGGTGCTGGTGGGCAAGGCGGTGCGGGCCTCCAAGGAGGAAGTGGCGGCCAATCCCCGTTCCCGCAGCGCCATCATGCGCGTGGCGGAACGCACCGCAGTGCCCCTGAGCCGGAAGGTGGTCTGAGATGCTGCGCCTCAACCTGTTCCTGCTGCTGGCGGCCATGATCTGTGCCCTGGGAGTGGTCACCTCCCAGCACAAGGCGCGCAAGCTGTTCCAGGAGCTGGAAGGGGAGCAGGAGCGGGCCCGCAGCCTGGACGTGGAGTGGGGCCAGCTGCAGCTGGAACTGTCCACCTGGGCCACCCATCCCCGCATCGAGAAAATCGCCCGGGACAAGCTGCACATGCATGCGCCGGAGCCGGCGAAGGTGGTCAACGTGCCCGCAGGAGGCCGCTGAGATGGCCCGGGCCCGCAGCCACCGCTACACCGAAAGCCCGGTGCTCCAGCTGGCTTTCCCCGCCTGGCGCTCCCGCCTCGCCGCCCTCGCCTTGCTCGGGGGCTTTGCCGTTCTGGCCGGCCGTTCCTTCTATCTGCAGGTGATCAACAACGATTTCCTCCAGGAAAAGGGCGAGTCCCGCTATCGCCGGGAGCTGGAAATCTCCGCCTCCCGCGGTCGCATCACCGACCGCAACGGCGACGTGCTGGCCGTGTCCACCCCCATGCGCTCCATCTGGGCCATCCCGGCGGACGTCAAACTGACCCCGGAGCAGTCCCAGAACCTGGCCAAGATGCTGGAAATGGACGGCCGCGAGCTGAACCGCCGCCTGGCCGAGGACAAGAACTTCGTCTACCTGAAGCGGCAGATCCCGCCGGACACCGGGGAGCGCATCGCCGCCCTGAAGCTGCCGGGCATCCACCAGAACAAGGAATACCGCCGCTACTACCCCTCCGGCGACATGACCGCCCACATCGTCGGCTTCACCGGCGTGGACGACAAGGGCCTGGAGGGCGTCGAGCTGGCCTTCCAGGACCAGCTTCTGGGCCGCCCCGGTTTCCGCAGCGTGATCAAGGACCGCCGCGGCCAGATCGTCGAGGACGTGGGCTCGGTGAAGCCGCCCCAGGACGGCAAGGACATCACCCTGGCCCTGGATTCCAAGATCCAGTACCTGGCCTTCTCCCAGCTGAAGCAGGCGGTGGACGATAACGACGCCAAGGCCGGTGGTGCCGTGGTGGTGGATGCCCGCAGCGGCGAAATCCTGGCCCTGGCCAATTGGCCCACCTACAACCCCAACAACCGGGCCAACCTGTCCGGCGCCCAGCTGCGCAACCGGGCCGTCACCGACACCTACGAACCCGGTTCCACCATGAAGCCCTTCTCGGCGGCCCTGGCTCTGGAGAAGGGCAAGTTCCGTTTCGATTCGGTCATCAACACCGCCCCGGGCAAGCTGACCATCGGCACCGCCACCATTTCCGACTCCCACGCCCACGGCCTGCTGACCCTGGCCCAGGTGATCCAGAAATCCTCCAACGTGGGCATCGCCAAGGTGGCCGGCACCTTCCCGCCCGAGGAAATGTGGACCATGTTCGACAACCTGGGCTTCGGCCAGGCGCCCAAGCTCGGCTTCCCCGGCGAAGTGGGCGGCCGCCTGCGGCCGTGGAAAACCTGGCGCCCCATCGAACAGGCCACCATGAGCTACGGCCATGGCATTTCCGTTTCCCTGATGCAGATGGTGCGGGCCTACACCGTGTTCGCCCGGGACGGGGAGCTGATTCCCCTGACCCTGCTCAAGGGCGACGGCAATCCGGTGAAGGGCGAGCGGGTGTTCTCGCCCCAGACCGTGCGCGAGGTCCGGGCCATGCTGGAAATGGCGGTGCAGCCCGGTGGTACCGCGCCCAAGGCCCAGATCCCCGGCTACCGGGTGGCAGGCAAGACCGGTACCGCCCACAAGCTGGAAGGCGGCGTCTACGCCCGCAAGTACGTGGCCTCTTTTGTCGGCCTGGCCCCGGCCAGCGACCCCCGCCTGATCGTCGCCGTGATGATCGACGAGCCTTCCAGCGGCAAGCACTTCGGCGGCGACGTGGCCGGTCCCACCTTTGCCAACATCATGAGCGGTGCCCTGCGCACCCTGGGCGTGCCCCAGGATGCGGCCCTGCAGGTGGCCGGCTCCAACGCCGGCAAGGAGGCCCTGTGAGCGGCGCCATCGTGGCACAGGCCCTTCTCGACCAACTGCGCGCCCAGGGCGCCGCCGTCACCCGGCTGGAGAACGACAGCCGCCGGGTGCAGCCCGGCGACGTCTTCGTCGCCTATCCCGGCCATGCCGCCGACGGCCGCAGCTTCATCCCCGCCGCCCTGGAGAAGGGTGCTGCCGGCGTCTTCTGGGAAGCCCGGGATTTTGCCTGGAATCCTGCCTGGGCCGCCGTGCCCCAGCTGGGCGTGGACAACCTGCAGTCCTTCGCCGGCCATCTGGCCAACCTGGTCTATGGCCGGCCTTCGGAGCAGCTGGCCCTGGTGGGCGTCACCGGCACCAACGGCAAGACCACCTGCAGCCAGTGGATCGCCCAGGCCCTGGGCGGCGCTGGCCGCCCCTGCGCCGTCATCGGCACCCTCGGCAACGGCTTTCCCGACGCCCTGGGCGAAGCCGCCAACACCACGCCCGACGCCCTGGCCCTGCACCGCCTGCTGGCCGAGTACAAGGCTGCCGGCGCCGTCGCCTGCGCCATGGAAGTCTCTTCCATCGGCCTCGACCAGGGCCGCTGCCACGGTGCCCGCTTCTCCGTCGCCGTGTTCACCAACCTGACCCGGGACCACCTGGACTACCACGGCACCATGGCCGCCTACGGCGCCGCCAAGGAGCGGCTCTTCGCCTGGCCCGAGCTGAACGAGGCGGTGATCAACCTGGACGATCCCTTCGGCCGGGAGCTGCTGGCCCAGACCACCGCCAGCCTGCGCATCGGCTACACCCTGGAAGGCCGTCAGGCGCCCGAGGCCGACTGGCTTCTGTCTGCCGAAAACCTGCGCCATGGCGCCGAAGGCCTGGCCTTCACCCTGTTCGCCCCCCAGGGCCGGGTGGAGGTGGAAACCGGCCTGGTGGGTCGCTACAACGTGGCCAACCTGCTGGCCGTGGCCGGCGCCCTGCTGGCCCTGGGCCTGCCCCTGGGAACGGTGGGCCAGCGCCTGTGCCGCCTGACCCCGCCCGCCGGCCGCATGCAGCGTTTTGGCGGCAAGGGCCTGCCCCTGGTGGTGGTGGATTACGCCCACTCCCCCGATGCCCTGGAAAACGCCCTGACCGCCCTGCGGGAAGTGGCCCAGGCCCGGGGCGGTCGCCTGCACTGCGTCTTCGGCTGCGGCGGCGACCGGGACAAGGGCAAGCGCCCCCTCATGGGCAGCGTCGCCGCCCGCCTGGCCGATGAAGTGCTGCTGACCAGCGACAACCCGCGCAGCGAAGATCCCCTGACCATCCTGGCCGAGATCCGCGCCGGAGCGCCGGAGGCAGCGCTGGAGGCGGAGCGGGAGGTAGCCGTGGCCCACGCCGTGCTGCGGGCGGACGTGGCCGACGTGGTGCTGGTGGCCGGCAAGGGCCACGAGCCCTATCAGGAAATCATGGGTGCCGCCGGCCTGGTGCGGCGCCCCTATTCGGACATCGAGGCCGTGGCGCGGGCCCTGCAACAGCGCGCCGGGAGCATGGCAGCATGATGGATCTATTCGAAGTGGCCCGGGCCACCAACGGCACCGCCTACGGCAGCAACGTGCTGTTCGGCGGCGTTTCCACCGACAGCCGCAGCGTCGGCCGCGGCGAGCTGTTCGTCGCCCTGCGCGGCGAGCGTTTCGACGGCCACGAATACCTGGCCCAGGCCGGCGAGCGGGGCGCCTGCGCCGCCGTGGTGGCCGTGGATACGGTGGAACAGCTGCAGGGCAAGGTCAGCCTGCCCCTGGTGGCGGTGGCCGACACCCGCCTGGCCCTGGGCGCCCTGGCCGGCTATTGGCGGGCCAAGTTCTCCCTGCCCCTGATCGCCGTCACCGGCTCCAACGGCAAGACCAGCACCAAGGAAATGATCGCCTCCATCCTCCAGGCCCAGGCCGTGCTGGATGGCTACGATCCGGCCATGGTGGTGCTGGCGACCCAGGGCAACTTCAACAACGACATCGGCCTGCCCCTGACCCTGCTCAAGCTGCGCACCACCCACCGTTCCGGCGTCATCGAGATGGGCATGAACCATCCCGGCGAGATCGGCTACCTGACCCGCCTGGCCCAGCCCACCGTGGCCCTGGTGACCAACGCCCAGCGCGCCCACCTGGAAGGCATGGGCGACCTGCAGCAGGTGGCCGAGGAAAAGGCCACCATCTATGCCGGCCTGAAGCCCGGCGGCGTCGCCCTGGTCAGCGCCGACGACGCCTTCGCCGCTTACTGGAAGGGCGTGAACGAGCGTCGCCGTGTCGTCACCTTCGGCCTGGACAAGCCCGCCGACGTGGGCGGCAAGGTGCAGCTGCACGGCCTGGAAACCCGCATCGACCTGATCTCGCCCAAGGGCAATGCCGCCATCCGCCTGCGGGTGCCCGGCCTGCACAACGCCCGCAACGCCGTGGCCGCTGCTGCCGCCGCCCTGGCCGGCGGTATTTCCCTGGCGGCCGTGGTCGGCGGGCTGGAGTCCTTCCGTGGCGTCAAGGGCCGCCTGCAGCAGAAGCAGGCCGCCGCCGGCGCCGTCATCCTGGACGACACCTACAACGCCAATCCGGATTCGGTGCGGGCCGGCATCGACGTGCTGGCCGCCACCGTGGGCCGCAAGATCCTGGTGCTGGGCGACATGGGTGAGATCGGCGCCATGAGCGGCCAGTATCACGACGAAATCGGCGGCTACGCCAAGTCCCAGGGCGTGGACCAGCTCCACTGCCTGGGCGAGGCCGCGGCCCAGGCGGCGCGCAACTTCGGCGCCGGCGGCCACCACTACAAGAACCTCGAGGCCCTGGTGCAGGCGGTGCAGGCCGAACTGACCGGCGATACCACCGTGCTGGTGAAAGGCTCCCGCTTCATGAAGATGGAGCGGGTGGTGGACGCCCTGACGGCGCCGGCCGCCAACCAAAATTCCAAGGAGAACAGCTGATGCTGCTGCTGATCGCCCAATGGCTGGGCCAGGATATCCGGGCCTTCAACGTCTTCAACTACATCACCCTGCGCATGGTGCTGGCCGCCATGACCTCCCTGCTCATCTCCTTTGTCGCCGGTCCCGGCGTCATCCGCTGGCTGGCGGCGAAGAAGATCGGCCAGGCGGTGCGTACCGACGGCCCCCAGACCCATCTGGTGAAGACCGGCACCCCCACCATGGGCGGCGTCCTTATCCTCATCGCCATCGGCATCACCACCCTGCTCTGGGGCGACCTCTCCAACCGCTATGTCTGGGTGGTGCTGGTGGTGACCCTGGGCTTCGGCGCCGTGGGTTGGTACGACGACTGGAAGAAGGTGGTGTACCGGGACCCCAACGGCCTGGCTTCCCGCTGGAAGTTCTTCTGGCAGTCCGTCTTCGGCCTGGCGGCCGCCGTCTATCTGGGGCTTTCCGCCACCGGCCCGGCCCAGACCGAAGTGATCATTCCCTTCTTCAAGGCCTTCTCCTATCCCCTGGGTGTGATCGGCTTCATCACCCTGACCTACTTCGTCATCGTCGGCACCTCCAACGCGGTGAACCTCACCGACGGCCTGGACGGTTTGGCCATCATGCCCACCGTCATGGTGGCGGCGGCCCTGGCGGTGTTCGCCTACGTCGCCGGCCACGCCGGCTACGCCAAGTACCTGTTCCTGCCCTATGTGCCGGGCGCCGGCGAGCTGGCCGTGTTCCTCGGCGCCCTGTGCGGCGCCGGCCTGGGCTTCCTGTGGTTCAACGCCTATCCGGCCGAGGTGTTCATGGGCGACGTGGGCGCCCTGGCCCTGGGCGCGGCCCTGGGCACCGTGGCGGTGATCGTGCGCCAGGAAATCGTGCTGCTGATCATGGGCGGCGTCTTCGTCGTCGAAACCCTGTCGGTGATGCTGCAGGTGAGCTGGTTCAAATACACCAAGAAACGCTACGGCGAGGGGCGACGCATCCTGCTCATGGCGCCCCTGCATCACCACTTCGAACAGAAGGGCTGGAAGGAAACCCAGGTGGTGGTCCGCTTCTGGATCATCACCATCATGCTGGTGCTGTTCGGCCTCTCCACTCTGAAGCTGCGTTGAAACTGCGTTAAGCGAAGGCAATAGAACGAAATGAACGTCCAAGGCAAACAGGCGGTGGTAGTGGGACTCGGCGAGTCCGGCCTGGCCATGGCCAAATGGCTGGCCCGGGAAGGCGCGCGGGTGCGCGTCGCCGACAGCCGTGCCCTGCCGCCCAATGCGGACGCCTTCCGCAGCGCCGTGCCATCTGCGGAGCTTGTCACCGGCCCGTTCCAGGCCGCTACCTTCGCCGGGGCAGATTTCATCGCCATCTCCCCGGGGGTGCCGGTGGAGCAGGTGAGCGCCGTGGCCGGCGCCGTGCCCCTGGTTTCCGAAATCGAACTCTTTGCCTGGGCCCTGGGCCGCTACAGCCCCGCCGCCAAGGTCATCGCCATTACCGGCAGCAACGGCAAGACCACCACCACGGCTCTCACCGGCGCCCTCGGTGCCGCCGCCGGCCTTAACACCCGGGTCGCCGGCAACATCTCCCCCGCCGCCCTGGACGCCCTGATGGATGCCCTCGACGGCAACGACCTGCCGCAGCTGTGGGTGCTGGAACTGTCCAGCTTCCAGCTGGAAACCACCCACAGCCTCAACGCCGACGCCGCCACCGTGCTCAACGTCTCGGAAGACCACCTGGACCGCTACGCCGGCTCCATGGACCGCTACACCGAGGCCAAGGCCCGCATCTTCCAGGGCAAGGGCGCCATGATCCTCAACCGGGACGACGACCGCAGCCTGGGCCTGGGCCGCTGCGGCCGCAATTTCGTCACCTTCGGCCTGGACCAGCCGGGCCGGGCACTGGATTACGGTATTGCTGACGGCTGCTTGATGCGCGGCAACGACAAGCTGCTGGCCCTGGCCGAGATGCAGCTGACCGGCCTGCACAACGCCGCCAATGCCATGGCCGCCCTGGCCCTGCTGGAGGCGGTGGGCGTCGCTCCCGCCGCCGTGCTGCCCGCCCTCAAGGCCTTCAAGGGTCTGCCCCACCGGGTGGAACACGTGGCCCGCATCGGCGCCGTCGATTACTACGACGATTCCAAGGGCACCAACGTGGGCGCCACCCTGGCCGCCATCGAGGGCCTGGGCCGGCCCCTGGCCATCGTCCTCGGCGGCGACGGCAAGGGTCAGGACTTCTCGCCCCTCAAGGCTGCCCTGCAGCAGCACGGCCGTGCCGTGGCCCTGATCGGCAAGGACGGCCCGGCCATCGGCCAGGCCATTGCCGGCTGCGGCCTGCCCACTGAATCCTTCGCCGACATGGCCGCCGCCGTCGCCTGGCTGGCCGCCCAGGCCAAGGCCGGCGACGCAGTGCTGCTGTCCCCGGCCTGCGCCAGCCTGGACATGTACAAGAACTACGCCCACCGCGCCCAGGCCTTCATCGACGCGGTGCAACAGCTGGAGGGCCGGGCATGAGCATGGTCCAGGCCCTCAATCAGCCGCGCCAGGAGCCCACGGAAGTGGACATGCTCCTGCTCTGGTCCGTCCTCGGCCTGCTGGCCCTGGGGCTGGTGATGGTCTATTCCTCCTCCATCGCTACCGCCGAGGGCAGCAAGGCCTTCGGCTACCAGCCGGCCTACTTCCTCATCCGCCACGGCGTCTTTCTCTGCGTCGCCATGGTGGCTGCCGCCGTGGCCTTCCAGGTGCCGGTCAAGGTGTGGCAGGAACTGGCGCCCTGGCTGTTCCTGACCGGTGCCGTGCTGTTGGCCGTGGTGCTGATTCCGGGCATCGGCCGGGACGTGAACGGCGCCCGCCGCTGGCTGCCCCTGGGCTTCGCCAATCTGCAGCCGTCCGAGCTGATGAAGCTGTTCGCCGTGCTCTACGCCGCCGACTACACGGTGCGCAAGATGCCCCACATGCACGACCTGAAGAAGGCCTTCCTGCCCATGGCTGGGGCCATGGTGGTGATCGGCGGCCTGCTGCTGAAGGAGCCGGACTTCGGCGCCTTCGTCGTCATCATCAGCATCGCCATCGGCATCCTCTTCCTCGGCGGCATGCGGGCCCGGCTCTTCGCCGTGCTGTTCGTGGTGCTGCTGGCCGCCTTCGCCATCCTCATCATCGTCTCTCCCTACCGGCGCGACCGTCTCTTCGGCTTCATGGACCCCTGGTCCGACGCCTTCGGTAAGGGCTACCAGCTGTCCCATGCCCTGATTGCCTTTGGCCGCGGCGAGCTGTTCGGTGTCGGCCTCGGCGGCAGCGTGGAAAAACTGTTCTACCTGCCCGAAGCCCACACCGACTTCCTCCTCGCCGTGATCGCCGAGGAACTGGGCTTTGTCGGCGTCCTGGTGGTGGTGGGCCTGTTCGCCCTGCTGGTGCAGCGGGCCTTCGCCATCGGCCGCCAGGCGGTGGCCCTGGAACGTCTCTACCCGGCCCTGGTGGCCATGGGCATCGGCATCTGGATGGGGGTGCAGTCCTTCATCAACATGGGAGTGAACATGGGCCTGCTGCCCACCAAGGGTCTGACCCTGCCCCTGATGAGCTTCGGCGGCTCCGGCGTCCTGGCCAACTGCGTGGCCCTGGCCATCCTGCTGCGGGTGGACTGGGAGAATCGACAATTGATGCGGGGAGGCAAGGTATGAGCCAGAAGACCCTGCTGGTCATGGCCGGCGGCACCGGCGGCCACATCTTCCCCGCCCTGGCGGTGGCCGACTACATGCACGAGGCCGGCTGGAACGTGGTGTGGATGGGCAACCCGGCGGGCATGGAAGCCCGGCTGGTGCCCCAGCGCGGCTTCCCCCTGGTGCCGGTGAAGTTCGGCGCCCTGCGCGGCAAGGGCTTGCTGCGCAAGCTGCTGCTGCCCCTCAATCTGCTGCGGGGCTTCTGGCAGGCCTTCCGCGCCATCCGCGTGGTCAAGCCCGACGTGGTGCTGGGCATGGGCGGCTACATCACCTTCCCCGGCGGCATGATGGCCGCCCTGCTGGGCAAGCCCCTGGTGGTGCATGAACAGAATTCCGTCGCCGGCCTGGCCAATAAGGTCCTGGCCGGCGTCGCCGACCGGGTGGTCACCGGCTTCCCCGACGTGATGAAGAACGGGGAGTGGGTGGGCAACCCGGTGCGTCCGGAAATCGCCGCCCTGGGCGACCCCCTGAAGCGCTACGAAGGCCGGGAAGGCAATCTGCACCTGCTGGTGGTGGGCGGCAGCCTGGGCGCCCAGGCCCTCAACGACACGGTACCCAAGGCTCTGGCCCTGTTCGACGAGGCCGAGCGGCCCCAGGTGGTGCACCAGGCCGGCGAGAAGATGATCGACGCCCTCAAGGCCGGCTACGACGCCGCCGGCGTCGCCGCCCACTGCGTGCCTTTCATCGACGACATGGCTGGCGCCTACGAATGGGCCGACCTGGTGATCTGCCGCGCCGGCGCCCTCACCGTGGCCGAGCTGGCCGCCGCCGGCGTGCCGGCCATCCTGGTGCCCTATCCCCATGCGGTGGACGACCACCAGACCGGCAATGCCGAATTCCTGACCCAGGTGGGCGGCGCCATCCTCCTGCCCCAGAACGAACTGACGCCGGAGCGCCTGGCGCTCCTCAAGGAAATGCCCCGCAGCCAGCTGGCCCAGATGGGCGAGAAGGCGCGGGAGCTGGCCAAGCCCAATGCCACGGCCATGGTGGCCAAGGCATGCATGGAAGCTGCGAGCAAAGAATGAAACACAAGATCAAACATCTGCATTTCGTCGGCATCGGCGGCTCGGGCATGAGCGGCATCGCCGAGGTCATGCTCAACCTGGGCTACCAGGTGTCCGGCTCCGACCTGGGCGAGAACGCCGCCACGGCCCGCCTCACCGCCCAGGGCGCCAAGGTCATCAAGGGCCACGATGCGGCCAATATCGCCGGTGCCGACGCCGTGGTGGTCTCCACCGCCGTCAAGGCCGACAACCCTGAAGTGGTGGCGGCCCGGGAGGCCCACATCCCGGTGGTGCCCCGGGCCCAGATGCTGGCCGAGCTGATGCGCCTGAAGCAGGGCATCGCCGTCGCCGGCACCCACGGCAAGACCACCACCACCAGCCTGGTGGCCTCCATCCTGGCTGAAGGCGGCCTGGACCCCACCTTCGTCATCGGCGGTCGTCTCAATGCGGCCGGCGCCAATGCCCGCCTGGGCTCCGGCGATTTCCTGGTGGCCGAGGCGGACGAGTCCGACGCCTCCTTCCTGCTGCTGTCGCCGGTGATTTCCATCGTCACCAACATCGACGCCGACCACATGGAAACCTACGGCCACGACTTCGGCCGGCTCAAGGGCGCCTTCGTCGATTTTCTCAACCGCCTGCCCTTCTACGGCGTGGCGGTGCTGTGCGTGGATGACCCCAATGTGCGGGAGATCCTGCCCCAGGTGCCCAAGCAGGTGATCCGCTACGGCCTGGACCCGGCCACCTGCAACGTCTACGCCGAGAACATCGTCGAGGCCGGCGGCCAGATGAAGTTCGATGCGGTGCGGGTCAATGGCAGCACCACCCGCCTGTCCATCACCCTCAACCTGCCGGGCCGCCACTACGTGCTCAACGCCCTGGCCGCCATTGCCGTGGCCACCGAGGTGGGCGTGGCTGACGAAGCCATCGTCACCGCCCTGGCCGAATTCAAGGGCGTCGGCCGGCGCTTCCAGCGTTACGGTGAAGTGGCCTGCCCGACCGGCGGCAGCTTCACCCTGGTGGACGACTACGGCCACCACCCGGTGGAAATGGCCGCCACCCTGGCCGCCGCCCGCGGCGCCTTCCCCGGGCGCCGCCTGGTGCTGGCCTTCCAGCCCCACCGCTACAGCCGCACCCGGGACTGCTTCGAAGATTTCGTGAAAGTGCTGTCCACCGTGGACACCCTGCTCCTGGCCGACGTCTATGCGGCCGGCGAGCAACCCATCGTCGCCGCCGACGGCCGGGCCCTGGCCCGGGCCCTGCGGGTGGGCGGCAAGGTGGAGCCGGTGTTCGTGGAGGACATCGCCGCCATGCAGCAGACCATTCTGGATTGCGTCCGGGACGGCGATGTGGTGCTGACCATGGGCGCCGGTTCCATCGGCGGCATCCCGGCCAAATTAGCCGCCCAGCCGGCGGCCAAGTAAGTGAGTGTGTGAGAGAGCAATGAACAAGGATTTCGGCAAAGTGGCGGTTCTCTTCGGCGGCAAGTCTGCCGAGCGGGCCGTTTCCCTCAACAGCGGCTCCCGCGTGCTGGCGGCCCTGCAGCACCAGGGCGTGGACGCCCACGCCTTCGATCCGGCGGAACGTTCCCTGGACGAATTGAAGGGCTTCGACCGGGCCTTCATCGCCCTGCACGGCCGCTTCGGCGAAGACGGCACCATCCAGGGCGCCCTGGAGCTGATGGGCATCCCCTATACCGGCAGCGGCGTCCTGGCCTCCGCCCTGGGCATGGACAAGTGGCGCACCAAGCTGATGTGGCAGGCCGTGGGCCTGCCGGTGCCGGCCTATGCCATGGTGAACGAACACAGTGATTTCGCCGAGGTGGAAGAGGAGCTGGGCCTGCCCCTGTTCGTCAAGCCGGCCTGCGAGGGCTCCTCCATCGGCATTTCCAAGGTCAAGACCGAGGGCGGCCTGCAGGCCGCCTACGCCGCCGCCGCCGAGCACGACAAATTGGTGCTGGTGGAGCAGGGCATTACCGGCGGCGAATACACCGTGGCCATCATCGGCCAGGGCGACGACATGCGGGCCCTGCCCATCATCAAGATCGAGCCGGCCAACGAGTTCTACGACTACGAAGCCAAGTACCTGCGGGACGACACCCGCTACCTGTGCCCCTGCGGCCTTCCCGCCGAGAAGGAGGCCGAGATCCAGGCCGGCGCCCTGAAAGCCTTCCGGGCCATCGGCGGCCGCGGCTGGGGCCGGGTGGACTTCCTCATGGACGAGGCCGGCAACCACTACTACCTGGAGGTGAATACCTCCCCCGGCATGACCGACCACTCCCTGGTGCCCATGGCGGCCCGGGTGGCGGGCATGGATTACGAACAGCTGGTGCTGAGGGTCCTGGCCCTCGCCACCCTGGGCTAAGGACAGCGAGGCGACATGTGGCACAAGCCCCAGCTCATGACGGCCGTAGCCGACCTGCTGCTTGCAGCGGGCGCGGCGGCTTTGCTCGTGGCGCTGGGCCTGGGCGCCGCCCGCCTGCCCCTGTTCCCCCTCAAGGAAGTGGTGTTCGCCCAGGAACTGCGCGAAGTGCAGCGGGGCGAAGTGGAGCGGGCCCTGTCCGGTCTGGTGCGGGGCAATTTCTTCAGCGTCAATCTGGATGCCCTGCGTACCGCCCTGGAAAAGCTGCCCTGGGTGCGCAAGGCGGAGGTGCGCAGGGCCTGGCCTTCCCGCCTGGAAGTGCGGGTCGAGGAGCATCGTCCGGCGGCGCGCTGGGGCGAGGGCAGCGGCCAGCTGGTGAATACCTACGGCGAAGTGTTCGCCGCCAGCCTGCCCCAGTCCCGGGGGGAAGGGCTGCCCCAGCTGAACGGCCCCATCGGCACGGCTCCGGACGTGCTGCGCCGTTTCGACGAGTTTTCCCGGCAGTTGCAGCCCACCGGGCGGCAGCCGCTGCAGCTGGTGCTGTCGCCCCGGCTGGCCTGGCAGCTGAAGCTGGACGACGGCATGGTGCTGGAGCTGGGGCGGGAGCAGCCCAAGGCGCCGGTGGGCCAGCGCCTGTCACGTTTCATCGAGATTTATCACACGGTGCTGGCGGAGCGCACGCCCCGGCCCCAGGTGGTGGATTTGCGGTACCCCAACGGTTTCGCCCTGCGACTGGCGGCCGCGGGGAAATGAGTGCAATGCAAAAAGTAGCGAAGGCAAAGGAACATCATGAGCAGGGATAGCAAGGAACTGGTCGTCGGCCTGGACATCGGCACCTCGAAGATCGTGGCGCTGGTGGCGGAGATCACCCCGGAGGGGCGTCTCAACGTCATCGGCATGGGCAGCCAGGATTCCAAGGGGCTGAAAAAAGGCGTCGTGGTCAACATCGAGGAGACCGTCAGTGCCATTTCCCGGGTGATCCAGGAGGTGGAGCTGATGGCCGACTGCAAGGTGGCCAACGTCTATACGGGCATCGCCGGCAGCCACATCAAGAGTTTCAACTCCAACGGCATGGTGGCCATCAAGGACAAGGAAGTGAACACCATGGACCTGGACCGGGTGATCGAGACCGCCCGCGCCATGCCCATCCCGGCCGACCAGGAGATCCTGCACATCCTGACCCAGGAATTCATCATCGACGACCAGGACGGCATCCGCGAGCCCATCGGCATGAGCGGCTTCCGCCTCGAAGTGAAGGTGCACATCGTCACCGGCGCCGTCTCCGCCGCCCAGAACATCGTCAAGTGCGTGCGCCGCTGCGGCCTGGAGGTGAACGACCTGGTGCTGCAGCCCCTGGCCTCCAGCTTCGCCGTGCTCTCCGAGGACGAGAAGGATCTGGGCGTGTGCCTGGTGGATATCGGCGGCGGCACCACCGACATCGCCGTGTGGACCCAGGGCGCCATCCGCCACACCTCGGTCATCCCCATCGCCGGCGACCAGGTCACCAACGACATCGCCATGGCCCTGCGCACCCCCACCCGGGAGGCGGAGGACATCAAGCGCAAGTACGGCTGCGCCCTGTCCCAGCTGGCCGACCCGGAAGAGGTGCTGGAGGTGGCAGGGGTGGACGACCGCCCCAGCCGCAAGCTCTCCCGTCGCGCCCTGGCCGACGTGATCCAGCCCCGGGTGGAGGAGCTGTTCGAACTGATTCAGGCCGAGCTGCGCCGTTCCGGCTTCGACGAGGTGCTGTCTTCCGGCATCGTCCTCACCGGCGGCGCTTCGGTGATGCCCGGCATGATCGAGCTGGGCGAAGAGATATTCCACATGCCGGTGCGTCTGGGCGTACCCAAGTACGCCGGCGCCCTCGCGGATGTGGTGCAGAGCCCGCGCTTCTCCACTGCCTTCGGCCTGCTGATCGAGGCCCAGACCCAGCGCAAGCGGGGTCTGAAGGTGCAGGAGACGCGCAGTGTCAAGCAGGTGTTTT
Organism: Azospira sp.; assembly: GCF_030247495.1. NCBI lineage: Bacteria > Pseudomonadati > Pseudomonadota > Betaproteobacteria > Rhodocyclales > Rhodocyclaceae > Azospira > Azospira sp. Next base: position 26,849 of record NZ_JAOTRW010000008.1, on the reverse strand, counting down.
CCAGCATGAAGTCCTGGTTCGAGAAGAATTTCTAAAAAGTTTCTATGCAAGCTGTTTTGTTCAACGCAAGTTTGAATGTGGTTAATTGAAGGAGGCGATCCATGTTTGAAATTATTGATAAAGAAGAATCGAGCGGAACCGTGATCAAGGTGGTTGGCGTCGGCGGTGCCGGCGGCAATGCCGTGGATCACATGATCCGTGAAGGGGTGAACGGCGTGCAGTTCGTCGCCGCCAACACCGATGCCCAGGCCCTGAGCCGCAACATGGCAGCCGACAAGATGCAGCTCGGTGCCTCCGGCCTCGGTGCCGGCGCCAAGCCGGAAGCCGGCCGCGCCGCTGCCCTTGAAGAGCGGGAGCGCATCGCCGAGCAGCTGAAGGGCGCCAACATGGTCTTCATCACCGCCGGCATGGGCGGCGGCACCGGTACCGGCGCCGCTCCCATCGTGGCGGAAGTGGCCAAGGAAATGGGCATCCTCACCGTGGCCGTGGTGACCAAGCCCTTCGGCTTCGAAGGCAAGCGCCTGAAGGCCGCCGAGGCCGGCATCGCCGAGCTGCAGAAGCACGTCGATTCCCTGGTGGTGATCCTCAACGACAAGCTGATGGAAGTCCTGGGCGACGATGTGTCCATGGAAGAGGCTTTCAAGGCTGCCGACAACGTCCTGCGCAATGCCGTAGGCGGTATCGCGGAAATCATCAATCTCCCCGGTCTGGTGAACGTGGACTTTGAAGACGTGCGCACCGTCATGGGCGAAATGGGCATGGCCATGATGGGCTCCGCCTACGCTTCCGGCGTGGACCGGGCCCGCATCGCTGCCGAACAGGCCGTGGCTTCCCCCCTGCTGGAAGGCATCAACCTGTCCGGTGCCCGCGGTGTGCTGGTGAACATCACCGCCTCCCGCAGCCTGAAGATGAAGGAAGTGAACGAGGTGATGAAGACCATCAAGGAATTCGCCGCCGAGGACGCCCACATCATCTTCGGCGCCGTGTTCGACGAAGCCATGGGCGAGCAGCTGCGCGTCACCGTGGTCGCCACCGGCCTGGGCAAGGCGGAAGCCCGCCGCCAGTCCTTCGAGGTGATCAACACCGCCGTGCGTACCGGTACCGACGACGCTCCCATGGCCATCGACTACGGCCAGCTGGACGCCGTGCCTGCCGTTATCCGCAAGGGCCGCAACGCCACCGTCGAAGCCCTGGCCAACAGCGGCGTCGATCGTTACGACATCCCGGCCTTCCTGCGCAAGCAGGCGGACTAAGGGTCGGGGGCGACCGGCCGGGCGTCTTTGCCTGCCCGTCTGACGGGCAAGCGGACGGCGCTGCCTCCCGCCGGGGTGACCGGCGTCTGGCGGTCGCCCAGACCTGCGGTAACGTGTTGTAACAAAACGCCTCCTTAAGGGGGAGCCCGCCTTCGTGCTAGAATGCGGGCTCCCCCCTTGTTCCGTCTTCGCTTTGATTTTGAAGCGGAAAAACGATTGCCGACATGTTGAAACAACGTACCCTCAAATCCCTGATCCGCGCCTCCGGCGTCGGTCTGCACAGTGGCGTCAAGGTCACCATGGCCCTGCGTCCTGCCGCGCCCGATACCGGCATCGTCTTCCGTCGCGTGGATCTGCCCCAGCCCGTGGAAATCCGTGCCGACGCCCTGCTGGTGGGTGATACGCGCATGTGTTCCTGCCTGGAGGTGGATGGGGTCAAGGTGGGGACGGTGGAACACCTGATGTCGGCCTTCGCCGGCCTGGGCATCGACAATGCCTACGTGGACCTGGATGCGGCCGAAGTGCCGATCCTCGACGGTTCCGCCGCACCTTTCGTCTTTCTTATCCAGTCGGCCGGCATCGAAGAGCAGCCGGCAGCCAAGAAATTCATCCGCGTCACGCGCCCCATCGAGGTGCGGGACGGCGACAAGTGGGCCCGCTTCGAGCCTTACGACGGCTACAAGCTGACCTTCTCCATCATTTTCAACCACCCGGCCATCGACAAGTCGGCCCAGTCCGTCAGCGTCGACTTCGCCGAGCAGTCCTACACCCGGGAAGTGGCCCGGGCCCGTACCTTCGGCTTCATGCAGGATGTGGAGATGCTGCGGGAAAACGGCCTGGCCCTGGGGGGCGGCCTGGAGAACGCCATCGTTCTCGACGAATACCGGGTGCTCAACAGCGACGGCCTGCGTTATGGCGACGAGTTCGTCAAACACAAGGTGCTGGATGCGGTGGGCGACCTCTACCTGCTGGGCCATCCCCTGCTGGCAGCCTTCACCGCCCACAAGTCGGGTCATGCCCTGAACAACATGCTGGCCCGCCAGCTGCTGCAGGAGCGCGAGTCCTGGGAGTGGGCCACCTTCGAAGACCAGTCCCAGGCTCCGGCAGGCGTCGCCCGCTGGCTGGAACTGCCGGTCCAGGCGGCCTGAGCCGGCGCGGGAGGCCGCCTTGTTCCTCCTGCGCATCCTGGCCGTCCTCACGGTCATCGCCGTGGCCGCGGGCGTGGTGGCCTATGTGTTCACCCGCCAGGCCAGATACCTGAATTTCTCCTGGCGGGTCTTCCGCTATTCCCTGATGTTGGCCCTGATGATATTCGCGCTCCTGGTGCTGGAGCGGGTGGCCGTCATTCCGCTTTGATCGCCGCCCGGGCCAGGAATCCTTCCAGGCCGCGTTTCAGGGGGGAGTCATCCGGCAGCTGGGCTGCCAGCTGTTTGAGCTCGTTGCCGGTGCTTGCCGACAGGGGTTTGAGGGTGGAAGAGGGGAGCGCCACGGCGGGGGGGCGTGCTTGCACTTTGATGGTCACGCCGTTACACTCAAAGCCCCTTTTCAAGAATTCGCCGGCCAAACTTTGCGCCATCTGACGCAATTTGGCAGCGACCGCGCCGTTATCGGCGTGGATAACGACATTCCCCAACTTGATATTCGCGACACTGCTCGAGCGCGCTAGCGGGCCCGGAGCAAAGCTGTCGTAGGCGCGCTGGGCGCGCATCAAGAGTCGGGCATGGGCCAGGACCGAGGCCGCTCCGTCCGCTCTGCCAAGATAATTTTCAACTGGTTCGTGCATGGATCACTTCGAGGAGAAGCATCGTGCATATTATTCTGGTGTCTGACCGCCTGGCAACCACCAAGACCGTCAGTCTGACCCCCAAGGTGATCCTTTCCCTCGGGGCTGGCTTCATGGTGCTGGTGTTGCTGGCTGCCATGGCCTTTTCCTGGCTCACCGTACACTTCCGCCTGCCCCTGGTACAGGATCTGGTACTGGCAGCACAGCGCCAGGAAAACCAGAAAACCCAGGAGTTCATGCGGGAAAATCTGAATGTCATGGCTGGCCGCCTGGGCGAGATGCAGGCGCAGCTGCTGCACCTGGATTCCATGGGCGAGCGCCTTTCCGTGCTGGCAGGCATGAAGCCGGCAGACAAGGGGCAGTTGTTGCCGGTGGCCAAGGGCGGCGGTCAGGGCGGTCCCCTGCTGCCCACTTCCCTACGCGACACCTCCATCATGTCCTCGGACGAACTGCATCGGGAACTGGACCGCATGGCTGCGCTGGTGGATCAGCGCGTCGATTTCATGCGTGTTCTGGAAAACCAGCTGATGGACCAGCGCATCAAGAAGGTGCTGCTGCCGACCACCTTGCCGATCCAGGGCGCCGGCATCGGCTCCGGGTTCGGGGTGCGCTCCGATCCCATCGCCGGGGTCAATGCCATGCACGAAGGCGTGGATTTCTCCGCCGAAGTCGGTACGCCCGTGGTTTCCGCCGCCGGCGGTGTGGTGGTGGAGGGCAGCATGCATCCCCAGTACGGCAACCTGATCGAGATCGACCACGGCAACGGCTTTTCCACCCGCTACGCCCATCTGTCCAAGATCAACGTGCGGGTTGGCCAACTGGTCAAGCGTGGCCAGCTGATTGCCGCCACCGGCAATACCGGGCGTTCCACCGGTCCCCATCTGCATTTTGAGGTGCGCTTCCAGGGTGTGGCCCAGAATCCGGCCCGCTTCCTGCAGCAGGGTTCCCAGCTGGCGTCCCGTCACTAGTTGCATCCCCGGCGGGACGAGTCCTTCGTCCCGTTTCCTTTGATTTTCCCCAAATTGGCGGCCTTCCTTAGCGTGGTAGAATCGCCCCTTTCCCGCTAACGGACGCCTAAGCGTCTCTCACGATGATCCCCGGACTCCTCAAGAAAATCTTCGGCAGCCGCAATGATCGGCTGATCAAGCAATATTCCCAGATCGTCCAGAAAATCAACGGGTTCGAGGCCGCCATCAGCGCCCTTTCCGATGATGCCCTGCGCGGCAAGACCGACGAGTTCCGCCAGCGTTACGCCCAGGGGGAAACCCTGGACGACCTGCTGCCGGAAGCTTTCGCCGTGGTGCGGGAGGCCGGCAAGCGCGTCCTGGGCATGCGGCACTTCGACGTGCAGATGATCGGCGGCATGGTGCTGCACTACGGCAAGATCGCCGAAATGCGCACCGGCGAAGGCAAGACCCTGGTGGCCACCCTGCCGTCCTATCTCAATGCCATTTCCGGCAAGGGCGTGCACGTCATTACCGTAAACGACTACCTGGCCCAGCGCGACGCCGAGTGGATGGGCCGGCTGCACCGTTTCCTGGGGCTGTCCGTCGGGGTCAATCTGTCCCAGATGCCCCACGAGCAGAAGCAGGCCGCCTACGCCGCCGACATCACCTACGGCACCAACAATGAATTCGGCTTCGACTACCTGCGCGACAACATGGTCTATGCGGCCGGTGAGCGGGTGCAGCGGGGTCTCAATTTCGCCATCGTGGACGAGGTGGACTCCATCCTCATCGACGAGGCCCGTACTCCCCTGATCATCTCCGGTCAGGCCGAGGACCACACCGAGCTGTACCAGCGCATGAACCAGGTGGTGCCCCTGCTGACCCGGGCTGCCGACGAAAACTCCGAAGGCGACTACTGGGTGGACGAAAAAGGCCACCAGGTGCACATGTCCGAGCAGGGCCACGAACATGCCGAGGAAATCCTCGCCCGCGTCGGCCTGCTGGAAGAGGGGCGCAGCCTCTACGAAGCCGCCAACATTATCCTGGTGCACCACCTCAACGCCGCCCTGCGCGCCCACAACCTGTTCCACAAGGATCAGCAGTACGTGGTGCAGAACGGCGAGATCATCATCGTCGATGAGTTCACCGGCCGCCTGATGCCCGGCCGCCGCTGGTCCGAAGGCCTGCACCAGTCGGTGGAAGCCAAGGAAGGCGTGCGCATCCAGAACGAAAACCAGACCCTGGCGTCGATCACTTTCCAGAACTACTTCCGCATGTACGGCAAGCTGGCCGGCATGACCGGTACGGCCGATACCGAAGCCTACGAGTTCATGGAAATCTACGGCCTGGAAACCGTGGTGATCCCGACCCACCGCCCGGCCCAGCGCAAGGACCACAACGACCAGGTGTTCCGCACCGCCGCCGAGAAGTTCGCGGCCATGAAGGCGGACATCCTGGACTGTCACCAGCGGGGCCAGCCCGTGCTGGTGGGCACCACCTCCATCGAAAACTCCGAGTTGCTGTCCCGCCTGCTGGACCAGGAAAAGCTGCCGCACCAGGTGCTCAATGCCAAGCAGCACGGCAAGGAGGCCGAGATCGTGGCCCAGGCCGGCCGTCCCGGCATGATCACCATCGCCACCAACATGGCCGGCCGCGGTACGGACATCGTCCTCGGCGGCAGCATCGAGAAGCAGATCGATGCCGTCCGCCTCGACGAGTCCCTGGATGATGCCGCCAAGGAAGCCAGGATCGCCGCCCTCAAGGCCGAATGGCAGCCGGTGCACGACCAGGTGCTGGCCGCCGGCGGCCTGCACATCATCGGTTCCGAACGCCACGAGTCCCGCCGCATCGACAACCAGCTGCGGGGCCGGGCCGGCCGTCAGGGCGATCCGGGTTCCTCCCGCTTCTACCTGTCCCTGGACGATCCGCTGCTGCGCATCTTCGCCGGCGACCGCCTCAAGGCCATCATGGAGCGCCTGAAGATGCCCGAGGGCGAGGCCATCGAGCATCCCCTGGTGACCCGCTCCCTGGAATCCGCCCAGCGCAAGGTGGAGGCCCGCAACTTCGACATGCGCAAGCAGTTGCTGGAATACGACGACGTGGCCAACGACCAGCGCAAGGTGATTTACGCCCAGCGCAACGACCTGCTGGAAGTGGATGACATTTCCGAAACCATCCAGGCCATGCGCCAGGGGGTGGTGGCCGATCTGTTCCACCTCTATGTGCCGCCGGACAGTGTCGAGGAGCAGTGGGACCTGCCCGGGCTGGAAAAGGCTTTGGAAGCCGAGTTCCTGCTCACCCTGCCGGTGGCCGAATGGGTGCAGGCCGACACATCCCTCTCCGTCGAGGACCTGCTGCACCGGGTGATCGCCGCCGCCGACCAGGCCTATGCCGACAAGGTGGCCCTGGTTTCCGATCCTTCCGTCTTCCGCAAGTTCGAGCGGGACGTCATGCTGCAGAGCCTGGACAGCCACTGGCGCGAGCACCTGGCCGCCCTCGACCATCTGCGCCAGGGCATCCACCTGCGTGGCTACGCCCAGAAGAACCCCAAGCAGGAATACAAGCGGGAGGCCTTTGAACTGTTCGAAGGCCTGCTCAACAGTATCCGCAACGAGGTTTCCAAGCTGCTCCTCACCGTCCAGGTCCGTTCTCCCGAGGACGTGAGCGAAGTGGAACAGCCCGGGGTGGAAAACGTGCAATACCACCATGCCGACTACGACGAGGTGCTGGGCACCGCGGACGGCGAGGGCGAGGAAGCCGGCCAGCAGCCGGCCCAGGCTGGTCCCAAGGTGGGGCGCAACGATCCTTGCCCCTGCGGCAGCGGCAAGAAGTACAAGCACTGCCACGGCAAGCTCAACTGAAATAAAAACTGAACTGACGCAGAGGGGGCGACCTGCTACCCTCTGCGTTTTCTTTTATCCCCTGCGGTGAGAGATTCATGCCCGTCAATTACGCCACGCCTGCCCCCGAAGCCCTGTTCCCCGTTGCCGGTGTCCGCCTCGGCACTGCCGAAGCCGGTATCCGCAAGGCCAATCGGCGCGACCTGACCGTGATCGCCCTGGACCCCGGTTCCACCGTGGCCGGCGTGTTCACCCAGAACCGCTTCTGTGCAGCCCCGGTGCAGGTGTGCCGCAAGCATCTGGCCGGCGAGTCGGAAATCCGGGCCCTGGTGATCAATACCGGCATCGCCAATGCGGGTACCGGCGAGACCGGCCTGCAGGCGGCCATGCAGACCTGCGCCACCTTGGCCGGCCTGCTCGGCCTGGATGAGGATCGCCAGATCCTGCCGTTCTCCACCGGCGTCATTCTCGAGCCCCTGCCCGTCGATCGTCTGCAGGCCGGCCTGCCCGCCGCCATCGCCGACCTCAAGGCCGACAACTGGCATGCGGCCGCCCACGGCATCATGACCACGGACACCGTGGCCAAGGCCGCCTCCCGCAAGGTCGAGATCGGCGGCAAGAGCATCACCATCACCGGCATCTCCAAGGGTGCCGGCATGATCAAGCCCAACATGGCCACCATGCTGGGCTTCCTCGCCACCGATGCGGGCATTCCCCAGCATCTGCTGGAGCAGGTGGCCAAGGAGGCGGCGGACCAGTCCTTCAACTGCATCACCGTGGATGGCGATACTTCCACCAACGATTCCTTCATCGTCATGGCCACCGGCCAGAGCGGCCTGCGCATCAAGGATGGCGCCGATCCCGCCTGGGCGCCCCTGAAGGCGGCCATCGTCGCCGTTTCCATCGAACTGGCCCAGGCCATCGTGCGCGACGGCGAAGGTGCCACCAAGTTCATCACCGTGGCAGTGGAAGGCGGCAAGGACCTGGAAGAGTGCCGCAAGGTGGGCTATGCCATCGGCCATTCGCCCCTGGTGAAAACCGCCTTCTTCGCCTCCGACCCCAACCTGGGCCGCATCCTGGCAGCCATCGGCTATGCTGGCATCACCGACCTGGATGTGGGCCAGATCCGTGTCTGGCTGGCCAGCGGCAGCGATGCCGTGCTGGTGGCGGAAAAGGGCGGCCGGGCTGCCGCCTACAAGGAAGAGGACGGCTCCCGCATCATGAAGAATGCCGAGATCACCGTGCGGGTGGATCTGGCCCGGGGCACCGCCCAGGGCTGCATCTACTCCTGCGATTTCTCCTACGACTACGTCAAGATCAACGCCGACTACCGCAGCTGAACGCCAGCTGTAGCAGCGTCGAAGAAACCCGCCCTTCACGGCGGGTTTTTTTTTATGGGCCTGCGGGGGCTTCGGCAGTCAGCGACAGGCAACAAAAAACCCGCCGGGGCGGGCCGTTGGGGCGGGGCTGAGGGCTGGCCTGGGTCAGTGCATTTCTTCCAGCAGTCGTTCGCATTGCACGGGCTGGGAGAGGCGCTCCATGAGCTGGGTGATGGTCATGCTGCTTTCCCGCTCGCCGCGCAGGATGCTCTCGATCAATTGTTCCAGTCGTTCCAGGTTGTCTGCCATCGCCGTGGTCTGTCGCCGTTGTCCTTATGTTTCTTTAACGGCCGCCGGGGCGCGGACTTGAGTCGTGCTGTCTGTGGTGGGCCGTCGTGCACCGGATGCCGGGCCTCTTTGCGTTAGGTCAACCAAAGCCCAGACGAGCCCGGTTCGGCATCCTTGGCTGGGTATAATGCGGCGACAAATCAATGGGTTATATAGGGTTTGTCTATTGCCGCCATAGCGGTTGCCTATAGTCCGGAACATACCGGGCAAGACCAACGTGCTGAGTTCTGGGAGGACAGCCATGACATTGACCGAATTGCGTTACATCGTCGCCCTGGCGCAGGAGGGGCGCTTTTCCCGGGCGGCGGAACGCTGCTCCGTGAGCCAGCCGACCTTGAGCGTTGCCATCCAGCGCCTGGAGGAGGACCTGGGCGTGATCCTGTTCGAGCGGGGCAAGGGCCAGGTGACCCTGACCGATGTGGGCGAGCAGGTGGTGGCCCAGGCGGCCCGGGCCCTGGAAGAGGCCGACCGGGTGCGCCAGATCGCCCACCGGGGACGCAACCAGCTGGAGGGCGGACTGAAGCTGGGCGTGATCCATACCATCGGCCCCTACCTCCTGCCCGAACTGATCGTCTCCCTGCGCCAGATCGCCCCGGACATGCCCCTGGCCATCGAGGAAAACATGACCGCCACCCTGGCCGACATGCTGCGCCACGGGGAAGTGGATGCGGCCATCCTGGCCCTGCCCTTCGAGCTGCCCGGCGTGGTGACGCGGCCCCTTTACGACGAGCCGTTCAAGGTGGTGGTGCCCCAGGGCCATCCCTGGCAGGACAAGCAGGAAATCGCCTCGGACGAGGTGGATGCGGAGGAGGTGCTGTTGCTCAAGGCCGGCAACTGCTTCCGCGACCAGGTGATGGACGCCTGTCCCCAGATCAGCGGTTCCGACACGGAAGTGCGGCAGGGCCATTCCATCGAGACCATCCGCTGCATGGTGGCCTCCGGCTTCGGCCTCTCCGTACTGCCGGCCGGTGCCCTCTGCAAGCCTTATTCCACTGACCTCATCAGCGTGGTGCCCTTCAAGGCCCCGGCCCCGTCGCGGCGGGTGGCCCTGGCCTGGCGGGTCGGCTTCACCCGGCCCAAGGCGGTGGAAGCCCTGTGTCAGGCCGTCAGCCTGATCGACAACCCCAGCTACCTGCACGTGCGCTAGGAGCGGCCGTCAGCGGCGGCGGAGGCGGATCAGGCGGAACCAGCCGGCCGCCAGGGCCGGCCTGTCGGACTCCAGTTGCAGGGCCGGCTCGCTTTCATGCACGGTCTCGAAAACCACGTCCAGATGGGTCGCCAGCCGGCTGGCCAGGGGCGACAGCAGCCGGCGCAGGGGCGCCCGCTGCCCGGGTTGCAGGAACTTGTCGAAAATCAGGGCCGTGCCGCCGGGGCGCAGCACCCGGGCGGTTTCCTGCAGGCAGAGGCGGGGTTCCGGCACCACAGCCAGGATCAGGTGCAGCACCACGGCGTCAAAGGCGGCATCGGCAAAGGGCAGGCGGCGGGCGTCGCCGCGGACCGGCGCGAAGTCCAGACCGTCGCTGCGGCGGCAGGCCCGGGCCAGCATGGCCGGGGTCAGGTCCAGCCCGGTGTAGCGGTGCTGGCGGGGCAGGTGGGGGAGATCCAGGCCGGTACCGATGCCCAGCAGCAGCACGTCCGACGGGGGCTGGGGCAGGGCGCCCAGGCTTTGGCGACGGGCTCCCCGGGTTGCCGCCGCCAGGGCCGCATCGTAGAACGGGGCGATCAGGGCGTAGCTGTGTTGCAGGCCCACCGGCGTCTCAGTGCAGTACCCGGGGCACGGCCAGGGCGAACTCGGCAATGTCCGCTTCGAACTGGGTGCCGTCCTCCGCCACCATCTGGTAGCTGCCGCGCATGGTGCCGACGGGTGTGCTGAGGGAGGCGCCGCTGGTGTACTCGAAGCTCTCGCCGGGCTGCAGCAGGGGCTGGTGCCCCACCACGCCGAGGCCCCGCACCTCCTGGACCTCCTCGTTGGCGTCGGTGATGAGCCAGTGGCGGGAGATCAGCTGGGCGGCCACGGTGCCGATGTTGCGGATGGTGATGGTGTAGGCGAACACGTAGCGCTCCGCGTCCGGGTCCGACTGCTCGGCCAGGTACTGGGGCACGGTGGTCACGGCGATTTCGTATTTTTTGCTTTCGGCCATGGTCTCGGGTCTGTGGGGTGGAAAGTCTCATTGCACATCACTGTGTGCACTCTGACAAGCCGGCCTCGGCGTGGGTTCACGATAAAATCACCTTTCTGTCACACCAACCCCCACAAGGCCGCCGCCATGCATCTCATCGCTCCCAGTATCCTTTCCGCCGATTTCGCCAAGCTGGGGGAGGAGGTCCGCTCGGTCATCGCCGCCGGGGCCGACTGGATCCACTTCGACGTCATGGACAACCATTACGTCCCCAACCTGACCATCGGCCCCCTGGTTTGCGAAGCCATCCGCCCCCACACCACGGCGCCCATCGACGTGCATCTGATGGTCAAGCCGGTGGATCGCATCATTCCCGATTTCGCCAAGGCCGGCGCCAACATCATCACCTTCCACCCGGAGGCCTCCGAGCACGTGGACCGCAGCCTGGGCCTGATCCGGGACAGCGGCTGCCAGGCCGGCCTGGTCTTCAACCCGGCCACGCCCCTGCACTACATGGATCACGTCATGGACAAGCTGGACGTGGTGCTGCTGATGAGCGTGAACCCGGGCTTCGGCGGCCAGAAGTTCATTCCCGAGACCCTCAACAAGCTGCGGCAAGCCCGGGCCAGGATCGATGCCTACACCGCCCGTAGCGGCCGCCAGATCCGCCTGGAAATCGACGGCGGCGTGAAGGTGGACAACATCGCCGAGATCGCCCGGGCCGGGGCCGACACCTTCGTCGCCGGCTCCGCCGTCTATGGCGCCGGCCAGGACAGCGATCCCAACCGTTACGACTCGGTCATCGCCGCCCTGCGCCAGCAGCTCGCCAGCGCCTAGGCTGCAAGCCAATAGGGACGCCAGTCTCCGGCATGGCATGCCTGGAGTTTCCGTCCCTGTTGCTTCTCCGGTGAGGTGACTTTTAGACAGCCTCGCCCGCCTCATCCGTCTCCTTGCCGCCGCCTTGCCCCGGAAATTCGCCATGCCCCTTCTTTCCGCCACCTTCGATCTGGACGGTACCCTGGTCGACTCCATCCCCGACCTGGCGGCTGCCTGCCACGCCATGCTGGCCGAGCTGGGCCAGCCGCCCCGTACGGATGACGACATCCATCGTTTCGTCGGCAAGGGCATGGCGGTGCTGGTGGAGCGCTGCCTGACCTGGGATGCCGCCCCCGAAGCGTCCCTGCTGGAAGCCGGCATCGCGGCTTTCCGCCGGCACTACGCCGACATCAACGGCCGGGCCAGCACCGTCTATCCCGGCGTAGTGGACGGCCTGGAGGCCTTTCGCGCCCTCGGCCTGCCCCTGGGGGTGGTGACCAACAAGCCGGCCGCCTTTACCGCGCCGCTGCTGGAGCGCATGGGCCTGGCCGCTTATTTCGAGGTGGTCATCGCCGGCGACACCCTGGCCTTCAAGAAGCCCCGGCCCGAGCCCCTGCTCCATGCCTGCGCTCTGCTGGCTACCGGGCCGGGCCTCAACCTGCATGTGGGCGATTCCCTCAACGACATCGAGTCGGCCCGGGCTGCCGGCTGTCCGGTGATTTGCGTGCCCTACGGCTACAACGAAGGCCGGCCCGTAGACAGCGCCGATTGCGATGCGCTAGTATCGGACCTCGTCGCAGCGGCCCGTTGGGCGGCCGGCGCTTAAATCGATACCGACTCCGAATCGACACTTCACCGTGACCCGCAAGTTCAATGCTTTCCTGATGGGTAACCGCGCCGCCTGGGGCTGGCGTGGCTGGTGGCGCTCGCCGCGCCATTATTGATATTACCCGTCCGGGCCCGGGCGGCGAGTTGAGACCAAACTCCCGGGCAAGCATTGAAATACAACCTGTCGTACTTGCGAGGTCCCCATGACCGAAACTGAATTCAACGCGCTTGCCGCGCAGGGGTACAACCGTATCCCCGTCACCCTCGAGACCTTTGCCGATCTCGATACCCCCCTTTCCATCTACCTGAAGCTGGCCAACGGCCCCTACACCTACCTGCTGGAATCGGTGCAGGGCGGTGAGCGCTTCGGCCGCTACTCCATCATCGGCCTGGCCAGCCCCACCCGCATCGCCGTCTATGGCCACCAGGTCATGGTGCTCACCGGCCAGCGCATTGCCGAGCGGGAAAACGACACCAATCCCCTGGAGTTCATCGAGAGCTACCAGAAACGCTTCCGCGTCGCCCCCTACGCCGGCCTGCCCCGCTTCTGCGGCGGTCTGGTGGGCTGCTTCGGCTACGACACGGTGCGCTATGTGGAAACCCGCCTGACCAAGAGCGCCAAGCATGACGAACTGGGTACGCCGGATATCCTGCTGCTGCTCTCGGAAGAGATCGCCGTGGTGGATAACCTCTCCGGCAAGCTGACCCTGGTGGTCTATGCCGAGCCCGGCTTCCCCGGGGCCTTCCAGAAGGCCCGGGCACGCCTCAAGGAACTGCTGGCCCAGTTGCGCACCCCGGCGCCCATCCCCGAGGAAAAGCCGGCCACTTCCCAGCCGGCGGTTTCCATCTTCGGCGAGGCGCCCTTCAAGCAGGCCGTGGCCAAGGCCAAGGAGTACATCACCGAAGGCGACATCATGCAGGTGGTGCTGTCCCAGCGCATGACCAAACCCTTCTCCGCCAGCCCCCTGTCCCTGTACCGGGCCCTGCGCACCCTCAATCCTTCGCCCTACATGTATTACTTCGACTTCGAGGATTTCCATGTGGTGGGCGCTTCCCCTGAAATTCTCACCCGTCTGGAAGGCGATACCGTGACGGTGCGGCCCATCGCCGGCACCCGCAAGCGGGGGGCGACGCCGGAGGAGGATGCGGCCCTGGCCGAGGATCTGCTGGCGGACCAGAAGGAGATCGCCGAGCATGTGCAGCTGCTGGACCTGGGCCGCAACGACGTGGGCCGGGTGGCCCAGACCGGCTCGGTGAAGCTGACCGAGCGCATGACCATCGAGCGTTACTCCCACGTGATGCACATCGTTTCCAATGTGGAAGGCAAACTCCAGGCCGGTCTCTCGGCCCTGGATGTGCTGAAGGCGGCCTTCCCTGCCGGTACCCTCTCCGGCGCACCCAAGGTGCGGGCCATGGAAATCATCGATGAACTGGAGCCGGTGAAGCGCGGCATCTATGGCGGTGCCATCGGCTATCTGGGCTTCAACGGCGACATGGACCTGGCCATCGCCATCCGTACCGCGGTGATCAAGGACGGCCAGCTGCACGTCCAGGCCGGCGCCGGCATCGTTGCCGATTCGGACCCGACTTCCGAATGGCAGGAAACCCAGAACAAGGCCCGGGCCGTGCTGCGGGCCGCGGAAATGGCCGAGAACGGCCTCGATACCCGTTTCGAGTGAGGGCGCTGCCATGCTGCTGATGATCGACAACTACGACAGCTTCACCTACAACATCGTCCAGTACTTCGGCGAGCTGGGCCAGGACGTGCGCGTTTATCGCAACGACGCCATCACCCTGGGCGAGATCGCCCGTCTCGATCCGGACTATCTGGTGATTTCCCCGGGGCCGTGTGCGCCCCAGCAGGCGGGGGTTTCCCTGGCGGCCATCCGCGAATTCGCCGGCAAGATTCCCCTGCTGGGCGTGTGCCTGGGCCACCAGTCCATCGGCGAGGCCTTCGGTGGGCGCATCGTGCATGCCAAGAAGCTGATGCACGGCAAGACTTCGCCCGTGCATCACAATGATCAGGGCGTTTTCAAGGGCTTGCCCAATCCGGTGACCTGCACCCGTTACCACTCCTTGGCCATCGAGCGGGAAAGCCTGCCGGACTGCCTGGAGATCACTGCCTGGACCGACGACGGTGAAATCATGGGGGTGCGGCACAAGACTCTGGCGGTGGAAGGGGTCCAGTTCCACCCCGAATCCATCCTCACCGAGCACGGCCACGACATGTTGCAGAACTTCCTCAAGGAGCACGCCAAATGAGCCCGCAAGAAGCCTTGACCCGCTGCATCGAGCACCGGGAAATCTTCCACGACGAAATGCTGGAGCTGATGCGCCAGATCATGTCCGGCGAAATGAGTCCGGTGATGATCGCCGCCATCACCACGGCCCTGCGGGTGAAGAAGGAAACCATCGGTGAAATCGCTGCCGCCGCCCAGGTGATGCGCGAGTTCGCCACCAAGGTGCCGGTGCGGGACCCGTCCGCCGTGGTGGACATCGTGGGCACCGGCGGTGACGGCGCCCATACCTTCAATGTCTCCACCTCCTCCATGTTCGTCTGCGCTGCCGCCGGGGCCAAGGTGGCCAAGCACGGCGGTCGTTCCGTTTCCTCCAAGAGCGGCTCGGCGGACGTGCTGGAAGCCCTGGGCGTGAACCTCAACCTGCCGCCGGAGCGCATTGCCGAATGTATCGATACGGTGGGTATCGGCTTCATGTTCGCTCCCAACCATCATGGCGCCATGAAGCATGCGGCCCCGGTGCGACGCGAACTGGGGGTGCGCACCATCTTCAACATCCTCGGGCCCCTGACCAACCCGGCCGGCGCCGAGCGCCAGGTGCTGGGGGTGTTCCATGCCGATCTGGTGGGCATCCTCATCCGGGTGCTGCAGCGCCTGGGTTCCCAGCGGGCCTTCACCGTCTTCGGCGTGGATGGTCTGGATGAGATTTCCAATTCCGGCCGCACCCTGATTGGCGAACTGAAGGATGGACGCATCCATGAGTACGAGATCCATCCGGAGGATTTCAACCTGCCGGTGCACGATCCCCGGGTGATCCGGGTGGGCAATGTGGAAGAGTCCAAGACCATGGTGCTGGCGGCCCTGGAGGGGCGTCACGGTCCGGCCCGGGATATCGTGGCCCTGAACGCCGGAGCCAGCCTGTATGTGGCCGGCCTGGCCGACTCCATGGCCCAGGGGGTGGAAAAGGCGCTGGATGCCATTGCCTGCGGTGCCGCCCGGGCCAAGCTGGACGAATTCGTGCGCTTTACCGAGGTAGCCCCATGAGCGACATCCTCGACAAGATTCTCGCCACCAAGCGGGAAGAGGTGGCTGCCGCCCTGCCTGCCATGCCTCTGGCCGCCGTTCGCACCGCTGCCGAAGCCCGGGTCAAGGCCGACCCGGCCCGGGATTTTGTCGGGGCCATCCGCCGCAAGATTGCCGGCGGGCAATCGGCGGTGATCGCGGAAATCAAGAAGGCCAGTCCTTCCAAGGGCGTCATCCGGGAGAACTTCGATCCGGCCGCCATTGCAGCGGATTATGAAGCCCACGGTGCGGCCTGCCTGTCGGTCCTGACGGACCGGCAGTATTTCCAGGGCGCGCCCGAATACCTGCAGGCGGCCCGCGGCGCGTGCGCTTTGCCGGTGCTGCGCAAGGATTTTCTGGTGGACCCCTATCAGGTCTATGAAGCCCGGGCCATGGGGGCGGATGCCATCCTGTTGATTGTGGCGGCCCTCAGCCTGCCGCAGATGCGGGAGATGGAAGACCTGGCCATGGAGTTGGGCATGGGGGTGCTGGTCGAGTCCCACGACGGCCAGGAGCTGGAGCAGGCCTTGCAGCTGAAGACTCCGCTGATGGGTATCAACAATCGTAACCTGCGTTCCTTCGAGGTCAGTCTGCAGACCACCCTCGGCCTCCTGCCGGAGATCGGTGACGGGCGGATCGTGGTGACGGAGAGCGGCATCCTGGGTGCAGCGGACGTGGCCCTCATGCGAGCCAACCAGGTCGAAGCCTTCCTGGTCGGCGAAGCCTTTATGCGCTGCCCGTCCCCCGGGGAAGCCCTGCAACAACTCTTCGCCAAGGGCTGAAGGGCTGGCCCTTATGGCTTTGGGCGTAGGTGATGGCGTTGGCTTTTAGTGTTGTGTTGTAAAAACACAACAACTTTGAGGCGGGAATGTCGGCATCCTGCCGTTGTCGTTGCTCCCCCTAGGTGGGTTTGCCACAATCCGTCTCAACTTCTCGTAAGAGAGGTATTTAAAAGGGGTAGGCGAAGAACGCTACCTTTCCTAATTGCAAGAGGAGAAAACCTGATGCAAAAGAAATTCATCGCTCTGGCCGTTGCCGCTCTGGCTTCCGGCGCCGCTTTCGCTCAATCCAACGTGCAAGTTTACGGTGTTGCTGACTTCGGTCTGGCCGTGAACGGTTCCGCTCTGAACGGCACCACCACCGGCCAAAACACCCGTTTTGATTCCGGTATCGCTTCCGGCTCCCGTCTGGGCTTCAAGGGCACCGAAGATCTGGGCAACGGCCTGAAGGCTCTGTTCAACTTCGAAATGGGTCTGACCCTGGACGACGGCGCTTCCGCTCAAGGTCGCACCTTCGGTCGTCAGTCCTACGTTGGGCTGACCGGTGGTTTCGGTACCGTGATCGGTGGCCGTATCTACACCCCCCACTACACCCTGATGGCTCAGATCGATCCGTTCGGCGTGGGTACCGCTGGTCGCGCTAACAACCTGTTCGCTTCCTCCTCCCTCGCTGCTGGTCTGTACGATCCGATCCGCGTGAACAACACCGTTGCTTACGTGTCCCCCTCCTTCTCCGGCCTGTCCGTGACCGCTGCTTACGGCACCAACTCCCTGGACAACCAGGAGTCTGCTGCTAACACCTCCAACCAGAACCGTCTGTTCGCCATCGCTCCCACCTACACCAATGGTCCTCTGACCGTCGGTCTGAACTACCACCAGGTGAAGCTGGACGGCAACGCCCTGATCGGCGGCGCTGGCTCTGACGGCAAGCTGAGCAGCTACACCCTGGCTGGTAAGTACGACTTCGGCGTGCTGGCCCTGTCCGGTGCTTACGGCTCCAACAAGGTTGAAGCCAACGGCAACGACGCTGACAAGGTTCGCAACTGGCTGATCGGCGTGTCCGCCCCCATCGGTGCCAAGGTTGTCCTGAAGGCTTCCTACAACAACCTGAAGGACAAGCTGAACGACAACGCCGACGCCAAGCAGTTCGCTATCGGTGCCGACTACCTGCTGAGCAAGCGTACCAAGCTGTACACCGCTTTCTCCAAGATCAGCAACGACGACAACGCTGCTTACACCGTGGCTCACGCCTCCGGTGGTTCCGGCAACAACGAATCCCAGTTCAACCTGGGTATCAACCACTCCTTCTAATCGTCTTTCGACGACCTGAAGCAGTTGTTGTTAAAACGGGCACCTTCGGGTGCCCGTTTTGTTTTTGCTCATTCCAGGCGCCGCCGGGAGTGGACAATAAAAAAGGCGCCTTCCAGGGCGCCTTTTTTATTGTTGAGGTCGTGAACGCTATTTCTCGTGCAGGCAGACCATGTTGTCGCGATGGATGAGTTCCGGCTCTTCCATGTAGCCGAGGATGTCCTCGATATCGCTGGACGAGTGCTTGGCGATGAGGCGAACTTCGCTGCTGCCGTAATTGCAGAGGCCCCTGGCGATCTCCCTGCCGCTTTCGTCCAGGCAGGCTACGGCGGCTCCCCGCTCGAAGTCGCCGTGAACTTCCCGTACTCCTACAGGCAGCAGACTCTTTCCTTGGCGCAGGGCTTGGATGGCTCCCTGGTCGAGCGTCAGCTTTCCTGCCAGCTGCAAATGGTCTGCCAGCCACTGTTTGCGGGCGGTCATCGGCAGGGTGTCGGCGACCAGCAGAGTGCCGACGGATTCTCCGGTAGCAAGGCGGGTGAGAGGGCTTTTTTCCCTGCCACTGGCAATGACAGTGTCGGCGCCGCTGCGGGCGGCCCGCTTGGCGGCGAGGACCTTGGTAATCATGCCGCCGGTGCCGATCTGGGTGCCGGCACCGCCGGCCATTGCCTCCAGGGATGGGTCGCCGGCGCGGGCTGAGGTGATCAAGGTGGCGGAAGGGTCCTTGCGCGGGTCGGCGGTGAAGAGGCCGGGCTGGTCTGTCAGGATGATGAGGCAGTCTGCCTCCACCAGGTTGGCGACCAGGGCGCCCAGGGTGTCGTTGTCGCCGAATTTGATTTCGTCAGTAACGACCGTGTCGTTCTCATTGATGATGGGGACGACACCCAGTTCGAGCAGCGTGGTCAGCGTGGCCCGGGCATTCAGATAGCGTTTGCGGTCGGCCAGATCGTCGTGGGTCAGCAGAATCTGGGCGGTGTGCAGGCCGTGGGCGCTAAAGGCCGATTCATAGACCTGGGCCAGGCCCATCTGGCCGACGGCGGCGGCGGCCTGGAGTTCGTGCACGGCCTTGGGGCGCTTCTGCCAGCCCAGTCGTTGCATGCCGCAGGCAATGGCGCCTGAGGAAACCAGGACCACCTGTTTGCCGTTGTGGCGGAGCTCGGCGATCTGGCGCGCCCATTCGTGAATGGCGGCTAGGTCGAGCCCGGCGCCATTGTTGGTGACAAGGGCCGAGCCGACCTTGACGACTAGGCGCCCGGCATTGGCCGTACGACTGGTGGTTGGGCTCATTCGTCTACGCTTGGTGAGGGGGTGAGGGGGCTTTCCCCGGACTCCTCCGCTGCCTCGTCCTGTTTCCTAATTTCCTCCAGGGCGGCCTGGATGGCGTAGACCACGGGGCGGCAGCCTTCGCCGCTGATGGCGGCAATGGGGAATACGGGCCCGTCGAAACCGGATCTTTCCCGGTAGGCGGACAAGAAGGCGCCCACGTGTTCCTGGCGCTCTTCCTCGGGGAGCAGGTCAAGCTTGTTGAGGATCAGCCAGCGCGGCTTGCTGGCGAGTTCGGGGCTGTATTTTTCCAGTTCGCCGACGATGGCGATGGCGTCGGCAACCGGATCGGCGTCCGGATCCATCGGGGCAATATCGACGATGTGCAGCAGCACACGTGTGCGGGCCAGGTGCTTGAGGAAGCGGATTCCGAGGCCGGCGCCATCGGCTGCGCCTTCGATGAGGCCCGGGACGTCGGCAATGACGAAGCTCTTGTTGTCATCGACCCGCACCACGCCAAGATTGGGGTGCAGGGTGGTGAAGGGATAGTCTGCAACTTTGGGTCGGGCGGCGGATACGGCGCGGATGAAGGTGCTCTTGCCCGCATTGGGTAAGCCCAGCAGGCCTACGTCGGCGAGCACTTTCAATTCGAGCTTGAGTTCTTTTTCCTCTCCCGGCTCACCCTTGGTGCACTGACGGGGGGCGCGGTTGGTGGAGGACTTGAAGTGGATGTTGCCCAGGCCGCCACGGCCGCCTTGGGCCAGCAGGACCTTCTTGCCGTCCTTGTCCAGGTCGGCCAGTACGTCACCGGTGACGGCATCGCTAATGACCGTGCCAACCGGCATGTGCATGATGATGTCGTCGCCGCCTTTGCCGTAGCAATCGGCGCCCCGCCCGCTTTCGCCGTTCTGGGCGAGGAATTTGCGGGTGTAGCGGTAGTCGATGAGGGTGTTGATGTTGCGGTCGGCAATGACATAGATGCTGCCGCCGCGACCACCGTCGCCGCCATCCGGACCGCCCATGGGGATGTATTTTTCCCGGCGGAAGGAGGCAACGCCGTTGCCGCCCTTGCCGGCGATGACCAGGATCTTGGCTTCGTCGATGAATTTCATAGGGTATAAACAGAAAAGCCCTACCGCGAGGATAGGGCTCTCCTTGGTTCCTTAAAGCGCGGGTTAGGCGGCGGGAACGATGCTCACGGTGCGGCGGCGCTTTTCACCCTTGATGGTGAATTGCACGCGACCTTCAACGAGGGCGAACAGGGTGTGGTCCTTGCCGATGCCGACGTTTTCGCCGGGATGGAATTCGGTGCCACGCTGACGAACCAGAATGTTACCGGCTGCCACCAGTTGGCCGCCGTAGCGCTTTACGCCAAGTCGCTTCGATTCCGAGTCGCGGCCGTTGCGGGAACTACCGCCAGCTTTTTTGTGTGCCATGGTGTATTAACTCCTCGATCAGGCAGAGATGCCGTCGATGCGGATCTCGGTGTAGTTCTGACGATGGCCCTGGTGCTTCTGGTAGTGCTTCCGACGGCGCATCTTGAAAATCTTGACCTTGTCGTGGCGGCCGTGGGAAACCACGGTAGCCTGGACAGAGGCGCCCTGAACCAGCGGGGCGCCAATTTTCACAGCCTCGCCTTCGCCTACCATGAGGATCTGGTCGAGAGTGATTTGTGCGCCGATGTCTGCCGGTATCTGTTCTACTTTAAGTTTTTCGCCAGCGACGACGCGATATTGCTTGCCGCCGGTTTTTATGACCGCGTACATAGGGACTCCGATAACAAAGGGTGTAACAAAGAACCGTGCATTATACGGATTTTAGACGTCGCGTCAAAGACTTCCGTTCTTTGGCCGCCGCGTCCGCCGGCCGGGCGGCTTGACCATCCTCGGGCGCGCGCCTACCATGCAGCGGCTTGGCTGGGAGCCTGTGCTGAAGGCCTCCGCCGTTGCTTTTCCGGCTGTTGTGGCCGTCCTTTCCTTTACGCTCTCGAAACGTTCCCGTGGCTCTCGAAAAAATCAATGCTCTGATCGGCCCCGACATGAAGTCGGTGGATGCCGTCATTCGTCAGCGCCTGCATTCCGATGTGGTGCTCGTTCGTCAGGTGGCCGAGTACATCATCAGCAGCGGCGGCAAGCGCCTGCGTCCGGTGCTGGTGCTGCTGGCTGCCGGTGCCATGGGCTACAAGGGTGTCAATCACCATGAATTGGCGGCGGTGGTGGAATTCATCCACACCGCCACCTTGTTGCACGACGATGTGGTGGACGAGTCGGAACTGCGTCGTGGCCGGGAGACGGCCAATAACCTGTTCGGCAATGCCGCCAGTGTGCTGGTCGGCGATTTCCTTTATTCCCGCGCCTTCCAGATGATGGTGTCCGTGGGCAACATGCGCATCATGCAGGTGCTGGCGGATGCCACCAACATCATCGCCGAAGGCGAGGTGCTGCAGTTGATGAACTGCCACGATGCGGACGTGGATGAAGAGCGCTACCTGCAGGTGATCCGCTACAAGACGGCCAAGCTGTTCCAGGCGGCGGCCCGGCTGGGGGCAATCCTGGGGGGGGCGACGCCGGAGGTCGAGGAAGGTTTGGCGGCTTACGGCATGCATCTGGGGACCGCGTTCCAGCTGGTGGACGATGTCCTGGACTATTCCGCCGACGAGGCCGAGACCGGCAAGCATCTGGGTGACGACCTGGCCGAAGGCAAGCCTACCCTGCCTCTCATTTATGTGATGCAGAACGGTTCTCCGGAGCAGGCTGCCTGTGTGCGTCGCGCCATTGAGGAGGGCGGGCGGGATGACTTCCCTGCCGTGCTGGAAGCCATTCGTGCCACCGGTGCTCTGGAGCACACCCTGAAGCAGGCCAAGCTTGAGTCGGAAGTGGCGGTGCGCGCACTGCAAGCGCTTCCGGCTTCTCAATACAAAGATTCGCTGGTAGAATTGTCAGTCTTCGCTGTGACGAGAAGTTTCTGACTTTTCCCGAAAGTTGCAGTGAGCGAGTCGGGGTGTAGCTCAGCCTGGTAGAGTACTGCGTTCGGGACGCAGGAGTCGGAGGTTCGAATCCTCTCACCCCGACCAATTTTCAGAAAAGCCACTCATCCGAGTGGCTTTTTTGTTTTCCGGGTGTCGGTGGCCCTTGGAGCGCAGCTGTTCTTCGCCGGCCCCGGGCCTCGTGGCCGTGGTGGAGCCTCTGCTATGCTGTCGCTCTGATTGCTTGTGCAGCCGGAATGCCATGTCCAAGTTTCTGTTGTTCATTCTCTTTGTCGGCCTCGCCTGGTGGTGGTTCAGGGGGCGCGGCGTATCGCGTGGATTGGGCGGCGGGGCCCCCGTCAACCCGCCGGTGGAGCGGATGGTGGTGTGTCGTGGCTGTGGCGTCTATCTGCCGGAAAGCGATGCTCTGGTGGTTCGGGGGAATCCCTATTGCTGCGCCGAGCATGTTGTTCGTGACGATGGCTGAGGGCGTGCCTTGTCGTTCCTGAATGTTCCGCCTGTCGAGGTTTCCGAAGCGCACTGGAAGTCGCTGCGCTATTTCAATTTCTACCGCCTGGTTGCCGCCTTCCTCCTCTATGGGGCGGCCTATCTGCATCCGTCCAGCTTCGAGCTGGTGCCGGCCACCGATCAGTCCCTCTATACGTGGACGGCCTTCGTCTATTGCCTGGCCACTGCCTGCTCGGTGTTGTTGCTGGCCTTCTGGCGTCGTCATTTCAATCTGCAGTTGTCGGGCCAGGTGCTCCTGGATGTGGTGGCCCTGACGGTCCTGATGCATGCCAGCGGGGGGCTGCGTGGTGGCCTGGGGGCCATGCTCCTGGTCTCGCTGGCCGGGGCGGGGCTGGTCGGGCAGGGGCGATTGGTGCTTTTCTATGCGGCCCTGGCAACCCTTTCCATGCTGTTCCAGCAGTTGCTGCTGGCCTTGAGCAGCGAATTCGACCCCTCCGCCTTTTTCCAGGTCGGCCTGCTGGGGGCGGGTTTTTTTACCTCGGCGATTTCGGCCCGTCTCCTGGCCCGTCGCGTGGTGGCCAACGAAGAGTTGGCGCGCAAGCGCGGCGAAGCGCTGGCCAACCAGGTCTGTGTCAGTCAGCGGGTGATCGAGGAAATGCAGGATGGCGTCCTGCTGGTCAGCCCTCTGGGCGAGGTGCACCTGCATAATCCCCGGGCCGAGGCGCTCCTGGGATTGACGGCGGGGGAGGCTGGCAACCTGGAGCGCTGTTCGCCGGCCCTGGAAGGGCACTTTCTCCGCTGGCGGAGGCGGGAAGGCAGCAAGGACGAGAGCGGCCTGGTCTTCCACGTCCCGCGCAACGGCAAGCAGCTGTTTGCCCGTTTTCTCGAGACCCCGAGCAGTGCCGGTGACACCCTGATTCTGCTGGAGGACATGGACCGCCTGCGCGAGGAGTCCCGCCAGATGAAGCTGGCGGCTCTGGGGCGGTTGACCGCCAATATCGCCCACGAAATCCGCAATCCCCTGTCCGCCATCAGCCATGCCGGTGAGCTGCTGCGGGAAGATGCGGACCCGAAGGGCGGGGATGCCCGACTGGTGCGCATCATCCTGGACAATACCCAGCGCCTGGAGCGCATCGTGCGCGACGTACTCGAGCTGGGACGGCGGGACCGCTGCCATCCGGAGTCCATCGATCTCAATGCTGCATTGGCGGCCTATCTGGACGAGTTGCAGTCCAAGGCGGAGGCGGCTCCCGGCGTGCTGTGCCTGGAAGGATTGGCCGGAGCCGAACTGGAGTTTGATCGTACCCATCTGCACCAGGTGCTGTGGAATCTGCTCAGCAATGCATTGCGGCACAGCCGGCAACAACCCGGTAGCGTGCAACTACGCGTTGCCTACGGCAATGGCGGCATGGTGGAGCTGCATGTGGAGGATGATGGGCCCGGCATTCCCGAAGCCATCCGGGAGCAGGTGTTCGAACCGTTCTTTACCACCCATGGCAAGGGGACCGGCCTGGGGCTCCACATTGCGCGGGAACTGTGCGAAGCCAACGGGGCGCAGCTGGAGTTGTTGAGCGAGTCCAGGGCCGGTGGAGCCCATTTCAGAATAACGGGAAGGAGAGGGCATGGCTCAGGCCAAAAGTGAACGCCGCGCCAGGGGGGCGCTGGCCCGGGTGCTGGTGGTGGATGACGAAGCGGATATCCGGGAACTGGTGGACCTCACCCTGTCCCGCATGGGGCTGGCGGCGGATTGCGCCGGCACCGTGGCCGAGGCTCGGGAGTTCCTTGCCCGGGAGTCTTACCAGCTGTGCCTGACCGACATGCGTTTGCCCGATGGGGAAGGGCTGGAACTGGTGCGCCTCATCGGCGAGCAGTACAGCGAGACGCCGGTGGCCGTGATCACCGCCTTCGGCAGCACCGAGAACGCGGTGGCGGCCCTCAAGGCCGGGGCCTTCGACTATCTGGCCAAGCCGGTGGCCCTGGATCAGCTGCGTACCCTGATCAAGTCGGCCATCGATCTGCCGGTGGCATCCGCGGCCGAGGGGGCGCCCCGCAGCGAGGCTCTGCAGCTGCTCGGCGATTCCCGGGCCATGAGCACGGTGCGGGAGATCATCGCCAAGCTGGCCCGCAGCCAGGCGCCGGTTTACATCTCCGGCGAATCCGGCTGCGGCAAGGAACTGGCGGCCCGCCTCATCCACGAGCAGAGCAACCGCAGCCAGGCGCCTTTCGTTCCGGTGAACTGCGGGGCCATCCCCGAGAACCTCATGGAAAGCGAGTTCTTCGGTTATCGCAAGGGCGCCTTCACCGGTGCCGAGCAGGATCGGGAAGGATTCTTCCAGGCAGCGGGGGGCGGCACCCTGTTTCTCGACGAGGTGGCCGACCTGCCCCTGTCCATGCAGGTCAAGCTGCTGCGGGCCATCCAGGAAAAGCGGGTGCGCAAGGTGGGCGCCACCGTGGAGGAGGCGGTGGATGTGCGCCTCATCTGTGCCACCCACCAGGACCTGAAGGCCTGCGTCGAGGCCGGCACCTTCCGCCAGGATTTGTACTACCGTCTCAACGTCATCGAGTTGCGCATGCCGCCGCTGCGGGAGCGGGCCGAGGACATTCCCCAGCTGGCTCGTGCCTGTCTCGACCGTCTGGCCCATCAGGCGTCGGCGTTGCCGCTGACGTCCGCGGCCGAAGCGGCGCTGTGTCGCTACACCTTCCCCGGCAACGTCCGCGAACTGGAGAATATTCTGGAGCGGGCCACGGCGCTATGCAGTGGCAGCGAGATCGACGAAGGCGACCTGCAGCTTTCCCTTGCCGATGACGGTCATCCCGATGCCGGTTCCGAAGGGCGCGGCGGCGAGTCTCTCGATACCTATCTGGACCGTCTGGAGCGCCAGGCGATTCAGGAGGCGGTAGTTCAGACCCAGGGCAATCGCACGGCGGCGGCGCGCCTGCTCGGCATCACCTTCCGCTCCCTGCGCTATCGCATGGCCCGTCTGGGGATCGAGTGATGACGGAGCGCTTCGATGCCGAGGGCTGGCTGGCCGGCGCAGTGCGGCGCGAGTCGCCCAATCAGGACGAGCGGCCCGAGGGAGAGCGGCCGAGCCTGGTCGTCATCCACGCCATCAGCCTGCCGCCCGACGACTTCGGCGGCCCCTGGATTTTCGATCTGTTCGACAACACCCTGGACCCGGCGGCCCATCCCTACTTCGCCTCCATTCACCATCTGCGTGTCTCTTCCCACTTCCTGATTCGTCGCGATGGCGAGCTGGTGCAGTTCGTTTCCTGCGACAAGCGTGCATGGCATGCAGGTGTCTCCGAGTGGCTGGGGCGGGAGCGCTGCAACGATTTTTCCATCGGCATCGAGCTCGAAGGATGCGATGCCATGCCCTTCGAGCCGGCCCAGTACGATGCCCTGAAAGCCTTGCTGCAAGCCATTCTCCGGCACTACCCCATCAGTGCGGTGGCCGGGCATTGCCACATCGCCCCTCAGCGCAAGACCGATCCCGGCCCCCATTTCGACTGGCAGCAATTGCGTTGCGAGTTCGCAACCGTGCGCTTTCCAGCCATGCAAAAGAGTTAAAAAACACTTGCATAGGAAATACCCCATTACTAGAATTAGGCCCAAATCACAATGGGCACACTAAATCTAGTGGTCACTTACGCAAGCACGCCAAAACAGCTGCAAAGCAAATCCCGGAACGCCAAGACTGGCGCGGGACTCGGCTTCTTCACCCCTCCGCGACCGTGAATCGCCAAGAGCCGAGAATGACGCCCCGCCCTTTCCATCCCATCGCGTTTGTCCCCGGTTCTTTCCGTTGCCGTCGACCTGCGGCAACGTCCAGCCTCCTCCCCGAATTATTCTGCCGACGCCTGCTGGCGTCGTTGCGTATTGCCGCTCACGCGTCTTCAGTTCGTTCGCGTGTTGCCGCTCCGTATTCAACCGGCGCTTCCTCCGGAAGGTCGATGAATGGTCCGTGCTTTTCCCGGGCGGATCTCGTTTTGTCCGTTGTGTCTTAAAGCCAATTTTCGATCCTGGAGAAGGAGGTTATTTATGGCAACCGCAAAGAAGACGAAGACCGAGGCCGCCAAGGACAAGAAGTCCCCGGCGAAGGCTGCTGCTAAACCCGCTGTGAAGAAGGCTGCTCCGGCCAAGGCTGCTGCCAAGCCCGCCGCGAAGAAGGCTGCTCCGGCCAAGGCTGCTGCCAAGCCCGCCGCGAAGAAGGCTGCTCCCGCTAAGGCTGCTGCCAAGCCCGCCGCGAAGAAGGCTGCTCCCGCTAAGGCCGCTGCCAAGCCCGCTGTGAAGAAGGCTGCTCCCGCCAAGGCTGCTGCCAAGCCCGCCGCGAAGAAGGCTGCTCCCGCTAAGGCCGCTGCCAAGCCCGCCGCGAAGAAGGCTGCTCCCGCTAAGGCCGCTGCCAAGCCCGCCGCGAAGAAGGCTGCTCCCGCTAAGGCCGCTGCCAAGCCCGCCGCGAAGAAGGCTGCTCCCGCCAAGGCTGCTGCCAAGCCCGCTGCGAAGAAGGCTGCTCCCGCC